>NZ_CDCG01000028.1:0-119583 GCF_000819845.1 Aeromonas enteropelogenes
TCTCGAGTCAAGCCTTATTTGCAAAGGCTTTTCGAGGTTATCAACCCGGCTGTTTGCGTTGCCGCTTGCCGTGTCGATGGAGGCGCATTATAGAGAGATTGATCACATTGGCAAGGACCTCAATGCAATAAAATTGCAAAAAAGCGCACTTTTTTAGTTATTCATATCAACACACAGGATTTATACAATTTTATCCACAGCCAACCTGCTTTTAGATTAAATATGCAGCAACGCAGCACTCCCCAAGCCCGTCCACCCAGCTCATCGGCAGGACTCCGAATATAGAAGGCTTATGCCAATCCGGCCTCCTGCACCCAACGGGCGATCAGTTCCCCGGCCGGTAGCTCACGACAACCCGACACATTCTGCCCAGCCCACAGTGGTGAGAAGCTGCTGTCTCCCGCTTTTTCTGCCGCCGCACGCAGCGACGCCAGAGCGCCACCGGCATAGGGGAAATCGGGCGCCAAGTCTGACAGGGGCCCTAGTTCTTGCATCAGGCGGTTGACGATGCCTCTGGCCGGACGGCCGCTGAACAGATTGGTCAGGACGGTATGATGGCTGCCGGGAGCATGTAGCGCCGCCCGATGCAGTGCCGAGGTGGTGGCCTCCTGGCTGCACAAAAATGCCGTCCCCATCTGCACCGCGCTCGCTCCCAGCGCCAGCGCCGCCTGAATGCCTTTACCATCGACGATCCCTCCTGCGGCAATCACCGGCAGATCGACTGCTTCTACTATCTGCGGCAACAGGGTGAAGGTGCCCTGCTGCTGGTCGAGATCGTCGGAGAGGAAATGGCCGCGATGGCCGCCGGCCTCCAGCCCCTGGGCGATGATGGCATCGGCGCCATGGCGGGCCAGCCACTGCGCCTCGGCCACTGTGGTGGCGCTGGCCAGTACGCACGCCCCCATGGCTTTCACTCGGGCCAGCAGTTCGGGCTCGGGCAGACCGAAGTGAAAACTGACGACCGCCGGTTTGAACTCTGCAAGCAGGGCTGCATGTCCGGCATTGAAGGGAGCCCGGCTTGGAGCTACGACTGCCTCCTCTGCACTGATGCCCAATTCGGCATAGTAAGGTGCCAGAGCCTGCTGCCAGCGCAGCATCTGCTGCGGGTCAGGGTCAGCTTGCCGATGGCAGAAGAAATTGACGTTGAAGGGAGCGTCAGTTGCGGCGCGGATGGCCGTCAGTGCTTTATATAGCTGTTCGGCATTGAGCATGGCGGCTGGCAGAGAGCCCAGCGTGCCGGCACGGCAGGCGGCGATAACCAGGCTATGATCCTGCACACCCGCCATGGGTGCCTGAATGATGGGGTAACGCAGCCCCAGTTCGACAAACCGGTTCATGGGCGAGCCTCCTCGTTGGCCTGGGGAGGAGTGTCGGCGCTCTGGCGACGAGCCAGCGCAATGGCGCCCTCAATGGCCGCGCGAGCTTGCGGGCTGTTCTGCCAGCAGGTCGAGCCCAGCATGCCGGCCACCAACGTGACGATATGGCCGCTATCGGCCTTCGCGAGTTCACTCAGACTGTGATAGCCCAACTGTTCGAGTCGGCCAATCACGGTAGGTCCGACCCCCTTTACGCCGAGCAGCAGGCCACGTTCCTGCGCCGAAAACTGTTTCACCTCGCCCATGATTCAGATTCCTTTCCGAAGGTGGTGTTTATCAGGCCCGCGAGGAGCCTGATGTGGGGGTATCAACGAACGCTGCGCAGCAGGAAGTCCGGCTGGCCACAGGAGCGGCGCTCCCGTGTTTGCATCTCGTCCGAGCAGGGAACCGCCTCCGTCCCTTCCTTATTGATGCAGACATAGATCTCCCGCAGGAAACGCCCCCCGTCGGCGCAGGCAATCGTGATGGTGTCCGGCGCCAGCCAGTCGTTGGCCGTGGCCAGATCCGCCTTGAGCTGGAAGCTGTTCTTGCGCAGCGGCACCTCGGGGGACTGATAGGCGGCCGGGATGCTCACCCGCTGGCGCAGATCGCTGGCCAGCTGATGGAACTGCTGCTGGGTGAGACCGGAGCAAGTGCCGTGCTTCTCCCACTCATGGCGATAGAGAAAACGGCTGGGATAGAGCCCGGGGAAAGCCTCCTCCATCCCGGGATAGAGCTGCTCGCCGGTGCAGTTGCTCGGGTAACCCCGCTGATATTGCGGCCAAAGCCCGTGCAGCACGAATCCCAGCTGACGGGTGCACTGCTCCCGATCGGCCGGTTTTACGGCGCAATGCTGCGGCGACCAGGAGAGCGCCATAGCGTAGTAGTCAAATTCCCCCGCTTCCCCTTTGGCCTGCACGGCAGCGGAGAACAGCAGGCCTCCCATCAGCAACCCAATCATCTTCTTCATTTTGGTGTTATTCCTCGCGGCCACTTGCGTTTGGGGATGCTCCAAATGTCACCCCTGTTGACCCATGCTCCCATATTAAGGCGGCAGGCAACAGCCACTCCGGGCCGGAACGTGACAAGGGTCAGACCAGTGAGGGGTTTCCCAAGGCGATATCGAGGCGTAAGCTGGCCAACCGGTAGACTCCCCGTCCACCAGCTGACAATCCTTCATGGCAACCACAGGATGTAACATGATCCGCAAGAATCCCTCCGGCCACCTGCCGGTCATCGACGAATCTGCCTATATCGACAAGACCGCCATCATCTGCGGCAAGGTGATCATCAAAGAGAATGTGTTCGTCGGCCCCTATGCGGTGATCCGTGCCGACGAGGTGGATGAGAGCGGTGACATGGAGCCCATCATCATCGGCGCCAACTCCAATATTCAGGACGGGGTGGTAATCCACTCCAAATCCGGCGCTGCCGTCACCATAGGCGAATACAGCTCCATCGCCCATCGCTCCATCGTGCATGGCCCCTGCGAGGTGGGTAATCGGGTCTTCATCGGTTTCAATACCGTGCTGTTCAACTGCCATATCGGTGACGGCGCCGTGGTGCGTCACAACTCGGTCATTGATGGCTGCGATCTGCCGCCGGAGTTTTATGTCCCCTCCACCACCCGCATCAACCAGCAGAGCGATCTGACCCACATCCCCCGGGTGTCGGTCGATGCCGCCGAATTCTCGGAGGACGTGGCCCACACCAACATCGATCTGGTCAAAGGCTACAAGGCGCTCTCCAACGAGTTCTGAGGCAGGCCAATCCTGCGATGAAAAACGGGCGCCGCAGCGCCCGTTGCTATTTATGCTTCGTGTTTATGGGGAACACTTCTTCAGACTGATATGCCAGTTGGCCCCGGACTCCACCTGATATTTGGTGGCAAAGCTATCCATGTTGAGGGCCACAGAGACCTGCAACAGGCTGTTGAGGTAAACCAGCGGCTGTCCTTCCGGCACATCGCCAAAGCTGCTGACGTAGGGGGCCTTGCCATCATATTTGACGACATCCCCCTGGCTAATCGCGATGCAGGCGGTGTCTCCCTTGTCGATCCCGGCTTTGGTCAGCAGGGCGTCGTCGATATTGCTCCAGACGTTGCCATATTGCACATCCAGAATGGGGATGGTGCCCTTGAGGGTGCCATCCTTCTCGGCCACCGCCGCTTGATAGGGGATAGTCACCACCTCGGCGGGCAGTTTGGGCCCCACCTGCTCGTAACTGATGGTGCCGGAGGCAAGCCGGGCCCCGGTATAGGCGTAAACATCGCGGCCGTGGAAGGTGTAAGACTTTTCGGACCCCTTGAGACGATTGTGCTTCTCATCGATCTGGCGCACCTGATCGATGCCGAAGTGCTCGGCCACCAGAGTCAGGGTGCCGTTGTCCGGCGAGACGATATAGTGGCCACTCTTGGTCTTGAGCACGACTGACTTACGATCCGTGCCCACGCCGGGATCCACCACGCTGACAAAAACGGTACCCTTCGGCCAATATTGCAGGGTCTGATAGAGGCGGTAGGAGGCTTCCCAGATGTGGTAAGCCGGGATCTCGTGGGTCAGGTCATAGAGCCGCAGGGTACGATCCACCCCGAAGGCCACCCCCTTCATGGCCGACACGGCGCCATCCTTGAGACCGAAATCGGTCTGAAACACCAGCGCCTCGTTGGCGGCGGCGACACCGCTGGCCAACATAAAGGCGAGAGCAAGGGCGCGAGGTGCGGTACGAATGTCCATATTGAATCTCCTGAATCTGGTAGAAACGAAGAAAATGGCGACACCATTTGGCCAACCAGACTGTCACCATCGGGATCGTTTGCAAGGAAAAAGCCGTAAAGTGAGTCCTGGCTCGCAGAAAAATTGCTCATCAAACGGCCAGTCGATACCCTCAAGCGACTGACCACCCCACATTGTTCACTGCAGGAGGCGTTGCTATGCCCCTATCCACACCCCGCACTGACTGCCTGCTGCTGGAGATCGGTGAAAAGAGCAGCCAGGTCCGCCTTGATCTGTGGGACGCCACCCTTGCCCCAATTTCGCTGGCCTTTGGCATTCGCGCCATCCAGCCCGGGCCCTTCAGACATGCCCCGCCCACCCCGCTCGAACTGGAGCGCGCCATCATGGTGGTGGAGGATGAGCTGATGCGCATCGCCCTCCGGATCCCGTCCGGGGTGCCGCTGGCGGTACGCAGCCAGCCTTCACTGACGCCAGTGCTGGGGGCGCACCAACTGAGCCGGGAGCACATCGAGCTGATCTTCGGCCAGTTGGCCGCCATGGCGGAAGGGGATCCCCTCGTTGCCAGCCAGCTGCCACAGGATACCGATTTTGCTGCAACGCTGCTGATCATCCGGGAGTGGCTGCATCATCTGGCCAGCGACAGCGTCATCCTCATCGAATAACCGATCGCTTCAGCCTGGGGCAAGGATTGACAGTGGATTCTAGCGGGGTGCCGGTGGCATATACTCCAGCCACACGGACTTCATTTCCGATCAGTGCTGTACTTGACTCATCACACTCATTCCCGAGGAGAAGCCCCGGCCATGATCCGGAACCAGGTTCGCTTTCATCATCCCAAACCGGCACTGCTGGGAGTGATCCTGCTTATCCTGACCGGCCTTGCTTGCGTGTTCTACTACACCTATCTGAACATCCGTCACGACATGGACCTCATCACGGCCAAGCAAGACAACGTGTTCGAGGTTTTCTACCAGCGGGCCAAGATCCTCAAGGTGGAGAACATCACCCACTATCTCGAACAGCACCACGCTCTGGAGCAAGGGAACCCCAAGAGTGAAGAGGGCACCAACTACCTCTATGGCTACGATATCGAGAGCAAGGCCCGCTTTGCCGATATCCCGCTGCAATATCCGGCCGCCAATATTCTCAACACCTTCCGCTATGCCCTTTCCTATCCGGAGGTCATCAATATCTACACCATCTGGAATGACTACCGGCTGCTCGGCATGGTGGCCAATGACGATGTGCTGCCGACCAAACTGACGCCCATTGGCTCCAATATGAGGGCGTTTGCGCCCTGGCATCACTATTTTGGCTGCACCGACTTCATCACCAAGCACACGCTGTGCAGCAAGGACGAGGCGTTCGTCTCGGATATCGAGGTTGACAGTTTCACCCTGCGCAACACTATAGTGATGTTCTTCCCCTTCGTGCTGGAGCAGAAGAGAAGCGATGCCAAATATGGGTTGCTCGGGATCGACATCGCCGTCGACAAAGCCTTCGAGGATGTGTTGCGCCCGTTCAACGAACTCAACCCGACACGCACCGCGATCTCCTTTGATGCTGCCAAGCCCTGCCCCGCCAGACATATCTGCCTGAGCCAGCCCTTTATGCGCACCAAGGCCGGGACCATTCTCTACCTCAAATGGGCATATTCCTGGCTCGACTTCATCAAGGTGACGCTGCACAGTGCCGCCTTCAAGGTCTATCTGATCCTGTTGCTGCTGATCATGGTCATCGGCAAGCAGCTCTACCAGCGCGTGCGCACCCTGGCCTATACCGATCAGCTGACCCGCTTGCCAAGGCGCGATGTGCTTAACCCGGCACGGTTACACGAGCACGACTACCTGATGCTGCTGGATATCGACAACTTCAAGTCAATCAATGACATCTATGGCCACAACGCGGGCGATCAAGCGCTGGCTGCCTTCGCTCGCCATCTGGAGGACAATACCCGCAAGATAGATTCCGCCATCCGCTGGGGAGGCGAAGAGTTTATCGTACTGTTCAAGGGGATGGGGGATGACGACATGATGCGCCACTCGGCGGCCCGTCTGCTGGCCAAGCCACTGGCAATCCCCGCCTTGCCGACCCCCATCACCTTCTCGGCCGGCATCATCCGCATTCGCGACTATCTGACGGTCTCGGAGGCCGTGCACCTGGCCGATGAGCTGCTCTATCACGTAAAACAGCACGGCAAGCACAATATCGCCTGGTATGAAGGGCAGGAGATCCGCCTGATCCGCGAGCCCTCTGCCCAGCCAGCTTCTGCCGATGAGGCGGCTCTGCTACCATCGCGGCCATTGTGACTGTTTCCGTCGTGGCCGCCGGCCGCGATAACCCCTATCTGGTGCCCTTATGTCTATTGCTTCTTTTGCCGAACTGGCTCTCTCCCCCCATCTGCTTCAGACCCTGAATGAGCTGGGCTATGCCTCCTCCACCCCTATTCAGGCACAAGCGATCCCCGCCATTCTGGCGGGGCGGGATCTGCTGGCGGGCGCCCAGACCGGCACCGGCAAGACTGCCGCCTTTGTGCTGCCGCTGATTGAACAGCTGCAAAAGATGCCAACCGACAAGACGCGCCCGGTGCGTGCCCTGGTGCTGGTGCCGACCCGCGAGTTGGCGGTGCAGGTGCATGAGAGCGTCGAACGCTACGGGCAGGGAATCGATCTGACCAGCACCCTCGTCTACGGCGGGGTCAGCATCGCCGCCCAGGTGGAGGCACTCAAATCGAGTGTGGATATCCTGATCGCCACCCCGGGCCGTTTGCTCGATCATCTTCGCCACGGGGCAGTGAGCCTGGAATCTGTGGCCCATCTGGTGTTTGACGAGGCCGACAGGATGCTCGACATGGGCTTTATGGACGAAATCAAGGCGCTGTTGAAATTCCTGCCAAAGGATCGCCAGACCCTGCTCTTCTCCGCCACCTGCGATGACAACCTGTTTGCCTTGAGCAAGGTATTGCTGCGCGACCCCGAACTGATTGAAGTGGCACCGCGCAACACCACGGCGGCCGAGGTGGAGCAGCGTGTCTATGCGGTGGACAGCGAGCGCAAGGTAGAGCTGGTGCAGCACCTTATCAAGGCGAAGGGGTGGGCGCCGGCGCTGATCTTCAGCCGCACCCGCCAGGGAGCCGACAAGCTGGCCCAGCAGCTTGGCAAGGCGGGCTTCAATGCGCTGGCCTTTCACGGGGACTTGTCGCAAAGCGCGCGGGAGAAGGTATTGATCGAGTTTCGCGCTGGCACCCTGCAGGCCCTGGTGGCCACCGACGTGGCGGCACGCGGGCTCGATATCAGCGATCTCAACTATGTGATTAACATGGAGTTTCCCTTTGTAGCCGAGGACTACGTGCACCGCATCGGCCGCACCGGTCGCGCCGGCAACAAGGGACTCGCCATCACACTGTTCAGCCCGGAGGACACGCCACTGCTGGAAAAAGTCGAGGCGGTGCTCGACACCCGTCTGCCCCAGCAGTGGTTCCCGGGCTTTGAGCCGGATCTCACCCGCGATATCCCCACCCCGCGCCGCAATGGCAAGGGGGCCCAGAAGCAGAAGGCCAGACGCCAGGCTCTGGGGGGCAATAAAGGCAGCAAAGGACGACGCTAACACCCCGCCTCCATAAAAAAGAACGCCCAATCGGGCGTTTTTGTTACTGGCGCTTTGGCCTCTTGTTCGGGCACCCCCTTTTTTGGGGGCCTCTTGTTCGGGACACCCACTTTTCTACCTATCTCTGTAGTGAAGACCGATCTAATCGGCTGGTGGTGTGGTTTCAGCAGGATACAGCCAGAATCGTCACCATTTCAGGGCGAGATATGGAAGGCGCCGAAAGAAGAGCCAGATAACGGCCAGCCAATAACGCTGGTGTCATGGGACATACCAGGTTGTAGGTGGATTTGGAGTGAAATCAGTGAATTGGCTGATGACATCGTCGCTGTCCACAGTGGTGGGCGTAGCGCTCACGAGCCACACAGTGACCGATGGCCCGGATACCGCTTCGTTTAAACAGCATCACCTGCTTGAGCCAGTCTTCACCGTTGAGTTGCAGCCGTTGCAAGATGGGGGAAAGCGCCTCGGGAATATAACCCCGCTTGTCACCCCGGATGGCACGGCCGGTCCAGTCGACCAGAATCAGATAGTCGGTGAAGGTGTAAGGGAGTGACCGGGGTTCACCCTTTTGAACAAACGGGAGCAGCAGGGGTGGCAGTTCGGTGGCCTGGGTACGACCCAAGCGCTGGTTGATGCTGGTGTAGTCGCTCTCCTCCGGTGTCTCAGCCAATTTTGCTCGTACCGGGTTGAGCTCCACATAGGTCATACAGGCCAATAGCGCCGACTCTGTCAACAGGGCCTGGCTCTTGAAGCGCCCCTCCCAGAAGTGGCCCTTGCAGCTATCTTCTTGATTGGCTTGGCGAGCCAGCCCCTCGTTGAGCAGGCGAATGAACCAGCTGATGGAGTAGAGTCGACCACGCCACTTTTCTATCAGCCCTTGTACCACCGTGAGCTCTGGCTCAATCAGGGCATCCCCCTGATACCAGCGTCGCACCAGCAGCGGCCACTGGAACAACCCGGCCCATCGCTCGGCCACCTCCCGCTCGCTCCAGCCCTGCGCCTGCTCTGCATCCACTTTCAGCACCAGATGATAGTGGTTGCTCATCACGGCATAGGCGCAGATGCCGATGGCAAAGAGCCGCGACAGCTGGCCCAGCCTGTCCACCACCCACTGACGGCGATGCTCGTAACTCTGCCCCGAGTGGGCATCTTCCCCACACAGGAAAGCCCGCCGCACGCAGCGGCTCACCACGTGGTAGTAGGGCGTATCCTGCAGACTGATTTGACGTGAACGGGCGATGGTCATGGCAAGTTCCCTCTGCGTTTCGGTTAAGCCAAGCAGAGCCTCACACGGCTGTCAAAAAGGTGGGTGTCCCAGAATCTTCTTCTCAGCCAATTTTGCTCGCACTGGGTTGAGCTCCACATAGGTCATACAGGCCAATAGCGCCGACTCTGTCAGCAGGGCCTGACTCTTGAAGCGCCCCTCCCAGAAGTGGCCCTTGCAGCTATCTTCTTGATTGGCTTGGCGAGCTAACCCCTCGTTGAGCAGGCGAATGAACCAGCTGATGGAGTAGAGTCGGCCACGCCACTCCTCTATCAACCCTTGCACTACCGCGAGTTCTGGCTCAATCAGGGCATCCCCCTGATACCAGCGGCGGACCAGCAGCGGCCACTGAAACAGCCCGGCCCAACGCTCGGCCACCTCCCGTTTGCTCCAGCCCTGCGCCTGCTCTGCATCCACTTTCAGCACCAGATGATAGTGGTTGCTCATCACGGCATAGGCGCAGATGCCGATGGCAAAGAGCCGCGACAGCTGGCCCAGCCTGTCGACCACCCACTGACGACGATGCTCGTAGCTCTGCCCCGAGTGGGCATCTTCCCCACACAGGAAAGCCCGCCGCACGCAGCGGCTCACCACGTGGTAGTAGGGCGTATCCTGCAGACTGATTTGACGTGAGCGGGCGATGGTCATGGCAAGTTCCTCGGCAGTGAGGCTTCAAGCCAAGCAGACCGCGACGCCCCTGTCAAAATGGTGGGTGTCCCAGAATCTTTTCTCCCAGAATCTTTTCCCCAGAATCTTTTCTTGGGCATCAACAACTTCTCAGCAGCCACCCAAGTGCTACAACGATTAGAGGCAGAAGATAATTGTGTGAAGAGCATCATAAAAAGGCCAAAATTTAGCCCCTCTTATTGACTATTAAGACATGAGGTATAACTTTGCACCTACTCTTTATACAAATATTCTGAGCGCTTATGACCCCAGAACTTCAAAGCAGGCTAGTATTCATTGATACATCAGCATTTGAAAACAAGAATTTTCAATTCAGCTCTCATAAATTAGACCAATTATGTGGTTACTTAGAAGAAAGAAAATTACATTTACTAACAACGGAAATAACAATCCTAGAAGTAAAAAAGCATCTAAATGAGAAAGCAAAAAAAGCAGTTAGTACAATCAAAAAAGCTCAAAAAGATGCCATGATACTCAGAAACACTCCAAATCTTGATTGCCACGGTATATTTTCAGATTTAAAAGAAGAAGACATCAGCAACATTTTAATAGGAGCATTTGATAAATTCTTAGAGGTTAGCAAGGCCGAAACAGTTCCAATAAACATTGTTGACACATCAATTGTTTTCGAAAATTACTTCAATGAGTTGCCACCATTCAGCGGGGGTAATAAAAAGAATGAATTTCCCGATGCATTTGTTTTAGAGGCTGTACGTAAAATAAGTGAGGAAAGAAATCATCTTCTTTATGTAATCAGCTGCGATGGTGATATGAAAACATATGCAGAGCGACATGATAATATCGTTCATCTCAATACTGTTGATGAGCTAATTAATCTAGTTATAAGAAACGAAGCTGAACTAAGTGAACCAGTATCTTTTGCTGATAAGGTTTTCACCAGACTAGAACTAGACATTATAAAAATGCTCCATTCCAAGCTTTCAGATATGGAGTTTTATCCGGAAAGTAGTGACTACTTAGATGCTGATATTGATAGCATAGTTGTCAACCAAGTTAATATAATAGACAACAACATTATAGAAGTCAGCTCTCATAGCGCAACGTATGAATTAACGATAGAAATGCTGGTCACTGCAGAGTACGCAGTTGCAAACTATGAAAATTCCCCATGGGATCCTGAAGACAAAGAATATCTATTTATAGTAACCGATAAGTTACGTGCCAAGCATAAAGAAGAAACGTTTGTCTATGTAAAGCTGAATTATGACGACGAGCTTGCTGCACGTGCGACAGTAGAAGAAATTGAATTCACTGATACCCTAATTTCTCTAGATATAGATAGCGCCGAGATAACGTTTCAAGAGCCTTCTTATGACCCTGATGACTATAGAGAATAAGATCCCCCGTATAACGGGGGGATCTTATTTTATTATCACCAGACTACCCTTGGCTATTTAGTACTAAAAGCAATCACCCCAACGGCGGCGTGCGCGGCGGCACCTGGCGCTTGCTGCCGGTGGACTCGAAGGCCGAGGCGACGCGCAGCAGGTTGTTGTCGTCATAGGCGCGGCCAGCGAAGGTCAGGCCCACCGGCATACCGATATCGGCCATCACCCCCATGGGGACGGTGACGGTCGGCACGCCGAGATGGCGAATGGCGAGGTTGCCGTTGGCGACCCAAATGCCGTTGCTCCAGGCGATATCGGCGGAGGCCGGATTCACATCCGCATCAGCCGGAGCGACGTCGGCGACGGTGGGGAACAGCACAGCGTCGAGCTTGAGCCCGTCCATCCAGTCCTCCAGATCCAGCTTGCGGGTCTTTTCAAGGCCGCGCAGGCCATCCGGCACTGTGGCAATCTCGTCCCAGGATTTCAGGCCGCGCTTGGCCATATTGACGTACTCGTCCATACCGGCGGCGAGATCCCCCTCGCGGTTTGGCAGGGTGCCCGGATCGTGGGGGAAGATCTTGGGCCCGTCGACATCGGCGAGCTTGTTCAACTTGGGGTCGCCGTTGGCACGCAGGAAGTCGTCGAACGCCCAGCCGGAGAGCTCCCACAGCTCGTCGTTGAGAAACTCAGGGCTCACGATGCCGCGATTGAACACGGTCGGCGCACCGGGTCTGTCCCCTTCGCAGTTGGAGACCAGGGGGAAGTCCACTTCGATGACTTCGGCGCCGGCGGCTTCCAGCGCCTGACGAGCCTGCTCCCACAGGGTAATCACCGACTCGCGGGTGTGGATGCGCTGACCGGTCGGGCCACCGATGCCGGGATTCTCGCTGGTGCCGGCCAGTTCATCCTTGTTGATAAACATGCGCGGCACGCCGAAGCGCTTGCCCTTGAGGGCATCGGCCTTGGCGGCCAGATCCAGGTAAGAGGCCGGACGTACCTCGGAGGCCTTGGGGATGGAGACCCAGGGCTGCATGCGCCACAGATCACCACGGGTCTCGCTATCGTCGGCCACCACCACCTCCAGCACTGCCAAGAGATCGCTCATGGTGCGGGCATAGGGCACCACCACGTCCATGGTCGGGGTCAGCGGCCAGTTGCCGCGCACCGAGATGACGCCACGGGACGGGGTATAGGCGCACAGCCCGTTGTTGGAGGCCGGGCCCCGGCCGCTCGACCAGGTCTCTTCAGCCAGACCAAAGGCACAGAAGCTGGCGGCGGTGGCAGTACCGGCCCCGTTGGAGGAGCCGGAGGCAAACGGCGCTGCCAGGTAGTCTGCGTTGTAGGGGCTCTCGGCGCGGCCATAGACGCCGCGCTGCATGCCGCCGTTGGCCATGGGCGGCATATTGGTTTTGCCCAGGCAAATCGCACCGGCGGCGCGCAGCCGCTCGATGGTGAAGGCGTCACGCTGGGCCACCAGATCTTTAAACGCCGGGCTGCCGGAGGCGGCGGTCAGCCCCTTGACCAGGTAGCTGTCTTTCGCGGTGTAGGGAATGCCGTCCAGCGGCCCCAGGGTCTCGCCACGGGCGCGGCGGGCATCGGACGCTTGCGCCTCTTTCAGGGCATCGGGGTTGCGCACCACGACAGCGTTGAGTTTGGTGGCAGTCTCGGGGCCATCATAGGCCGCGATGCGGGCCAGGTAGGCCTTGACCAGTTCGACCGCCGTGGTGCGGCCGGATTCGAGCGCGGCACGCAGCTCGGCAATGGAAACTTCAGTCACTTCGATCATTGGGGATCTCCTGTAAAAGGGTGACGGTTTGGCGATATCCGCGCAGCAGGGCAGACACCGCGTTGTGATTGCTTGCGAGGGTAACCGCTGCTTAGCTATGTTCGGCCACCCACTTATCGAGAGATAAAACCCCACGGCGTGGGGTTTGGTCTATCACTCTTCCCTGCGGCTTATTTGCCTGAAGGGATTTGCTGGGTAATGCAGTGAATATTGCCACCGCCCAGCAGGATCTCGCGGGCCGGCACGCCAACCACTTTATGCTGCGGGAAAATTTCTTCCAGGATGCGCTGGGCCTCGCCGTCGGTGGCGGCGTCGAGCAGCGGGTAGACGATGCGATCGTTGGTGATAAGGAAGTTCACGTAGGAGCCGGCCAGACGGCCTTCGGCCTCGCGCGGTACACCGGTGCCGCTCTCGACACCGGCGGATTCTTCCTCAGTGCAGAACAGCGGGCCCGGCTGGGGCAGCCTCCATACTTTGAGCTTGCGCCCCTTGGCGTCGACGGCGGCCTCAAGCACCTTGAGGGCGGCCACGGAGCGGGCGTACTGGGGATCGGTCTGGTCGTCGGTCCAGTGCAGGGCCACTTCACCCGGGCGAACGAAGCAGCACATGTTGTCGATGTGGCCGTCGGTTTCGTCCATGTAGACGCCCTCGTCCAGCCAGATAAAGCTGGTGACGCCGAGATAGTCGCGAAGGTGTGCTTCGATCTGCTCCTTGGTGAGATCCGGGTTGCGGTTCTCGTTGAGCAGGCACTCGGCGGTGGTCATGCAGGTGCCTTCGCCGTCGACGTGGATGGAGCCCCCTTCCAGAATGAGCGGCGCGTCGTAGCGATCCATGCCGTGCTGTTCCAGCATCTGGGCCGCCACTTTTTCGTCCTGATCCCACGGATAGTAGAGACCACCCTTGTGGCCGCCCCAGGCGTTGAAGCCCCAGTCCACGCCGCGGCACTCACCGGCCGCGTTGGTGACTATGGTGGGACCTGTGTCGCGGGCCCAGCAGTCATCGCTGTTCATCTCGACCAAAGTGACGTGGGCGGGCATGACGGCGCGCGCCTGCTCCATAAACTGGGCAGGAACCCCCATAAAGACCGGGGTAGCTTGCCCAATGGCGTCAGCTACCTTGGCGAAGGTGGCCTGGGCGAAGCGGCCGGCGACGCGCCAGTTGTCCGGGCGAAACGGCCAAATCATCCAGACAGCTTGCTGATGCGCCCACTCGGCGGGCATGGTGAAGCCGTCGGCGGCCGGAGTGGAGTTGATGGTCTTGATGCTCATCGCAAGGCTCCTTGCATGGATTGAGGCCCCCTATTTGCACGGGAACCAGGGAAAAATAAGAGTGGGTCGCAGTGTAAAAAGTTGTACGCCCATCCATCAAATGAATAGGATGGATTGTCCCATAAACACTGCAAATAATCTTGATGAAACTGCACCAGCTCGACCTCAATCTGCTGCTCGCCTTTGACGCCCTGATGACACAGGGCAGCGTCACCCGCGCCGCCGAAACCCTGTTTATCAGCCAGCCTGCCATGAGCCACGCCCTCGGTCGGCTGCGTACCTTTTTCGGCGACCCGTTACTGGTGCGCACCCCGCAGGGCATGTTGCCCACGTCGCGCGCCCAGCGGCTGCATCTGGGGGTACAGCAGGCGCTGCGGCTGCTGGAGCAACAGCTCAGTGAAGAAGAGGAGTTCGAGCCACTCCTCTCCAGACGGCGCTTTGTGCTCTGCACCACGGATTATGTGGAGTGCGTACTGATCCCGCCCCTCATCCAGCGCCTCAAGGTACTGGCGCCCTGGGTCACCATCGAGATCCGCATCCTGCGCGACACCCTGCCGGAGGCGGAGCTGGCGAGCGGCGAGATCGATCTGGTGCTGGGGTTTGACGAATACATGCAGGTGCCGGGGTATCTCGGCAAAGAGACCTGGCTCACCGAGCCTCTGGCTGGTCTGGTCAGTGCCGATCTGTCCATCCCCAAATCGGGCCCCGCAGGAGCAGAGGATGACCCCTCCAGCTGGGAAGAGCGCATCACCCTGCAGCAGCTGATCGCGATGCCTCATGTGTTTCACTCGCCGCTCGGCACCTCGGAGGCGAGCCTGGATCGCTACCTCAAGAGCCTGGGCTTTAGTCGCACCATCTCGGTCAACAGCCAGAGCTATATGTCCGCCGCCGCCATCGTCAGCCAGAGCGATCACCTGCTGGTGCTGCCGAGCATGGTGGCCGAACTGCTCGCCAGCCACTGGCCACTGAAAAGCCTGCCGTTGCCCGAGGACGTGCCGGACTACCACCTCAACTGCGTCTGGCACCCCGTGCATGCGCAGCAACCGGCATTGGTGTGGCTAAAAGAGTTGATGAAGGAGTTGGTGAGCCCGGAGTAACAGCCTCCTAAACAACAATGGCTCCCTGGGGAGCCATTGTTTTTTGCTGCGTCTCATCACGCTCGCAGGGCGTTGATCAGCTGGGTGACGACCCCGTCGAGCAGGGGGCGATCCGGGCGGCACTGGGCAAAGGTGACCAGGCCCTGAATGTTGATCAGCAAGAAGGCGGTCAGGGTCGGGATATCCCGCTCGGCCGCCAGCTCACCGAGAGCCTGGGCCTGTTTCAGCTGCGCCGCCAGATCCTGCTCCATTTCGCCATAGATGACTTTCACCCGCTGGGTCAGCTCTTCATCCTGCTCGCTCAGCTCCATCATGGTACGGGTCACCAGGCAGGTCCCGCAGAGGGCCTCGCTCACCACCCGCTCAAGATAGGCGGCCAGCCCCGCCAGAGGGCTCGGGTTGTCGAGCAGCGCACGGCGCTGGGCACGTTTGCCTTCCACGTAGTGATCCACCGCCGCCAGCAGCAGGCCGCGTTTGTTGCCAAAGGCGCCGTAGATGCTGCCCGGGTGCAGGCCGGTAGCGGCCACCAGCTCCTGCATGGTGGTCTTGGCATATCCCTTGGCACGAAATGCCTCCATGGCGTTTCGCAACACCTCGTCCCGATCAAACTCGGCAATACGCATGGATCCTCCCCTGGGAAATGGTTCACCGGCAAGGGCGCTGACACCTGCCGATTCAAGAGTGCTTGGCAAAGGGCGGCAAGTTTACCCCAGCAGCAGGGCAAGGCCAACCATGTTGAACGAGCATTCAAAAAAAGCTTGCGCCCGTCCGCAAAAACGAATTGAATGCACATTCAAGAATAACTCGCTCAGGACAATCTATCATGAACACCCTGTTTCAGCCGTATCGTCTCAACGACACCCTCACCCTCGCCAATCGCTTCATGATGGCACCCCTGACTCGCTGCATGGCGGGCCCCGGCCTGGTACCGACCGAACAGATGGCGGCCTACTACGCCCGGCGCGCCGATATCGGCCTCATCATCTCGGAAGCCGTCATCATTCGCCCGGACGGTCAGGGCTATCCCAACACCCCGGGTCTTTTCAGCCAGGCCCAGATCGAGGGCTGGAAGAAGGTGACCGGCGCCGTGCACGCCAAGGGTGGCAAGATCTTCGCCCAGCTGTGGCATGTGGGTCGCCTCTCCCACCCCTTCTTCCACCACGGCGAAGTGCTGGCCCCCTCTGCGGTTGCCCATGAAGGCACTGTGCCGCGCATGCGCGAGCTGACCTATCAGGTGCCCCGCGCCCTGACCCTGGCCGAGATCGCCCAGCTGGTGCAGGATTATGCCCAGGCCGCCGCCAACGCCATCGAGGCGGGCTTCGACGGGGTCGAGATCCACGGCGCCAACGGCTACCTCATCGACCAGTTCCTGCATCACTCCTCCAACCTGCGCAGCGATGAGTACGGTGGCAACCCGGCCAACATGAGCCGCTTCGCGCTGGAGGTGGTGGATGCCATCAGCGCGCGCATCGGTGGTGAGCGGGTCGGCCTGCGCCTCTCCCCGGGGGCCTATGTTCATCTGGCGGGTAGCCCGGAAGATCGCGCCGTGTTCGACCATCTGCTGGCCGAGCTGAACCAGCGCACGCTGGCTTATATCCACCTCGGGATCTTCGATGACAGCCTGACCTTCGACTATCTGGACGGCCGCGCCTCCGACTACCTGCGCAGCCACTATCAGGGCAATCTGGTGGGGGTTGGCAACTACAGCGCCGAGACGGCGGCACAGGCCATCAAGGCCGAGCGCTTCGATCTGGTGGCCATCGGCCGACCGCTGATCGCCAACCCGGACTATCTCGACAAGGTGAAGAATGGCGAGGCGCTGGTGCCCTATGCCGAGACCATGCTGGCTGAGCTGGTGTAACGGGCAAGCCACTGCAAAGTGCAGATAACAACGAGGGGAGCCATGGCTCCCCTCGTGTCATTGCTATTGCCGACGGTTAGTTGGTGCGAAACAGCGCCTCGATGGAGAGCCCCTGACTCAGCAGGATCTCCCGCAGACGGCGCAGCCCCTCCACCTGGATCTGGCGCACCCGCTCGCGGGTCAGGCCAATCTCGGCCCCCACGTCTTCCAGGGTCGCCGGCTCATAGCCGAGCAGACCGAAGCGACGGGCCAGCACCTCACGCTGCTTGGGATTCAGCTCTTCCAGCCAGTGCACTATGCTGGCGCGCATGTCGTCATCCTGGGACTCCAGCTCAGGGCCCATGCCACGTTCATCAGAGAGCACATCCAGCAGCGCCTTGTCGCGATCGCCACCAATCGGGGTATCGACCGAGGTGATCTTCTCGTTGAGCTTGAGCATGCGGTTCACATCGTCCACCGAGCGATCGAGCGCCTGGGCAATGTCCTCGGCGGTCGGTTCATGATCGAGGCGATGAGAGAGTTCGCGCGCGGTGCGCAGGTAAACGTTTAACTCCTTGACCACATGAATGGGCAGACGAATGGTACGGGTCTGGTTCATGATGGCCCGCTCTATGGTCTGGCGGATCCACCAGGTGGCATAGGTGGAGAAGCGGAAGCCGCGCTCCGGATCGAATTTTTCGACCGCGCGGATGAGACCGAGGTTGCCCTCTTCGATGAGATCCAGCAGCACCAGGCCGCGGTTGTTGTAACGACGGGCGATCTTGACCACCAGTCGCAGGTTGGACTCGATCATGCGCTTGCGGGCGGCTTTGTCGCCCCGCAAGGCACGACGGGCGTAATAGACTTCCTCTTCGGCGGTGAGGAGGGGGGAGAAGCCAATCTCCCCCAGATAGAGCTGGGTGGCGTCCATCACCTTGTTCAGTTCCGGTGCCAGCAACTCATCGGAGATAGTCTCTTCCGCCTCGGCGGCTACCTCCTGCAACTCCTCAACTTCTTCTTGAGACTCGGATTCGGCGTCAAACTCTAATTCTGCATCCTGCATTACCAGTTGTTCTTGGCTCATGGTGTGTCTCCCTGACGTTACCAGAGTAAGACAGACTCTCTGGGATTAACGCTTTGGCAAATAGCTCATCGGATTGATCGACTTGCCTCTGTACCGGATCTCGAAATGCAATCGCACATCCGGCGCGTCCGTGCTGCCCATGTTGGCAATCACTGTCCCCCCCTTGACGCTATCCCCTTCCCGTACCTTCAACTCGTCGTTGTGGGCATAGGCGGAAAGATAGTCATCATCATGCTTGAGGATGATCAGCTTGCCATAACCCCTCAGTGCACTTCCGGCATACACCACCTTGCCGCCGCTGGCGGCGTAGACGGGTTGCCCCTTCTGGCCGGCGATGTCGATCCCCTTGTTACCCTGTTCGGCAACGGAGAAGCCTTCAACAATCCGGCCTTTGGCGGGCCAGTGCCACGCCAGTCGTGACTGGGAGCTGGTTGTTTTTTGTTCTTTTGCCTGAGCGTATGCTTTCGGTGGAGCCTCGGCAACGGATTTCTGAGAAACGAACGGCGTGGTCTGACCAGCACTACCACTCGCCCCTGCCGGACGCTGGGTCACAGGTTTGGTGGCCGCCACCATCTGGGGAGCCGTATTGGCGGCTGATTGTACGGTGAGCACCTGGCCCGGTTGCAGTGCATAGGGGGCGCTCAGATTGTTGCGCTGGGCCAGCTCCTGGGGCGTGGTACCGAACTGGCGACCAATGCTGCTCAGGGTATCGCCACGGCGTACCTGATAGGTGCTGGTGCTGCGGCTGGCCATGGCGCCGGAGCTGGAGGCATCGAGGCGCAGCTGCTGGCCCGGATAGATGTTGTAGGGAGGACTGATGCCGTTGAGGCTGGCCAGCGACGGCACATCATTGCCCGAATTGAAGGCGATGGAGTAAAGGGTATCTCCCCGCTTTACCACATAGCTGCTGCCCGTGATGGGCGCGCGGTTCGGAGTCCCCGCCTGGCGAACCGGGATGGTCGAGACAAAGGGGTCGCCCCCCACACCATCCACCGGAGCCGCATTTTTACTGGAGGAGCAGGCAAGCAGCAGCCATGAGAGCATGACCACACTGCTTCCTTGCCAAATACGCGAACGCATAATGGATCCTTAACGACTAAACCAGAAATAGGCCACGACGGCCAGACCGATACAGAGCCAACCGAGCACATCCACATAGTGCATCAGCTTGCGTTCCATCTTCTCCCCGCCCCAGCGCATCAGGCCCGCAACCAGGAAGAAGCGCATACCACGCCCGATTAGCGAGGTGATGATGAAGGGCACCAGAGCCATTTGCAACAGTCCGGCGGTCACGGTGAATACCTTGTAAGGGATGGGCGTGAAACTGGCAATAAAAATGACCCAGATGCCCCACTGTTCGAACCACTGGCGAGCGATGGCGATCTTGCCTTCGTAACCGACGGAGGCCACCAGCGGCTGGACCACGGGATCCCACAGGGCATAACCCAGGGCATAGCCAAACAGGGCGCCCAGTACGGAGAAGAGGGTCGCCAGGGTGGCGAAATGCCACGCCTTATGCGGCTTGGCCAGCGCCATGGGGGCCAGCATCACATCCACCGGGATGGGCCAGAACACCGACTCGATAAAGGCGGTGACGGAGAGATACCAGGGGGCGTATTTGTGGCGCGCCCACTGCATCACCATCACGTACAAACGGGAAAACAGCTTCACTCAACATCTCCATCTATCAAGGGAACAAAGCGCACCGGCTCCAGGATCCGGCTGGTCAGCTGGGAACCGGCGCGCTCAATCAGTTGCAGGGTTTGCTGCTTGTCGCCCACCGGCAACACCAGACGCCCCCCTTCGGCCAGCTGGTCGGTGAGGGCCGCGGGGATCTCGCTCGCCGCGGCGGTGACCAGAATGGCATCAAACGGCCCTTTGCTGGGCCAACCCAGCCAGCCGTTGCCGTGTTTGGCCGAGACATTGTGCAGATCGAGCTGGCGCAGACGGCGCCTGGCCTGGAACTGCAGCGACTTGATCCGCTCGACCGTGTAAACATGCTCTACCAGATGGGCGAGGATCGCCGTCTGGTACCCTGAGCCAGTGCCAATCTCCAGCACGTGGGCCGGATTGTTCTGCATCAGCAGCTCGGTCATCCGCGCCACCATGTAAGGTTGCGAGATGGTCTGGCCGTGGCCGATGGGCAGGGCGGTATTATCCCAGGCCTTGTGCGCCATGGCCTCGTCCACGAACAGCTGGCGCGGCACTTTCGCGATCGCCGCCAACACGCGAAAATCGCGAATATCCTGTGCAATGAGTTGATTTAAAAGGCGCTGAACTATCACACCCTCATCCCTGCATATCTAGCCATGCACCCAGCCCAGCCAGACTGTCATAAGCAGTCATGTCGATGGTCAAGGGGGTAATCGAGACATAACCCTGTTCGATGGCGGCAAAGTCGGTGCCATCGCCCGCATCCTGCTGGCTGCCGGGGGGGCCAATCCAGTAGATGGGCTGGCCACGGGGATCCTCGGTGCAAATCACCGACTCCGCCCGGTGGCGGTTGCCAAGGCGGGTCACCCTGATCCCCTTGATCTGGTCGAGGGGCAGATCCGGCACATTGACGTTGAGGATCTGGTCGGCAGGCAACGGATACTTCATCAACCCCTTCACCAGCAGGGCCGCATAGTGGGCTGCCGTGGCGAAATGGGTCTTGCCCACCAGGGAGATGGCGATGGAGGGATACCCCAGGTGGCGCCCCTCGGTGGCGGCCGCCACCGTCCCCGAGTAGATGACATCATCCCCCAGGTTGGCACCGTGGTTGATCCCCGCCACTACCATGTCGGGCTCAGGGCGGACCAGCTCGTTGACTGCCAGATGCACGCAGTCGGTCGGCGTCCCCTTCACCGCATGAAACCCGGTCTCGCCGATGCGGGTGACCCGCAGCGGCACTTCCAGGGTCAGTGAGTGGCTGGCGCCACTGCGGTTGCGATCCGGCGCCACCACAATGACCTCGCCACAGGCGCCCAGCGCCTCGCTGAGCACACGAATGCCCTCGGCATGCACACCATCGTCATTACTGACCAGAATTCGCATCGGTCTGCTTCCTGAAACCATGATCGGCCTCTTCGGCCTGCATTAATTCCCGCACCACGCTGGTGGCAAAGGCGCCCGCCGGCAGGAAGAACGACAGGGTCAGCGCATCGCCTTCCAGCTGCCAGCTCATTTGTTCCGGCTTGAGCAGCAGCGGACGGCGATCCTGATCCAGCCCGGCCTTCTCCAGCCCCTCGCACCAGTCGCTGTAAGGCGCCAGCACTCCCTGCTCGAACTCGGCTGCCGCTCCCTGGCTCGCCAGCCGGCCACGACCCCACATGGGGGCGGTCAGCTGCACGTCACCGGCGGCGAGGCGCGCTGCCAGCTCGGGGGTCACGCTCTCTTCGCTGAAGATGGAGTGGCTGCCCCTCAGCATCACGCAGTCACCGGCCAGCAGCTGGTGTGCCAGCCCCTGCTCGATGCGGGCGCTGACGATGGCGTTGAACAGCATGCTGCGGGCGGCGGAGAGGTAGAGGGAGCGCTTGTTGCGATCCTTGATCCGCTTGCCGGCAAACATCGCCTTGGCCGCTTCCAGGTTGTTGCCTTCCCGGCCAAAACGCTGCTCGCCGTAATAGTTCGGCACCCCCTGGGCGGCAATGGCCTGCAGGCGGGACACCAGCCCGTCGGCCCGGGTCAAACCGGTCAGACGCAGGGTGAAGTGGTTGCCCTTGAGGTAGCCCACCCGCAGTTTGCGGTTGTGGCGTTTGGCCTCCAGGATCTGGATGCTGTCGCTCTCGATGACCGACAAGTCCGGCTCGGCCTTGCCCGGCAGGTGGATGCCGAACCACTGCTCGGTCACCGCGTGGCGATCCTTCAGGCCTGCCCAGGTCACTGCATTGCGCGCGACCCCGGCGGCATCGGCCAGCAGCCCCGCCACCCAGGCGGTGTTCTCGCCGGTTTTGCGCACCCGCACGAAGATGTGCTCCCCTTCCCCGCAAGGCTCGAACCCGAGATCCTCGATCACCACGAAATCGTTGGCCTCGGCCTTGAGGATGCCGTGGGCGGTGGGGGTTCCGTGCAGATAGTTAAGCTGTTCCAACATTATTGTTTCACCAGTAAGACGACGGCTTCGGTGGCGATCCCTTCCTTGCGCCCCGTGAATCCCAGTTGTTCGGTGGTGGTCGCCTTGACGTTCACCCGGTTCAAATCACATTGCAGATCGGCAGCCAGCACGGCGCACATGGCGTCGATGTGGGGAGCCATCTTGGGGGCCTGGGCGATGATGGTCACGTCCAGGTTGCCGATGGCATAACCCGCCCGCTGCACCCGGGCAAAGACATCCCGCAGCAGGATGCGGCTGTCGATCCCCTTAAATTCGGCGGCGGTATCGGGGAAGTGGCGACCGATGTCACCGGCGCCGATGGCACCGAGCAGGGCATCGCTCACCGCATGCAGCACCACATCCCCATCGGAGTGGGCCAGCAGACCCTGTTCATACGGCACCGCGACCCCGCCCAGCATGCAGGGGCCTTCCCCGCCAAATTTGTGTACATCAAAACCATGTCCAATCCGGATCATGTGCGCTCCTTGTTTGGGCCTATTTGTTCGAATTCGCGGGCTATGCCTGCTGGCTTAAAAACAGCCCGGCCAGGGAAAGATCCTCCGGCCGGGTCACCTTGATATTGTCGGCGCGCCCTTCCACCATGCGCACCGGGAAGCCGGCCCGCTCCATGGCGGAGGCCTCGTCGGTAATGGTGGCCCCCAGCATCAACCCCTCTTCCAGCGCCCGCTTGAGGGTGCGGGTGGGGAACATCTGCGGGGTGAGGGCATGCCACAGCTGTTCACGCTCGACGGTGGCGATGATGTTGCCTGCGGCATCCGAGCGCTTCATGGTATCGCGCACCCGGCTGCCGAGGATGGCCCCACCGCAGTTCATGGCGGTGGCAATCAGGGCATCGAGATCCCCGTGGGTCAGGCAGGGACGGGCAGCATCGTGCACCAGCACCCACTCCCCCTCGGCCACCTGGAGGGCATTGAGAACAGAAAAGGCGCGTTCGGCGCCTCCTTCGACCCGGATGACACGGGGATCGGCGGCGACGGGCAGGCTCTCGAACCAGGGGTCATGGGGCGCCAGCGCCACTATCACCCGCTCGATGGCGGGATGTGAGAGCAGGCGCGCCAAGGTATGTTCCAGAATGGTCTGCCCCGCCAGCTGCAGGTACTGCTTCGGGCAGTCGGCCCCCATCCGGCTACCGATCCCGGCGGCCGGCATTATCGCCGTCAGACCGAAGGCGCGGCTTGCATCAGTCATGGTAGGGCTCATCGTCCGGTACTGTCTCTCTGTCTTTCTCTTTGGGGATGATCCGGTAGAAGGTCTCCCCCTGCTTGATATAACCCAGATCGTTGCGCGACAGCTCCTCAATGGCCTCAAGGCCCGAGGTGAGATCATCTATTTCGCGGTAAATGAGGTCGTTACGATCCTTGAGGGCCTGGTTGTCCCGCTCTTGTTGCGAGATCGCATCCGACAGGTTCTGGTAATCGGACAGCCCGTTCTTCCCCAGCCAGAGGTCATATTGCAGGCCCCCCAGCAGGAGGAGCAGGATCAGGGTGAATAGGCGCATGCTCTAGGTCTCCTTCAGGGGGCCTAGTGTCCCATATTCGGTGGCAAGACAAAAGAAAGCCAGCACCCGGGAACCCGGGTTAGCGCATAAAAAAAGTCCGAAGATGAACCAGATAACAACAAGCCCCGCCAAACCGGGACAAGGGTACCGAAGTGGTACTCCCTGACCGGGGCGGGGCCGAGGGGCGTCAGACTGCCCTGAAGATTAGTTGACCGTGACCGGGGCTCCTTCGCTGGCAGCCGGGGTGTTGAACTCCTCTTCCGCCTCGTTGAAGCGCTCCAGCATGGCCTTGGAGGGTGCTTCGCCAAGCAGGCTGCCAATCACGATGGCAATGCTGGCGAAGACGAAGCCCGGGATGATCTCATACAGACCCAGCCAACCGTACTGCTTCCAGACGATGACGGTAACCGCACCGACCAGCATGCCGGCCAGGGCGCCGTTGCGGGTCATGCGCGGCCACAGCACGGAGAAGAGTACCACGGGGCCGAAGGCGGCACCGAAGCCCGCCCAGGCGTAGCTCACCAGCCCCAGCACCCGGTTCTCCGGGTTCATGGCGACCGCGATGGCCACCAGGGCGATAGCCAGCACCATCAGGCGGCCGACCCACACCAGTTCGCGCTGGGAGGCGTTCTTGCGCAAGAACGGCTTGTAGAGATCCTCGGTGATGGCGCTGGAGCAGACCAGCAGCTGGCAGCTCAAGGTACTCATCACCGCCGCCAGGATGGCGGAGAGCAGCACACCGGCGATCCAGGGGTTGAACAGGATCTTGGAGAGTTCGATGAAGACCCGCTCCGGGTTGCCGGTAACGCCGGCGGCCACTTCCGGGAAGCGGCCGAAGTAGGCCAGACCGAAGAAGCCGATGGCCACGGCGCCAGCCAGGCAGAAGATCATCCAGGTCATGCTGATGCGACGGGCGCTGGCCATGGAGTGGTGGGAGTCTGCCGCCATGAAGCGCGCCAGGATGTGCGGCTGACCGAAGTAGCCCAGACCCCAGGCCATCAGGGAGACGATGGCGATCACGTCCAGGTTCTTGAACATGTCGAGGTTGCTGGCGCTCTTGGCCGCCACTTCCACCATGGCGCTGTCGATGCCGCCCACGGCGATGATGACGAACACAGGGGTGAGGATCAGGGCGAAGATCATCAGGGTCGCCTGCACCGTGTCGGTCCAGCTCACCGCGAGAAAACCACCGAAGAAGGTGTAGGTGATGGTGGCTGCGGCACCGACCCAGAGGGCGGTGTTGTAATCCATGCCGAAAGTGCTTTCGAACAGGCGGGCACCGGCCACCACGCCGGAGGCGCAGTAGATGGTGAAGAACAGCAGGATCACCAGGGCCGAGAGGATGCGCAGCACCTTGCTGTGATCCTCGAAGCGGTAGGTGAAATAGTCCGGCAGGGTCAGGGCGTTGCGGTTCTTCTCGGTGTGCACCCGCAGGCGGCCGGCCACCCAGCGCCAGTTGAGGTAGGCGCCGATGACCAGACCGATGGCGATCCAGCTCTCTGAGATGCCGCTGATGAAGACGGCGCCAGGCAGGCCCATCAGCAGCCAGCCGCTCATGTCGGAGGCACCAGCGGAGAGGGCGGTCACCCAGCTCCCCATGCGGCGGCCGCCGAGAATGTAGTCGTCGAAATTGCGGGTGGCGCGATAGGCAATAAAGCCGATCAGCACCATCCCGAGGATGTACACCAGGAAGGTGATTAACATGGGTGTGCTAGCTGTCATTCAAAACTCCGTTTCATGTAGCGTGACGGCCCGCTCTACCGACGGGCTCTTTCCTTAAAAACCGCCATAGCTTAATCAGCAGATCCCGTGAGCTCAATCATTTTTAACAAACACAAAACACAATAAAAACCTTTACGCATCAATATATCCTCCAGGACAAGGGGATAAGTCACTATTTTATATTGCGGCAGTGGCCTCGCAGTCCCCACTCCAGACACGTCTATATCGGTGCACCGACCGGGCTCGCGGCGCCGTATGTCACAGGGCACCAGGCAACAAAAAGGGCGAACAGCATGCTGCTCGCCCTTTTCATCATCTTATCGCCCGTTGGCGCTCAGCACCTTCAGCGATTGATGGCAATCGGCATGCCGCTGCGCTGCTCCAGCGCCTGCTTGACCCGCTGGGAGTCGCTGTCGGCGTGGGCGATGAAGCGGGTCACCGCCGGGGTGATCGGCAGCGGCGCCGGCAGGCTGGAGTTGAACTCGGCCTCGCTGCGTGAGAGCGGCTGGTGCACCTCAAGATAGCGGCGACCATCCGGCTCTTTGGCGGCCTTGATCGGCTGATTGACGAATTGCACCCGGGTACCGACCGGTACCTGCTTGAACAGGTATTCGATGTCATCGTTGCGCAGGCGCACGCAGCCGTGGCTTACCCGCAGGCCGATGCCAAACTGGGCATTGGTGCCGTGGATGGCGTACATCTTGCCGATGTAGAGGGCATAGAGGCCCATGGGGTTGTCGGGACCGGCCGGCCAGACTGCAGGCAGGGTCTCGCCACGGGCGGCATATTCGGCGTGCATCTTGGCCGTTGGGGTCCAGGTCGGGCGCTCCTTCTTGCGCTGCACGCTGGTCACCCAGTCCTCCGGAGTATCGGTGCCCAGCTGGCCGATGCCGATGGGCAGCACCTCCACCACCTTCTTGTCCTTGGGATAGTAATAGAGGCGCATCTCGGCCACGTTGATGACCACCCCTTCACGGGGTGCATCCGGCAGGATCAACTGCTGCGGGATCACCAGCTTCTCGCCGGTCTGCACCAGCAGGGGATCCGCCTTGGGGTTGGCCTCAAGCATGTTGGTCAGCCCGAGCTGGAATTTGGCGGCGACCGCCTCCAGCGGCTGGCCGTTTTCCCCGGCCGGCACCACGTATTCCAGATTTTCCCCCACCAGGCGGCTGTTGGCGGCAGGCAGGGCATATTCAACGGCAAACACAGGCGCGGCGGTCAGCAGCAGGCCGTAGCAGAGGGTTGCCACACTATTGCGAAAGAGCTTCATAACTTTCCCATGATGATGACTTGATGGAGGTCTTCGGGCTGGCCCCAAGGCGCAATATGCCTGGGGCCGAAGAGAAGGCCGCCATTCTTCTCCTCTGCCCGGCAAATTTCAACCGACAAGTCGTGACGGGTCAGTGATTAATATTCGCTCAGGCCGCTTGTCCGGTTTTCTGGTCAGCCGGTACGGCCCCGCTTTGCCAGGCGCGCATATCGTAACCTGTGGGAGACTGGTGCAACCGCAGATGAAACTGCTCGATGATGGCAAAAATGTGGTCGAAAATATCGGCCTGGATCCCTTCGTATTCACCCCAGGCAGTGGTCGCGGTGAAGCAGTAGATCTCCAGTGGCAGGCCATCTGACGTGGGGGCCAGTTGGCGCACCATCAGGGTCATGTCATTGCGAATGCCGGGATGGGCCTTGAGGTAGGCATCCAGATAGGCGCGCAGGGTACCCAGGTTGGTGAGATGGCGGCCGTTGATAGGGCAGTTGATCGCCTCCCTGAGCTGCTGGTTGTAGCTGCTCAGCTCCTGCTCCTTGCGGCTCAAATAGGGGGCCAGCAGTTGGGCCTGCTTGAGCTGCAGTTGCTCGTCTGCAGTCAGGAAACGTACGCTGGTCATGTCGATGTTGACGCTGCGCTTGATGCGGCGACCACCGGATTCGGTCATCCCCTGCCAGTTCTTGAACGAGTCGGAGATGAGGGCATAGGTGGGAATGGTGGTGATGGTCTTGTCCCAGTTCGACACCTTGACCGTGGTGAGGCCGATGTCGGTCACCTCGCCATCGGCACCGTATTTATCCATCTGCAACCAGTCCCCCACGCTCAGCATGCGGTTGGCCGAGAGCTGGATCCCCGCCACCAGGCCGAGGATGGGGTCCTTGAACACCAGCATCAGCACCGCAGTCATGGCACCCAGGCCGCTGAACAGGAAGAGGGGGGATTTGCCGAGCAGCAGGGCGATCATCAGGATGCCGACCAGCACGCTCCCCACCAGCTTGGTGCCCTGGAAGATGCCGCGCAGGGGCAGATCCCGTCCCAGGCTGGTGTTGCGACTCACTGCCAGCACGCAGTCGAGCAGGGCGAAGAAGGCGAGCAGCAGGAACAGCAATATCCAGAGCTGGGCCACCACTTCGATCAGCGCCAGACTGTCGGAGCCGCCGGGCAGCCAGATCTCCGCCTGGGCGAGCAGCACGCCCCCTTGCAGCACAAAGGCGAGCCGGTTGAAGAGCCGCTGCTGCAACTGGGGCGGCAGCCACACCTGTTTGGCCTTGCCGAGGACCCCGACCAGGCGCACCAGCAGGAAGCGGTGCAGCATCATGTGCAGCAACAACGAGGTGATCAGGATGAAGCCGAGCGCGATCACCAGCGCCATCATGCTGGTCACCTCCACGCCAAGACCGGACAGCCAGCTAAAAAACGCTTCTTTCATTCTTCTCTCCCAAACCTTGCAGCGGTTCGCTGCAACCACCATGGCGGTCAGGGTACCTATCCCCTCCCCCATGTCAAATCGGCCACCACCAGAAACGACAACGCCCGGCACAGGCCGGGCGTTGAGACAACACGAAAAGAGTTAGCCAACCAGGCCGAGGGCATCACGGGCGATGACCAGCTCTTCGTTGGTGGGGATCACCATGGCCAGGCGGCTCTCTTTGGTGGTGATGCGACCCTCGCCACCCAGCACGGCGGCGTTGTTGGCTTCCTGGTCCACCTTGAAGCCGAACAGGGCCAGGCGATCCAGCACCATCTCGCGCACCATGGCGGCGTTCTCACCGATACCGCCAGTGAACACCAGGGCGTCCAGACGACCATCCATGGCGGCAGCATAGGCGCCGACATACTTGGCCACACGATAGGTGAAGACATCCAGCGCACGCTTGGCACCGGCGTCGGTCGCATAGTTGGAGGTCACATAGCGGCAGTCGCTGCTCGCCTCGGTCAGACCCAGCAGACCGGACTCGCGAGTCAGCACCTTGTTGATTTCGTCCACGCTGTAACCGAGCTGATCGTGCATGAAGAAGACAACCGCCGGGTCGATATCACCGCTGCGGGTGCCCATCGCCAGCCCTTCCAGCGGGGTCAGACCCATGGAGGTATCGACGGATTCGCCGTTCTTGATGGCGCAAACGGAGGCACCATTGCCCAGATGGCAGTTGATGATGTTCAGCTCTTCGAGCGGCTTGCCCAGCGCCTTGGCAGCTTCTTCCGCAATGAAGCGGTGGGAGGTGCCGTGGGCGCCGTAGCGACGGATGCCGTGCTCGCGATAGAGCTTGTGGGGCAGCGCATAGAGGTAGGCCTCTTGCGGCAGTGTCTGGTGGAAGGCGGTGTCGAACACGGCCACGTTCTTGTCAGCCAGTTGCGGGAACACCTTCAGCGCGGCGCGGATGCCGATGAGGTGCGCCGGGTTGTGCAGCGGCGCGAACGGGATGGCCGCCTCGATGCCGGCAATCACGCTGTCATCGATGCGCACGGAGCGGGAGAACTGCTCGCCGCCATGTACGATGCGATGGCCGATGGCAACCAGTTGCCCGGCAAGAGTGGGATCCTGCGGCAGGATGTGGCCCACGATGTGGTCGAGGGCCTCCTGGTGAGCGGCACCCGCTCCCAGCATGGCTTCGCCCTTGACCCCGTGGAGTTTCCATTTGATACGTGCATCATCCAGATTGAAGCATTCGGCCAGGCCGGACAGCATGTCCTCACCTGTTTCGGCGTCCATTACGGCAAATTTCAGGGAAGAGCTACCGCAGTTAAGGATCAGTACCAACTTGCTCATTTTCTACATCTTCCTGTGCTTCGGCTTTATGCCGACAGTGTCGTGTCATCCAAAAGAGGATGGGATTCCCCTGCCGGGGGCTTATGGTCGCAGGAGGGTGCGTCCAATTTTTCAATTCGGGTCGTGCATGGCACTGATTGCAAACGGTGCGCAGCACTCAAGTTCAGGCAGCGTGCAACGCACGCCTTGATTCGATAACGTCAGATATTGACCAGCAGGTCCCTGTGTACCTTGACCACCAGCTTCTTCACTTGGGCGGGTTGCTTGAAGGTACAGAGCGGGCGATGCAGCTCGCCCGGCCAGAAGATGGCGAAATCCCCCGGTTGCAGCGCCAGATAGCTGGTCTGCTCGTCGTCGACGAACCAGAGGTCAGGATGGGGATGGTCGGCGCCCTCACTCACATAGTCATGGGGGCCCACACCGATCCACTCTTCACCGCGCAGCAGCAGCTGGATATCGAGGTACTGCTCATGAAATTCGCCGCGGCGATCCGGGGCCGGCTCGGTCAGATCCTCGCTCACCAGACAGAACAGCGTGAGGCCGTCTATCTCCTGCTTGCCGACGGGGGCATCGCGCCAGTGGGCGACGCTTTTCACCACGTCAGCCATGATGCGGGCGAGCGGCGCTGGCAGCGGGGTGCGGTGCAGAGTGTTCAGGCTACCGGTGATCATGGCGCGTCTTTCCTGTTAGGTGTATCTGCGCGGCATCTTTGCCCGCCAATGAAAAAGGACCTGTGTCAGGTCCTTCGATAATACCGTCTGCAATCCGTGCAAACCGGTTTAGAGCTTTTGCTCGTTGTCTCTTTATGGGTGCACTGTTACACACTCGTCCTGTGCTTGCCAAGGCCATGGCACCCAATTGCGCAGTGATCGTACCAGCTGAAACCATATTATTCACCACCCTTTTACCATCGGCTTTGACCAGACGCAAAAACGGGAGCATCAGCTCCCGTTTTTTTCACGTAATCGGTTTCGTTCAAACCTTGCCGGCGTTTTCCACCGGTTTGGCATACATGGCTCGCCAGATAGCCTTGTGCTCTTCGGGCACCTCGGACTGGCGACTCAGGAAGGCGGCCTGCTCTATGGTATTGGCGTGGCCGGCCACATCTGCCGCCAGGTAGTTGCTGGGGAAGAGCTGATAGTTGCCCCAGATTGCCTTGTCGATCAGCGCGGCCAGCTCGTCCGGATCGCTGAATCCCTCGGTGATTGGGGCGCCGAAGGAGACATGTACCCGCCCCTTCATGCCGACGATGCCGGCGACGATACTCTCGATATCCTCGAATTCGCCCTTCTCATAGCTGCCGTTGACCGACTTCTCGTAGAGCTCGCGCGCCTTGGCCTTGTCGGTGGGATCCAGCTCGTAGCTGATGCTCACCGGCACGATATTGAGGCTGCGCATGTAGTCGGCAAACTCGATCTTCTGCTTCTTGCCGTCCACGTAGAACATCTTGAGGATGGCCGGATCCGTCTTGTCATCCCCATCCTTGGCACGGCCTTCCTTCTGGGCGATCCAGATGGAGTGCCCCTCGTGCACCGACTGGCCGATATAGGCCGACAGCTCGCCGAGGGCCTTCATCATCTCCCGCGGCCCCTTGGCGGAGCGCTTGACGATAAAGCTCTTGTTGAGCTTCATCAGCTCGGTAGCGCAGGGTTTGCGCAGCAGGTTGTCACCGATGGCGATGCGCACCGTATCGAAACCATGGGTATAGAGACCCCAGTTGACGAACGCCGGATCCATGGCGATGTCCCTGTGGTTGGAGACGAACAGATAGCCCTGCTCTTTCTTCAGATGCTCAAGCCCGGAGAAGGTCACCCCCTTGGTGGAGGTGGCGATCATGCGGGACATGTACTGGGTCACCCCCATCTGCACCTGATGTACCGTGGTCACCTTGGACCACTTGTAGCGCAATACCTGGCGGATCAGCGGGCGAATGGCCCAGCCCAGCCAGCTCATCAGGGAGCCAAAACGATACTTGGCGATGGCACCGACGAACTCATCATCCTGGATCAGCCGTTCGATGGCGGCGGGCACTTCCTCATCACGGTAAGGGCGAATGTCCGCGAATCTATCTACTTCAGTCACAATGTCAGCCTTGCATGCTAGGGGGGCACGGCCAACCCGAGTTGGCCGGGAAAAAATCAGGGCGCAATTTTACACACTTTTATGACGAGGGGTATGAGGTCGACGTAGATAGTGAGATCTGACCAGTAAAATGAGCGGATGGCCCGCAGGCCATCCGGGATCAGGCCTCCACGGTGAAGGAGAGCATCATGCCGGTGTCCTCGTGCTCCAGCAGATGGCAGTGCGCCATGTAGGCGCGCTCCTTCGGGGCCGGATGGTCGAAGCGCACCAGCACCTCGCTGCGATTTCCCTCTACTCGCACCATGTCCTTCCAGCCGGCACGATGGGGCGCCACCGCCTGGCCGTTCTCCCGCAGGATCCGGAAACGGGTGCCGTGAATGTGGAAAGGGTGCAGCATCATGTCCCCCTCTCCCGAGATGATCCAGCGCTCGGTTCGGCCCTGCTTGACCGCAAACATCGGCTGGTCCATGACAAATGCCTGACCGTTGATCCGGTTGCCCGTGTGCAGATCCAGCGGCTTGGGCGCCTCTTTCATATCGGCCATACCGTCGTGCTGCATCTTGGCCGTCTCGCCGTGATCCATGCCCTCCATCTTCATGGCGCTCTGTTTGCCGGCATCGCCGTGCGCCATGCTCATGCCCGCCATGGCGCCGTGACCATAGCGTTCCATCAGCGCCTGCATCCCCAGGCGATCCAGTTCGGGATCCATCGACAGGGTCAGGGTGCGGCTCGTCATCCCCTCCAATGCGGGCAAGGCCGGCAGACGGGCCAGGCTGTCCGGCAGCCGCCCCTTGCCCTCGATGAGGGAGGGCTGGATCCGCAGCAGCGGCAGTGCGGCATCGAACGGGGCGAGCGTCATGCCCATCTGGCGTACCGGCAGGCTGACCAGATCGAACGCCTTGCCATTGCGGGCATCCACCATCACCTCGAAGCGCTCCCCCGGCAGCAGCTCAAGCTTCTCAAGCACAACCGGCTCCGCCAGCAGGCCGCCATCGCTGCCAATCACATAGAGGGATCGCCCGTCGCTGGTCGCCACCTTGAGGGAGCGGGCATTGCACCCGTTGAGCAGCCGCAGTCGCAACCAGCCCCTGGGGGCGGCATGACTCGGAAACTCGGCGCCATTGGTCAGCATCAGATCGCCAAACCAGCCGACCGCCGCACTCATCACATCCAGCCGGTAATCCACCTGATCCTGACCATCGAGCCGCTTGTCCTGCAGCACGACCGGAATGTCATCCAGGCCCCAGCGGCTGGGCAGAGGCAAGCGCTGGCTCTCCTCATCGTCGAGGATGAAGATTCCGGCCAGCCCCATGGCCACCTGATGGCCGGTCCGGCCGTGGGTATGGGGGTGATACCAGCAGGTGGCCGCCGGCTGCTCGATGCGAAATGCCGCCTGCCACTGCTTGCCAGCGGCGATGGTGGCTTGGGGGCCGCCATCGGCGCTGCCCGGCACCTCCAGGCCGTGCCAGTGGATCGTGGTGGTCTCGGAGAGCTGGTTGTTGACCTGCATCGTCAGCGACTGCCCCTGCCGCGCCCGCAGCGTCGGCCCCAGCAGATTGCCGTTGTAGCCCCAGGTGCGGGTCGCCTGGCGCCGCCACTGCATCTGGCCCGGCTGGGCATTGAGCCGGATCACCCCCTGCTCGTCCGGCGCAAGCAGGGCGGGGATCGGCAGGGCGGGACGTTCGGACGCCAATACCTGGTTCCACCAGGGCAAGGCGCTGGCCACACCGAGTGCGGTAGAGAGTTTCAGAAAATCGCGACGCTGCATGGATCAATCCTCCTGGTCTGAGACAGACTCTCAGCCTAGATGAGCGCCCAATGGCAAGGTCAAGGGCTGATACACAGACTTGTCTTATTACCCCGGTTCGCCAGCTTGCCACCCGGACTCCTTGCTTTAGCCCAGTGCCAGCGTAACCGCCGCCTCGGCATGGATGGCTGTGGTGTCGTAGAGCGGCACCGCGGCCTTCGCCTCTCCCACCAGCAGGGCAATCTCGGTACAGCCGAGAATGACGGCCTCGGCCCCGGCAGCCGCCAACCCCTCGATGATGGCCAGATACTCGGCCCGCGACGGCTCGCGGATCTGGCCCAGGCAGAGCTCGTCATAGATGATCCGGTGCACCCGCTCCCGCTGCGCCTCTGGAGGAACCAGCACCTCCAGCCCGAAACGCGTCTGCAGCCGCCCCTTGTAGAAATCCTGCTCCATGGTGAAACGGGTACCGAGCAGCCCGACCTTTTTCACCCCATCCGCCAACAACTGGTGGGCGGTGGCATCGGCGATATGAAGCAGCGGAATATCGATGGCCGCCTCAATCTCGGGGGCCACCTTATGCATGGTGTTGGTGCCTATCAGCAGAAAATCGGCGCCACCGGCCTGCACGTTGCTAGCCGCCTCGGCCAGCAGACGGGCGGTGGCGGCCCAGTCACCTGCGTGTTGCAGCCGCTCTATCTCGGCAAAATCGACGCTGCTAAGCAGCACTCGCGCCGAGTGCAGACCGCCGAGGCGCGCCTTTACTCCCCGGTTGAGCGCCTGATAGTAGCTGACGGTGGACTCCCAGCTCATGCCACCCAGCAGACCGATACATTTCATGGGAACTCCTTATGCGACTCGTTCACAGCGCGGCACGGCGGCCGCCATCGCGATAAAAAAGGCCCCGAAGGGCCAACAAGACAGACGGTAAAAGCCAGCAGGCCTAGATCCAGATCATCAGCACGCAGGCCGCCGTGGCGAGCCCCATGCCGAGGTTGAAACGACGCCAGCCATGGGCGGTGCGGATAAGGCGGCGCACCTGGGCACCGAACAGCACCCAAAAAGCCCCGGTGTAGAGGCCGGTAATAAAGAAGATGGCCAACACCCAGAGTGCGGACGGCCAGTAGCCCTCCCCCGCCAGGGTGAAGCCGCTGATGGCGGAGAGCGCCATCATCCACGCCTTGGGATTGAGCAACTGCAGCATGGCCCCCTGATGGGCCGGGATCAGCGGCCGGTTGCCCTCCGCCGGGCCGCTGGCGGTCGCCACCTTCCAGGCCAGCCAGAGCAGGTAGGCCGAACCGATGAGCTTGAGGCCGTCGTGCAGCAGCGGCACCTTTTCAAACATGACCCCAAGGCCGAGCGCCGTGGCCAGGATCATCAGATTGATCCCCCCCACCACCCCCACCAGCAGGGGAAGGGTGCGACGAAACCCCTGGGCGGCGCCGGCGCTGGTGAGCAGCATGTTGTTGGGGCCCGGCGTGCCGCAGGTAACCAGGGCAAATCCCGCCAGGGGCAGTAACCAGTTCAGATCCATCTCAACCTCTTGGTGGTACAACACATCCGTTATGGAGCAAGCCTCCTAATATGCAGAGCCGGCCCAGCGGCGACAAGGGGCACCAACGCACTTATTTGCATTTTTATGCGTGCCTGGCACACAGATCCAAGGCGCCAGAGAGTCAATACCAGAGCATCACCACGCAGAGCGCAGTCAGCAGGCCGAGGGAGCCATTGAGGCGATGCCAGCCCCGATCCGTGCTGATCCAGTTGCTCAGCTGATGACCGAACAGCACCCAGACAAAGCAGACTGGAAACCCCACCAGCGGGAAGATCAGCATGATCCCCCACAGACTCGGCCAGTAGCTGGCGCCGGGCAGGCTGAACAGGCTGATGGCGGAGATCCCCATCATCCACGCCTTGGGATTGAGAAACTGAAAGCCCAACCCCTCCAGCAGGGTCAGGGGGCGGGCTCGCCGGGCCGGATCACCGGGAGCGCCGGCCACCGCGATGCGCCAGGCCAGCCACAGCAGATAGAGACTGCCGAAGATCTGCAACCCCACCCGCAGCGGCGGCCAGCTCTCGAACAGGGGATAGAGCCCCAGCGCCAGCACCAGTTGCAGCACGGGTTGCCCCACCGCGACGCCGGTCAGGTGTGGCAGGGTGCGACGCACCCCGAAATTGGCACCGGAAGCAGTTAACATGAGATTGTTGGGGCCCGGCGTGCCGCAGGTGAGCAGGGCAAACCCGAGCAGGGTGACATACCATTCCATTGTCATCTTTGTACTCCTGAATTGCGGCAAATTGTATCGATACAATTAGCTGTCATTGATTGTTGTCAGGTTGAATTTCACGCTATATTGCCGATACATTTCGATCAATGGATTTATTGTCACCATGACAATCTGGACCCCGGACATCACAACCTTCGACGGCCCCCTCTACCTCAAGCTGGTCAAGGCCATCGAGCGCGACATCGCGAGCGGCATCCTACCGGCGCAGACCCGCCTGCCCACCCACAGGGCGTTGGCGGACAGGCTGGGGGTGACGGTCGGCACCATCACCCGCGCCTATGGCGAGGCGGAGCGGCGCGGCCTGCTGGCCGCCCGGGTGGGGCACGGGACCTGGGTCAAGGGGGACAATGAGGATCCGGCCAACGCCTGGGTAATCCGCAAGGAGGAGGGACATCGCATCGAGCTGTGGCAGAACCTGCCGGTGCAACTGGATCGGGCCGCCATCATCCGCCCCATGCTGGAAGAGCTGGCCGGCGGGGATCTCAACGCCCTGCTCGGCTACGACAAGGAGGCGGGCCAGCCCGGCCAGCGCCAGTTGTTTATCGACTGGCTGGCGGAGCAGGGCGTAGCGGGGAGTGAGGATCGCCTGCTGTTCAGCCACGGCGCCCAGCACGGCATCACGCTGGCGCTGCTGGCCACCGGCTGCGTGGGGGAGACCCTGTTCTGTGAAGGGCTCAGCTATCCCGGCATGCTGGGCAACGCCCGCCAGCTGAAGAACCAGGTGGTGGGACTGGCGATGGACGAAGAGGGGCTGATCCCCGCCGCGCTGGAGGCGGCCTGCCGTACCCGCCGTGCCAAGCTGCTCTACCTCACCCCGACCCTGCAAAACCCCACCACCGCCACCATGAGCCTGGCCCGGCGCGAGGCCATCGTCGTCATCGCCCGCCGCCACGATTTGCTGATCGTCGAGGATGACGTCAATGGCCTGCTGCCCCAGACACCGGTGACGCCGCTGGTCAACCTGGCGCCGGAGCGGGTCATCTACCTCGGCAGCCTGGCCAAGATCGCCTGTGGCGGCCTGCGAGTCGGCTTCGCTCTGGTGCCAAGTGCCCTGCGCAGCGCCTTCGCCCAGACGATGCGCCTGTCGAGCTGGATGGTAAGCCCGCTGCTCATCGAGCTGGCTTGCAAGCTGGTGAGCCAGCGCCAGATCATGCCATTGGTCGAACAGCAGCGGCAGATCCTGGCACGGCGCGGCGAGCTGCTGCGCCACCTGTTGCCGGGCGCCTGCTGGCAGGCGGGATCCATGCATGCCTGGTTGCCGCTGCCCGAGCCCTGGCGCAGCCAGGAGTTCGCCGAGGCCGCCAACGCTCTGGATGTCGGGGTGGCGAGCGGGGAGCACTTCGCCGCCGGCCAGTTTGCTGCCCCGCAAGGGGTGCGCCTGAGCCTCAGCCAGCCGGCCACAGACGCTCGCGTCGCCGAGGGGCTGGATCGGCTGGCGCAATTGCTGCGGGGCACACCGCCCACCAATCCCCTGCTATAGTGGGCCAGCGTCCATCACCCGGCCCATCCATGCGCTCAAAGGAGAGTCCATGCACCCGTTTCGCGCCCCGCTCTTGCTTATCACCCTGCTGCTGGGAGGCTGCGCCTCACCCGCCCATCAACAACTGGGGGCGGCGCTGGACGGGCTGGAGGGGGAGCTGAACCGGCTGGAAGAGGAGCTGGCGGCCATGAACGGCCTCCATTACCAGAAGGCGATCGATGCCCCCCTGAGCCTGCGCCGCTACCTGAACGCCCCCCGCCCCACGGCCGAGGGGCTGATCCCGATCCGCAGCCAGTTGCAGGATGGCCCCCTCCTTCACTACGACTACCGCTTGCCTGTGGGCATGACGAGCCTGCCGCTGGACACCCCCTGCCTGCGCTACGAATTCGAGCTGCGCCATCTGGGCAGACTGGGCAAGCTGGCGCTGCACTGGCAGGATGTCCAGGGTCAGCAGAGCCGCCTCATTCGCCAGGAGGAGTGCCCCTTCTCTCCCAAGGGGCCCGGTCTGCTCTGAGGCCCACCGGCCAGTCCACCAAACCCAAAAACAAAAAGAGCTGCCCCTGGCAGCTCTTTGTGGATCATGGCCCACATTTAGCCGAGGCCGTCATGGTCGAGGACGGTTTTCAAGAAATCCTTCCAGCTGATGATGCCCACCAGGGCGCCGTTTTCCAGCACCGGCAGGCAGGAGACATTCTTCTCCAGCATCAGCTTGATGCCGTCCCGCAGCGGCAGGTTGGGGGCGATGGTGACCAGCTGGCGACTCATGATCTGGTGGGCACGGCGGTTGAGGGTCTCGGTGTCGCGGCTCATCTCGGCCTCGGAGTCGAGATAGGGGCTGATGGCGCGAAACAGATCCCGATCCGAGATGACGCCGACCAACTCCTCCTCCTCCAGCACCAGCAGATGGCGAAAGTGAGCCTGCTCGAAGATATCCTTGATGACCCCGAGCCTGTCATCCATGGAGACGGTGGCGACCCGGGTCGTCATGATGTCCCTGATATGCAGCATGCTAGCCTCCACCATCCTGATTGATAGTTCTGTTATGACATGTTTTTGCGGCGCCAGCCAGTAGCAGGCCTGCACCTAAAGTGCAAACCGGCGCCATTTCACGTAAGATCCGCGCCAGTTTTTCTCCTCCATTTTTGAGCAAGCAGATCCCACCCATGATAGTTGCCAGTCAAATCGAACTGATCCGCGGCGGCCGCAAGCTGCTGGACAACGCGTCCGCCACCATACACCCGGGCCACAAGGTGGGCCTGGTGGGCAAGAACGGCTGTGGCAAGTCCACCTTTTTTGCACTGGTACGGGGGGAGCTGGCCATCGACAGCGGCACCTTCAGCCTGCCCGCCGGCTGGCAAATTGCCGGGGTCGCCCAGGAGACCCCGGCGCTGGAGTGCTCGGCCCTCGATTATGTGATCGACGGTGACAGGGAGTTTCGCGCACTGGAAGCCGAGCTCGCCCAGGCCGAGCAGGATGACAACGGCCTGCTGGTGGCCGAGCTGCACAGCAAGCTCGACACCATAGGCGCTTACAGCATTCGCGCTCGCGCAGCCGAGCTGCTGCACGGTCTCGGCTTTGGCGACGAGCAGCTTGCCTCGCCGGTGCGCAGCTTCTCCGGTGGCTGGCGCATGCGTCTCAACCTCGCCCAGGCGTTGCTGTGCCGCTCCGATCTGCTGCTGCTCGATGAACCGACCAACCACCTGGATTTGGACGCCGTCATCTGGCTGGAGAAGTGGCTCAAGGGTTATCAGGGCACCCTGGTGCTCATCTCGCACGACCGCGACTTCCTCGACTCGGTCGTGGGCCGCATCATCCATATCGAGAACGGCAAACTCAACGAATACACAGGCGGCTACTCCGACTTCGAACTGCAACGCGCCGAGCACCTGGCCCAGCAGCAGTCCATGTACGAGAAGCAGCAGCGGGAGATGGCCCACATGCAATCCTATGTGGACCGCTTCCGCTACAAGGCCTCCAAAGCCCGTCAGGCCCAGAGCCGCCTCAAGGCCATGGAGCGGATGGAGAAAATCCTGCCCGCCCACGCCGACTCCGAATTCAGCTTCGAGTTTCGCGAGCCCTCGGCCCTGCCGACCCCGCTGATTGCCATGGAAAACCTCAGCGCCGGTTACGGCGACAAGGTGATCCTGGAGAAGATCAAGCTCAACCTGGTACCGGGCTCGCGCATCGGCCTCTTGGGTCGCAACGGCGCGGGCAAGTCCACCTTTATCAAGATGCTGGCCGGCTCCAACCCGCCGCTCTCCGGCAAGCTGGAAGTGAGCGCCGGGGTCAGCATCGGCTACTTCGCCCAGCATCAGCTGGAGACCCTGCGTCTGAACGACAGCCCCCTCGATCATCTGGTGCGCCTGGCGCCTGACAAGACAGAGCAGGAGCTTCGCAACTATCTGGGCAGCTTCGGCTTTCACGGCGACAAGGCGCTCGACAAGGTGGCCCCCTTCTCCGGTGGCGAGAAGGCGCGACTGGTGCTGGCCCTCATCACCTGGCAAAAGCCCAACCTCTTGCTGCTGGATGAACCGACCAACCACCTGGATCTGGAGATGCGCCACGCCCTGACCATGGCGCTGCAAGGATTCGAGGGGGCCATGGTGGTGGTCTCTCACGACCGTCACCTGCTGCGCACCACCACCGACGACTTCTATCTGGTGCACGGCGGCCGGGTCGAGCCGTTCGACGGCGATCTCGACGACTACCACAAGTGGCTCGGCGAGCAGGAGAAAGAGGCCAACGCCAAGCCGGCTGATGCCCCCGCAGCCGCCAACTCGGCGGTGGCGCGCAAGGATCAGAAGCGCCGCGAGGCGGAGTTCCGGCAAGCGACCCGGCCGCTGCGCCAGAAGCTGGAGAAGCTCGAAACCAGCATGGAGAAGCTGCAAGGGAAACTCGCCGAGATCGAGACCCAGCTGGCCGACCCGGCCATCTATGAAGAGAGCGCCAAGGGCAAGCTGTCCGAGCTGCTCAAGTCCCAGGGCCCCATCAAGGAGGAGCTGGAAAACGTCGAGCTGGAGTGGATGAGCCTCTCCGAGGAGCTGGAAACCATGGAGCAAGCCTTCCTTGCGTAATCTGTCACTGGTGGCGAACGACGCGGTCGCCGAACACGAACTGCCGGGCCCGCTCGATTTCTGGCACTGGAGTGGCGAGGTCTATGGCGCACGCAGCCAGGACTGGCTCCAGATACAGGAGCTGGGGGGTTGCGTCAATCTGGCGCTCTTGCTGCATCGGCTCGATCAATGCGGGATCCCGGTCGATCTCACCGACCTGCAACCAGCCCTGGTGCAGACCGAGGCGGTGCTGACCCCCTGGCGCGCCCTGCGCAAAAGCGCCAAGGCGCGAGTCGGCGAGCAGGAGTATCAGGCCATGCTGGCCCACGAGCTGGAGCTGGAGCGGCTGCAGCAGGGGGTGCTGCTGCAGACCCTGCGCGAGCTTTCCCTCTACCGGGGCAAGAGCCACAATCTGTTGAACTATCTATCGTTACTGGGTGCCCAGCAGGGCCCCCTCAGAGATCTAATATGCTGAGCTATCGCCACGCCTTTCACGCCGGCAACCATGCCGACGTGCTGAAACACGCCGTCCAGGCCCTGATCATCGAGTCCCTCAAGAAGAAGGAAAAACCCTTCATCGTGCTGGATACCCATGCCGGCGGCGGTCTCTACGACCTGCGCGGCGACTGGTCCCAGAAGAAGGCGGAATATGCCGATGGCATCGGCCGGTTGTGGAACGAGCGGGCCCAGTGGCCGGCCATGGCCCCCTATCTGGACGTCATCGCCGATATGAATATCGATGGCCAGCTGCACTACTACCCGGGTTCCCCCGAGCTGTCGCGCCGCCTCACCCGCGAGCAGGACAAGCTGGCGTTGATGGAGCTGCACAACAACGAGGTGGAGGATCTGCGCGCCAACATGGGGTACGACCCGCGCGTCGCCGTTCACCACCGCGACGGCTTCGAGGGGCTGGTAGCCCTGCTGCCCCCCACCCCGCGCCGCGGCCTGGTGCTGATCGACCCGCCCTATGAGCTCAAGGAAGACTACTTTGCCGTGGTCGATACCCTGAAAAAAGCGCAAAAACGCTGGGCCACCGGCATCTACGCCCTCTGGTATCCCATTCTGGGGGAAGAGGCGGACAAATCCCGCGACATGCTGCGCGCCATCAAGCGCGAAAACTTCGGTAACGTCCTGGTCGCCGAGCTGGAAGTGGCCGGCCAAACCAGCGATTGGGGCATGAATGGCTCAGGGATGCTGATCATCAGCCCCCCCTGGATGCTGGACCAGCAGATTGAAGCCTTCTTGAAACCCTTGTGCGCCAAGCTGGCCCAGGGCGCCGGTGCCCAGTACAAGGTGGAGTGGCTCAACAAGGTGGAAGAGTAACCGCCTGAAAAACAGGAAAACCGACAAGGGCCTGCCATTGCAGGCCCTTTTTATTGGCAGGATCGGCGGGCTGCACGGATGCCATGGCTGTAATCAGGGGCCGGTGGGCCTGTCCAGGTGCAAGACCAGCAACAGCAGGGCCAGCAGACCCAAGGGCGGAAACAGGGAGAGCAGAGCGCAGAGAGTAGCGATCAGGGCGGGGCGCTCGCTTCTGCGACGGGCCAGCCAATAGGCCAGCACACCCACGATGATCATGAGCAACAGTATGCCCTGTCCCAGCAGGGTGGCGTTGATATTCATATGCATGAAAGCTCCTTTTTCATGGCAAAACATCACTTTAGCGCGGCAACAGTTCAAGGCAAGCCCCAGTCTGGCAACAAGACATTTGATAGGCATTCCCTATTCAACCATTAGATGAGAATAGTTTTCATTTGATGGCATTCCGGGTGATACTGCCAATATCACCAGAGGGAGCCGCCATCATGAAAAAGACCATTAGCTTTGCCGCCCTGCACTTCACCGTTGCCTTTACCCTGGCCTATCTGCTGACCGGCGAGCTGCTGACCGCCAGCCTGATCGCCCTCATCGAACCCGCCGTCAACACGGTCGCTTTCTACTTTCACGATGTCGCCTGGCACAAGTTCAAGCCCAGTCACAGCCTGCAGGCCAAGACCAGCAGCTTCGCCCTGGTGCACTTCTCCGTGGCCTTCGGCGTCGCCTTCCTGCTGAGCGGCGAACTGCTCACCGGCGGCGTGATGGCGATGATCGAACCCACCATCAACACAGTCGTCTTCTTCTTCCACGAGCGGCTGTGGCGCGCCCGCCAGCAGCTGGTGCTGGCCTGAACCCTGGCTCCGGGCTTTACGCGCCAACCCGTGCCGCCAGCGCCCAAAAAGCGCTCGGCGGCATGAGGGCTTTTGTGTTTTAGTGAAGCGATATCTCTCTTTTCAGGAACCGCTTCGATGATCTCGCTCAAGACTCTGCTGCTTGCCCCCCTGGCACTCTTTCCCCTGCTGGCCAGTGCCGCAACCCCCTCGTTCGATTGTCACAAGGCCTCCGGGGCGGTCGAGACGCTTATCTGCAAGGATGCGAAACTGACGGCGCTGGACAATGAACTGGCCGACCTCTATCACAAGGCGATCGCCCAGCTCTCCCCCGAGCAGCGCAAGACGGAGCAGGCGACGCAGCGTGGCTGGATCAAGGGGCGCAACGAGTGCTGGAAGGGGCAGGATCTGCGCCAGTGCGTCGAGGATAACTACAAGCTGCGGATCGCCGAGCTGCAGGTCACCGGTGGCCAGCTGATGGTCACGGCTCCCGTCTTCTACCGCTGCGGCGACCAGCTCATGCTGGAGACCTATTTCTATCAGGATGCCAAGGTGCCGGTGGCCGTCCTCAACCTGAGTGAAGGCAATCGCCCGCCACTGCAGACCATCGCCTATCAGGAACCCAGCGCCAGCGGCGCCCGCTATGAGGGGCAGAATATCAGCCTGTTTACCAAGGGGAACGAGGCCAGGCTGGAGCGTTTCGGCCAGCCGGCGCTCGCCTGCAGGGTGAGCACGGCGCAAGGCAAATAACGCGCTATGGGGGCCGGCCACCGTTTCGCCCTGACGGTGCCGGCCCTGTTATGTGCTAGATGGCGATATCCAGCGCCTTGCCTTCCCGCACCACCCGCACCTTGAGCGAACCCGCCTTGCTCTGGTTCAGCAGATCCCGCACCCTGTCTATCTGTAGCGGGTGATAGGGCACGCCGTTGATCTGCTCGATGACGTCGCCATTTTTCAGGCCAAACGGCGCCAGATCCCGCTCGTCGTTGTAGTAGACCTGCAGATGCTGACCGTCGAAGCGCACCGCAATCTGGCGCAGGTTTGGCTGCACCTGCTGCGCCAGCGTCTCTGCGTCATAGCAGAACATCATGCGCCCCGGGATGATGGCAAAGCGCTTGAAGCGACTCACAAAGTCCATGCCGAGGGCGTACTTGTCATTGTCATTCTCCGACACCCGCAGCTGACCGAGGGGGCGGCCGTCAAAATGTAGGCCGGTGATAACATGATCGCCCAGGTCCTGCATGCCGCTCGCATCGACCCCCTTCATCGGCGTCGAACCATCCTTCAACAGCGCCTGTTGCTCGGCCATATGGCCGATAAAGCTGCGATCGACATAGCTCTGATCGGCCCCGGTATCGAGGAGCATTCGCAGGCTGCCCTCGCCCTGGGTCAGGTAGAGCGCCGGTGAACGGTTGTAACTGTCGTCATAACCGATGCAGCGCTCGAAGCCGGCCGCCGAGGGGGCCGACGACCAGGCGCTGATCTGGTGCAGCTCCTGATCAAACACCCAGTTGAAGCGACGTATGACCTCTATCCCGAGCACCCCGTCGATGCGCGTGCCAAGGGATTGGGAGATGAGCGAAAAATCCATGGTGCCCCACAGATCACTGTCATCGATCGTGACCGAGCCAACCGACAAGGGCACCGGCTGCACAAACCCGAAATGTTCACTTTCAATCTGGCCCGAGACGCTGACCATATTGGCAAAATCGGCCTGGTAGGCACGGGGCAACTGACTCAGGGAGAGTGTCTTGAAGCGGCTGGCAATGCGGCGATCGAGCACGGTGATGCTGGCGCCGGTATCGAGCAGAAACTGGTACTGCTCACCGGCGATGGTGACAGGCACTATGGGGCTACGCTCGTAAGAGACGGCCAGCACGGGCTGGGACTTGCTTGCTGCATGGGCGCTATCCGGGGTACTGCAACCCTGGGTGCCAAACAGGGTCAAGATGGCGAGCGCCACTGCTTTTCGCTGCAATGTCATAAGACTCCTTTGCGACAGATAATGTGTCTGCGCCTCCCCCAACTACAGCACCAAACACAAACTATCCTGTTGATTTATATGTAAATAAACCAGGTTTTACGGGGCAGTCGACAATAACAAAGTGTTTTATGCCGACTCAAGCTGATTATGACCCCTCACCATCCAGGGATCTGGCAAGCTCATCCCCCGAGTCCCCACCCCGCCATCGTTCACCTCACCCTATCGATTAATTTATTGATCCAGCTTAAGGATCCCTCGCCCCCCCCTTTCTCTTCTTGTCACGCCAGTTAATATACCCGTTTGGCAACAGCCCCGGTGGAGTCACCCCATGAGCCACGCCACTCCTCACACGGGTAAAAAGCAGCAGACTGGGGGCTGGAACTCAGGGGCGGTAGCCTTGCCGGCGCCTGCCATGGCCAACGTCACACTGCTTTTCTATACAGTCGTAATGGTTGCGCAAAAAGAAGAGGTCAAGCGAATACGTTCAACTTCAGAGGAGTAAAGGTAAGTGATTGATTTAAAATATTATTTTTCGCATCCCATATCAGACAGGTGCGGAGTTAGATGGAAGTCGGTATTAATGTATTAAGTACCGCCTTCCATCTAATCACTGTTAGGGATTTTCACGTGCGTAAACTATTCACCATGTTAATCGCCACACTTGGCTTCGCTGCTCAAGCCACCGAGGCAGTTATCCAAATGCAGGAGCAGTTTGGGCCATCTGGTGCCTTCTCAATAATGGTCCCCAGTACTTGGGCTATCGGAGCAGGTGAGAATTTTTCTGCCACCGCTCCAGAAAATGGCCCATCACTCACCGGTACTGCATATCGCATTGAGCACCACCCTCCTTTAGCTGAGTTTGCCAATGCTCGCTACCAAGGTGTCTTGAACATGGGAATTTACACTCAGGTTGGGGAAGAGCGTCATCTTACAAGTGGGGAAGGCGTCGTTCGCGAGTACCAAGGAGTCTGGCCCGGAGACAAATTTGTTACGTATTACGTGGTCGCCTGCAAGAACGCTGAAGAAATATATGCATGCGTAGCATTAGTTACCACAGAGGCAGATTACAACGCGAACCGTGCTTTCTATGAAAAAATGCTTTCAACATTCAAGGTTCATCCCTAACAACTGGTTCAAATCGTTCGCTTCACTCACTGGGACGGGCTAAAGCCCGCCCCTTAACCAAACGTTAGGCAAATAAAATTTGCAAGCTGAATATAGTTATGAAAATCAGAACATTAATTATTTTTTCCATTGTGTTGATAAGTGTTCCGCAATTCTCTTATTCACAATCTTCCGATATCCCTAATTTTATAGCACATGAAAGTTATTCAAGTATTCGAGAGAAAATGATAAAAGCTGGCTGGAAGCCTTATGTAAGCAACGATGCAGACACTTGTTTTAAAGGTGACTCGCGTTGTGAAGGTAGACCTGAAATGTTGGCTTGTGCAGGAACAGGAATGGCGAACTGTAAATTCGTGTGGGAAAAACAAGAAAATATAATAGCAATATGTACTGTTGGCGAAGATGCAAAATTTCAAGGTATATGTTCTTATCCATAACCCCAAAAAATTCAATAAAATATGCCTAACAAACACCTCAAGAGGGACAGTCAACGCATGGCGTTTCCAGTCCCATTGAGCCGCGGTGGTTATGGCTGTTGTGATTGAGTTTTGTGGTAATGCGTTGTCAGCCACTTAGGCTGGCGTTAGTATTTTCTTCAGACATCATCAAAAACGAAACACTTTCATATGACTCAAGGTTTATTTATGTTACCTTTTGATTATATGTGATTAAGGAGTCAACATGAGAGTATTCAAGGTAAAAAAGGGCGTAGTTCAATACATTAAAGTAAGTGAGAACAATTTTATCGAAGCAACGAAGCGTAAGGCCCCATTTTATCAAACAGTAAATGGTGAAAAGAAGCACTATGCCCTTTGCCCCGCTTGTGAAAACCCAGTAATCCTTATTCATCTTCATGTTGATGATCAGTTTGTTGACGAAAACAAACGAACTGTCTCAATGCATGCCAGACACGTAAAAAGAAGTATTCCCGACCTTGCAGATTATGATCAAGATGCATATGAGCAATGTCGCTACGCAAACCCTAGTTCTTCTACCAGCAAAGTACAACGAGGTGAAGGGACTGCGTCAGCCAATGAATTACTCGAGCTTGTTAAATCATACCCAGACTTGATCGATACGGCTATAAGAAAAAGCATTGGCTTGAAAGCGACTGAGGGCTTGTTTGTCAATATGGTTACCAATTTCAAAGAAGAAAAAGGTCATCTTTATCGCTATGTTACTAAAGAAAATTTACCTTATGCTTTCGCATATATGGCTGATAGTCAGAACCTTTTTTATGCCAGCTTTGATACAACCTACCCATCAGGGCGAGAATTACTGGAATTGTTCAATGAAAATTCCAAATGGTGTAGAGCTTATCAGTATGGGCGGATCGATCGTCAAAAAGAAGTGAAGGACAAAAGGCAGTTTGTTGACCTCACGTTTCATTTTACAGATTTCGATGTATTCGAAGTTGATGATGAAAAATATCAGCGTTTCTACTTGGTTATTACGGAAGTTTTAGGTGATGAAACTCATGAAATTTTGAAGAAGGAAATTATTTTTGATGACTACTATTTCATGAATGCAGTTAATCGCAGAGTTAACTATCAATCGCTTGTACGTACAGTGTATTAAAATACTAACAAAGCGTTTAAGAGGGATTCATGCCGTGTGACATTTTTGGCATGCGGTGAGTCTGGAGGTGAAAGAGATTTCCGGAAAGCTGGTTTATGCGGCATTCATCCCTTAACGCGGCGTTAACTTACAAAAAGTGGTAATTTCGAATGAAAGAAATTTTAGACAATACTGGGATAATATTAGGTTCAGGCATATTCGGTTCACTTATTACTCTGTTGTTTACTCGTTATGATAAAGATAAGAGCATTATCATTCAGAATGTCACTCAAGAACGTCAAAAATGGCGTGAGAAAATCAGAGAATTAGTTATTGAGATAAACAAAAATAGTATAGATGGAAATTGGCAGAAGGTTACTGAGGCAAGAGCTCAGCTTCAGGTTTTGATTAATCCTTATGATGAAAATGATAAAGATGTTATTTATCGACTGATCAGCTTGGAAGCCAATCAGGAAATTTCTGCTTTACGAGAAATCAATGATAGTATCTCAAGGTTACTTAAACATGACTGGGAAAGGGTTAAGAAAGAAACAACCTTCTTTATCACTGCCAAGGGACTTATGCTAGCAGCAGTTACGCTAGGGCTCATAGGATTTATTCTTACGCTGACTGGTTATGACGTTAGTGAGATGACTCTCGTAGAGATGTTGTTTTTTGTAGCGTTTTTTTATCTATACCGATATTGTATCAACTAACTCTAAGCGGGCTCTTGTGGCTATTAAGTTTAACTAAATTTGGTGCAAAATCTGCGTCTCTGATTTACTGGTTAATGGACAAACCTTACAGATACCCAATGAAAGACAAAAAAATCCAACATGAAGTCATCACTAAGAGTAGTGGAGATAATGCGGTTAGTTACAGTGTAGTAATCAGAAAGGTAAGTTAACAAACCGTTCAAAAGTAATTCGCAATGCGTGGCATGTTTGATATGCGTTGCTTTTAGTGATTAAGGTGGTATGCGGCGACTTCGGTATTGCATTGCTCACACCTTAACAGGGCGTTAGACAAGTGATGAACCTATGAATGATTTTTCATAAAGACTCGATAAAACAAAGAAATTAGGCCCCCCCCCACATTATGAGCACCGCATAGCGAATCTTTTCCATCAGATGAAGATGGGCACGGTATTACGACCCACTGCAAGCCGCCGGGGCGAGCTGAGTGGGTCAGTAGCGCCGTGATGGTCGCCACAGGGGCGAGAGGTCAGCCAGCTTCTCCCCGCTCAACGGGCGAGCGCCCCTCCATCACAGAAGAACCCCACCCCCAACCCTCCCCTTGACAGGGGAGGGAGTCACTCTGCGACAACACAGCCTCCAACACCCCGGTGCAATGCGCTGCGCTTATTGCACCCTACCCCACAATACCCCGTTACCCACCACCCCACTCCCGCAGGGCGGGCGACATCCCGGTAGCACCAAGCCGCCAGGCTTGCTCTCCTGGCAATAGCAAAGGAGCCCGACCGGGCTCCTTTTTCGTTCTATATCTGGAATCGCTCCACCAACCGATGCAGGGTACGGCCCGAGTCGGCCAGCTCCGCGCAGGTATGGCGGGTGGCATCGGCCCCCTCGCTCAGCTCGGCCACGATCTGCTGGATCGCCACCAGATTGCGGTTGATCTCCTCGGTCACCGCGTGCTGCTGCTCGGCGGCGCTGGCGATCTGCAGGTTCATGTCGTTGATGGTGGTGATGGCGCTGCTCATCTCGTCGAGGTTGGTCACCAGAGCGCCGGTCTCGGCCAGGGTATTGCTGTGGCGGGCCTGGCTCTCGCTCATCAGGGAGCCGGCGGTAGTCACCATCTGCTGCAGCCGCTGCAGCATGGTGCCGATCTCGACCGTGCTCTGCTGGGTGCGGGAGGCAAGCTGGCGCACCTCGTCGGCCACCACGGCAAAGCCGCGCCCCTGCTCGCCGGCCCGGGCTGCCTCGATGGCGGCATTGAGCGCCAGCAGGTTGGTCTGATCGGCAATCCCCGAGATAACCCCCACCACGTTCTGGATCTGATCCGTCTCCCGGGTCAGGGTGCCTATCTGTTCGTGGATGGCATTAAGGTCGGTGATCAGGGTGTCGATGCCATCCATGGCGCGGGTGATCACCACCCGGGTCTGGCGCGACAGGTTGTCGGCACTGCCGGTGGCGGCGGCCGCATCGCCGGCGTTGCCCGCCACGCTGTGGGCGGTGGAGCTCATCTCTGTCATGGCGGCCACCACCTGCTCCGTCTCCCTGTGATGGGAACCCATGCGAGAGAGATAGTCGCCGGACTGGCGCTGCAGGGTCTCAACCGACTGGTAGACCCGATCCGAGGCCGATGTCACCTGCTCTACCAGATGGTGGATCTTCTCGATAAATCCGTTGAAGCTGCGGGCGAGATCGCCAAGCTCATCCCCCTGCTCCAGCTTGAGGCGGCGGGTGAGATCCCCCTCGCCGTGGGCGAGATCGTGAAAACTCTCCACCAGGGTCTGGATCGGTCGGGTGATGGAGCGCGACACCCAGAGGCCGCCAACGATGGCGAGCAGGGTCAGCAACAGCGAGGTGAGCAGGGTATCGCGCATGGTGATGGCCAGTTCGGCCTCCCCTTCCTCACGGGACCTGGCCACCGCATCGTCGATGTCGTCGATATAGAAACCGGTGCCCAGCACCCAGCCCCACTGGGGCAGCAGCACGGCATAGCCGAGCTTGGGTTGCTCGCTCCCCTTGGAGGGCTTGTCCCAGATAAAGCGCGAATAGCCGTCGCCACTCTCGGCCGCCTTGATGATATCGAGGATCACCTTGTTGCCTTCGCTGTCGGTCATGCCGGAGAGATCCTTGCCCTCCAGCGCCTGCTTGATGCCATGGGCGATGTTGATCCCCCTGGTGTCGTAGACGTAGAAGTAGCCATCCTCGTCATAGCGCAGGGTGCGCAGTATGCCCTTGGCCTGCTCGCGGGCCTCGGGGCTGTCCTGGCTGAGCAGATGGGCGATGGCGGTTCTGGCCATCAGCACGTGTTCGGCCAGTGCCACCTTCTTCTGCTCGAGGGCGCTGGCGCGGTAACGATCGAGCTGCTCCGTCAGGGACTGCTGTGCGCGCCACCAGATCCCGACATTGAGCAGCAGGGCCATCATCAGAATGGGGACTATGGCCAGGGTCAGGGTCTTGCCCCTGATGGAGAGGTGTTTCATCTGCGTAGACATCCTTTGTGCAAGCGTTTGCCGGATATCATAAAAGACTTATTTATCAGTGACTGTTAACAAGATCATGGCTTTGGCCGCTGGCCCCTTTTCAAACCCGCAGCAAGCTCGAAACGCACTATCCCCCAGCACCCCATACGCCTTTTGGCAAGGGCAGCCCGTTATCGCCACACTTCAATGTGCCCTGCCCTACTCTTGCCTTCCTGCATAAGGGCCAGGCAGACGTTCCGTAATCGACACAGGTGGCTGGCCGGCGCAATCTGCAGACGAAAAAAAACCGGAACCCAAGGGTTCCGGTTTTTCTCACACCAGCCGAGGCTGGTTAACCAGCAAATCAAGCCTGGTTTTTAACTTCTTTCAGACCGCGGAACGGAGCCTTCTCACCCAGCGCTTCTTCGATACGGATCAGCTGGTTGTACTTGGCAACACGGTCAGAACGGCTCATGGAACCGGTCTTGATCTGGCCAGCAGCGGTACCAACAGCCAGGTCGGCGATGGTCGCGTCTTCGGTCTCACCGGAGCGGTGGGAGATGACGGCGGTGTAGCCAGCGTCTTTGGCCATCTTGATGGCAGCCAGAGTTTCGGTCAGGGAACCGATCTGGTTGAACTTGATCAGGATGGAGTTGGCGATGCCGTTGTCGATACCGCGCTTCAGGATCTTGGTGTTGGTTACGAACAGGTCGTCACCCACGATCTGGATTTTCTTGCCCAGTTTCTGGGTCTGGTAGGCGAAGCCTTCCCAGTCAGATTCGTCCAGGCCATCTTCGATGGAGACGATCGGGAACTTGGCAGTCAGCTCTTCCAGGAAGTCGGAGAAACCGTTGGAGGTGAAGACACGGCCTTCGCCTTTCAGGTTGTACTCTTTCTTCTCTGCGTCGTAGAACTCGGAAGCAGCGCAGTCCATGGCCAGGGTCACGTCGGTGCCCAGCTTGTAACCGGCAGCAGCAACGGCTTCGGCGATCACTTCCAGCGCTTCGGCGTTGGATTTCAGGTTAGGAGCGAAACCACCTTCGTCACCAACGGCAGTGTTGTAACCCTTGGCCTTCAGTACTTTGGCCAGGTTGTGGAACACTTCGGCGCCCATGCGAACGGCTTCTTTCAGGGTCTTGGCGCCAACCGGCTGGATCATGAACTCCTGGATGTCGACGTTGTTGTCGGCGTGCTCACCACCGTTGATGATGTTCATCATGGGCAGCGGCATGGAGTAAACACCCGGGGTGCCGTTCAGCTCGGCGATGTGGGCGTACAGCGGCAGGCCTTTGGCAGCAGCAGCAGCCTTGGCGTTGGCCAGGGAAACAGCCAGGATGGCGTTGGCGCCGAACTTGGATTTGTTCTCGGTACCGTCGAGGTCGATCATGATCTGGTCGACAGTGGCCTGGTCCTTGGCATCTTTACCCAGCAGAGCTTGAGCGATCGGGCCGTTTACGGCTTCGATTGCTTTCAGCACGCCTTTACCCAGGAAACGGCTCTTGTCGCCGTCACGCAGTTCCAGCGCTTCGCGGGAACCGGTGGACGCGCCAGACGGAGCGGCTGCCATACCAACAAAACCACCTTCCAGGTGAACTTCGGCCTCAACGGTCGGGTTACCACGGGAGTCGATGATTTCACGACCGATCACTTTAACGATCTTGGACATGTGTATTTCCTCAGGTTTCGTAAAAAAACAACAAAAATATGCCAAAAAAAGCGGCTGTGGCACAGTGCCCCAACCGCATTTATTTTCAATTACTTCAAATTACGCTTCTGGTACTCACCTGCCGCCTTCACGAAACCGGCGAACAGGGCGTGGCCATCACGGGGAGTTGAGGTGAACTCCGGGTGGAACTGGGCCGCGACAAACCAAGGATGATCCGGGATCTCGATAATTTCCACCAGCTTCTTGTCGGCGGAGAGACCGGTCACCTTCAGGCCTGCTGCCTCGATCTGCGGCAACAGCTTGTTGTTAACTTCATAACGGTGGCGGTGACGCTCGTAAATGGTCGGGCTGCCGTACATCTGACGTACTTTGGAACCTTCGACCAGGTGGCAGAGCTGGGAACCCAGACGCATGGTGCCGCCCAGATCGGACTTCTCGGTACGAGTCTCGACGTTACCCTCTTCATCCACCCATTCGGTGATGAGGCCAACCACCGGATAGGGACACTCTTTCTTGAACTCGGAGGAGTGAGCCCCTTCCATGCCCGCCACGTTGCGGGCGTATTCGATCAGCGCAACCTGCATGCCGAGGCAGATGCCGAGGTACGGGATCTTGTTCTCACGGGCATACTTGGCGGCCAGGATCTTGCCTTCTACGCCGCGCTCGCCGAAGCCGCCCGGCACCAGGATGGCATCCAGACCTTCCAGCAGCTCGGCGCCACGGGTCTCGATGTCCTGGGAATCGATGTACTTGATGTTGACGGAGAGACGAGTCTTCAGACCGCCGTGCTTGAGCGCCTCGTTGACGGACTTGTAGGCGTCCGGCAGGGAGACGTACTTGCCCACCATGCCGATGGTCACTTCGGCAGTCGGGTTGGCCTCTTCGTAGATAACCTGTTCCCACTCGGCCAGATCGGCCTCTTTGCACTCGATGCCGAAGCGCTCGGTGATGTAGGAGTCCAGGCTCTGGGATTTCAGCAGTGCCGGGATCTTGTAGATGGAGTCGACATCCTTCATGGAGATGACGGCGCGCTCCGGTACGTTACAGAACAGGGCGATCTTGGCACGCTCGTTGGCCGGAATGGCACGGTCGGAGCGGCAGATCAGCACATCCGGCTGAATACCGATGGAGAGCAGTTCTTTGACGGAGTGCTGGGTCGGCTTGGTCTTCACCTCGCCGGCGGCAGCCAGGTAAGGAACCAGAGTCAGGTGCATGAACATGGCGTTGTTGCGGCCCACTTCAGCTGCCAGCTGACGAATGGCCTCGAGGAACGGCAGGGACTCGATATCGCCCACGGTACCGCCAACCTCGACGATGGCAACCTGATGACCTTCGGCACCGGCAATCACCCGCTCCTTGATGGCGTTGGTGATGTGCGGGATCACCTGGATGGTGGCGCCCAGGTAGTCACCACGACGCTCTTTGCGCAGCACGTCTGCGTAGATGCGGCCGGTGGTGAAGTTGTTGCGACGGGTCATCTTGGTGCGGATGAAACGCTCGTAGTGGCCCAAATCCAGATCGGTTTCAGCCCCGTCCTCGGTTACGAACACTTCACCATGCTGGGTCGGGCTCATGGTGCCCGGATCCACGTTGATATAGGGGTCCAGTTTCATGATGGTCACATCCAGACCACGGGCTTCCAGAATGGCTGCCAGAGAAGCTGCGGCAATGCCTTTGCCGAGGGATGAAACAACGCCACCAGTTACAAAAATATATTTTGTCGTCATGCTGAACCTGAAAGAAGTTTAGGGAATTTTAAGGGGTGCTTCGGGGATGAAGCAGGACGGGGAAACAGTATACCAAAAACCCCTCTCCCAAACAATGAGCAAAAATCTATCAGGCTCCTCGCCGCCCCGTCTTGCGCCAAATCAACTTTGCTCGGTTTCCTTGGCTCTATCCCAGGCGGCATCGAGCTTCTCGAGGCTGCAGTCGGTCATTTTCAGCCCTTCCGCGGCGATAAACTGCTCAACCTGACGAAACCGTCGCTCGAACTTGGCGTTGGCGGCCCGCAGCACCTGTTCCGGATCCTTGCCCAGATGGCGCACCAGGTTGACGGTGGCAAACAGCAGGTCGCCGAGCTCGTCACTCACCCGCGCCTCATCCACATCGGCCATCAGCGCCTCTTCCATCACCTCGTCAATCTCCTCATGGATCTTGTCCACCACGGGGCCCAGGGTCTTCCAGTCAAAACCGACGGTGGCGCAACGCTTCTGGATCTTGGCGGCCCGGGTCAGGGCCGGCAGCGAGAGGGGGATGTCGTCAAGCACGCTCTCTTTGTCTAGCGCCGCCCGCTCTTTGGCCTTTTCCGCCTCCCAGTTTGCCTTGACCGCCTGCTCGTCACCGAGATCGGCATCGGAGAAAACATGGGGGTGACGGCGAATGAGCTTCTCGCTCACCGTATCGACGATGTCGGCAAAGTCGAACAATCCCTGCTCCTTGCCAAGCTGGGCATAGAAGACCACCTGAAACAGCAGATCCCCCAGCTCCCCTTTCAGCCCCTGCCAATCTTCGGTCTCGATGGCGTCGGCCACCTCGTAGGCCTCCTCCAGGGTGTGCGGCACTATGGTCTGGAAACTCTGCTTGAGATCCCAGGGGCAGCCCCCTTTCGGGTCGCGCAGGCGGGACATGATATCGAGCAGTTGAGGCAGGTCGTAACGTTGGGACATGGGGATATTCGCTTTTTTTCGTGCAACAGGGGGATAAAACAGTGACCGGCCACAGGGGCCGGTCAGTCGATATCAGAGGCGCTTGGCGCTGATTACATCGTTGAGCTGGCTGAGCTTGGCCAACGCCCGGTTGAAGGCGTTGATGTTGTAAATTTCCAGCTCCATGTCGATCTCGGCGGTCTGCTCGCGCACGTTGGAGCGTGAGCGCACCCCCATCACGTTGATCTTTTCGTTGGCGAGCACGGTCGTGATGTCGCGCAGCAGGCCGGATCTGTCGTTGGAGAGGATGCGGATGGTAAGGCCGTAACCGCCGGAGTAGTTCTCCCCCCATACCGCATCGATCAGCCTCTCCGGGTTACGCCGTGACAGCTCTTTCAACTGCTCGCAATCCTCCCGGTGGATGGAGACGCCACGGCCCATGGTGATGAAGCCCTGGATGGCATCCCCGGGGATCGGCTGGCAGCAGCGGGCGATATGGGTCATCAGGTTGCCGACCCCTTCCACCACGATGTGATCCTTGGGCTTGTGGCGGAACGGCGCGTTGGCCTTCTGCTCCAGCTTCTCCAGCAGGCGGCGATCTTCCTCCTCTGCCGTCGGCTTGTTGTAGCAGGTGTCCAGGTAGTTGATCACCTGGTTGATGCGGATGTCGCCGCTGCCGATGCCGGCCAGCAGATCGTCGGTGCTCTCCAGATTGAAGCGGCGCAGCATGCTGCCCTTGTCGATCTTGGCCATGCTGAGGTTGTGGCGATCCAGCTCTTTGTCGAACAGCTCGCGCCCGGCGACGATGTTTTTGTCCCGATCCAGCTTTCTGAACCAGGTGGCCACCTTGGCCCGCGCCCGGCTGGAGCGCAGGAAGCCGGAGTTGGGGTTCATCCAGTCGCGGCTCGGGTTCGGCTCCTTCTGGGTGATCACCTCAACCTGATCGCCAGTCTGCAGGGCATAGGTGAACGGCACGATACGGCCGTCGATCTTGGCGCCGATGCAGCGGTGGCCGATCATGCTGTGGACGTGATAGGCAAAGTCGAGTGGCGTGGCCCCCGCCGGCAGGTCGATGACATCCCCTTTCGGAGTGAAGACGTAGACCCTGTCCTCGAACACCTGACTGCGCAGATCCTCGAGCAGTGAGCCGCTCTCGGAGAGATCCTCCTGCCAGGCGAGCAGCTTGCGCAGCCACTCGATCTTGTCTTCGAAGTTGCCCCCCTTGCCGCCGGCTTGTGCCCCTTCCTTGTAGCGCCAGTGCGCCGCCACGCCGAGCTCTGCATCCTGATGCATCTGATCGGTGCGGATCTGGATCTCCACCGTCTTGCCCTCAGGCCCCACCACCACGGTATGGATGGACTGGTAGCCATTGGGTTTGGGGTTGGCGACATAGTCGTCAAACTCGCGGGGAATATGGTGGAAGTGGGTGTGAACAATACCAAGCGCCGCATAGCAATCCTGCAGCCGCTTGGTCACCACCCGCACCGCGCGCACGTCGAACAGCTCGTTGAATTCGAGGTGCTTCTTCTGCATCTTGCGCCAGATGCTGTAGATGTGTTTCGGGCGGCCATAGACCTCGGCCTCGACCCCCGCCTCTTTCAGGGCATCGCGCAGGGACTGCACGAACTCGCGGATGTAACGCTCCCGATCGAGGCGCTTCTCGTCGAGCTGCTTGGCGATCTGCTTGTAGGTATCCGGGTGCAGATAGCGGAAGGCGAGATCCTCGAGCTCCCACTTGAGCTGACCGATGCCGAGGCGGTTGGCAAGCGGAGCATAGATGTTGGTGATCTCCTGGGCCATCAGCACCCGGGTCTCTTCATCCGCCTTCTTCGCCTCCCGCAGGCAGGCGATCCGTTCCGCCAGCTTGATGACCACGGCGCGCACATCCTCGACCATGGCGAGCAGCATGCGCCGCACATTGTCGACCTGCTCCGGCGAAGTCTCGCTGCGATGCAGGGTCTGCAGGGAACGGATGGCCTCCATCTCCAGCACCCCTTCCACCAGCTTGGCGATCTTGGGACCGAAGTCCTCGTCCATCCGCTCCTGGCTGATGAGACCGGCTTCGACGAAGGGGTAGATGATGGCGGCCTTGAGGGTCGCGATATCCATGCTGAGCATCAGCAGGATGCCCACCATCTCAATGCCACGCACCAGCAGCTTGCTGGTCAGCGCCTCGTCACCGAGCGTCAGACAATACTGGTAGACGGTTCGCAGCTGATCCTTGTCACTGTCACTTAAAGAGAGCGAGCCGACCCACTCCTCCAGGGTGAAGTTGTCTTTCAAATGAATATCGCGAACCGCAACCATGGTATCAATCCTTTAAATTGTTGGGCCGAAAGCTGACGCTTCCTCCCCCCTCATCTGATGATGACTGCTTCAAATGGGGATATCCGGAGAACTATTCAAGGCTCACCGCCCAAAGGCAGATGTGTTCTCCAGCAGGCCCTGCCTACGTACCGAAGGGTTAGATTACCCCATTCACTCCTGCTCAGACAGCGCCATGGGGGCGAAAGAACAAGAGAAAAGCGGGCGCCATGGGCCCCCTCCCGATCCCGTGGCAGGGAGCCCATGCAAGGGTCACTCCCGCACAAACAGCGCCATGGACTCCAGGTGACCAGTGTGAGGGAACATGTCGAGCATCCCCAATCTGGCCAACCGGTAGCCGCCCTTCACCAGCACTTGGCTGTCGCGCGCCAGCGTCACCGGATTACAGGAGACGTAGACCACCCGCTTGGGAGAAAGCTTCGCCACGTGTCCCATCACTTCCAGGGCACCGGGGCGCGCCGGATCCAGCAACACCAAGTCGAACCCTTCCCGTGCCCAGGACATGCCGACGATATCGCCACTCAAGTCCGCCTTGTAGAAACGGGCGTTGTCGATGCCATTGCGACGGGCGTTCTCCTCGGCGCGGGCCACCATGGCCAGCTCCCCTTCCACCCCCACCACTTCGCGGGCCTGCCGGGCAAGCGGCAGGGTAAAGTTGCCGATGCCGCAGAACAGATCCAGCACCTTGTCATCCCTGGTCGCCCCGAGCCAGGCCAACGCCTGGGCCACCATGCTCTGGTTGATGGGGCCGTTGACCTGGATAAAGTCACCGGGAGCGAATGCAAGAGACAAGCCATCGAGCGAGTAAGAGGGTTCGAATTGTTGATGCAGCGGCTCTATCTGCTCGTCGTTCGCCTGCAGATAGAGGTCGACCCCCTGTTCTGCGGCAAACGCCACCAGCAGGGCGCGGTCGGTCTCGTTGGGGCGCCCGGTGTGACGCAGCAGCAGCATGATCCCCTGCTCTGACTGGATCAGCTCCGCATGGCCCAGTTCACGCTGACTCTTGAGGCGGTTGAGGCAGGCACGCAGCGGGGCAATGAGGGCAGAGAGCGGCGCGGCCAGCACGGGGCACCCCTCAATCTCGACCAGGTCATTGGTATTGCGACGACGAAAACCGACCCGGGTGCAGCGACCGTTTTTGTCAAACTTGATGGCGAGGCGACAGACCCGGCGATAGGCCCTATCTTCACCGCTCAGCACAGGCTCTAGGGCGGGGGCCTTGATGTTGCCAAGACGTTCGAACAGGCTGACCAGCCCGGCCGCCTTGGCGGCCTGTTGATCGTCTACCGACATATGCTGGGCACTGCAACCGCCGCACTCGCGATAGTGGCTGCAAAACGGAGCGATGCGATTGGCCGCCGGCGTCACCACCTGTTGCAGCGCCGCATGGCCATAGTGCTTCTTCTCCTCGGTGATGCGGGCCTTGACCGTCTCGCCGGGCAGCGCCCCTTCGACGAAGATCGCCTTGCCCTGGTGGCGACCGATGCCGACACAGTGGTGGTCCAGAGTGTCTATCGTAAATTCAATACGTTGGGGCTGGGTTGACTTCTTTTGGGGCTTGAAAAACTGGGCCATAAAACTTGGTGCCTATAGGTGGCTATGTCATGATTGTGGAATCTGCAGCCGGGTATTGTCCCACAAGAATAATAGTATGACCAAATACGGCCACAGAGCCCGTGCATTGCCGTTCACCCTATCGCCAACCCCGTTTACTGGTGGCCTGTTCGTATGACCAAATATGGCCTGAGAGCACGCGTTCTCGCCTTTACCATACTGCCTACCCTGTTGATCGGCGGCCTGATGGCCGGTTACTTCACCTTCCACCGCTATCAGCAGCTGGAAAACAACCTGATCGATCAGGGCATCAACATCATCGAACCCCTCGCCATCGCCAGCGAATATGGCATGACCCAGCACAGCCGGGAGTCGCTCAAACGGCTGATAGGGCTGACCCATCGCAAGAATTCGCCGCTCATCAAGTCCATCGCCGTCTTCACCCAGGACAACCAGCTGTTCGTCACCTCCAACTACCACAGGGACTTTACCCGACTGCGGCTGCCCGACGGCCAGCCCATCCCGGAGCTGACCAGTGTCACCTTCCAGGGGGATGACATCATATTGCGCACCCCGATCCAGGCCGAAACCAGCCTGGACGGCTTCCCGCTGCCAAGCGATGTGGAGCCACCGATGATCGGTTATATCTCCATGCAGATAACGACAGATCGCGCCATGTTGCTTCACTATCGCGACACCTTCTTCGCCGTCATCATGGTGATTATCGGGGTGGCCTTCAGCACCCTGTTTGGCTTCCGCCTGGTCAAGAGCGTGACCCAGCCCATCACCGACATGGTGCAGGCGGTGCACAAGATCAGGGAGGGGCGCCTCGACACCCGGGTCAACGGCCAGCTCACCGGCGAGCTGGACATGCTGAAAAACGGCATCAACGCCATGGCCAAGGCGCTCTCCGAATATCACGAGGAGATGCAGCAGAACATCGATCAGGCAACCTCGGACCTTCGTGAAACCCTGGAGCAGATCGAGATCCAGAACGTCGAACTCGACATGGCCAAGAAGCGCGCCCAGGAGGCGGCCCGGGTCAAGTCCGAGTTCCTCGCCAACATGTCTCACGAGCTGCGCACCCCACTCAACGGCGTCATCGGCTTTACCCGCCAGCTGCTGAAAACCAGCCTGACCCCGAGCCAGACCGACTACATGCAGACCATCGAGAAGTCGGCGCGCAACCTCCTTGGCATCATCAACGACATCCTCGATTTCTCGAAACTCGAGGCGGGCAAGCTGCAGCTGGAGCATATCCCCTTCAGCCTGCGAGACACCCTCAACGAAACTATGCATCTGCTTGGCCCCAGCGCCCACGACAAGCAACTGGAGCTCTCCCTGCGAGTGGATGCCGAGGTGCCGGACTACCTGACTGGCGACCCCATGCGCCTGCAGCAGGTACTGACCAATCTCGCCGGCAACGCCATCAAGTTTACCGAGCAGGGCAACGTGGATGTGCACATCCAGCAGATCGGCAGCAGCCATCACAAGGTGAGGCTCAACGTCCAGATCCGCGATACCGGCATTGGCATCTCGGAAGAGCAGCAGCGCCAGCTGTTCCAGGCCTTCAACCAGGCCGACTCCTCCATCTCCCGCCGTTATGGCGGCACAGGCCTGGGTCTCGTCATCACCCAGAAGCTGGTGCAGCAGATGGGCGGCCAGATCCGTTTCGAATCGGAACTCGGCAAAGGCTCGGTCTTCTCGTTCAGTCTCGATGTGGAGGTCTCCCCCCTGCCCCAGGCCGACTCTCTGCCGCTGGATCGCATCCGCGGCAAACGACTCTGGCTGCTGGAGCCGGATCCCTTTGCCCAGGCCTCCCTGCGCGCCCTGCTGGCCGAATGGCAGCTGGATGTCCAGCTGCTGGCACATGACGCCCCCTGGCCCGAGATGAGCAGCCAGGAGATGGTGATCATCGGCAGCAGCACCCTGCACACGCCGCAGCAGGTGCTTACTCGCCTCGATGCCCTCGATGGGCGCCAGAACACCATAGTGCTGCTCAGCAGCCACGATCCGGCACTTTATGAGGCGATGCAAGCCCACGGAGCCCAGCACTGTCTCTCCAAACCGGTCAACCATCGCAAGCTGCTGCACGCCCTGCTCACCCCGGAGGCGAACCACCAGCTATTGCCGGCCCAGCCCAGTCCGCGCCAGTTGCAGCCGATCAAGGTGCTGGCGGTGGATGACAATGCCGCCAACCTCAAGCTGATCGCCGCCATGCTCAAGGAGATGGTGAGCCAGGTGGTGGTGTGCAAGAACGGCAAGGAGGCGGTCAAACAGGCCCAGAGCCAGTCGTTTGACATCATCTTCATGGATATCCAGATGCCGATCATGGATGGCATCAGCGCAACCCAGGCGATCCGCAGCCAGTCCCTCAACACCACCACGCCGATCGTCGCGGTCACCGCCCACGCCATCCCAGGCGAGCGGGAGCGCCTGATCCGCCAGGGGATGGACGACTATCTGGCCAAGCCCATCGACGAGAGCATGCTGGCCCAGCTCATCGCCGACTTTGCCCATCGCCGCCACCAGAACTACGGTGATCAGCAGATAGACTGGTCGCTGGCGGTGCGCCAGGCTGCCGGCAAGGAGGCGCTGGCCAGGGAGATGCTGACCATGCTGCTGGCCAGCTTCGACGAGGTGGAACCTGTGCTGGAATCTGCCCTGAACGGCGCCATCGAAGATAGCGAGGTGCTGGCCCAGATCCATCGTCTCAACGGTGGCTGTGCCTACTCCGGAGTGCCCGGTCTGCAGCGATTGCTCTCACAACTCGAGCAGCAGCTGCGCGACGGCGTGCCGGTCAGCGAGCTGGAACCCGAGCTGCTGGAGTTGCAGGATGCGCTGGCGCTGGTGCGCCAGGAGGCCCCCCGCTATCTGGCGTGAGCCCCAGGATTTTGGCAGTAGAGCCCCGCTTTTTCTGACGCGGGGCACGCCAGATGGTACAGTTGCGCCGTTTTCACAGGAGTCAGCATGACCAATAACGATATTCTGCGCCGCCTGCGCTACGCCCTCAGCATCAGCAACGATCAGATGGTCGACATGTTTGCCAAGGGCAACCTGACCGTCACCCATGCCCAGTTGCACGGCTGGCTGCTGAAAGAAGCCGAAGAGGGAGAAGTGCAGGACCCGGCTTTTGCCGCCTGCCCCGATTCGGCCCTGAGCCAGTTCCTCGACGGTTTCATCGCCACCCGCCGCGGCGTGCGGGAAGATGCGCCGCCCCAGGTTATCCCGAACCGGATCAACAACAACCTGATCCTGCGCAAGCTGCGCATCGGCCTCAACTTCAAAGAGGAAGACATGCTTGGCACCCTCAAGCTGGCCAACTTCAACCTCTCCAAGTCCGAGCTGAGCGCCCTGTTCCGTGCCAGGGATCACAAGCACTACCAGGATTGCGGGGATCAGATCCTGCGCAACTTCCTCATCGGTCTGACCGCCAAGTATCGCGGCTAGGACCAGGCTCTTTCCCATGCAGGTGCGCCTCTCCTCCCTCCTGTCCCTCCTGCGGACCTCCCGGAGATGGCGCCCGCTTCTGCTGCTCCCGCTGCTCCTGCTGGGCAGCTGCACCCCGGCCGACTACCAGCTCTCCACCCGTTATCAGAGCGCCAGCCAGAATGAGCGCATCGCCTTTCTGATCCTGCACTACACGGACGAGGACGATGACAACTCTCTGCTCCTGCTGACCGAACCCGAGCACAAGGTGAGCGCCCACTATCTGATCCCCCGCGACAGCGATGAGACACCGCAGCCCGTCTATCAGCTGGTGCCGGACAGCCAGCGCGCCTGGCATGCGGGGCTCAGCCGCTGGCGGCAATATGCGGGGCTCAATGCCAGCTCCCTCGGCATCGAGATCGTCAACCTGGGCTATCCCCGGGAAGAGGAGTCCCTGTTCCCCCATGAGCGGCGCTGGCAACCGTTCACCCGAGCCCAGATCGCCGCCGTCGGCGCCCTGACCCGGGATCTTGTTGAACGCTACCAGATCCCGCCGACCCAGGTACTGGCTCACAGCGACGTGGCCCCGGAGCGCAAGCAGGATCCCGGTCCCCGCTTTCCCTGGCGCCAGCTCTATCTGGAATACGGGGTGGGAGCCTGGCCCGATGAAGAGCGGGTCACCGAGCTGCTTGCCGCCCCCTTGCCGCACTGGAACATCGCCACCTGGCAGCAACAACTGGCCCGTTACGGTTATGGCCTCCCAATCACCGGAGAGTGGGATGCCCAGAGCCGGGCCGTCATGCGCGCCTTTCAACTCCACTTTCGCCCGGCCCGGGTCGATAGCGAACCCGATCCCGAGAGCCAGGCCATCCTGATGGCCCTGCTGGAAAAGTACGGCAGCTAATCCCGCGAACCGCCATTCGATAGCCATTCGCTATCAATCAGTTAGACACTAGCGATTATCCCTCCACTTTGTATGGCGGTACTCTGACTCCGTTCCGAAATACGTTTCTAAATCTGGAGGTGAAAGATGAAAAGCCCGATTGGTCTTGATAGCGTTCAATCACAAGCCCTGGCTGCAGGACTGAACAAGTTGCTGGCCAGCTACCAGATCCTTTACATGAACGTCCGTGGTTTCCACTGGAATATCCGCGGCAACCAGTTCTTCGAGCTGCACCTGAAGTTCGAAGAGATCTACAACGACCTGTTGCTCAAAGTCGATGCCCTGGCCGAGCGCATCCTCACCCTGGATGGCGTGCCCATGCACAGCTTCAGCGACTATCTGAAGGTGTCGGCCATTGCCGAGCAAAAAGACATGCACGACGGCCGCGCCTGTGTCGAATCCCTGCTGGAGAGCTTCCGCGAATTGCTGATCGCCCAGCGCCGCATTCTGGGACAGGCCGCTGACGCCGGTGACGAGGGTACAGCCTCCATCCTCTCTGACTATGTGCAGCAGCAGGAAAAACTGGTCTGGATGTTGCGCGCCTACCTGGCCTGATCCGTTTTGTAACCCGTTGAGTTGTGAACCCTGAATAGTCTCTCCTGTTTATCCCCCCGCTTGCCGCCCTCTGATGGGCGGCTTTTTTGTTTTTGATCTGCATCAATGAAAAATGAATTGGCAAATTGAATACCTATTAAGTTTTTCCCGAGAGGCATAGAATCGGCACAAAACAGACAACTGAAATGTCCAATTAGGAGAGACATGATGTTTTGTGTGCAATGTGAACAGACAATTCGTACCCCCGCCGGCAACGGTTGCGCCTATGCCCAGGGCATGTGCGGCAAGACTGCCGAGACCTCGGATCTGCAGGATGTGCTGATCTATGCGCTGCAGGGGCTGAGCGCCTGGGCGCTGGCCGCCCGCGAGCACGGCATCATCGACAGCGAGATCGATGCCTTCGTCCCCAAGGCCTTCTTCGCCACCCTCACCAACGTCAACTTCGACTCCGCCCGTATCGTTGGCTACGTCAACCAGACCCTGGACTATCGCCACCAGCTGGCCAACCGTCTGGCCGAACGCGCGGTGCAGGTTGCCGGACTGCCTGCCGCAGCCAGCTTCGAGCCGGGTGCCGAGCTGCTGGCACAGCTGGTCCATGCGCCGCAAACCGCGGTCAACCGTGGCAAGAGCGAAGTGAACGAAGACATCATGGGGCTGCGCCTGCTCTGCCTCTACGGCCTCAAGGGTGCAGCGGCCTACATGGAGCACGCCCGGGTGCTGGATCAGCAAGACAGCGAGGTGGCAGCCGAATTCCACCGCATCATGAGCTGGCTTAGCACGGATCCCAGCGATCTGGATCCCCTGTTTAAATGCGCCATGGATATCGGCCTGCTCAACTTCAAAATCATGGAGATGCTGGATCGCGGCGAGACGACAGCATTTGGTCATCCGGAGCCGACCCGGGTACGCGTCACCCCGGTGCCGGGCAAGTGCATTCTGGTCTCCGGCCATGACATGGTGGATCTCAAGCTCATTCTGGAGCAGACCAAGGACACCGGCATCCATGTCTACACCCATGGCGAGATGCTGCCAGCGTTGGCCTACCCCTTCTTCAAGCAGTACCCGCACCTGGTGGGCAACTACGGCTCCGCCTGGCAGAACCAGCAAAAAGAGTTCGCCAACTTCCCGGGCGCCGTGGTGATGACCTCCAACTGCATCATCGACCCGAATGTGGGCAACTATGCGGATCGCATCTTCACCCGCTCCATCGTCGGCTGGCCGGGCGTGACCCATCTGGAAGGGGACGATTTCTCCGCCGTTATCGCGAAGGCGCAGACGCTGGATGGCTTCAAGCATGAAGAGCTCGAGCACTTCATCACCATCGGCTTTGCCCGCAACGCCCTGATGCAGGCTGCTCCGGCCGTCATCGACAAGGTCAAGGCAGGGGAAATCAGCCACTTCTTCCTGGTCGGCGGTTGCGACGGCGATCGCGCCGAGCGCGCCTACTACACCGAGTTTGCCAAGGCGGTACCGCAAGACAGCCTGTTGCTCACCCTGGGCTGCGGCAAGTACAAGTTCAACAAGCTCGATTTCGGTGACATCGGCGGCATTCCTCGCCTGCTGGACGTAGGCCAGTGCAACGACGCCTACTCCGCCATCCAGCTCGCCCTGGCGCTGGCCGACGCCTTCGAGTGTGGTGTCAACGATCTGCCGCTGACCCTGGTGCTCTCCTGGTTCGAGCAGAAAGCCATCGTCATCCTGCTCACCCTGCTGGCGCTCGGCGTGAAGGACATCCGCACCGGCCCGACCGCCCCGGCCTTCCTCACCCCGGCCCTGCTCAAGGTGCTGGAGGAGCAGTTCGGTCTCAAGGGCACCACCAGTGCCGAAGCGGATCTGGCCGAGATCCTGGCGGCCTGACAGCTCGTCATGTTGTAAGCGTTTGGCGAGCCGCCCGGCTCGCCTTTTTTACTCATGCCTTTTGCTCATGCCTTTTACCAATAACACCGAGGAGCCTTGCGATGACCTCCACCTCTCTCATCCTCACCTGTACCGCCCGCCACGCGGATACCCATGATGTGGTCAGCTGGCAGTTCGTGCCCTTCGAAGGCACTCTGCCCCCCGTGCTGGCGGGCCAGTGCGTGACCCTGCACACCCTCATCGACGGCCAGCCCCACTGCCGTGCCTATACCTTATCCTCCAGCCCGCAGGATCCTTTCTGGCAGGTCACCATCAAGGATGTGGGGCTGGTCTCCCACCATCTACACCAGACGCTGCAAGTGGGGGACGAGATCCGGGTGGATGGCCCCTTCGGCGATTTCAACCTGAGCGCACTGCCGTGCGAGCGGCCGCTGCTTTTGAGCGCCGGTTCCGGCATCACCCCCATGTGGGCCATGCTGCGGGACGAGCTGACCAAGCGACCGGACGCCGATATCCGCTTTATTCACAGTGCCCGCTCACCGGAAGATGTCATCTTCGGTCGTGAACTGAACGCCCTGGCCGAGGCTCACGAAGGCCTGCGTCATGCGCTGGTGCTGGAACAGGCCCCGGCCGATCACCCCTGGGCTGGGCGCCTCACCCCCGCCATGCTCAAAGAGCTGGCGCCGGACTTGCTCGGCCGCCACGTCTACCTGTGCGGGCCAGCCCCCTATATGGAGGCGGTCAGCACCATGCTGGCGGAGCTCGGACTGCCCGCCGAGCAACTGCATCAAGAGTCTTTCGGATTGCCGCCCGCCGAGCCTGCCCCCGCCACCAGCGACCACTTCTGGCTGACCCTGAAAAAGAGTGGCAAGAAGGTGAAGATACTGCCGGGCCAGACCCTGCTCGCCGCGCTGGAAGGGGCGGGTGAAACCATGATGGCCGCCTGCCGCGCCGGCGTGTGCGGGGCTTGCCGCTGCACCACCAGGGGGGAGATCGAACGCCAGAGCATCATGACCCTGAGCCCCCAGGATCTCGAAAGCGGGGTCGCCCTGGCCTGCTCCTGCACCGCCAAGGGGGATGTCAGCATCGATTATTGATGGAGTCATTGGTACCTCATGCTTTTCCCGCTGAGGCTGGGCGGGTAAACTCCCCCCAGTTTCATCAGAACACGGGATAGACAATGACAATTCTGGTCACAGGGGGCGCCGGCTATATCGGCTCCCACACCCTGGTTGAGCTGCTTAGCGCCGGACTGCAGGTCGTGGTGCTTGACAACCTCTCCAACTCTTCCCCCGAGTCCCTCAAGCGGGTCGAACGGATCACCGGCAAGACGGTCACTTTCGTCGAGGGGGATATCCTCGACCGAACCTGCCTGCAGCGCCTGTTCGCCGACTACGAGATCGAGTCGGTGATCCACTTCGCCGGCCTCAAGGCGGTGGGGGAATCGAGCCAGATCCCCCTCACCTACTATCAAAACAACGTGACCGGCACCCTGGTGCTGTGCGAGGAGATGGCCAGGGCGGGAGTATTCCGCCTGGTGTTCAGCTCGTCCGCTACCGTCTATGGCGACCCGGCGTCTGTGCCGCTGCGGGAAGATTTCCCCACCAGCGCCACCAACCCCTATGGCCGCTCCAAGCTGATGGTCGAAGAGATCCTGCGTGACCTGTCGAAATCCGATCCCCGCTGGGCCATCGTACTGCTGCGCTACTTCAACCCGGTCGGTGCACACGAGAGTGGCCTCATCGGGGAAGATCCCAACGGTATCCCCAACAACCTGCTGCCCTATATCAGCCAGGTGGGCGTGGGCAAGCTCAAGGAGCTGGGGGTGTTTGGCAACGACTACCCCACCCCGGATGGCACAGGCGTGCGCGATTACATCCATGTGGTAGACCTTGCCATCGGTCACCTCAAGGCACTGGCGCGCATCGCCAGCGATACCGGCGTCTTCACCTATAACCTGGGCACCGGCCAGGGTTATTCGGTACTGGAGATGGTCAAGGCGTTCGAGGCGGCCAGCGGCCGTGCTATTCCCTACCAGATCAAACCGCGCCGCCCGGGCGACATCGCCGAATGTTGGGCCGAGCCGCACAAGGCGCGCGAGGAGCTGGGCTGGCAGGCTGAGCGGGGGCTGGAGCAGATGATGATCGATACCTGGCGCTGGCAAAGCAACAACCCGAACGGCTACCAGGCCTGATGGCATTAAGGCCCGGATAAAAAAACGCCCCGACGCAGTGTCGGGGCGTTTTTTTGCATAGCGCCATCAGCAGGCCTGGCTGCGCAGCAGCGGCAAGCGCGCCATATAAGGAACCATTCTCGCAATGAGGCGATCCGAAAGCGGCGTCAGCAGCAGCCAGGGCAGACAGAGGGTAGCCAGCCCCAGGGCGCCGACATAGACATCGGTAAACCAGTGGGCCCCGGAGAAGATCCGTGGCGCAGAGAAGAGCGGCACCATCAACACGGCGCAAACCCCCGCCCAGCGGGGCAGGTAGCGCAGGGCAAAGCCGGCAAAGATCATCAGGAAGAGGGCGTGATCCCCCGGGAAGCTGTCACCGGAAGAGTCCTTGGTTGGAATGGCACTGATGTGGGTGACGCGCAACGCATCGCTGACCATCAGGGTCGGGCTGGGGCGCTCTACCGGCAACTGGTGGCCGATCTGGTTGACGACCAGCGCGGTGAGCAGCATCAAGAGTCCCATCGCCACCAGCTGGCGACGACCTTCCAGATCGCGAGAGACGAAACAGCGCGTCAGGATCAGTCCCATGCAGGCCAGCACCACCAGATCGAACAGCCGGTTGTTGATGATCGCCACCAGATCGGCCCAGCGTGCCGATTCCGCCAGCCAGCCATTCACCCCATGGAAAATCGCGAGATCCCAGCCATCCCAGGGACCGTGAGCGGGCAAAGTGGCCCAACTGATGGCCACCAGACCACCGACCAGATAACAAAGCAGGAACTTGCCCATGAAGAGTCTCCTTCGGAAAAGGGCGATATCCTAGATCTGTTATCGCCATCACAAAACCCGGGAATTGTAAGAAAGTACGTCATGAAAGCAAGCCTCAAATAAAGCCACATGACTTATTCCGGTCCGGCCACCCCTTGGGTCTGCCAAATTGCTGCCATCTTGCTAGAATGCGCACTCCCTTTAATGGAAAAGGAAGCGGTATGCACATTCACATCCTCGGGATCTGCGGCACCTTCATGGGTGGTCTGGCGGTGTTGGCAAAACAGCTTGGTTACCGGGTGACCGGCTCCGATGCCAACGTCTATCCCCCCATGAGCACCCAGCTCGAGCAGCAGGGCATCGAGCTGACCGAAGGTTATGATCCCTCCCAGCTCGATCCGGCGCCGGATCTGGTGGTGATCGGCAACGCCATGAGCCGTGGCAACCCCTGCGTGGAGTATGTGCTGGATCGCAACCTGCCCTATATCTCCGGCCCCCAGTGGCTGCTGGAGCATGTGCTGCAGGATCGCTGGGTACTGGCGGTAGCGGGTACCCATGGCAAGACCACCACCGCCAGCATGCTGGCCTGGGTACTGGAGTACGCCAAGCTCGAACCCGGTTTTCTCATCGGCGGCGTACCGGGCAACTTCCCGGTCTCCGCCCGCTTGGGCTCTGCGCCCTTCTTCGTTATCGAAGCGGACGAGTACGACTGCGCCTTCTTCGACAAGCGCTCCAAGTTCGTTCACTACCATCCACGCACCCTGGTGATGAACAACCTAGAGTTCGATCATGCAGACATCTTCCCGGATCTGGCCGCCATCCAGCGCCAGTTCCATCACCTGATGCGTACCGTGCCGAGCAACGGCCGAGTGCTGTTCCCGCAGGCAGATGACAACCTCACCGCCGTGCGCAAGATGGGCTGCTGGAGCGAAGTGGAGCTGGTGGGTCAGGACGATGCCAAGTGGAAGGCGGTCAAGCTGGCCGACGACGGCTCCGCCTTCGAGGTGTGGCTGGATGGCGAGAAGCAGGGCGAGGTGCACTGGGAATGCATCGGCGAGCACAACGTCAACAACGGCCTGATGGCCATCGCCGCCGCCCGCCATGCCGGTGTCATGGTGGAGCACGGCATCGCGGCCCTGTGCCAGTTCAAATCCCCCAAGCGACGGATGGAGCTCAAGGGTGAAGTGGCGGGCATCAGCGTCTACGACGACTTCGCCCATCACCCCACCGCTATCGAGACCACCCTCGGCGGCCTTCGCGCCAGGGTTGATCACATCGGAGGCCAGGCCCGCATCCTGGCCGTGCTGGAGCCTCGCTCCAACACCATGAAGCTGGGGGTGCACAAGGAGGAGCTGGCTGGCTGCTTCGACGGCGCCGACGAGGTATTCTTCTTCCAGCCTCCCAACATCGGCTGGGATCTGGGTGAGGTGACCGCCCACATGACCCGCCCGGCCAAGGTGTTCAACGATCTGGAGACTCTGGTCAATCGGCTGGTGGCCGAGTGCCGCGACGGCGACCATATTCTGATCATGAGCAATGGCGGCTTCGGCGGCATCCATGACAAGCTGCTTGCTCGCCTCAAGGACTACCACGGTCAACTATGAACAAAGCGATCACCCTGGCGCTGACCGGCGCCTCCGGTGCCCCCTACGCCCTGCGCCTGCTCCAGAGTCTGGTGCAGGCGGACTATCGGGTCTACCTGCTCGCCTCCTCGGCAGCCCGGGTGGTGCTCAAGACCGAGCAGCAACAGGATTGGCCTGGCTCGCCCAGAGAGCTCTCCGCCTACCTCTGCCGCCAGTATGGTGCCAAGGAGGGGCAGATCGTCGCCTGCGGCAAGGAGGAGTGGTTCTCGCCGGTGGCCTCCGGCTCGGCGGCACCCAAACAGATGGTGGTTTGCCCCTGCTCCATGGGTACAGTCTCCGCCATTGCCAACGGCGCCTCCGACAACCTGCTGGAACGCGCGGCGGATGTGGTGATCAAGGAGCGCGGCCAGCTCATCCTGGTGCCTCGCGAGAGCCCCTTCTCCGCCATCCATCTGGAGAACATGCTCAAGCTCGCCCGTCTTGGCGTGACCATCATGCCGGCGGCGCCCGGCTTCTATCACGAGCCCAAAAGCATTGAGGATCTGGTGGACTTTATGGTGGCGCGGATCCTTGACCATCTGGGCATAGAGCACGAGCTGACTCGTCGCTGGGGTTATGGCCAAGCCTGATCCATCAGGAGAAAAGTACGGCATAAAAAACGGCGCCACTCATCGAGTGGCGCCGTTTTTGTCAAAACCGTATCAGCTGGCCTGGATAGGGGCGGTCACGTACTTGAACAGGAAGTCCGTCACCTCTTCACGGGCGGGGCGCTGGGGCTGGTTGATCATCTGCATCATCACGTAGCCACAACCACTCAGGGAGCGGGCCAGATCCTGCGCCGACAGCACGCTGGTGATCTCTCCTGCATCCATGGCGGACTGCAGCTCGCTGGCGATCAGGTCGAGACACTGATCGAGCAGACGGGTATAGCGGGGCCATACCTCTTCCCGTACCGATGAACTCCACTCCAGCCAGATGCTGGCGTAATCCGGCTTATCAAAAGCAGCATCGACACACAGGGTCACATGGCGTTTGATCTTGTCCAGGATTGCGTCATTGCCCGAGTATGCCTGTGACAGCATCTGGGTCATGAAGCGTTCGATCTCGGCCAGCACCTCATCAACCAACTCCTCGCGGGTGTTGAAATAGTTGAATACGGTAGCAACCGATACCTTGGCTTCTTCGGCAATTTCGGCGTGGCCAGCACGACCGATGCCTCGGCGGGAGAATACTTCGATGGCACATTCCATCAATTGAGTTCGACGGGCTTCCGGCGACAGCCGGGTACGACGTCTTATTTCTGCGCGTGGTTCCATAGTTTTTATCATCTAATAGTTATTGATTATGGTGTTTATAGTATTTTAACTGATCATGCCTGAGTGCCTGCTAACTCTATCAATTAAAATAAGCTGATAAAAGCACCATCTATCGCTAGCGCCTCCCGAAACGAGTGGTAGAATCATCGGTTTTGACGTTAATGAACGGCCAAATTCCCCTTGGCCATATTGGAGTAAGTGATGAAACACACTGTCGAGGTGATGATCTCCGAGGCCGAAGTCGCCGCCCGGATCGCCAAATTGGGTGAAGAGATCACCGCCCGTTATCAGGGCTCTGATGAAGTGGTGATGATCGGCCTGCTGCGCGGCTCCTGCGTATTCCTGGCAGACCTCAGCCGTCAGTGCCAACTGCCCATCACCCTGGATTTTATGACCGCCTCCAGCTATGGCTCCGGTATGCACAGCACCCGTGACGTGCGCATCCTCAAAGATCTGGATGACGACATCAAGGGCAAGGATGTGGTGATCGTCGAAGACATCATCGACACCGGTTACACCCTCAACAAGGTGCGGGAGATCCTCTCCCTGCGCGAGCCAAAATCCCTGGCCATCTGCACCCTGCTGGACAAGCCGTCCCGCCGCGAAGTGCAGGTACCGGTTGACTGGATTGGCTTCGCCATCCCGGATGAATTCGTGGTGGGCTGTGGCATCGACTACGCCCAGAAGTACCGAAATCTGCCGTTCATCGGCAAAGTGGTACCCCAGGAGTAAGCCAGGCTCAGTCATATCTGGATGAAGTGGCCCCGCGCCGCTTCATCATCTGCACAGGCGGCCTCGGCCGCCTTTTCTGTATCGAGATGGCATCTGTCATCACAGAGGTTGCAATGAACGCACTGGAAATAAGCGGCCTGAAAAAGACCTATCAGGGGGGCGTCGAAGCCCTGAAAGGCATTGATCTCACTGTCCAGCAGGGGGATTTCTTCGCCCTGCTCGGACCCAACGGCGCGGGCAAGTCCACCACCATAGGAGTCATCAGCTCGCTGGTGAACAAGACCCAGGGCAAGGTGAAGGTGTTCGGCTACGACATCGACACCGAACTGGAACAGGCCAAGGCCCAGCTCGGCCTGGTGCCCCAGGAGTTCAACTTCAGCCAGTTCGAGAAGGTGATCCAGATTGTCACCCATCAGGCCGGCTTCTATGGCGTGCCCAAGGCCGAGGCCAAGATCCGCGCCGAGAAGTATCTGCGCCAGCTCGATCTGTGGGACAAGCGCGACATGCCGGCCCGCACCCTCTCCGGTGGCATGAAGCGCCGCCTGATGATCGCTCGCGCCCTGATGCACGAGCCCAAGCTGCTGATCCTGGACGAACCGACCGCCGGGGTGGATATCGAGATCCGCCGCTCCATGTGGACCTTCCTCAAGGAGCTCAACGCGCAAGGCGTCACCATCATACTCACCACCCACTACCTGGAAGAGGCGGAGATGCTGTGCCGCAACATCGGCATCATCGACAAGGGTCGCCTCATCGAGCACACCAGCATGAAGAAGCTGTTGGCCAAGCTGGGGCGCGAGACCTTCATGCTGGATCTGGCGCCGGGCTCCGCCGTGCCGAACCTGCCCCAGTTCAATGGCCGGATGCAGGACGAGCGCACCCTGGAAGTGGATCTGGACAAGAGCCAGTCTCTCAACAGCCTGTTCGAGCAGCTGTCGAGCCAGCAAGTGCAGGTGCTGAGCATGCGCAACAAGGCCAACCGGCTGGAAGAGCTGTTCGTCAGCCTGGTCGAAGAGGGGAGAAAAGCATGAATCTGACCACCTATTACATCGCCTTCAAGAGCATTCTGGCCAAGGAGATCAGCCGCTTCACCCGGATCTGGATCCAGACCCTGGTGCCGCCCGCCATCACCATGAGCCTCTACTTCGTCATCTTCGGCAACCTCATAGGATCGCGCATCGGTGACATGGGGGGCTTTAGCTACATGGAGTTCATCGTGCCCGGCCTCATCATGATGTCGGTCATCACCAACTCCTACTCCAACGTCGCCTCCTCCTTCTTCAGCGCCAAGTTCCAGCGCAACGTGGAGGAGCTGCTGGTGGCCCCTGTGCCCAACTACGTCATCATCGCCGGCTATGTAGGCGGTGGCGTGGCGCGCGGCCTCTGTGTCGGCCTCATCGTCACCCTGGTGTCGCTGTTCTTCGTGCCGCTGCAGATCCATCACCTGTTCAGCGTCTGCATCACGGTACTGCTGACCTCGATCCTGTTTTCCCTCGGCGGGCTCATCAACGCCGTGTTTGCCAAGACCTTCGACGACATCAGCATCATCCCCACCTTCGTGCTGACGCCGCTCACCTATCTGGGCGGGGTCTTCTACTCCATCACCCTGCTGCCGCCCTTCTGGCAAGGGGTCTCCCAGGTGAACCCCATCATCTACATGGTGAACGCGTTCCGTTACGGCTTCCTCGGTATCTCCGACGTGCCGCTCGGCACCGCCTACCTCATCATCATCGGCTTCATCGTGGCTCTCTACGGTCTGGCCTGGTGGCTCATCTCCCGCGGCACCGGGCTGCGCCACTGAGTAGTCGGCTCGCACTGTTCAAGGGGCGCCCGTATGGGCGCCCTTTTTATTGCGATCACACCGGGTAATTGCGGCCCCGTCCGGCAAAAACGGAAATTGGTCGCCCGGATACCGTCAAACTCATTGCGGCTCAATCGGGAATTGTTACAATTCCAGCCTCTCTATAAAGAGGTACCCTATGCCTGCCTATGTGCGCATGCTGGCCAACCTGGCCCTGGGGGGATTCTTCATCGCCTCGGCGGGTTTCAAGCTTGCGTCCCCTGCCCTGTTCGCCGAACAGATCGCGGCCTTCGGGTTGATCTGGTCGCCGCTCATTCTGCCCGCCGCCTGGGGCCTGATCGCCCTGGAGCTGTGCGCCGGGCTCGCGGTGATAGCCAATCGCCGCTGGGGACTCTGGCTGGTGATCGCCCTGCTTGCCCTGTTTATCCCCGTGCTGGGTTACGGCATCGCCATCGGGCTCGATATCTCTTGCGGCTGTCTTGGCAAGGCGGATCTCAGTTCGCTGCCGGAAGCCATCCTGCGGGATCTGCTGCTGCTGACGCTTGCGGGCGCCCTGTTGCGTACCTCCCGCCCCGTTTTTCCTGCTATCAAGGAGTAGTCATATGATGACATTGCGATCCCGTACCCTGCTGGCTTCCGTCATTGCCGCCAGCTTCGCCCTCGCCGGCTGCGGCGACAACCAGTTCGAGCAGGAGGTCAAGCTGGAGCAAGCCGCGGTACAGCTCTCCCAAGAGGCCCAGCAAGGAGGCTACCAGCTGCTGACCGTGGCCGAGCTGAAGACCCGGATGGATAAGGGTGAAGAGCTGGTGATCATCGATACCATGCCCTATGAAGACTCCTTCAAGAAGGAGCACATCCCGGGTGCCAAGAACTTCGTCTTCGTGAAGGAGGCCAAGTCCGGCGACGACTGGAGCGAAATCGTGGAAGGCAACGGCACTCCCGAACAGTTCCAGGCCCTGCTGGGTGAAGACAAGTCCCGCCCCGTGGTGATTTACTGCGGCTTCGTCAAATGTGGCCGCAGCCACAACGCCGCAGCCTGGGCGGTGACCCAGGGCTATCAGCAAGTCTACCGGGTACCCGGCGGTATCTTCGCCTGGAAAGGGGCCGGCTACCCCGTCTCCGCCGAATAAGCTCCTCGCCCCCGAATGAAAGAAGCCCGCTGTTGCGGGCTTCTTTATATATCCGGTTTGCTCAAGTCAGGGGATCAGGATTTGACCGTGACGACGCGGTTGTCGATGAGGCGGGCCTTGCCGAGATAGGCCGCCATCAGGATCACCAGCTGGCGGCTCTGATCGGTGGCGGACTCCAGAGTGTCGGCATCGACGATATCGATGGCATCGGTGCGAAAACCGGCGTTGTCGAGTCGCTGGCTGGCCTGGGCCACCAGGGAGGGCAGATAGCTATCTCCCGCCTCGATCTGCTCGGCAATCCAGTTCATGGTGCGCGCCAGCTCGGGAGCGATGGCGCGCTCGGCGGCAGTCAGATAACCGTTGCGCGAAGAGAGCGCCAGCCCGTCTTCGGCCCGCACCGTGGGCACGCCGACAATCTCGATGGGCATCGCCATGTCGGTCACCATCTTGCGAATGAGCGCCAGCTGCTGGTAATCCTTCTGGCCGAAGCAGGCCACGTCCGGCTGTACCAGGTTGAACAGCTTGGTGACCACAGTGCTGACGCCGCGGAAGTGGCCCGGGCGCAGCGCCCCTTCCAGCAGGCTGGAGAGACCCGGCACCTCGACGAAGGTCTGGCTCGCCAGCCCCTGCGGGTACATGATCTCCGGGGTCGGCGTGAACACCATGTCGACACCGGCGGCCTCCAGGGCGGCGCAGTCCTGCTCCAGGGTGCGCGGGTAGTTGGCAAGATCCTCGGCCTTGTCGAATTGCATCGGGTTGACGAAGATGCTGGCCACCACCTTCTCGGCGTGGCCGTGCGCCTCCTTTACCAGGGTCAGATGGCCCTGATGCAGGTTGCCCATGGTGGGCACGAATGCAATCGCACGCCCTTCACGGCGCCATTGGCTAATCTGTTCACGCAAAACGATGGGATTGTTTACGACCAACATCAGCAGTTCACCTTCCAAATCAAAAGAGAGACGGGTTACATCAGCCAAAGAGAGATGGCGAAGCGGGGGCACAGGCCCCCGCTCATGGCAATACGACATCCGGTCAGTTGAAGCAGTGCTCCGGACCGGGGAAACTCCCCTCGCTCACCTGCTGCACATAGAGACGGACAGCGGCACGCACATCCCCGGTTTCGGCCAGGAAGTTCTTGGTAAACTTGGGCACATAGCCGGAGGTAATGCCAAAGGCGTCATGCATCACCAGGATCTGGCCGTCGGTAGCCGGGCCCGCACCGATGCCGATCACCGGAATACGCAGCGCCTTGGTGATGCGCTCGGCGAGCGCAGTGGGCACGCACTCAAGCACCAACAGCTGGATGCCGGCCGCCTGCAACTCGAGGGCCTGACGGTAGATCTCCTGGGCCTGGAACTCGTCGCGTCCCTGCACCTTGAAGCCACCGAATACATGGACGGATTGCGGGGTAAGACCCAGGTGGCCGCACACCGGCACCCCGTTGCGGGTCAGGTGGCGAATGGTGTCACACAGCCAGTCCCCCCCTTCCATCTTCACCATGCGGGCACCGGCCGCCATCAGGCGGGCGGCGTTCTGGTAGGTCTGCTCCGGGGTGGCATAGCTCATGAACGGCATGTCGGCCACCACCAGTGCCTGGCTGGCACCACGGGCGACACAGCGGGTGTGATAGACCATCTCGTCCATGTTGACCGCCAGGGTATCCTGCCCCCCTTGCAGCACCATGCCCAGTGAATCGCCGATGAGCAGCACGTGGGCGCCCTCGTCGTCGAACAGCCTGGAGAAGGTGGCATCATAGGCGGTAATGGCGGTGAACTTCTGACCATCCTGCTTCATCTTCAGCAGGCTGGCGGTGGTGATCTTGCTCATAAAGGCTCCTGTTCGTCTGCGCCGGAGGCAATGATGGCGAGACCATTGCGCGGGCAGCGGGCAACCAGTTGGGCGAGCGGGGTGCCACAGGGCAGCACCAGAGCGGGCGCGATCTCGGCCAGGGGCAAGAGCACGAACTCCCGCTCCTGCATGCCGTAATGGGGAACGATGAGGCGCTCGTGCTTGATCACCCGATCGCCGTAGAGCAGCAGATCGAGATCCAGGGTTCTTGGCCCCCAGCGCTCATCTTTGCGCACACGTCCTTGTTCCAGCTCGATTCTTTGTAGTTGGTCCAGCAGCGCCAGTGGCGCCAGCCGGGTAGCGAGCCGGGCCACGGCATTGACATAGTCCGGCTGATCAGCCGGCCCCATGGGGCGGCTGCTGTAAAATGACGAGGCCTGCTGCAGCTCTGTCTCCGGCAATGCTGCCAGAGCCGAGACGGCGCGGCGAGCCTGGCCGAGCGGATCGGCCAGGTTGGAGCCGATGGCGACGAAGACCTCGCTCATCATGGCCGTGGTCACTCGGCGGCGGCTTTCGGCTTGCGACGGCGGGGACGGCGGCGGTTGCGGCCATTGCCGTTGCGCTTCTCGCCGGCCGGGGCACGATCGCCACCGCGGGTCGCTTCCCGCTGCAATTGCGGGCGCACGTCCGGATTGGAGGCCACATAGCGCTCCCACCAGCTGGAGAGCTCGCCGAGGCCGCGCTCGACCCGGTTGCGCAGCAACAGGAAGTCAAACGCCGCACGGAACTTGGGGTGCTCCATGGTGCGCTCGGGGTGACGGCCCTGACGGCGGGTCAGCCTCTGCTGCAGCGCCCAGATGTCGCGCACGTCCGTGGTGAAACGACGGGGCACGGCGATGATCCGCACCTGGGTGTCCAGCACCTCGTTGACCGCCAGCATGAAGGCGTCATACCAGGGCAGGCCGCTCTCGTTCTCCAGCACCCGACCACGGGCCTCGACACAGCCCCACAGCAGGGTGGCATACAGGAAGGCGGGTGTAACCCGCTTCTCTTCACGCACACGGGTATCGGTATCGATCAGCGCCTGCTCGATGAACTGCTCGTAAGGGGAGTTGCCGTGCGGGGTAAAGAGCGCGGCCACCTGAGGGAACAGTTGCTGGAACAGGCCGTACTCGCGCAGCAGCTTGTAGGTCGCCAACGCATCGCCGGCCAGGAACAGCTTGAGGGTCTCCTCGAACAGACGAGCGGCCGGAATATCCTGCAGCAGCGGCGCCAACTCCCTGATGGGGGCAGCGGTGCGCGGGCTGATGGTCATATCCAGCTTGGCGGCAAAGCGCACGGCGCGCAGCATCCGCACCGGATCTTCGCGGTAGCGGGTCTCGGGATCGCCAATAAGCTCCAGCTTGCGCTCCGCCAGATCTTCCAGCCCGCCCTCGAAATCGTGCAGGGTGAAATCCTTGGCGCTGTAGTAGAGGGCGTTGACGGTGAAGTCGCGGCGCTCGGCATCCTCTTCGATGGTGCCGTAGACGTTGTCACGCAGCAGCATGCCTTCATCAGACTGGGCCGACACATGTTTGCTGGTATTGACCTGATGGTGGTGACCCCGGAAGGTGGCCACTTCGATCACGTCACGACCAAAGACGATGTGGGCCAGGCGGAAGCGACGGCCAATCAGGCGGCAGTTGCTGAACAGTGCCTTGATCTGCTCCGGCGTCGCATTGGTGGCGATGTCGAAATCCTTTGGCGTCTTCCCGAGCAGCAGATCCCGGACTCCGCCGCCGACCAGGTAGGCGTCATAGCCTCCCTTGTTCAGGCGATAGAGCACCTTGAGTGCATTTTCGCTGATCTCTTTGCGCGAAATCGGGTGCTGATCACGGCTCAAGGTACGACGTTGACCGGCGACACGGGCCGGAATGGGGGACTCCACCGACTGCTCGCCGTCTTCCTTGCCGAGCACCTTGCGGCAAAAGTTTGCGATCTGGGAAAAAATGGTACACCTCTTCATGACTTCTAAATTGACGGGAGGCCAAAAAATAGCGGCCTATCATAGCTCAGCACTTATCAAATGAAAAACCGAATGGCCCGCTCAGCCAGTCTCCAGCGGGATCTTCTGGCAGGAGGGGACGCGTGCGAGCCGCCAGTTAGCCACGGCCCAGCGGATCATCTCCGCCACCGGACTCGCCATCAGCTCGGGCGGCGGGCACTGGCCGAGAAAATGCAGGGCCCGCCACAGGGCCGGACGCACCTCGTCTTGTGCCAGCGCCGGGGCATGGTTCTGCTTGGAGAGCTTGTTGCCATCCGCCAGCACCGCCAGTGGCAGATGCACCCAGTCGGGCACCCTGGCCCCCAGAGTCTGGTAGAGGGCAACCTGGCGCACCGTGGGCTCCAGCAGATCGGCACCGCGCACTATCTCGGTAATGCCACTATCCATGTCATCCACCACCACCGCCAGGTTGTAGGCATAAAGCCCATCCCGGCGCCGGACGATGAAATCCTCCTCCGCCAGAGCAGCAGGCACCTCTATATGTCCCTGCAACCCATCCTCGAAGTGATAGACGGGGTGACGCTGGCGCAGGCGGGCAGCGACGCCCTGCGCCCCCCCTGTCACCGAGAGGCCCAGCTCGCGGCAGTGGCCGTTGTAAAAACCGCCGCTGGCCATGATCTCGCGCCGGGTACAGCGGCACCAGTAGAGATCGCCGGCCCGATAGAGCTGGTCGATGATCTCGTCATAGCGGGCATGGCGCCGGCTCTGGTACATCACTTCCCCATCCCACTCGAGGCCATACGCTTCAAGGGTCTGCAGGATAAGGTCGGCAGCTCCCGCCATCTCTCGCGGCGGATCTATGTCTTCGATGCGCACCAGCCAGCGCCCGCCCCGGGCCCTGGCCTGCAGAAAGCTGCCGAGGGCCGCAATCAGGGAGCCAAAATGGAGCGGCCCCGACGGAGAGGGGGCAAAGCGGCCGACATAGGAGCTCGTTTGGGATGACAAAGGGGCATTCACTGGCATGGCGATTCGGGTAAACAACTCATTGAGGCTGCATTCTGGATGGCGCCACCCAAAAGCTCAATAAAAAAGGGAGCCTGCAAGCTCCCTTTCATCGTTCAGACGGACACCATCAACCGGCCATCTGCTTTTCCTTGATCTCGGCCAGCGTCTTGCAGTCGACACAGAGGTCGGCGGTCGGACGAGCTTCCAGACGACGGATGCCGATCTCGATGCCGCAGTGCTCGCAGTAACCGAAATCATCGTCTTCAAGCAGCTGCAAGGTCTTCTCGATCTTCTTGATCAGCTTGCGTTCACGATCGCGAGTACGCAATTCGAGAGCGAACTCTTCCTCTTGCGCGGCACGATCCACGGGATCCGGGAAGTTGGCAGCCTCGTCCTTCATATGATCAACGGTGCGGTCAACTTCCTGCATCAGTTGGTTGCGCCAGGCACCCAGGATCTTGCGAAAATGCGCCTTCTGTTGGTCATTCATGTACTCCTCACCCGGTTTTTCCTGGTAAGGGGCGACACCCGCAATGGCCAGGGGGCCCAGAGATTTCCTGTTTTCGCCTGTTGGCATGCCCTGTCTCCTAATTCAGCACGCTACCCGTGCCATCCATAAATTGAGGGCGACATCTATAGCAGAAGGGTAACGGGTAAGCAAACGAGCCGTACCAATTATGTTACCCACTCCAATATTTATGAACTCCCCTCGGGTAGCAGGTGGCTGGCTTCAAACGGGATAAATCCTTGAGCCACCATGCCTTGCACCCCAACATGGGGCCGATAGCATAAAATTTCAACCCCTGCCGCAATTGACTGCTCAATTAGCAGACTATAGTGCGGATCTATATGGGCTGCAGGCCTCATTCTGGTTATTCCCGAGTGCAACACCATAAACAGCAGCACGGCCCTGTGCCCCGCCGCCTTCATGGCCATCAATTCACGCAAGTGCTTGGCGCCGCGGGCGGTCACCGCATCGGGGAAGTACCCCATGCCGGCCTCTTCCCGCTCGTCCAGCAGGGTCACTGACTTCACCTCGATGTAACAACTGGGCCTTTCATCATCTTCCAGCAACAGATCGATACGGCTGTTCTCCTCGCCATATTTCACCTCGGTGCGCAGGCGGGCATAGCCGGCCAGCGGCGCTATGGCCCCCTGCTCGATAAGCTCGCGGGCGATCTGGTTGGCGCGGGCCGTGTTGACGCAGATGAAGTGTCCCGCCGGGCTCTCGGCAATTTCCCAGCTGTGAGGCAACTTGCGCTTGGGGTTATCGGAAGTGGAGTACCAGACCCGGGTGCCCGGTTCGGCGCAGCCGGTCATGGCACCGGTGTTGGCGCAGTGGATGGTGATCTGCTCGCCGTTATCCAGCGCCACATCGGTGAGGAAACGCTTGTAGCGGGCGACCAGCTGGCCCGATTGCAGCGGCGGTTCAAATATCATGGGGTCATCCTCTCTCTTCTTCTTTAACCCGGGCGCGCAGCGGCCAGCAGGCGAGCGGCTCGTAACGCACGCCATCCGAGGTAGAAACCGACTGGTAGAGGCAGAAGCGATCGGCCTGCAGCACAAAATCCGGCGCCGGCAGGGTGGACGGCGCCTCGCTCGCCTTGCGCGACAGGGTGACATGGGGCCGATAACCCTGCTCGCCATTGCCAAGGCGCAGCTTCTCGCCGTGACGGCGCAGTGCCCGGGCCAGCACGTTGAGATCGTTGGGCCACTCTTTGGGGCCGATCCAGGCCGCCTTGGCCCGGCCAAACCAGCCGGTCTCGTTCAGGTGAATGGCAAGCGGCGGACAGTGCTGGCGATCCACGGCGGCGATGAGGCGACGGGTGGTCACCTCGTCCGCCTCCCCCAGAAACGCCAGAGTCAGGTGAAGGTTCTCCCCGGGAACCGGTTGGCCTGGCCAGGGCAACCGGTCACGCCAGGCGATGAGTTCGGAAGCAAGTCCCTCGACGGGCAGAGCAAAGAAGAGTTTGGCCATTGCGCGGATAGATGCCTTTTTTCGTTCATGGAGGGGCCATTCTATGGCAGCGGGGCGGCGCCTGTCTCGGCGTCCGGCCGAGCAATGTCCGTCCCGGTCACAGGCGCTCACGGTAGTGGCTGGGGTTGTGGCAGAATAAGCGCCGTTTTGAAGGTGCCACAGAAGGTTTTCATCGCTTTGTCCCAGCTTCCCATCGAGTCGGTGCTGCCCGCACTGTTTGCCGCCATCGACCAGCATGCCTCCGTGATCCTGCAGGCGCCCCCTGGCGCGGGCAAATCGACCCTGCTGCCGCTGGAGCTGGTACGCCAGCACCGGCTGCCAGGTCGCATCATCATGCTGGAACCCAGACGCCTTGCAGCGCGCAATATCGCCAGCTTTCTCGCCCGCCAGCTCGGCGAGAAGGTGGGCGAGCGCATCGGCCTGCGGGTGCGTGGCGAGAGCCGCACCAGTGCCACCACCCGGCTCGAAATCGTGACCGAGGGGGTACTGACCCGGATGCTGCAGCAGGATCCCGAGCTCAGTGGCGTCTCCCTGGTCATCTTCGACGAGTTTCATGAGCGCAGCCTCCATGCCGATACCGCCCTGGCCTTTGCCATCGAGAGCCAGCAGGGGCTGCGCGGCGATCTCAAACTGCTGGTGATGTCCGCCACCCTGGATGGCATGGCCCTCGAGACCCTGCTGCCGGATGCCCCCGTCATTCGCTCCGAGGGGCGCGGCTTTCCCATCGACTACCACTACCGCCCCGCCAATCGCCAGCAGTGGCTGGAACCCCAGGTGGGCGCCGTGGTGCTGGAGGCACTGGCGGCTCACGATGGCAGCCTGCTGGTGTTCCTGCCCGGGCAGGGTGAAATCGAGCGACTGGCGCAATGGCTGGCCGAACGCCTGCCGGAAGAGGTGCTGCTCGCCCCCCTCTACGGTCGCCTCGACATGGCGGCGCAGCAGGCGGCCATCGCACCGGCACCGGCGGGTCGCCGCAAGCTGGTGCTCACCACCAACGTGGCTGAGACCTCCCTCACCATCGAGGGGATCTCCGTGGTCATCGACAGCGGGCTGGAGCGACGGGCCTCGTTCGATCTGAAAAGCGGCATCACCCGGCTGGAGACCCGGCCGATCGCCAGATCCTCCGCCACCCAGCGGGCCGGACGGGCCGGGCGTCTTGGCCCGGGCGTCTGCTACCGGCTCTGGAGCAGCGAGGTGCAAGAGCGGCTCGCCGAACAGAGTCCGCCCGACATCCTCACCCAGGAGCTGACCGGTCTGTTGCTGGATGCCGCCCAGTGGGGCGCCAAGGTTGACGATCTGCCGCTGCTGGACAAGCCCCCGGCGGCGGCCGTGGCCAGCGCCCAACGGCTGCTGGTATCCCTCGGCGCCATGAAGGCAGAAGGCGAGCAGCAACTCACCCCGGCCGGCCGCGCCATGGCTGCATTCGGTACGCACCCGCGCCTCGCCCGCATGTTGCTGCGGGCCCGCGAGCTGGAGCGCGAGGGTCTGACAGGGATTGTCGCCGATGCCGCTTTCCTGGTGGCGCTGCTGGAAGAGGATCTGCGAGGATCGGAGCGCCTCTCCGTGCTGTTCCATCGCCGTCAGGGGGCCCTGCGCCAGGGCGCCGCCCGCTGGTTCGAGCGCCTTGGCACAAGGCCTGCGGCGGCGCAAGGTCAGTGGTTGGGGCTGCTCTGCGCCCTCGCCTGGCCGGATCGCATCGGCAAGCTGCGCAGCGCCAGTCGTTATCAACTCAGTGGTGGGGTGAGCTGCGATCTGGTAGAAGGTCATCCATGCCAGGGGCAAGGGGCGCTCATCGCCATTGAGATGGGGCAGAACGAGCGCGGCAGCCGCATTTTCATCGCCGAACCCGTTGAACTGGAGGAGCTGGTGCGCCAGTTGCCGGAACTGGTGAGCGAGCGCCAGTGGTTTGACTGGGACGAGCGGGAGGAGCGGGTGCGGGCCGAACGCCAGCAGGTGATCGGCGAACTGGTGCTGAGCCAGCGGCCGCTCACCGAGCTCTCCGATGAGCAGAAGGGGCGCTGCCTGCTGCAGGGGATCCGGCGCAAGGGGCTGCACGTGCTGCCCTGGGACGAGGGGAGCGAAGGGCTGCTGGCTCGTCTGCGCTGCGCCCGCGACTGGCTGCCGGATGAAGCCTGGCCCGCCATGGACGAGGAGAGTCTGCTGGCGACCCTTGAGCAGTGGCTGCTGCCGGCGGTAAGCGGCATGACCCGGCTGGAGCAGCTCAAAAAGCTCGCCCTGACCGAGATCCTGCGCCAGTCCCTGCCCTGGCCGCTGCCCAGACGGCTGGACGAGGCGCTGCCAAGCCACTTCACGGCGCCGACCGGCAGCCGGGTGCGGATCCGCTATCAACCGGGTCAGGCCCCGGTGATCCCGGTGCGCATTCAGGAGATGTTCGGTCAAGCGGCCACCCCCTGCGTGGCCGATGGCCGGGTGCCCCTGGTGGTGGAGCTGCTCTCCCCCGCCCAGCGGCCGCTGCAGATCACCGCCGATCTCGCCGCCTTCTGGGCCGGCTCCTACGAGCAAGTAAAAAAAGAGATGAAGGGACGCTACCCCCGCCACTACTGGCCGGACAATCCGCTGGAAGCGATGCCGACCAGGGTCACCAAGAAAAAGATGGGGCTGCAGGAGTAGCCCGCGAATGTCGGCCTGATGACAGGCCACGCGCCGGGGCAGCCAATGCTGCCCCGGCGAGCAGGATCAGTTCATGGCAGGGAGCATGCCCGCTTGGCCACAGAGGCCGGCGAGGCATGACCCCGCAATGGCTACATAACAAGTAAAAGAGGATTCATGGCAACCCAACGACGCAAACGCACGCCCAAGAAGGCGGCGGCTCCCAAGCGCACCATCTGGCGCAAGCTGTTCTGGCTTGGCTTCAAGCTCTCCCTGGTGGGGGCCGCCTTTATGGTGGTTTTCGGTATCTATCTCGATACCAAGGTGCGCGAGCGGTTTGACGGCGAGAAGTGGCAGCTGCCGGTAATGGTCTACAGCCGACCGCTGGAGCTCTACCCTGGGCAGCGCCTGTCGCGGGATCAGATGGTGCGCGAGCTCAACATGCTGAGCTACAAGCGGGTGCGCCAGCCCCATACCCCGGGCGAGTACACCATCAACGGCAATCGCATCGAGCTGGTGCGTCGCCCGTTCGAGTTTTATGACGGCGCCGACGGTGCCCGCGGCCTGCGCCTCTCCTTCAACGGCCCCCGTCTGGAGCAGATCCAGTCGCTGGAGAACCAGCGCCAGCTCGGCTACGCCCAGATGGACCCGGTGCTGCTCGATCGCCTCAACACCGAGGATCGGGAGGATCGCCTGCTGGTACGCCTCTCAGAGGTGCCTGACAGCCTGCTGGTGACCCTGCTCACCACGGAAGACCGTGAGTTCTACCAGCATGGCGGCGTCTCGCCGGTGGCCATCATGCGCGCCATGTTTGCCAACCTGGTGGCGGGGCGCACCGTGCAGGGGGGCAGTACCCTGACCCAGCAGCTGGCCAAGAACTTTTTCCTGACCCGTGAACGCAGCCTGTGGCGCAAGCTGCAGGAAGCCTACATGGCAGTGCTGATCGACTATCGCTACAGCAAGGACGAGATCCTGGAGTCCTACCTCAACGAGGTCTATCTGGGGCAGAACTTCTCGCAAGGTGTCTACGGCTTCGGGCTCGCCTCCTACTTCTACTTCGGCATTCCGGTCAACGAGCTGGATATCGATCAGGTCGCCCTGCTGGTGGGCCTGGTGAAGGGCCCCTCCTATTACGATCCCTGGCGCTTCCCGGAGCGGGCCAAGGCGCGCCGCGACCTGGTGCTAAAACTCCTGATGGATCACGGCAGCCTGACCCAGGCCGAGTATGAGCTGGCCAGCAAGCAGCCCCTTGGCATCATCGCCCGGGGCCAGATGAGCTATGGCCGCACCCCGGCCTTCATGGGCCTGCTCAAGCGGGAGATCCAGAGCCGCTTCGGCTCAGATCTACTCAAGCAGTCCGGACTCAAGATCTTCACCAGTCTGGATCCCATCGCCCAGCACGCCGCCGAGCGGGCGGTCGAGTCTGGCCTGGCCCAGATCGAGAAACAGCGGGGCAAGAAGAAGCTGGAGGCGGCCATGGTGGTCTCCGACTGGCACAAGGGGGAAGTAGTAGCACTGGTGGGTGGCCGGGATCCCCGCTACGCCGGCTTCAACCGGGCGCTGGATGCCCGCCGCCAGATAGGCTCTCTGGTCAAGCCGGCGGTCTACCTGACCGGTCTCTCCAACGGACTGACCCTGGCGACCCCGCTCAAGGATCAGCCGATCCGCATTCGCGGCCAGGATGGCCAGCTGTGGACACCGCAAAACTACGATCGCAAGTTCCGCCAAAGCGTGCCGCTGATGGATGCGCTGGCCAGCTCCCTCAACGTGCCGACCGTCAATCTCGGTCTGCAGGTGGGGCTGGAGAAGGTGGTAGACACCCTGCACAAGATGGGGGTCGAGCAGGAGATCCAGCCCTATCCGTCCCTGGTGCTGGGGGCAGTCGCCTTGTCACCGCTGGAGGTGAACCAGATGTACCTGCCCATCGCCAACCGCGGGCTGACCCAGCCGCTGTCGGCCATCCGTGCCGTAGTGAAGGGGGATGGCACCCTGATTTATCGCCATGACGAGGGGGCCAAGCAGGTGACGGATCCCCAGGCAAGCTGGCTGACCCTGTTTGCCATGACCAAGACGGTGAGCCAGGGTACGGCACGGGCCCTCAGCGCCCGGTTCCCCGGCGCCACCATGGCGGGCAAGACAGGCACCACCAACGAGCTGCGCGACTCCTGGTTTGCCGGGCTGGACAACAACGAGCTGGTGAGCGTCTGGGTCGGTCGCGACGACAACACCCCGGCGGGACTGACCGGCTCCAGCGGTGCCCTGCAGCTGTTCAGTGGCTATATGAGCCAGCGCGGCGTCAACAGCCTGGGACTGAAGACGCCGGAAGGGGTAAGCTGGGCCAACTTCTCCCGTGCCAGCGGCGCTCATGTTGCCAGTAACTGCCCGGGCATCCTGCAGGTGCCGGCCAAAACCGCCACTCTGGGCACCCCGATCAGCTGCGCCAGCAGTCCCTCACCGCGCAGCACGCTGGACGAGTGGTTCGGTGGCTTCTTCAACTAACAGGACGAGACGGGCAGCCCAGGCTGCCCGTTGATTATTTATTCCCGCAGACAAGGAGTCATCATGACCTTGCCACTGTTTGAGGCCATCCACCATGTGGCCATCATCGCCAGCGATTACGAGCGCTCGCGCCACTTTTATCACCAGGTGCTGGGGCTGCCCATCATCTGCGAAACCCTGCGCGAAGCCCGCCAATCCTGGAAGCTGGATCTGGCCCTGCCGGATGGCAGCCAGCTGGAGCTGTTCAGTTTCCCGAATCCCCCCGCCCGCCCTTCTCAACCTGAAGCCTGCGGCCTGCGCCATCTCGCTTTTCGAGTCGGCGATATCGATCGGGTCATTGCCCATCTGCAACGCCACGGCCTCGAGGTGGAGGCTGTGCGGGTAGACGAGCTGACCGGCAAGCGCTTTACCTTCTTCGCCGATCCCGATGGGTTGCCGCTGGAGCTTTACGAGTCAGTTTGCTGAGTGCCGGAGGTGGTCGCAACCTCTGCAAACCCACGGCAGGCGAGGAAAAACTCGCCACTTTGTTGTATCAAGGGGGTATCAAAGCCGCACGGCGAACGAGTCCATCAATGGCATGCGGCCAATGACCGTTGAAAGATGGTCATTTAACATCACATCGCTATAATATCCGCCTGCAAACCTGATACTAACAATCAAGGAATTATCATGAGCCTGAACCTGGTACCGGCTGGCAAGAGCCTGCCCGACGATATCTACGTCATCATCGAAATCCCGCAGAATGCCGACCCGATCAAATACGAAGTCGACAAGGACAGCGGCGCAATTTTCGTGGATCGCTTCATGTCTACCCCCATGTTCTATCCGTGCAACTACGGCTATGTGAACGCGACCCTCTCCCTGGATGGTGACCCCGTCGACGTACTGGTTCCGACCCCCTACCCGCTGCTGGCCGGCTCCGTCATCCGCTGCCGCCCGGTTGGTGTACTGAAGATGACCGACGAATCTGGCGAAGATGCCAAGATCGTTGCCGTGCCGCACTCCAAGCTGACCAAGCAGTACGACCACATCCAGGATGTGAACGATCTGCCGGAGCTGCTGCGCGCCCAGATCCAGCACTTCTTCGAGCGCTACAAAGAGCTGGAAGCAGGCAAGTGGGTCAAGGTAGAAGGCTGGGGCGACAAGGCCGAAGCCGAAGCCGAGATCAAAACCTCTGCCGAACGTTACGCTGCCCAGTAAGCGTACCGGTCGATAAAAAGGCGCCTTATGGCGCCTTTTTTATGGATGGTGACGATGGCTGGCCGGACATTTCTCCGCCAGGATTCCCCTGAATATATATTTCCCGTCCATCTTGCTGGTAGGGGCGATAGTAGTTTCCCCCGCAGCGATACCCTCCCCCCTGCTGACTCATCAGCTCGCAATTGACCGGCAATACTTCCAACCACTTGATAGCCTGCTGGAAGCGCAACCACTCCTGCCACTCATGCTCGCGCGCCAGCTGATCCCGCAGGGCAAAGGCATCTATTTTCTCTCCACCCTTGCTGACAATCACCGGCCCGGCCAGCGCCGGCAGGCTCAGCAAGCCAAATAGCCATATCATCAAAAGCTTCATATCCCCTCCAGAGCGACTTAATTTCACAATTAAATTTAAAGGCGCATCAATCTGTTATCCCGATCACAAAACGAAACATCCTCAAACCGCCGCCGGCTCACCTAGTTGTTAATTATCGTTCCCGGCAGGAAGCATCACCATGAAGCCGCTACCCGGTCTGCTGTTAAGCCTGAACCTGTGCACCTGCGCCATCGAGGCCAGCGAGATCAACCTGAGCTGGCAGTGGCAATCGAGCGATGGCCAATTCAAACACTTCCAGCTGACCACCGACGATCGGGTGATGGCCGCCAGTCGCCACGATATGAACCTGCTCGACGCCTCCCTCACCAACCCGCTGGAGACCCTCTACGCCTACATAAGCCCGCGCCTCTACAACAGCATCAACCTTATCAACCAGAACAGTCCGGAGACCGCCACCAAGTTTCGCAATCTGGAACAAGCCTTCACGGTCCACGACGACAGCGTGGAGTCGCTGCTCTTCTGGCAAGCCTACCAGCAGTATCAGGACGATGCGTTTTACCAGATGCGGGTGATCCCTTGCGTACATCCGGCCAACCGCAAGCTCCCTTGCGTGCGCCCCGATTACTCCCAGCTCTTTTATCACTTCAAGAGCGATCTCAAGCCGCTGGCACGGCAGTTCGCCGCCAAGGATCTGGCCACCAGCATCAATCTGCTGCAGGAGTGGCTTAACGCCATCCCGACCCGCCCGGAACAGATGGATCACTTCGCACCGCCGTTGCAGGCCCTGCAGGAGAACAAGGCGGACAGCGACGAGAAGGCGCTGCTAATGGCAAGCCTCTTGGCCGAACTGGCACCGCAATACGTGCTCAGCATCATCTACCCGAATATCAGCATCGGCAGTGTCTCCCCCGCTTGGCTGGCCATCACCGCAGACAGCGGCGTGCCCGGCGATATTGTGGTGATCAACAACCAACGCCACGTCTTGCTGACAGGCTCCCCCCTGCTGGCCCAACAGATGACCATGGCCAGGATCCCCCTCATCAGCGAGTCCCTCTACTGACCCTGACACCTCAGACCAGCCGCCAATTCATTGATTTTTATTGCTCCCATGCCATTCTTGCCGCCCTTGCCAGCCAGTCTCCTGACTGGCGGGGCGTCTGGCTATCCATCTCACGATCTGATTTAACACTTTTTAAACAGATCCGATCAGTTTAGGATGAAACTCGCCCATTCCCTCAACCAGCAACTCGTTATAACATAACAAATGGAGTGTCATCCGGATGAAACATCTCGTACTTACTCTGGCGCTGCTGCCCTGCCTGGCCTTTGCCCACAACATCAAGGAAGCGAGCCAGGTGCCGCTGGTCAATATCAGTGACAAGGGCGAGCTGGTGCTCAATGGCAAGGAGATTGGCTATCAGCCGTGGCAGAGCAAGGCGCTCAGCGGCAAAGTATTCATGATCCAGCACATCGCTGGCCGCTCCAGCGCCAAGGAGCTCAACGCCCCCATGATAGAGGCGATCAAGGCTGCCAAGCTGCCTCACGACAAGTACCAGACCGTCACCATCATCAACAGCAATGACGCCATCTGGGGCACTTCGGGCTTTGTGAAGAGCAGTGCCGAAGACAGCAAGAAAGAGTTCCCCTGGTCCGCCATCGTGCTGGATGCCAAGGGCATGGCACGCAATGCCTGGGATCTGGCACCGGAAAGTTCAGCCATCATCCTGGTAAATAAAGATGGCAAGGTGCTGTTTGCCAAAGATGGCCAGCTCGATGCCAACAACATCGCAACCGTGATGGGGCTCATCCAGTCCCATCTCTGATATCAGAGAGAAGGGCGCGAATGGCGCCCTTCTCATAAGGGTCTATGGGTCGTTTCAAGCGAATAATCTGGGTCTTGCTGCTGGGCTGGTTGTGGTTGCAACCCGCCCTGGCCCAGCACCCCCTTGACGCCTCCCTGCCCGGACACGATCACCACTGCCTGATCTGCGCCCTCCATCTGGATGGCAATCAGGCTATCCCTCCTTCGATTCAACTCCTTCCCCCCACCGCCACCTGGTGGCAGCCTGTCGACATCATACCGACGGTACCTCCTCGCCAGGTCGCTCACGCCTATGCCATCCGTGCTCCGCCCCGCACTGCTTTCCTGTTCCCATCCATCTGAATTATTTGTTTTTTAAAAGGATTCACAATGAAAGCAGTTACCCTGTTGCTGGCCGTAGCGGCCTTTGGTGCACACGCACATCACGACGAACACGACGGCCATGGCCACGGTGCCCACGAGCACGGTCACGGCCACCTCAATCTGGTGCTCGACGGCAACCAGCTGATGCTGGAATTTCAGGCCCCCGCCGCCGATCTGGTGGGATTCGAGCACGCGGCAAAGAACGATGAAGAGAAGGCGCAATACGCCAGGGCGGTGGATCGCCTAAAACAGCCGGACACCCTGTTTCGCTTCGCACCGGCGGCGGGCTGCAAGCTGACCCAGCAGGAAATCAACGCGGCCAATAAAGAGCATGACCATGACCATGACCATGACCATCAAAAGTCTGACGACGGCCACGATGATCACCAGCACAATGAGGCTGGCCACGCCGATATAGGCGCCATGTATACCTATACCTGCGCGCTGCCGGACAAGCTCGCCGGGCTGGAGGCCACCCTGTTCAGCGTCTATCCAACCCTGGAGAAGCTGAGCGTGCAGGGTATTTTGCCCACTGGCCAGACCGCAGCCGAGCTGACCCCCTCCGCTAACCAACTGAGCTGGTAACGTCATGAAAAACACCGTGGTTGAGATCCGCGATCTGGCCTTTGCCTGGCCGGGTCATGAGGCTGTACTCGATCTGCCCGCCCTCACCATCACAGAGGGTGAGCGGGTGTTTATCAAGGGCCCCTCGGGCTCCGGCAAGTCGACCCTGCTCGGGTTGCTCGCCGGGATCCAGACCGCCAACCACGGCACCATGGAGGTGCTGGGCCAACCGCTGGCCCGGCTCTCCGGCCGTGCCCGTGACCGGTTCCGGGCGGCCAATCTGGGTTACATCTTCCAGCAGTTCAACCTGCTGCCGTTTTTATCCGTTCTCGACAACGTCACCGCCGCCCTCACCTTCTCCCCCGAGAAGCGGGCGCGTCTGCACGGCAGTGCTGACGCCGAGGCCCGGCGCCTGTTGACGGAACTGCAGCTGCCCGAAGAGGCGTTGCACAGGCCCGTCCATGCCCTTAGCATCGGCCAGCAGCAGCGGGTGGCCGCCGCCCGCGCGCTGATCGGCTCACCGCCGCTGGTGATCGCCGATGAGCCCACCTCGGCCCTAGACACCGACAACCGGGCCGCCTTTATCAAGCTCCTGTTCGAGGAGTGCGACAAACAGGGCTCGACCCTCATCTTCGTCAGTCATGACCCCTATCTGGAGCCCCTCTTCCCCCGGGTGGAAAACCTGCAACAGCTGAACAGGAGGGCCACATGCTGAAACTCGCCCTGCAAAGTCTCTGGGCCCGTCGCCTCACCGCCGGCCTCACCTTGCTAGCGGTCGCCATCAGCGTCACCCTGCTGCTCGGGGTGGAGCGGGTGCGCAACCAGGCGCGCGAGAGCTTCGCCAATACAGTATCGGGAACCGATCTCATCGTCGGCGCCCGCTCCGGCCAGGTGAATCTGCTGCTCTATTCTGTGTTTCGCATCGGCAATCCCACCAACAACGTGGGTTGGGATGCCTATCAGGCCATCAAGACCAGACCCGGCATCGCCTGGACCATCCCCCTCTCCCTCGGCGACTCCCACAAGGGCTTTCGGGTGCTCGGCACCAATGGCGACTACTTCACCCACCTCAAATACGGCCGGCAGCAGTCGCTGCAGATGAAGGAAGGGCGCCCGTTCGATACGCCGTTCGAAGCCGTGCTTGGCGCCCAAGTCGCCGAGAAGCTCGGTTATCACCTGGGGCAGTCCATCGTCATCGCCCACGGCGCCGGCAACACCTCGTTCAGCCAGCACGACAACCTGCCGTTCAAGGTGGTGGGCATTCTGGCACCGACCGGCACGCCCATCGATCGCACCATCCACGTGCCACTGGCCGGCATCGAGGCAATCCATCTGGGCTGGGACACAGGCCGCCACAGCAAAAATGTGACCGCCGAGCAGGCGCTGGCCCAGGATCTGACCCCCAAGACCATCACTGCCTTCATGGTGGGCCTCAGCAACCGGATACTGGCGTTCCAGCTGCAGCGCAGCGTCAACACCTACCGGGGTGAGCCGCTGATGGCGATCCTGCCGGGCGCCGCCCTGCAGGAGCTGTGGAGCCTGATGAGCGTGGCTGAAACGGCGCTCTCGGTGATCGCCGGTTTCGTGGTGGTGGCGGGCCTTATCGGCATGCTGACCACCTTGCTGGCCGGACTCAACGAGCGGCGCCGCGAGCTCGCCATTCTAAGATCCCTCGGCGCCGGACCGGCCCACCTGTTCCTGCTGCTGACGCTAGAGGCGATGGCCCTCACCACAGCGGGCATCGCCCTCGGGGTCGCCACCCTCTATGCCGGACAGGCCCTTGCCACCCCCTGGTTGCTCGGTCACTATGGCCTGCAATTGAGCCTGGGACTGCCGAGCGCCTACGAGTGGCAACTGCTGGGGCTGGTGTGGCTGGCGGGCATGGTGATAGGCCTGTTGCCCGCCGCCCGCGCCTACCGCTACAGCCTGAGCGATGGCATGAGCATCCGCGTCTAGTGATGACGCCGTGAACAACAAGAGAAGGACACACGATGAAGTGGAAAATCGCGGCGCTGCTGGCCAGCCTGCTGGTGCTGCCGGCCCTGGCCGCCGACTACAAGACCATCGACTGGGATGTGCTGATCCCGGAAGGGGAGAAACTGCTGCCACCGCCCCAGGTCAATCACGAAGATCCCATGTCGGTACCACAACCGGTCGGGGGCGTGAACAAGAAGCTGGACAGCCAAGATGTGCGCATTCCGGGCTTCGTGGTGCCGCTGGAAGGGGATGCCAAAACCATCACCGCCTTCCTGCTGGTGCCCTACTTCGGCGCCTGCATCCATGTGCCGCCGCCCCCTACCAACCAGGTGATCTATGTGAGCTACCCCAAGGGGGCACCGGTGGATGATCTGTGGGACGCCATCTGGGTGAAAGGCAAGATGCACACCGTCAGCTCCAGCCACGAGATGGCCACCGCCTCCTACTCGATGGATGCGGTCGAGGTGAGCGTTTACGAAGAGTAAGAGTCAGATCTCAAAAAAAGCGGCCTCTGTGGAGGCCTCTTTGTTATCTTGCTCCCCGGCTTGGAGTAACATTCCCCCCTGAACCTGTGCTAATGGAGTCAGCATGGCCGATCTGCCCCCACCCAAGAAAGAGAGTTCCATCCTGAGCAGCCAGGAGCAGACCCTGCGCCTGGCCCGCAGCCGTGGCATCGACGGTATGCTTACCCGCAACACCGACAGCACCTTCGAGCAGCGTGCCACCTTTCGCCAGCTGGCGGATCAGGCCGCCCGCCAGCGCAACCTGGAAGCCATCATGGTGATGGCCTCCCGCCACTGTGCAGAGACTGCCGCCGGCGGCGAGATGGACAGCGATTGGCTGACCCGCTTCCTGCAACTGGCGGAAGACATCAGCATGGTGCCCATGCAGCAGCTGTGGGGCCGCATCTTCGCCATCGAGGTCGCCACGCCGGGGCGCTTCTCCATCCGCGCCCTGACCACCCTGAAAGAGATGACCCAGCGCGAGGCCCAGCTGTTCCAGCGACTCTGCTCCCTCTCCTGCCACTATCTGGGCAGCGACGAGCAGCGCCTGCTGCTGGGGCTGCACAAGGGGGGCAGCCTGCTCAGCCGCGCCAAGGTGACCCGCCTCGGCCTTGGCAAATACCGGCTACCCTACAACGCCCTGCTGCAGCTGTTCGAACTCGGCCTGCTGCACCGCGGCGAACTGGAATCCGGCCCCCTACCCGCTGACGGGGTGGAGCTGGAGTTTGGCAACCAGCGCTGGCACCTGCACCACAAACAGGCCAACCTCACCCTGCTCTACTACCGCCTGACTCCGGTCGGCAACGAGCTGGCCCAATTGCTGCAAGAGCCGCCGCTGGAAGAGTATCTGCAGGACCTCAAAACTGTGCTGGCGCAGGGGATGCAGATCGAAGTTCAGCCACTCGTCAATGACTCCCCCTCTGCCGAACCCGATCCCCACCCCTGATCCTCTGGCGGGGCGGCACACGCCCTGCCACTTGCGGCTCCCGACCGGGCCGACATGGCTCGCAAGCGCAATAGACCCCGGGGTACATTTTCCGGCCCCCTTGCGGATGATAAATACGAGAGCCTCGTATGGAATTAGTCCGTTAATAAGATACAAATCAATTGCATTTTTTGGTGGCACCTACATGGCAATGAGTCTTGATGTAGATCAAAATTCAACCACTACTGCTCGGGAGCCAAGCCATGCGAGTCAATCAACCGATTACCCAACGCGAACGCCTCTACCCGGATCACCAGAACCTCATCTCCACCACGGATCTGGAAAGCCGCATCACCTATGCCAATGAGGAGTTCTGCGATATTGCGGGCTTCACGCCGGACGAGCTGATTGGGCAGCATCACAATATGGTCCGCCACCCCGATATGCCCAAACAGGCCTTCGCCGATCTTTGGCGCCACATCAAAGAGGGTAAATGCTGGATGGGGCCGGTAAAAAACCGCTGCAAGAATGGCGATCACTACTGGGTCAGCGCCTTCGTCACCCCCATCAAGGATGCCAGTGGTCGGGTGGTCGAATATCAGTCGGTACGTACCGCGCCAAGCGAAGAGCTCAAGCAGCGAGCCGAACGTATCTATGCCGATCTGCGCAATGACAAGCTGCCGCTGGCACTCAAGCTGCCGACCTTCTCCCACACCCTGACCATCAACCTCTGCCTGCTGGTGAGCCTGATTGCCATGCTGAGCCTGGAATACAACCGCGAGATGAGCTGGCATCTGGCACTGGCAGCTCTCCCGCTGGCACTGGCCGCCATCGTTATCAATTGTCTCTCCCGTCGCCTGGGCAAGCTCAACAAGATGGCCCGCAGCCGCTTCGACAATCCTCTGATGCAACTGCTCTACACCAACAAGGTGGACAACGTCGCCGCCATCGAACTTTCCATGATAATGAATCAGGCCGAGTTCAATGCCGTACTGGCGCGTACCGAACAGACCTGCAGCATCATTCTGCAGGCTGCCGAGGGCGATCTGCGCAATGCCGAGTCCATCACCAACAACCTGCAGCAACAGCAGGGTGAGACCAATCTGGTGGCCACCGCCGTCAACGAGATGTCGGAGTCAATCCGCGAGGTCTCTCACAGCTCCAGCGAATCCTCCAGTCTGCTGGACGAGACTGCCGATCTGTTCAAGGACGGCAATCGCAGCGTGACCGAAACGGTGACTGCCGTGGCCGGTATGAACAGTGAACTGATGACCTCCAAGAGCGTGATCAATGCCCTGGTCGGCCACTGCCGGGATATCGACGGCATTCTCGACGTGATCAACAACATCGCCAACCAGACCAACCTGCTGGCTCTCAATGCCGCCATCGAGGCCGCCCGGGCCGGCGAGGCAGGCCGAGGGTTCTCGGTCGTCGCCGACGAAATTCGCGCGCTGGCCATCAAAACCCAATCCTCCACCAGCGAAATCCAGAAGATGATCACCGAGCTGCAAACCAGTGCCGCCAATGCCGAGCATGCGATGGAGAAAGGTTGCCAACTGTCGGAGAGCTGCCAGCAGAAAGCGTCGGCCACCGGCACCATACTGCAGCAGATCAACAGCATGCTGCAGCAGGTCTCCTCCGGCAGCGGCCAGATTGCCCAGGCGGTACAGGAACAATTTCACGTCACGGAAGAGATCAACCGCAATGTGCTCAGCATCAAGACCCTGGCCGATGACTCCAGCGTCGGCAGCCAGCACGCCGTGCACGGCATCACCCGGCTGGTGAACCAGTTAAACGATCTCGACCGGCTGGTGCGCCAGTTCCAGAAAGCCCCCCCGGCCACCCAGCGTCGCCACGAAATGCCGCTTGCAGACGCCGTGCCGGTACGCCAAGCCAGATAACCCCCACGAGCAATCGCCGCAGAAAAACCATATGGGTCCGCAGGCCCATATGGTTTTTTAATGCCAGCAAGCAACCGGCAAACTGATTGGCGACCGCCCAGATTTCACCTCCCGACTTTACCTCCCTCTCTGGTGCGCGCTCGTTGTTGAGATGCCCCACCCCCACCCGCTATTGATTAATTTATTGATATTGCTCAGAAAGCGAGTGTTTCCCGCTTTCCACCATAACCCCGTTCGGTAACATAGTCGCTTGGCAACCGTCTTATCGGAGTCACCTATGTCCCAGACCAGAGCCACACCACGGGTCACAAGCAGCAGACTGGAGGCTGAAATTCAGGGGCGGTAGCTTTGTCTGATAAATCAGGTAAGCAAGTGGCGACATACCAAATATCACTCAATATGGTGACTGATTTATTGTCTACAAACACGTCAAGAAAGACATATCAACATATATCCTATCCAGTCTCTTTGAACTATAGTGTTGATGGATAAATTAAGGATGGCCACCACTTTTAATTGCCACAAAAAACATAATCCAAATGTTTATTTGGAATAGATTAACAATCCTTCATACTAAAAATTAGGCGCATTAGAGAATTAAATGAAAAGAGCAAACATTTTTTACGTAACGATTTCTGTACTTGTTCTACTTTCCTCTTGTCTTGCAGTATGGATACATTATCTAAACGAAGGAAAAGATCTACTTAATTTCACAATATCAATAGTAGGGTTTTGCATTGCATTATTGGCTTTATTTATTGCTGTCCGCACATACACATCAATTGACAGTGTTAATAATATAAGCAAAATGGATGGCAACATTCTTGACAACGAAAACTATGTCACCTCACTACCTGAGTTAATTAGTCATTTTAAATCTCAAAATGAAAAGGACCTTGACAATAAAATCTTTGAATCAATAGAATACAAGTTAAAAAAAGAATCTCATACCGCAGTGCATTTTGCTGATACATTGCAGTATATAATCGATCTAATTGTAATCTTTCCCGCTGTTTTTAACGCATCTGATACTGATAGAAAGCGCTATAAAGAACGCATGGAGAGCATACTAAACAATATAGATAAGCGACGTAAAATTCTATACTCAATCAGTAAAGGGAATTCCATTCAAATTACCGAGTCCATCAAACTATTTAAAGCTGTTGTAGCTTATCAACGTTTTGTTTCAGATGGAAATTTCAATATTCATGCTGATCTTCTTCATGTTCGAGGACCGATACTTCGTAACCCTGTTACTAAAACTATCTATCACAATTATCTTGGCTTGTATTACAACAAAAAAGGTATGCATTTACTGCGTGAGTCTCTAAAAATAGAATCTACAGATATGCTATCAATTAAGGGACTTAATCTTATAAATACAAAACTTGCTTCTCTCTCCCCCCCCATTCGAGAAGAGATTACTATGTATTTAACATCTGCATGTAAACAGTTTGACAAAGCTATTGACATATCAAAGGAAGACGTAATGTGGCCTGGATTCATAAATTATAATAAAAGCAGGACATTGTATTTTTTAAATTTACTGTCCACTATAGATAATAACTGGCTAGATATTATTGATGATGCCATTGACTCTCGCTCTAGATTGAATCGACTAATCGATGAGATTCTAACCACAAACAGTAAAAATCACACAACAATAACAAACACTCATTTGCGTCAATTTTTTCTTTATCAAGAAGAGCTTGCTCGCATGGTAAAATTAAATATGCTTCTTGCTGAAAAAAATAAGAACAGCAATGCATCACCTATCGTATATAGAGGTTTAGACATTAATAACATCCATATTGATGACTTAAAAAAATCATTCATAGCAACAAATTGCTTCCCCATAATAAAATCATACCAAGATATGATTATTGAAACACTATAAGACAGGATTGGAACACCATCCATGTTAAGCAAATAGCTACCTTAATAACTGAGTCTTTCTTCTTTGAGACAGAAAGTTCGGCATCTGTCCTTATTTCGACAGATTGTTAAGTATCAGGTTCACTGTATATTGAGGAAGCTTATTATCATCTATATTATCAATAGCTCTCTTCAGATTAATGGTGATGACAAAAAAGGAAATCATTGGCAGGAAAGCAATAAACAAGGGGGCGAACGCCCCTTGTTTATCAATAATCCGTCCAGACAATCAACCTCAGTCGATCAACCCTCGCTGCCTTAGAGCAGTAATCAACTCATCCACCAGTACCTCCACCGGTTTACCGGCATTAAGCAGATGGATTTCCGGCTGTTCGGGCGCCTCGTAGGCGGAGTCGATACCGGTGAAATTACGGATCTCCCCCGCTCGCGCCTTTTTATAGAGCCCCTTGGGGTCTCGCTCTTCACACACGCTAAGGGGTGCATCGACAAAGACCTCGACAAACTCGTCTGGCCCCAAGAGGTTGCGCACCAGCGCACGCTCGGCACGGAACGGCGAGATAAAGGCGGTGAGCACGATCAGGCCCGCATCCACCATCAGTTTTGCCACCTCGCCGACCCGGCGGATATTCTCCTGACGGGCGGCGTCATCGAAGCCGAGATCGCCACAGAGGCCGTGGCGCACATTGTCCCCATCCAGCAGATAGGTGTGCTTGCCCGAGGCGGCCAGCGCCTGCTCCAGCGCCCCCGCCAGGGTGGACTTGCCCGCCCCGGAGAGCCCGGTAAACCAGATCACCAAGGGCTTTTGCCCCTTCTGCTCGGCCCGGCTCTGTTTGTCGACGGCATGGGCATGCCACACGATATTGCTCATCCAACACTCCTTGATTGGCGCTCACGCCTCAAAACTTAAACTGTCCGGCACCACAGGGAGCCGCCTCGGACTATCAGCCGACAACGTGCTGATGCCATGGCATTGCTCACCCAACACTCCTTGATTGGCGCTCACGCCTCAAAACTTAAACTGTCCGGCACCACGGGGAGCCGCCTCGCGATGAGGCGGCAAGGTGCTGATGCCCTGAGATTGCGCATGCAACCCCCCCTGATTGGCGCTCACGCCTGGATGCCAGTGCCCTGGCACTCCCCTGTGCCATAAGCAGCCTTGATAAAAGCCGCGTTAACATAAGCAGCCCTTAACACATCCCCCGGTATCAGACCTTAAAACGGAAACAGCAGGGGTACCATGACGATCACCCCGATGCTGTAGGCCAGGGAGACCGGCAGGGCCAGCTTGAGATAATCCGGCATCTTGTAGTTGCCCGCCGCATAGACCATCAGGTTGGTCTGGTAGCCGTAGGGCAGGATAAAGCTGGAACTCGCCCCGAACAGCACCGCCAGAATGAACGGCATGGTGGAGACGTCCATGCTGAGCGCCAGCTGGAATCCCATGGGGAAGGCCAGCGCCGCGGCGGCGTTGTTGCTCATCAACTCCGTCAGCACCAGGGTAAACAGATAGATTCCCACGAAGGCGATAAAGGGACTGGCCCCGTTGAACTCCCCCATCAGCCAGTCGGCGATGAGCTTGGCCAGGCCGCTCTTCTCCAGCTGATCGGCGATGGCGAGCGCCCCGCCCACCACCAGCCAGATATCCAGGGGAAAGCGGCGGCGGATCTCGTCCAGGGTCAGGATGCGGGAGAAGAGCAGCACCACCAGCATCACCAGCAGCCCCTTGAAGAGCGGCACCAGATCGAGCACCGACAGGGTCAGCACCCCGAGGAACCCCGCCACCACGGCGGCGCTGCGCGTGGCATCGAGCCGGGTGGAGGCCTCCAGCCCGCTCACTACCACGAACTCCCGGGAGAGGGACTTGTTGCCCGCAAACTTGGGGCCTGGGGCCAGCAGCAGGGTGTCCCCTGCGTGCAATTCAATCTGGCCGAGGCCGCCGGTGAGCTGGGTCTCGCCCCGGCGCACCGCCAGCACCACCGCATCGAAGTGGGTGCGAAACTCTGCATCCTTGATGGTCTGCCCCACCAGCCGCGAGCTGTGACTGACGATCACCTCCACCAGGTGCTGGCCGTTGAGCCGGTGCTGGCCGTAGAGATCCAGCCCCTTGAGCTCCTGCAGCACGCCGACGCTCTCCACATCGCCACAAAACAGCAGCATGTCCCCCTCATGCAGCTCGTGTTCCGGCTGCACCGGGCAGATCACCTGATTGCCACGGATGATCTCGGCGAGGTAGAGGCTTTTCAGGCTGCGCAGGCCGTTCTCCTTGACGCTGCGCCCGGCCATCGGCGAGCCGGGGCCTACCTTGGCCTCGAGAAAATAGCCGGATTCCCGGCTCATCTCGGTGTCCTGCTCCGGCAGATGACGGGCAAACAGCAGCACCGCGATAAGGCCGGTCAGCAGGGTCCCCGCCCCCACCATGAAGAAGTCGAACATGCCGAGCGGCTTGGCTCCCATCTTGATGAGGAAGCTGTTGACGATCAGGTTGGTGGAGGTGCCGATCAGGGTCAGCACGCCGCCAAAGGTCGCCGCGAAGCACATGGGCAGCAGCAACCGGGAGGGCGCATGGTTGGGGTTGCGCTTGACCGCCCCCAGCATGGAGGCCACCACGGCGGTGTTGTTGACGAAGGCCGACAGGAAGGCGGTGGAGAACCACACCTTCACCAGCACCTTGTTAAAGGAGCCGGTGCCCACCAGGTTGGCGAACCAGCTCATGACCCGGGTCTTTTCCACCGCGAGCGACACCAGCAGCAACAGCACCAGGGTCAGCAGGGCGCTGTTGGTGTAGCCCGCCACCACGGCGTTGATGTCCGCCAGGCCGCTCAGGTAGGTGATGAGCACGGCGCCCGAGAAGAGCAGCGCCGGCCGGAGTTTGCCCTGGATCAGCAGGGCGACGAGGGCAGCCAGCAGACCCAGCACCAGGGATTGTTGCCAGGTCATGGGCTTACTCCTTGCCGGAATCGTTGCTGATGGTCAGCGCCTGCCAGTGGGGGAAGTGCTTGCGCACCAGAGCGTTGAGCTCGACTTCGAACTCGCTGTATTGCCCTGCCACCGCCTTGGCCGCCAGCCCTTCCACTATCATGCCCGCGCCCACGGTGACGTTGGTCAGCCGGTCGATCAGGATAAAGCTGCCGGTGTCGCGGATCTCCTGGTAGGGATCGAATGCCACCGGGTCGGTCAGGCTGAATTCACACAGGCCGATCTCGTTGAGCTTGAGCTCGGAGGCCGGCAGCTCGTCGAGCTTGTTGATCTCGATACGGTGGCGGATGGCCTCCACCTGGCCACGGCTCTTCTTGGTCGCCAGCTTGACGTCATAGACCCGGCCCGGCTGCAGGGACTCTTCCCCCATCCAGACGATGTGGGCCAGCACGTTCTGGGTCACCTGGGGCTTTTTCGCCGCATCTACCAGCAGGTCGCCCCGGCTGATGTCAATTTCGTCCGCGAAGGTGACCGTGATGGCCTGACCCGGCAGGGCGTACTCCAGATCCCCGTCGAAGGTGACGATGCGAGTCACAGTGCTCTCTTTGCCGGAGGGCAGCACGGCCAGCTTGTCGCCCACCCGCAGGATGCCGGAGGCCAGGGTGCCCGCGAAGCCGCGAAAATCGAGGTTGGGGCGGTTCACGTACTGCACCGGCAGGCGCACCGGGTGGCGCTCCAGCTCGCGCTCAACTTCGGCGTTTTCCAGCAAGGAAAGCAGGGTCTCGCCCTCGTACCAGGCCAGCTTGTCGCTTTGGTTGACCACGTTGTCACCGTCCAGCGCCGAGACCGGCACGATATGGATGGTGTCGACGCTGAGCTTCTTGGCGAACTCGCGGTAATCGGCACTGATGCGATCGAACACCTCCTGGCTGAACTCCACCAGGTCCATCTTGTTCACTGCCACCACGAACTGCTTGATGCCGAGCAGGCTCGCGATAAAGCTGTGGCGGCGGGTCTGATCCAGCACCCCCTTGCGGGCGTCGATCAATATGATGGCCAGATCGCAGGTGGAGGCGCCGGTGGCCATGTTGCGGGTGTACTGCTCGTGGCCCGGGGTGTCCGAGATGATGAATTTGCGCTTGGCGGTGGAGAAATAGCGGTAGGCCACGTCGATGGTGATGCCCTGCTCGCGCTCCGCCTGCAGGCCGTCCACCAGCAGGGCCAGGTCCAGCTTCTCGCCGGTGGTGCCGAGCTTCTGGCTGTCGGACTCCAGTGCCTTCAGTTGATCTTCATAGATCTGCTGGGAGTCGTGCAGCAGGCGGCCGATGAGGGTGCTCTTGCCGTCGTCCACGCTGCCGCAGGTGAGAAAACGCAGCAGGCTCTTGTGCTGCTGGGCGTGCAGGTAGGCTTCAATGCCCTGTTCGCTGATGGCGGTCTGAATGTGGTTGTTCATGTTGCGATTCCTTAGAACATTTTTTAGAAATAGCCCTGACGCTTCTTCTGCTCCATGGAGCCGGCCTGATCGTGGTCGATGAGCCGCCCTTGCCGCTCGCTCGAGGTGGTGATCAGCATCTCTTCGATGATCTCCGGCAGGGTGGTGGCATTGGATTCGATGGCCCCGGTCAGCGGGTAGCAGCCGAGGGTACGGAAGCGCACCAGCTCCTGCTTCACTTCATCTTCCGGGCCGATGGGCATGCGATCGTCATCCACCATGATCTTGATGCCGCCGCGATCCACCACGGGGCGCATGGCCGCGAAGTAGAGCGGGACTATGTCGATGTTCTCGAGATAGATGTATTGCCAGATGTCGAGCTCGGTCCAGTTGGAGAGCGGGAAGACACGGATGCTCTCCCCCTTGTTGACCTGGCTGTTGTAGACGCGCCACAGCTCCGGGCGCTGGTTCTTCGGATCCCAGCGGTGGGACTTGTCGCGGAAGGAGTAGACCCGCTCCTTGGCGCGGGATTTCTCCTCGTCGCGACGGGCACCACCGAAGGCGGCGTCGAAGCCGTATTTGTTGAGCGCCTGCTTGAGCCCCTCGGTCTTCATGATGTCGGTGTGCTTGCTGCTGCCGTGCACGAAGGGGTTGATGTCCATGGCCAGACCGTCCGGGTTCTTGTGGACGATGAGATCCAGCCCGAACTTTTTGGCGGTCTCGTCCCGGAACTTGATCATCTCCTTGAACTTCCAGTTGGTGTCCACGTGGAGCATGGGGAAGGGGATCTTGCCCGGGTAGAAGGCCTTGCGGGCCAGGTGCAGCATGACGGAGGAGTCCTTGCCGATGGAGTACATCATCACCGGGTTTTCAAATTCGGCGGCCACCTCGCGGATGATATGGATGCTCTCGGCTTCCAGTTGCTGCAGGTGAGTCAGTCGCTCGCGGGTGACACCTGCACGGATGCTCTGTGCATCGGATGGCTGCAGTTGGGTCAGTCTTTCACGGTCCATGTCTGGGTCCTCGGTTCATTGCTATCGCACCTGCTCGGGGCGCGGTGTTGGTTCAGTTCGGTGCCGCCTTGGCCGCACCGTCAAATCGATTCGGGTCTCGCCTCTCAGGCCAGGCTCACCAGCTTGAGTTCGTGGCCGCTTTCTGCCTCCTGCCCTTGCCCCTGCTCGCCAAACCAGGCGAGTTGCTGGCGCAGGGCCACCACTTCACCGATGACGATAAGCGACGGGCTCACCGCCTGCTGGGCCAGTTCGGCCAGCTCCGCCAGGGTGCCGGTCAGCACCCGCTGACGGGCCGTGGTGCCCCGCTCGATGATGGCGATGGGGGTGGCGGCGCGTCGGCCATGGCTTACCAGTTGCTGCTGGATATGCTCGGAGCGCATCAGCCCCATGTAGATGACCAGGGTCTGGTTGGTGGCCGCAAGCTGCTGCCAGTCGGGCTCCTTGCCCTCCTTCTGGCAGTGGCCGGTGATGAAGACGGCGCTCTGGGCATGGTCGCGGTGGGTGAGCGGAATGCCTGCATAGGCGGTGGCACCGGCGGCGGCGGTGATGCCGGGCACCACGGAGAAGGGAATGCCCTCCTCTGCCAGCACTTCCAGCTCCTCGCCGCCACGGCCGAACATGAAGGGATCGCCCCCCTTGAGGCGCACCACCCGGTTACCCGCTTTGGCGTATTCCACCAAGAGGCGGTTGGTCTCTTCCTGGGGCACGCTGTGGGCACCCGCCTTCTTGCCGACCGACACCAGGGTGGCGTCGCGGCGCACCAGGTCCAGGATCTCGGGGGAGACCAGCTGGTCATAGAGCACCACTTCGGCCTGCTGGATCTGTTGCAGCGCCTTGAGGGTCAGCAGGCCAGGATCTCCCGGGCCCGCCCCCACCAGCACCACTTCCCCCACTTCGGTACGGGCCTTGTCCAGTCCCTCGTTCAGCCACTGCTCGGCCCCTTGCCAATCGGCTTTCTCAATCAGACCGGCCAGGGTGTTGGAGGCAAAGGCGCGCTCCCAGAAGCGGCGGCGATCGGAGAGGGAGGCCAGCACCTGCTTGGCCCGGCTGCGCACCCGGCCGGAGAGCTCCGCCAGACCGCCGAGGTGGCGGGGCAGCAGGCTCTCGAGCCGCTCGCGCAACAGGCGCACCAGCACGGGGGCCTTGCCGCCGCTGGAGACGGCCACCACGATGGGGCTGCGATCGATGATGGAGGGGAAGATAAAGCTGGAGCGCTCGGGGTCATCCACCAGGTTGACGAACAGACCGCGCTCGGTGGCGCTCTGGTAGACCAGGGCGTTCACCTCGAGATCGTCGGTCGCGGCCACGGCCAGCAGTTGACCCGCCAGATGATCCGGGCGGAAACGCTCGGCCAGATGGGTGAAGCGATCGGCAAATTCATCGAATGCGGGGTCCAGTTCAGGAGAGACCAGGGTCAGCCGGGCACCGGCCGCCAGCAGCAGGCGCGCCTTGCGCAGGGCGACCTCGCCCCCGCCCACCAGCAACACCGGGCGACCGTCCAATTTGGCAAACATCGGCAAATAATCCATTTTGCATCTCTCCATACCTGATGAGCGCACTCTATCGGGATGGCTAAGCGCGATAAAATAATAAAGAACGTTCATTTATATCTTTTGGGAATATGCTTTGCCGCAGGATGGCAAATCAGAGAGAGCGCGATGCCCTTGAATAGAGGGTGCAGAAAAGAAGATTGCGGGTAGCGAAATGCCCGGCATGCAGCGGGTGACTGGTGCTTTCACCGTGCGGGGTATAGTCTATCGAGACACATTGAAACGGAGTCAAATGATGAATGAATCATTGATTGTGCTGGGAATTTTCATATTCCTGGTGATCGCCACCCTGAGCGCCGGGATCAAGATTGTGCCGCAGGGTTACAACTGGACCGTGGAGCGCTTCGGCCGCTATACCCGTACCCTCACCCCCGGTCTCAACCTGCTGATCCCTTACATAGATCGCATCGGCCACAAGATCATCATGATGGAGCAGGTACTGGACATCCCGGCACAGGAGGTGATCTCCCGCGACAACGCCAACGTCACCATCGACGCCATCAGCTTCGTGCAGGTGGTGGACGCCCGCAAGGCAGGCTATGAAGTGAACGATCTGACCAGCGCCATCCGCAACCTCACCATGACCAATATGCGTACCGTGCTGGGCGCCATGGAGCTGGACGAGATGCTCTCCCAGCGCGACACCATCAACGAGAAGTTGCTGCGCACCATGGATGCCGCCACCGCCCCCTGGGGGATCAAGGTAACCCGCATCGAGATCAAGGATGTACGCCCGCCGCTGGCGCTGGTAGAAGCCATGAACGCCCAGATGAAGGCCGAGCGCCAGAAACGGGCCGAAGTACTGGAAGCCGAAGGGGTTCGCCAGTCCAAAATCCTCAAGGCCGAGGGGGAGAAACAATCCCAGATCCTCAAAGCCGAGGGTGAGCGTCAGGCCGCTTTCCTCGCCGCCGAGGCGCGGGAACGGGCTGCAGAAGCAGAAGCCAAGGCAACCCATATGGTGTCAAAAGCCATCGCCGAAGGGGATCTGCAGGCCATCAACTACTTCGTGGCCCAGAAGTACACAGAGGCGCTGGCCCGCATCGGTGAAGGCCCCAACAGCAAGGTGGTGATGATGCCGCTGGAGGCGGGCAGCCTGATAGGCGCAGTGGCCGGCATGGCCGAGCTGTTCAACAAGGATGGCAAGGGTGGCAAACCATGACAGCCCTGTTTGAGGGGCTGACTTACTGGCACTGGCTGGGGCTCGGCTTCGTGCTGCTGGCCATCGAAGTGCTGGGGTCGGTAGGCTTTCTGCTCTGGACCGGCATCGCCGCGCTGGAAGTGGGCCTGTTGCTGCTGGTGTGGCCCTTCGGCTGGCAGGCTCAGCTGCTGCTGTTTGCGGTGCAATCCCTGCTCACCACCTGGGCCTGGTGGCGCTGGCAGCACCAGCGGGATCGCTCCGGCCAAGATGCCGCCGCCCCTATCAACGAGCGGATGCAGAGCTATCTGGGACGCGAGCTGACCCTGCTGGATGATGTCAATCAGGGTTCGAGCCGGGTCCATCTGGACGACACCGTCTGGACAGTGCGCTGCAACCAGTCACTCCCGGCGGGCAGCAGGGTCAGAGTGACGGGGTATGACTCCCATATCCTGCTGGTTGAGCCCCTCCCCTGAGGGCCTTCGATGACTGACACCAAGCCCGCCATCGCGCGGGCTTTTTGTTGGTCAATATCCATGACAGCCCTTCATCAGTAACGGACGGCTCCCCCACCCGATGAAATAACAGAGGGATATGTCGAACGCCGCACAAGGACCGATTTGTTGATGGGTTTGTGCCCAGCTTCTGGTTATAATTTTTGCCTTTCCAAGCGTTGATGGAACAGTCGCAATGAGCAATGCACTGAGCAGTATCCCGCCGGTAGTCGAGATGGACTACCCGTTTCCGGCCAAACCGGTTCCCCTGAGCGCCGAGCAGAAGACGACCCTGATCGCAGACATCAAGGCACTGCTCAAGGAGCGTCAGGCCGTGCTGGTCGCCCACTACTACACGGATCCCGAGATTCAGGCGCTGGCCGAAGCCACCGGTGGTTTCGTCGGGGATTCCCTCGAGATGGCCCGCTTTGGCCGGGATCACGCCGCCCAGACCCTGATCGTGGCAGGCGTGCGCTTCATGGGGGAGACCTCCAAGATCCTGAGCCCCCACAAGCGAGTGCTGATGCCGACTCTGGAGGCCGAGTGCTCCCTCGATCTGGGCTGCCCCATCGAGCAATTCTCCGCCTTCTGCGATGCCCATCCCGACCATACCGTGGTGGTCTACGCCAACACCTCGGCGGCGGTCAAGGCGCGGGCTGACTGGGTGGTGACCTCCAGCATAGCGCTGGAGATCGTCGAACACCTCGACAGCCAGGGCAAGAAGATCATCTGGGGCCCGGATCGCCACCTGGGCGCCTACATCGAAAAGAAGACCGGCGCCGAGATGCTGCGCTGGCAGGGGCACTGCATCGTCCACGACGAGTTCAAGGCCCGCGCCCTGCGCGATCTGAAAGCGCAGAATCCGGATGCCGCCGTGCTGGTGCACCCCGAATCCCCCGCCTCTGTCATCGAACTGGCCGATGCGGTGGGCTCCACCAGCCAGCTGATCAAGGCAGCCAGGGAGCTGCCCCAGCAGAAGCTCATCGTGGCGACCGATCGGGGCATCTTTTACAAGATGCAGCAGGCCTGTCCGGAGAAAGAGATGGTGGAAGCGCCCACCGGTGGTGATGGCGCCACCTGCCGCAGCTGCGCCCACTGCCCCTGGATGGCGATGAACGGCCTGGTGGCCATCAAGTCCACCCTCACCGATGGTGCCGAGCGCCACGAGATCCATGTGGACGAAGCCTTGCGACTCAAGGCCCTGATCCCCCTCGATCGCATGCTGGACTTTGCCGCCGAACTCAAGCTCAAGACGCAGGGCAATGCCTGATTGCTCCTGATGACGAGATACAAAGAGGGCTCCCGCGGGAGCCCTCTTGTTATATGACTTGCCAGGCGATCAGATGATCACGGTGGAGAGGCTGTGCTCCTCGTCGGGGGCGACGGTGACGCCCGCCTCGCCTGCGATGGCCGCCTCGACGCACAGCATGGTGCGATAACCGTCGTCACTCATGTCGGCCATGGCGGTGGCCCCTTCCTGCCAGGGGGTCCAGATCACCACACTGTCATGGTTGCCACTCACCACACGGATCTCGCGCTCACCATCCTGGATGCTGACCAGCGCCTCGGGCTGCCAATAGACGCGATCCAGCGGACCGCTCAGGGTCAAGGCCCCCTGCTGCTTGCCATCCTGACCGGTCAGCTTGTCGGCATAGGGTTCGCCCAGACCGCTAACGCTGACGGCTTCCGGCTGGCTGATCGCCAAGTAGGTGTGCAGGGCACCACTGTAGACGAGAGGCTCACTGCCAGTGTTGCGGGTGGTCAGCACCAGGGAGAGCTCCTTGCCTACCAGCACGTCCAACTCCAGCTCGAAGGCGTGATCCCACTGGGTGCGGGTCGCCTCGCTGTCGCGCAGGGAGAGATGCACCAGGGTACCGTCGGCGTGATCGGAGACGCCATCCAGCGTCCAGAGGCTGGTGCGGGCAAAGCCGTGGGAGGGTTTGCCGCTACCGACGCGAGCCGGCGCCGGGCCGAACCAGGGCCAGCAGAGGGGAATGCCGCCACGGATGGGCTTGCTGCCATCCAGCACGGCCTTGTCACTCAACCAGATGGAGGCGGGTTCGCCATGGCGCTGATAACTCAGCACATGGGCGCCGAACAGGCTGATCTCGGCCCTGGCGCAGTCATTGCTGATAGTGAGAACGGGCAGACCGGCCGCATTGTTGGCGAGCTGGCAGTTGGCGGTCAGGGGACGAATGGATTGCATGTGGACTCCTGTCATCATGGGAACCGAAAAACAAAAAGGCGGCCAGTGGCCGCCTTTTTCAAGCTACGCGATTGCGCATCCCAAATTACTTGGAGATGTGAGCGATCAGGTCCAGAACCTTGCTGGAGTAGCCCATTTCGTTGTCGTACCAGGATACAACTTTAACGAATTTGTCAGTCAGCTGGATACCAGCCTTGGCGTCGAATACGGAGGTCTGACGCTCACCCAGGAAGTCGGTAGAAACCACTTCGTCTTCGGTGTAGCCCAGAACGCCCTTCATGGCGCCTTCGGAAGCAGCTTTCATCGCTTCGCAGATTTCTGCGTAGGTGGCAGCTTTCTTCAGGTTAACGGTCAGGTCAACAACGGATACGTCCGGAGTCGGAACACGGAAAGCCATACCAGTCAGCAGGCCTTTCAGTTCCGGGATAACTACGCCAACAGCCTTGGCAGCACCGGTAGAGGACGGGATGATGTTCTGAGCCGCGCCGCGGCCACCGCGCCAGTCTTTGGCAGACGGACCATCAACGGTCTTCTGGGTAGCAGTGGTAGCGTGAACAGTGGTCATCAGGCCAGACTCGATACCGAAGGTGTCGTTCAGTACTTTGGCGATCGGAGCCAGGCAGTTGGTGGTGCAGGAAGCGTTGGAAACGATGTCCTGGCCAGCGTAGGTAGCGTGGTTAACGCCCATAACGAACATCGGGGTAGCGTCTTTGGACGGACCAGTCAGAACAACTTTCTTGGCACCGGCAGCGATGTGCTTGCGAGCGGTCTCGTCGGTCAGGAACAGACCGGTAGCTTCGGCAACAACGTCAACACCGATTTCGTTCCAACGCAGGTTGGCCGGGTCACGCTCAGCGGTAACACGTACGGTTTTGCCGTTAACAACCAGGTTGCCGTCTTTAACTTCAACGGTACCGTTGAAACGACCGTGGGTGGAGTCGTACTTCAGCATGTAAGCCATGTAGTCAACGTCGATCAGGTCGTTGATACCAACAACTTCGATGTCGTTGCGCTCGCAAGCCAGACGGAATACGAAACGACCGATACGGCCAAAACCGTTAATACCTACTTTGATAGTCATATTTAGTTACCTAACTGTTCAGTAGTCAAAGAAAATTCCGCTTGTAAATTTACTAGAACTCTACGGTGAGTCAACCAACATTCGGTCCGAAATTGCGCTATATCATGAAAAACTGTGAAATTTATTTTCTGTTTATGTAACTGATTACCGTACTTTGACAAAAAAACATCCTGTTTGCCCCCTTCGCAATTATCAACAATAGTGCCTACTCGGTCACACAACCATAACGACAGATATGTAAAAATGAACGCGGTTTAGCATGGCCAAAGAGCCACTGTTCAAGTACCACCCATAAAAATTAATCAAAATAGTATAGATAGAATCCACAGCGGGAATTCTCAAACTATGACCACCCTGATCGAACAGCTGGCTGCCGCAAAAGGCATCGCCAGCGAGTATGTCGATGCCTGGGGCCAACCGGCCCAGGTGTCTGAAGAGAGCAAGGCCGCCATGCTGGGCGCCATGGGCTATCGCGTCGATGACGAAGCAGCCCTGACCGAGCAGCTGGAGCAGGAGCACCGCCAGCACTGGCTGCGCGCGCTGGACCCCGTGATGGTGGTTCGCACCGACGAGCCGGTGACCCTCGAAGTCCGCCTCCCCATCGAATTCGTCAATGACGCCCTCACCTGGCAGCTCCAGCAGGAGCAGGGTGCCGTGCTGTCCGGTCAGTTCACCCCCATCGAGGGCGAGCTGGTCGGCGTCGCCGAATTCGAGGAGATGGAGTGCCAGGCCTATCGCGTCACCCTGGCGATGACCCCGGAGCTGGGTTACCACCAGCTGGTGCTGCTGGAAGAGGGCAATGACGAACCGCTCGCCACCATGCGTCTCATCGTCGCGCCCAAGGCTTGCTACAAGCAGCCCCCCATTGCCAATGGCCGCAAGGTATGGGGCCCGAGCGTGCAGCTCTACTGCCTGCGCAGCCGCCATAACTGGGGTATCGGTGATTTCAGCGATCTGGGCCAGCTGGTCGAGAAAGCGGCCGCCTGGGGGGCCCACTTCGTCGGCCTCAACCCCATCCATGCCCTCTATCCGGCCAATCCGGAGAGCGCCAGCCCCTATAGCCCTTCATCCCGTCGCTGGCTCAACGTCGCCTATATCGACGTGGCAGCCGTCCCCGAATTCCAGGGGAACACAGGCCTCAAAGCGGAAGTGGCAAGCCCCGCCTTCCAGCAGCGCCTGACCGAGCTGCGCGCCAAAGAGAACGTCGACTACACAGGCGTCATCGAAACCAAGATCGCCATGCTGCGCCAGGTGTTTGACCAGGCCAAACTCAGCGCCGAACGTCAGGCTGCATTCGACAGCTTTGTCGCCGCCGGTGGCGACAGTCTGCAACAACAGGCCACCTTCGATGCCCTGCAGGCTCACTTCTACGCCAAGGGCGAAAACGCCTGGGGCTGGCCGGTGTGGCCCGAGGTCTTCCGTGACTACCACAACCCTGCGGTCGCAGCCTGGGCCTCGGAACACCAGCAGGATGTGGCCTTCTACCTGTATCTGCAATTCCTCGCCGACGAGCAGCTGGCCCAGGCCGATGCCCGCGCCAAGGCCGCCGGCATGGTGATGGGGATCTACCGGGATTTGGCGGTGGGTGTCTCCGAAGGCTCTACCGAGATCTGGGCCAACCAGGATCTCTACTGCCCGAAAGCTTCGGTCGGTGCGCCGCCCGATATTTTGGGTCCCCTCGGTCAAAACTGGGGCTTGCCCCCCATGAATCCGAACCAGCTGTTCGAGGCTGCCTATCAGCCGATGGTGGATCTGTTTCGCGCCAATATGCGCTCCTGCGGCGCCCTGCGCATCGACCATGTGATGGCGCTACTGCGCCTGTGGTGGGTTCCGCCAGGAGAGTCCGCCGCCAAGGGCGCCTACATCTACTACCCGGTCAACGACCTGCTCGGCATCCTGGCCCTCGAATCCCACCGCAATCAGTGCCTGCTGATCGGCGAGGATCTCGGCACTGTGCCGGAGGGGATCGACGTGACCCTGAAGGAGAACGGCGTCCACTCCTACAAGGTGTTCTTCTTCGAGCGCTCCAAGGAGGACGGTGGCTTCATCTCCCCGGCCCACTACGCCGAGCAGGCGATGTCGGCCCTGACCACCCACGACATGCCGACCCTCAAGGGCTTCTGGCATTGCGACGATCTGGCGCTGGGACGCGAGCTCGGATTGTATCCGGATGAAGACGTTCTCAAGACTCTGTATGCTGATCGCCACCAGGCCAAACAGCGGATCCTCGACAGCCTGCACGCCCACAAGGTCATCTCTGACAACATCAGCCGTGACGTCAACTGGGTTGGCATGAATACCGAGCTCAACCATGGCCTGCAGATCCACATGTCCCGTGGCAGCTGCGCCCTGTTCAGCACCCAGCTGGAAGACTGGCTGGAGATGGACAAGCCGGTCAACGTGCCGGGTACCAGTTACGAATATCCCAACTGGCGCCGCAAGCTCTCCGCCGACCTGGAGGATATTTTTGCCAATGAGGCGCTCAAGGCGCTGGCCGGCCAGATGAGCCGTGCCCGTGATGAGGCCAGTCGTTGAGCCGCTGTCGCGCACAGCTGACTCACCTCAATCCGCTCCGGCGCTGGCCGGAGCGGATGATCTGTCATGAAAGGAAATCTCGATGCTCGTTGAACGTTTGGTTGCTGCCCGCTGTTCCGATCCCTTCTCTCATTTAGGCCTGCAGGCCAATCCGGATAGGCCCGGCCTCAAACTGACCGCCTGGTTGCCTGATGCCACCGAAGTTCGCGTCAGGGACCTCAAATCGGGCAAAGTTGTTGCCACCCTGGCGCCCTCCGATGACACAGGTCTTTTTGAAACTGTTTTCACCCGCCGCAAGAATCCCTTCCCCTACCAGCTGATCGTCAGCTACCCGAATACCACCACCGACGTCATAGACCCCTACCAGTTCCAGGACGCCGCCTGGGAAGGGCTCGCCGAACTGACCTATCAGCCGGAAAACCTCTACCACACTCTGGGCGCCCAGTTGCGCACCGTGGAACATCTCGGCCAACGGGTGGAAGGGGTTCGTTTTGCGGTCTATGCGCCGAGCGCCACCGCGGTGAGCCTCATCGGCGACTTCAACTTCTGGGATGGCCGCCGCCATCCGATGCAGCGCAGCCTGTGCGGCCACTGGGTGCTGTTCGTGCCGGGTCTCAAGGCCGGGGAGCGCTACAAGTTCGAACTGAAAGATCCCATGGGCAACCGCCTGCCCCACAAGAGCGATCCGGTGGGCTTCTATTGCGAGCAGTACCCGTCGTTCGCCTCCGTTGTCTATGACCACGATCAGTACCAGTGGCAGGATGCGGACTGGGTGGCGAGCCAGCGCAACGACAAGCGCGAGCAGCCTATCTCCATCTACGAACTGCACATCGGCTCCTGGAAGCGCCACTCCAACGGCGACAGCCTGAGCTGGCGCGAGCTGGCGGTGGAGCTGGTCGACTATGTGCGGGAGATGGAGTACACCCACATCGAGCTGCTGCCGGTCTCCGAACACCCGTTCAGTGGCTCCTGGGGCTATCAGCCGGTGGGCATGTTCTCCCCCACCAGCCGTTATGGCAGCGCAAACGACTTCAAGTTCTTCGTCGACAGTTGCCACCAGGCAGGGATCGGCGTCATCCTCGACTGGGTGCCGGCCCACTTCCCCTCCGATGCCCATGGCCTGGCCCGCTTCGACGGCACGCCGCTGTACGAGTACGAGGACCCGCGCCGTGGCTGGCATCCGGACTGGAACTCCTACATTTACGATTTCGGCCGCGATACGGTGCGCCAGTTCCTGGTGGCGAGCGCTCTTTACTGGCTCGACAAGTTCCACGTCGACGGCCTGCGGGTGGACGCGGTCGCCTCCATGCTCTATCTGGACTACTCCCGCAACGCCGGCGAGTGGGTGCCGAACGTCGATGGCGGCAACCACAACTACGAGGCGATCAGCCTCTTGAAGTGGACCAACGAGGAGGTGTACGGCAAGTACCCCCACGCCATGACCATCGCCGAGGAGTCCACCGCCTTTGCCGGGGTTTCGCGCCCCACCTTCCTGGGTGGCCTGGGCTTTGGCTTCAAGTGGAATATGGGCTGGATGCACGACACCCTCAGCTACATGCAAAAAGAGCCTATTCACCGCCGTTATCACCACAACGACATGACCTTCTCCATGGTGTACCACTATGACGAGAACTTCATTCTGTCGCTCTCTCACGACGAGGTGGTGCACGGCAAGCACTCATTGCTCTACAAGATGCCGGGGGATGAGTGGCAGCAGGCGGCAAACCTGCGCGCCTACATGGGCTTCATGTATGCCCACCCGGGCAAGAAGCTCAACTTCATGGGCACCGAGATCGCCCAGAGCAACGAGTGGAACCACGATGCCCAGTTGCCCTGGCACCTGCTGCAATACCCCAAGCATGCCGGCCAGCAGCGGCTGATCCACGACCTCAATCACCTCTATCGCCACGAACCGGCCCTCTATCAGGCCGATTACGAGCAAACCGGCTTTCGCTGGCTCGATCACAACGATGCCGACAACAGCATCTTTGCCTGGTTGCGGGCGGACAAGGAGGGCGAGCAGGCCATCATGGTCGCGGCCAACTTCACCCCGGTTCCCCGCACCGACTATCGCCTCGGCGTACCGGCGGCGGGCCACTACCGGGTGGTGCTCAACACCGACAGCGAGTATTACTGGGGCAGCAACTATGATGTGGGTCTGGTGTTCGCCGCCGAGCCAACCCCCTGGCAGGGAATGGCGCACAGCATAGTGCTGGATCTGCCGCCTTTGGCGACCTTGTTTATCAAACAGGAGTCCTGATGCTTGTGATGGAAAAAGGGTCGGGCCACCCCTTGGGGGCCCGTCTTGATGAAACAGGTTGCCACTTCTGCGTCTGGGCCCCCCAGTCGGACAAGGTGGAACTCTGCCTGTTCGACGACAACGAGCAGGAACAGGCACGGCTCGAACTGCCTGGCCGACGCGGCCAGTACCGATTCGGCTATGTGCGCGGCGTAAAAGCCGGCCAGCGTTATGGTTATCGGGTGCATGGCACGTCCCAGGAGGGGATGCTGTTCGATCCGGACAAGCTGCTGATCGACCCCTATGCCCGGGCACTCAGCCGTCCCCTCTACTGGGACGACGCCCTCTATCAGGGAGACAGTGCGGCCATGATGGCCAAGTCGGTGGTGGTGGATGACGCTTTCGACTGGCAGGGGATCGGCAAGCCTGCCATCGAACCGGCCCGCACCATCCTCTACGAGGCCCACGTCAAGGGCTTTACTCGCCAGCATCCGGGGATCCCTAAAGCACTGCAGGGTACCTATCTTGGCATCAGCCACCCGCTGATGATCGAACACATGAAGTCCCTCGGCATCACCTCGGTGCAGCTGATGCCGGTGGCGGCCTTCATGTCCGAACCCAGGCTCGAGCAACTGGGGCTCAGCAACTACTGGGGTTACAACCCCGTCGCCTTCTTCGCCCCCGAACCGCGCTACAGCGCGCATACGGGCGAGGCGGTGACCGAGTTCAAGACCATGGTGCGCGAGCTGCACAAGGCCGGGCTCGAGGTAATCCTGGACGTGGTCTACAACCACACCGCCGAATCGGGCTTCGACGGTCCCATGCTGTCGCTCAAGGGATTCGACAATGCGGGCTACTACGCCTTCGAGGCGGGCCCGCACGGCCCCGACTACAGCCGTCACGCCAACGTGACCGGCTGTGGCAACAGCGTCAATCTGGATCATCCCAACACCCTGCGTCTGGTGCTCGACGCCCTGCGCTACTGGGTTACCGAGATGCAGGTGGATGGCTTTCGTTTCGATCTGGCGGTGACACTGGCGCGAGAGGCGGGCGAGTTCGATCCCATGGGCGCCTTCTTCAAGGCATTGATGGCAGACCCTGTGCTGTCACAGGTCAAGCTTGTCGCCGAACCCTGGGACATAGGCCCGTTCGGTTATCGCCTCGGCCAATTCCCGAGCCAGTGGCTGGAGATCAACGATCGCTATCGCGATACGGTGCGCGCCTTCTGGCGCGGCGATGCAGGCAAGATGGGGGACTTTGCCACCCGGCTGGTGGGCTCGCGGGATCTCTTCCCGAAGAACTGGCGCGCCCCCCACTCCAGCGTCAACTACCTCTGCTACCACGACGGCTTCACCCTGGAGGATCTGGTCTCCTACAACCAGCGCCACAACCAGGCCAACGGCGAGGACAACCGGGACGGCCACGGCAACAACCTCTCCAACAACTACGGCGTGGAGGGGCCGACCCTGGATCCGCGGGTCAACAACCTGCGCCAGCAGCAGAAGCGCAACATGATCGCCACCCTGCTGCTCTCCCAGGGCACGCCGCACTTCCTGGCCGGCGACGAGATGGGGCGCAGCCAGCTTGGTAACAACAACGCCTATTGCCAGGACAACCAGATAAGCTGGGTCAACTGGCAGTGGCGCCCGGAAGACGAGCGGCTGTTTGCCTTCACCCAGCAGATGATGGCATTGCGGGCGGAGTCAGAGGTCTTCTCCAATTTGCAGCTGAGCGACGACAGCTGGAACGGTGCCCCCGCCAGCTGCCACCAGGTCAACTGGTATCACCCGGATGGTCATCAGCTCACCGATCAGGACTGGCACGCCCCCATGGGCCAGGCTTTTGCCATGGATATCGGCATGATCACCTGCCCCGGGGAGCGCTGGTACGTGCTGTTCAACGCCAGCGACTACGATATCCAGTTCCGCCTGCCCCCGCCCGGCGAGGGGATGGAGTGGATCCAGACCATAGACACGGCTACCAACGATGGTCTGCCGTTTCTGCCTGACGACATCAAACGCCAGGTGGCGGTCAGCCGGGCCCACTCCCTCAAGCTGCTGGAACGGATCGTGCGTGATGAGCAGGCAGAAGAAGCCTTGCCCCATGAGGAGGCGCATCTTCCCGCCACCGTGGTGGCGCCGCCTGCCAACCCGATCACAGATGCGGGCAAACCATAACAGGCATGCTGGAGTCAGCTTTACAGAGCCGCTATGCTGGGCACCGTTATCAGTGGCGAGGAGTCGGAATGAGCAGTAACAACCCCGAACAGTGGCGCGACAAGCTGAGCGCCGAGCAGTTTCACGTCTGCTGGGAGAAAGGCACTGAGCGCCCTTACAGCGGCGCCCTGCTGCACAACCGCAAGAGTGGTGACTACCTGTGCGTTTGCTGCAAAAGCGTGCTGTTTCACTCGGATGCCAAGTTCGACTCCGGCTGCGGCTGGCCTTCGTTCGACCGGGCCATCGAAGGGACTGTGACCTACACCGAAGACAACAGCCACGGCATGAAGCGGGTGGAGATCACCTGCAGCCAGTGCGGCTCCCATCTGGGCCACGTCTTCCCGGACGGCCCGACCGAGACCGGCCAGCGTTACTGCGTCAACAGCCTGAGCCTGGACTTCGATCCCGAAGCCTGAGCAAGCCATCCCGAGCAATAAAAAACGGCGCCCCTGACATCAGGGGCGCCGTTTTTACTGGGCTCCAGTCATGTCCACCATCAGGCCAGCAGCAGGGCGGCCCCCACCAGCAGGCCGGCCATGGCCAGAATGGGCAGCTTCACGACCCTCAGCAGATAGAAAGCGATGGCGGCCAGCGCCAGATCCGTTGGCGCCAAGACGGCACTCTGCCACACCGGCTGATAGAGGGCGGCCAGCAGCAGCCCCACCACGGCGGCATTGATCCCCGTCACCGCCCCCGCCAGCCTAGGGTTGGCCAGCCAGCTCTGCCAACAGGGCCCCATGGCCCACAGCAGCAGAAATCCCGGCAGGAAGATGGCCAGCGTCGCCAGCAGGGCCCCCGCAAACGGCGCTGCAGGCAACAGCTGGGCACCCAGGTAGGTGGCCAGGGTAAACATGGGGCCCGGCACCAGCTGGGCCAGGCTGTAGCCGGTCAGAAACTGCTGCTGGTTGAGGGTATGTCCCACGCTCTCCTGCAGCAGGGGCAACACTACGTGACCGCCACCAAACACCAGGCTGCCAGCCTGATAGAAATCGGCGGCCAGACGGCTGGCGGGATCCGTTGCCAGCAGTGGCAGACCGAGAAACAGCAGGGCAAACAGCAACAGGGTCGGCCAGTGCGGCTGGCGCCGCTCGCCAGCCTGCGGCGCCGCCGCCATTGCGCCCTCCCCCTGACGTGCGCAGAGCAGGGCCGCGCCCGCCAGCATGACCAGCTGGGTCAAGAGGCCGGGTTGCCACCAGAGGGCGGCAGCGGTCACCACCATGATCCCCTGTTGCAGTACCGTCTTGCAGAACTGGCGACTCATGGTGAGCACGGCATCGGCCACCACCACCAACGCCAACAGCTTGAGGCCGTGCAGGGCGGCCTCCAGCCAGAGGTTGTCAGTGAGCAGGCCCACGCCGATGGCGGCGGCCAGCAGCAACGCAAAGGAGGGGAGCGTAAAGCCGATGAAGGCGGCCAGGGCGCCCGCCAGACCCGCACGGTGGCGACCGATGGCAAAGCCAAGCTGGCTGGAGGCGGGCCCCGGCAGCAGCTGGCACAGGGCCAGTAACTGGGCGAACTCGGCCTGGGTCAGCCAGCGCAGCCGCTCGACGAAGGTGCGCTGAAAATAGCCGATATGGGCGGCCGGCCCACCGAAACTGACGCAACCCAGCCACAGAAACTGAATAAACACCTGCCCCACGCCACCACTCCTGTCTTGTTATAAAAGGCACTGGCGGGATGATATGACAAAGGGATGAATGTTTTATGACTATTCGGGTGATCCCGCTGGCAAATCGCAGTGAACGGTCAGCCGGCAGGCGATGGTTATGATGCCTCCTGGCCTGGCTGTGGCAGATAGCAGCGCCCCGCCAGCCAGCAAGCGATAGATTGGCGACTGGCATCGAAATGAGGCTCTGGCAGCGCGCGGGGATCGCTCCAGACCCAACCCTCGCACTTTTCCGGCTCCAGCAGTTGCGGCTCGCCTGCCACCTCGGCCAGCAGGGTGACCGAGATGTAGTGCAGCCCGCTCTCGCGCCAGGTCTCCAGATTGTTGGTGACGGCGATGACCCTGGGGTCGCTGATGACAAACCCCGTCTCTTCGGCCACCTCGCGAATGGCTGCCGACTCGAAGCTCTCTCCCAACTCCAGATGGCCGCCCGCAATGGACCAGTAAGGGGCGTGGCTCCCCTTGCGTTTGCCGAGCAGCACCTGGCCCTGGCTGTTGGTCAGGATGACGCCGACACCGACGCGGGGATAGGGAGTGGCCATACGAGAAGCTCCTTGCGATACGACAACATGAACGGGGGCCCACCTTAGGCTCTATGACACCGTAGCGCAAGCGCCAAGCGACCCTGTCGATGCGGCCTGGCGCGCCATTGCCACGGGGTTGAATAACCCGGCAATGGCGCGAATGGTAGCGAAAGCCGCCAGCGAGTGTGATCCATTCATCATAAAATGACAAAATCTGCCCACAGAATGGTTTTTTTCGCGATCTCGCCTGCACTTTGCCAACCTGTTCATGGTGCGCTCAGTTTTCTCTTCCCATACTGGCCCTGCAGTTCCAAAAGAGGAGAGACAAGATGCAGTCATCATTGGTCGGGCTCTCCATTCTGTGGGGGCTAGCCAGCTTTGGTGTTCAGGGGGATTTCATCGAGAGCCGTGATTCCGTTGCGCCATCCTGGCAAACCGAGTCCAGAGTGGAGATGGAAGGTTATCTGATCGAATCGCTGGGGGATGATCGCTGGCTGTTCGACAACGGCAGCGAGAGCCTGCTGGTCTCCCTGCCCGAGGGGCAGTGGGTGCAAAGTGGTGAGCGATTGCGCCTGAGTGGCGAACCGCAACAGGAGCCGTCAGGCTGGCTGCTGCAGGTAGAGGACATCAGCCAGGTCAGCGTCTGACCGCCGGCGAGCGCAACCGCTATTGCTTGCTCGTACTCACCATCACCAGAGTCACCGCATAATAA
>NZ_CDCG01000028.1:119864-141609 GCF_000819845.1 Aeromonas enteropelogenes
TTATTATGCGGTGACTCTGGCCACGGGCGGGATTACTCATCCTGCTCCCGTGCGATGGCACGCCAGCCGATATCCTTGCGGTAGAAAACCCCATCCCACTTGATGCGGGCCGCCAGCTGGTAGGCACGTTTCTGCGCCTCGGCGACCGTGTAGCCGAGGGCGGTTGCACACAGCACGCGGCCACCCTGGGTCAGGCTGGTATCCCCTTCCAGCCGGGTCCCGGCGTGGAATACCTTCTCGCCCGCGACCTCATCCACCGGCAAACCGCTGATGGGGTGGTTGCTGCTGTAGTTGCCGGGATAACCGCCCGCCGCCAGTACCACGCCGATGGCGGCGCGGGGATCGTAGAGCGCCTCTTTCTGATCCAGCTTGCCCTCGCAGGCCGCCAGGCAGAGCTCCACCAGGTCGGACTGCATCCGCAGCATGATGGGTTGGGTCTCGGGATCGCCGAAGCGGCAGTTGAACTCGATCACCTTGGGATTGCCCTGGCCATCGATCATCAGGCCGGCATAGAGGAAACCTGTGTAGACGTTGCCTTCGGCCGCCATGCCGCGCACGGTCGGCATGATCACCTGTTCCATCACGCGCCGGTGCACCTCGGGGGTGACCACGGGGGCCGGGGAGTAAGCCCCCATGCCGCCGGTGTTGGGGCCGGTATCGCCATCACCGACCCGCTTGTGATCCTGGCTGGTGGCCATGGGCAGCACGTGCTCACCATCCACCATAACGATAAAACTCGCCTCCTCTCCGTCCAGGAACTCCTCGATCACCACCCGGGCGCCGGCATCGCCAAACGCGTTGCCGGAGAGCATGTCCCGCACCGCCTCTTCGGCTTCGCTCAGGGTCATGGCGACGATCACCCCCTTGCCAGCGGCCAGGCCGTCGGCCTTGATGACGATGGGCGCGCCCTTCTCGCGCAGGTAGGCCAGCGCCGGCTCCACCTCGGTGAAGTTCTGGTAATCTGCGGTCGGGATGGCGTGACGGGCCAGGAAGTCCTTGGTGAAGGCCTTGGAGCCTTCCAGCTGGGCGGCGGCGGCGGTCGGGCCGAAGATGGGCTGACCGGCGGCGCGGAAAGCATCGACCACCCCTTTCACCAGCGGAGCCTCGGGGCCGACTATGGTCAGGCCGATCTGCTTCGCCTTGGCAAACGCCAGCAGTCCTTCGATGTCGGTCGCCTCGATGGCTACGTTCTCGATCCCCGGCTCCAGCTGGGTGCCCGCATTGCCCGGGGCCACGAAGACGTGGCTCACCAGGGGGGAGTGTTTTGCCTTCCAGGCCAACGCATGTTCACGGCCACCGTTACCAATGATCAGTACTTTCATCGTTTCGCTCGCTTCTATTTGTGGTCACCGCCCCGGCTTGCGCCGCGACCGGTGAAAATAGTCAGTTGAAAAGAGACAACAAAAGGGCCGCCTGCGGCGGCCCTGACCCATCAATGACGGAAATGACGCATGTTGGTGAACACCATGCACATGCCGTGTTCATCGGCGGCGTCGATCACCTCCTGGTCACGCATCGAGCCACCCGGCTGGATGACGCAGGAGATACCGGCCTGGGCCGCCGCATCGATACCGTCGCGGAACGGGAAGAAGGCATCGGAAGCCATGACGGAACCCGCCACGGTCAACCCTTCATCCGCCGCCTTGATGCCGGCGATCTTGGCCGAGTAGACGCGGCTCATCTGGCCGGCGCCGACGCCGATGGTCTGGCCATCTTTGGCGTAGACGATGGCGTTGGATTTGACGAACTTGGCCACCTTCCAGCAGAACAGCAGATCCTTGAGTTCCGCCTCGGTCGGCTGGCGCTTGCTGACCACGGTCAGATCACCCAGGGTCACCATGCCGAGATCGCGCTCCTGCACCAGCAGGCCGCCGTTGACCCGCTTCATGTCGAAACCGGCCGCCGGTGCGGTCCACTGGCCACACTCGAGCAGACGCACGTTCTGCTTGGCGGCGACGGCATCGCGCGCCTCCTGGCTCACGGTCGGGGCGATGATCACCTCGACAAACTGACGCTCGACGATGGCTTTGGCGGTGGCGCCATCAAGTGGCCGGTTGAAGGCGATGATGCCGCCAAACGCCGAAGTGGGATCGGTCTGCCAGGCGCGCTCATAGGCGGCCAGCAGGTCGTCGCCGATGGCCACACCGCACGGGTTGGCGTGCTTGACGATGACGCAGGCCGGCTCGCTGAACTCTTTCACGCACTCGAGCGCTGCGTCGGTGTCGGCGATGTTGTTGTAGGAGAGGGCCTTGCCCTGCAGCTGGACTGCGCTGGAGACAGAGCCCGGCGCCGCGTGCACTTCGGCATAGAAGGCGGCGGCCTGGTGGCCGTTCTCGCCGTAGCGCATGTCCTGCTTCTTGATGAACTGGCTGTTGAAGGTGCGCGGGAAGCGGGACTCCTCGTCACCCTCCTTGTTATCGCCGTAAGAGGGCACCATGCTGCCGAAGTAGTTGGCGATCATGCCGTCGTAGGCGGCGGTGTGCTCGAAGGCGGCGATGGCCAGATCAAAGCGGGTGGCAAGGGTCAGGCTGTTGCCGTTGCCATCCATCTCGCGAATGACGCGGTCGTAGTCACCGGCCTTGACCACGATGGTGACGTCCTTGTGGTTCTTGGCGGCAGAGCGAACCATGGTCGGGCCGCCGATGTCGATGTTCTCGACAGCATCTTCCAGAGTGCAGCCAGGCTTGGCGACGGTCGCCGCGAAGGGGTAGAGGTTGACGACAACCATGTCGATGGGGGAGATAGCATGCTGGGCCATGATGGCGTCATCCTGATCCCGACGGCCGAGAATGCCGCCATGAACCTTGGGATGCAGGGTCTTGACCCGGCCATCCATCATCTCGGGGAAACCCGTATAGTCAGAGACCTCGGTCACCGGCAGACCCGCGTCGCTCAGCAGTTTGGCGGTACCGCCAGTGGAGAGCAGGGCAACACCACGCTCGTTGAGTGCCTTGGCAAATTCCACGATGCCAGTCTTGTCAGACACACTCAGCAATGCACGGCGAATGGGTCGAGCTTGTTCCATCACACTATCGTCCTCAACATAACGGGGACCGTTCCATGGGAGGCGAGGCTCAACACAGAGAGTCCCCTAATAAATGGAAGTGGGGGATTTCGCAAACCACTCTTCTTATCCAGGGACCCGTCCCTGGCCAAAGTGTTTTAAGAAATGCCCGCTTGGCGCGACGCTCTCTTATGGGCGCGTATTCTACACAAAAAATGTGACGCGTGGGGGATTTTTTAAAACAACAAAGCCTTGTGTGGCGCGGCATTAAACGTTTTCCTGTTGATTTTTGCAAAACGTTTTCACTTTCAGGGTTTTACCGGAAAAATGCCCTTCATCTGACTTTTATCTGTCCCTTTCACGCCCTTGGCTGGCAATCGACGGGCAAAGGGGCGATAGTGGAGGCGATTTTTTACTGAGCGGCATATCCAACGGGGAACAAGCCATGTATCGGATTGGGGAACTGGCCAAGGCGTGCGGGGTAAAGGCAGATACTCTGCGCTTTTACGAGAAAAACGGACTCATCTCGCCGGGCATTCGCAACGAGTCCGGCTATCGCCTCTATGGCGAGCAGGACAAGCGGCGGCTGGAGTTCATCATCCGCGCCAAGTCGGTGGGCTTCTCGCTGGCCGACATCGGCGAACTGCTGGATCTCGACACCAACAAGGCCAGGGTCACCTGCCAGGAGGTGAAGGCGGTGGCCGACACCAAGCTCGAACAGGTGGAGCAGAAGATCGTCGAGCTGACCCGTTTTCGCGACAACCTGCGGGAGCTCTCCAACATCTGCTGCGGCGGCCCGCGCTCGGCGGAGCACTGCGCCATCCTGGAGACCCTGGAGTCCGGCGCTCCCTCCCGCCACGAGCACCACGATCATGAGCACTGAGCTGCGCCGGCCCCGGGTATCCGCCTTTCTCGCCCTCTCCCTCGACGGCTTCATTGCCGGGGAGGGGGACGATCTGACCTGGCTTGAACCCTACTACGGCGACTCCCAGGAAGAGACCGGCTACAGCGCGCTGATGGCCAGTGCAGACACCCTGCTGATGGGGCGCAACAGCTACGACACCGTGAGCGCCTTTCCCGAGTGGCCCTACGGGAACAAGCCAGTGGTGGTGCTGACCCATCGTCCGGCCGCTTCCCGTGACCGCGTCTCCTTCCGGCAGGGGGCGCTGCCACAGGTGCTGGATATGCTCTGGCAGGAGGGGAGCCGCCACCTCTATCTGGATGGCGGCGAGGTGGTCAGGCAGGGGCTGCAGGCCAGGGTCGTTGACGAGCTGACCCTGTTCTGGGTGCCGGTCACTCTGGGGACCGGGGTGTCGCTCTTCTCGGGAGCCCTGCCCGATCGGCTCGCTCCCGTCTCCAGCACCCTGCTGCCGAGTGGCCTGGTGCGCGTGGTCTACCGTCCTGCCTGACCCCTTGCGCGGGGGAGGCTAGAGGCTCACAATCGGCACGTTTTTTCGCCGCCTGCCCCGGATCTGTGGTGGCAGGGGCGATAGGCAAACACGACAACCCCATCAAGGAGCCAATATGGCCAAGAAGAAGGTGACCTCCGTCACCCCAGAACCCACCCACGCCCATCAGCGTGGCATCATCCAGGACAATCACCTCAAGGCCCTGGTGACCTCCCCCCTGTTCCAGGCCCGGGTCGAGCCGAGCAAGAAGGGCAAGGGCAGCTATCAGCGCAAGGCCAAGCACGGCAAGCGGTGGGAGCCCGGCCAACAGCAGACGGTATGCGTCTGCTGCTGAGCGGGTTTCTGCTTTGGAACCTGTCCACGATCTTGCTGCGAGGCCGTGATCAAGGCTCATGTGCTGCTCGGAATCCTCATGTGTACTTCTCCGGTTCCTGCGCTGCTCTTCACCTTGCTGACAGCCTCTCGCGACAGACAGTGAACAGGTTCTTAGAACCAAAACAAGCGGGGCGCTCATGGCGCCCCGCTTGTGTTCCATCTGGTTAAAGGCGGTTACCTCATTCGTCCATAAAGAGTTCCAGCAGCACGTTCAGATAGCGATGGCCGAGGGCGGTGAGCTGCCAGCTCTCCCCCAGATCCTCGATAAGCTCCTTGCTCCGGGCGATGTCCAGTACCGTCTCCACCCGCTCCAGCGCCAGACCGGTATAGGCTTCGAACTCCGCCTTGGGAGCCGGTTCAAACAAACGGAACCGGTTCATGAAGTACTCGAGCGGCAGATCGTCCTCAGTGACCTGCCACTGCTCGTCCAGATAGGGACGGGCGAGATCCAGGTAGCCTTTCGGGTGCTTCACCTTGGCGGTGCGCAGGATCTGGCCACTGGCGAGATCCGTCACCTTGCCATGGGCACCGCAGCCAATCCCCAGATAGTCGCCAAAGCGCCAGTAGTTGAGGTTGTGGCGACACTGATAACCCTCTTTGGCGTAGGCCGAGATCTCGTACTGGCGATACCCCCTGGCGGTGAGCATGGCGTGGCCCTGCTCGTAGATGTCCCACAGGGTGTCGTCTTCCGGCAGCCGAGGCGGCTTGGAGGCGAATGCCGTGTTCGGCTCTATGGTGAGCTGGTACCAGGAGAGGTGCGGCGGCGCACAATCGATGGCCTGCTGCAGATCGTAGAGGGCGTCCTCCAGGCTCTGATCCGGCAGGCCGTGCATCAGATCCAGGTTGAAAGTAGGAAGCTTGATGGCATGAGCCAATGCGGCGGCCTTGCGCGCCTCTTCCGGGCCGTGAATGCGCCCGAGCCGGGTCAGTTTCTCCTGCTGGAAGCTCTGCACCCCGATGGAGATACGGTTGATGCCCGCCTGCTGGAAGCCGGCGAACTTGTCCGCCTCCACCGTGCCCGGGTTGGCCTCCATGGTGATCTCGCAGTCCGCCGTCAACGGGATGCGGGCCCGCACCCCGTCCAGCAGCGCCTGCATCGCCGCCACCGTCAGCAGGCTGGGAGTCCCGCCGCCGATAAAGATGGAGGAGAGCGGACGCCCCTGGGCCCACTTCAGATCCTGCTCCAGATCCTCCAGCAGGGCGGCCACGTACTCGAGGTGAGGCAGCTCCCCCTTCTGGGCGTGGGAGTTGAAGTCGCAATAGGGGCACTTCTGGACGCACCAGGGCACATGGATATAAAGGGAGAGAGGCGGCAGTTGCAGCATGGGGATTCCACTAATCAAAAATAAAAACGGGGGCTGACGGCCCCCATTGTAGATGAAATGCTTGCCGGAGTATCCCGGCGCCGTGCCCGGGCTCAGTGCGCCGCGGCCAGGGCCTCTTTCAACTTGGCCAGCGCCTGGCCACGATGGCTGAGCTGGTTCTTCAGATCGCCTGGCATCTGGGCGGCGGTACAGTCGTGATCCGGTACGAAGAAGACGGGGTCGTAACCAAAGCCGTGCTGACCGCGCGGCTCGTCGATGATCATCCCCTCCCAGCTCGCCTGGCAGATGATGGGGGTGGGGTCGTCGGCGTGGCGTATATAGACCAGCACACACCAGAAGCGGGCGCTCTTGAGATAGTCAGGGGCCCCCTTGAGCTCACCCAGCAGCTTGTCGATGTTCTCCTTGTCACTGGCGTTGTCGCCGGCGAAACGGGCGGAGTAGACACCGGGGCGGCCATGCAGCAGATCCACTTCGAGGCCAGAGTCGTCGGCCACGGCGGGCAGTCCGGTGATGCGGGCGGCATGGCGGGCCTTGATGATGGCGTTTTCGACGAAGGTGGTGCCGGTCTCATCGGCATCGGACACTGCAAACTCGCTCTGCGGGATCACCTGGATCTTCATATCGGCCAGCATGGCGGCCAATTCCTTCACCTTTTTCTGATTCCCTGTTGCCAGGACAAGCTTGTTCATCGCACACCTCCGCAAAAATAATCTGCGCATTCTATGCGTCGCAGCCGTTTAGTAAAAGCGCCAATTGTCACTAATCCCGCCCCATCCAAGGCCCGTCACAAGGCCCTGTTTGCTACCGAGAAAATACATGTTTCCGTACAGGAATAACCAAAGTGATTAAATACCATTTCTATTCATTACTGTGACTCAGTAGACTCGCGCACCAACTGATTTTTCCTGTCTTCATGAGGTGGCTGATGCCCTTGATCCTTCTGCTCGTACTTCTGGTACTGTTCGGCCCGCTGGCCATCGACATCTACCTGCCCGCCATTCCGCAGATGGCGGAAAAGCTGGGCGCAGAAGTGACCCTGATGCAGGGCACCATCACCTGGTTCCTGTTCAGCATGGGTCTGGGCCAGCTGCTGGTGGGACCACTGGCCGATCGCTACGGCCGCAAGCCCATCGCCCTGGGCGGTGTACTGCTCTACGGCCTGAGCGCACTGGGCGCAGGCTTCGCCGCCAGCCTCGGGGAGCTGATGCTGGCTCGGGTGCTGCAAGGCTTTGGCGCCTGTGCCACCTCGGTTGCCGCCTTCTCGGTGGTGCGTGACAGCTATGGCCCGAAAAAGAGTGGCCAGATGATCTCCTACCTCAATGGCGCCATCTGCTTCATTCCGGCGCTGGCCCCCCTGTTTGGTGGCTGGCTCACCGCCAAGGCGGGCTGGTCTGCCAACTTCTGGTTCATGGCCGGATATGCGTTGCTGGTCGGCGGCTGGTTGCTATGGCGCATGCCGGAGACCCGCCCGGAGGATACCCGCAGCGAGGGAGCTCTCATCAGCTGGGATCGCTACAGCCCTGTGCTGCGCTCCCCTACCTTCCTGTTCAACGCGGCGCAATGCATGCTGGCGATGGCGGTGATCCTCGCCTATGTCACCGCCGCACCGGTGCAGCTGATGGTGAAGCTGGGGCTCGACATGAACGGCTTCAGCTACTGGTTTACCGCCAACGCGGCGGTGAACATCCTGGCCTGTTTCCTGGCCCCCCGCTGCGTTGCCAAAATGGGACCGAGACGCACCCTGCGCATCGGCCTGCTGGCCCTGCTGGTGGCAGCCATCACCCTGACCCTGACCATGCATCTTGATCATCCGCTGGGCATGATGGGCCCCGTGTTCCTCTCCAGCATCGCCTTTGCCATGATCCTGGGCTCGGCCGCCGGCATGGCGCTGGCCCCCTTCGGTCAGTGCGCCGGTACCGCCGCCGCCCTGCTCGGCCTGTTCCAGATGAGCGGGGCTGGCGCCCTGGTCGGCCTCACCGGCACCCTGATGCAGGATCCCCTGGATCAGCTGGCCCTGCACATGTGGCTGCTGTTGCCACCACTGGTGGTGTTGATGACCCGCCAGGGACGGCGCTTGTGTTTGCAATAAATCCTGTGCTCTGATGAGCACATCCGGGGGCCGCTGGCCCCCTCCTCTTTTTTGTGACCCGTCGCCCGCCGGCACAGGCGCCCGACCCCGACTCATGTCAGCGGAGAAACACCCATGAGCCAGACTCTCAACGCCGCCCTGGTGGGCTATGGCTTTGCAGGCAAGACTTTTCACGCCCCCTTTCTCGGCACCACTCCGGGCCTTCGCCTCAGTTGGGTGGTAAGCCGCGATGCCGCCAAGGTACAGGCCGATCTGCCCGATTGCCGGGTCGGTTCGCTGGAGGAGGTGCTGAGCGACAACACTGTTGATCTGGTGGTGATCGCCACCCCCAACGATACCCATGCTCCCCTCGCCCGCCAGGCACTGCTGGCCGGCAAGCACGTGGTGATCGACAAGCCGTTCGCCCTGGATCTGGCGGAGGCCAAGGCGCTGGTCGAACTGGCGGAAAAACAGCAGCGGCTGCTCAGCATCTTCCACAACCGGCGCTGGGACGGGGATTTCCTCACGGTGCGCCGCCTGCTGGCAGAGGGAACCCTGGGACAGATCGCCCAGTTTGAATCGCACTTCGATCGCTATCGCCCCGAGGTGCGCCAGCGCTGGCGCGAGACGGGCGGTCCGGGTTCCGGGCTCTGGTTCGATCTCGGCCCCCATGTGCTGGATCAGGCGCTGCAGCTGTTCGGTCTGCCCGACTGGCTGCAGGCGGATCTGGCCGGGCATCGCCCGGGGTCCCTGAGCGATGACTACTTCCACGTGGTGCTGGGTTACGGCGAGATGCGGGTGGTGCTGCACGGCAGCTGCCTGGTGTCGGCCACCATGCCCCGCTTCATCATTCACGGCAGTGCGGGCTCGTTTATCAAGTTCGGCATGGATGTGCAGGAAGAGCAACTCAAGCTCGGCAAGCGCCCTCCGGCGGCCGACTGGGGCGTGGACAGCGAGCCAGGCCGGCTCAGCCGGATCCGGGATGGCCAACTGCAACAGGAGCTGGTCGCTGGTGAGGCCGGCGACTACGGTGCCTACTACCGCGGAGTCTGCGCCGCCATCCTGGGCGAAGGGGCAAATCCGGTGCCCGCCGGAGAGGCCCTGACGGTCATGGCGCTGCTGGATCTGGCACGCGAGAGCCATAGCTCGGGAAAACGCCTTGCTTGTCAGAAGCTGTCTGACTGACCACGCCGACAACAAAGATTCAAACAAAACCTTAAAACCGTTTAGATACCAAGCAGGCAAGATATAATGGTGATTAGTTGTGCAACATCACCATTTTTTGGACATTTTTAGTTGAATTTAGCTAAATGAGCAGTTCTTTTTATCTATGGTACGAAAAAATGTCATTGTGATATCCGTTTTCATCTGCAACCGTTGGGGCTATATTGCGTCCGCCTCTTGGCTCCCGGCCAATGATTGGAAAACCGGGTGAAAGGACGCACTTTGATGGTTGTCACAACCATCTCTCCATCTTTTGTTGAGGGTATACACATGAATAAAGTACTGGTAGCCGGTATCCTGGGTCTGATGTTGACCGCTTGCGGTCAGAAAGAAGAGAAGGCTGCCGCACCTGCTGCCACTCCGGCCGCCGAAGTCGCAGCAACCGTAGAACAAGCGGCCAGCGAAGCCACTTCTACCGTTGAAAAAGCGGCTGACGCCGTCAATGCAACTGTTGAGAAAGCCGCTTCCGATGCGACTGCAACCGTTGAGAAAGCTGCTGACGACGTAGCCACCAAGGTTGAAGCTGCCGTGAGCGATGCCAAGGCCAACTAAGCCAGCACCTCATTCGAAGACGGGCCCGAAGGAAACTTCGGGCCCGTTTTTTTATGGGCCGTTTACGGCGCCGGATTGATCAATGAGGTGAGGATATGATCCTCCCAGCGGCCATTGATCATCAGATACTCCCTGGCATACCCCTCCCGCTCGAAGCCGAGCCGCTCCAGCAGGGCGCCGCTGCGATGATTGGCCGGCATGTAGCAGGCCATGATGCGGTGCAGGCCATGTTCGCGAAACAGGTAATCGATGGCGACGGGCAGCACCTCCTGCATCAGCCCCTGCCCCTGGTGCTGCTGATCGACGGCATAACCCAGGTGGCACGCCTTGAATATCCCCATCAATAAGTTGCTGAAGTTGCAGGTGGCGATCACCCGCTCCCCCGCCGGATCCAGGGCCGCCAGATTGACTCCGGTGCCATGGAAGAACTGGCCATAACTCTCCTGCAACCTGGCGTGCCAGTACGGGAGGGTATAAAAGCGCTCATCCCGCAGTGGCTCCCAGGGGGTGAGGTGGGCGCGATTGCGCCGGTAGAAGTCGAGCATCATGGGGGCCTGATCCGGCGACAGCACCGTCAGGTGGGCTCGGGCCGTCTTGAGATGTGGCAGCACCATCAGGATTCCCTCAGCCTCAACCACTCATCGCGCAGCAAACTGTAGTGGACGTGATCCACCACCCGGCCGGCCAGCCGTTCGGCGCGCCGGGTGATCCCCTCCTGTTGCATTCCGAGCCGCTCGCAGACGGCCCGGCTTGGCTCGTTGTCAGTAGCGGCGCTGATCTCCACCTTCTCCATGCCCATCTCCTCGAAGGCGTGATGGATAAGGGCCTGACAGGCCCGGGTGATGATGCCGTTGCCCTGCCAGCGCTCCGCCAGCCAGTAGCCGATGGCCACCTTGCCAAGATCCGCGTCTATCTGGTTGTAGCCGATCACCCCGACCACCTCCCCCTGATACTCGATGGCAGTAGTCAGCCCCTCACCGCGGGCAAACTTCTCGATGGCGTGGCGAATGAAGGTGGCACTGTCGGCGGGGCGCAGGATCAGGGGCGGCCAGGGCAACCACTGGGAGAGGTATTCCCGGTTGTCACGGCAGAGGGCAAACAGCTCGCTCGCCATGTCGGGCTGCAAAAAGAGCAGCGCAAGCTCATCGTCCAACTGCCATGAGAACATGGGATTCTCCTTTGAAATCAGTCATCAAATGACAAAACAGCACCAATGTAGCCAATTGCTTCCAGAGGTGCCAACCCTTTTGCAGGGGGTCGCTCACCTCTCACCGCGCCACCGTTTGGCAAGGGCACGGGCTGTCGCCAGCACCGCTTCCTTGGCCGGATTGGGCCGTTTGCCACCGCGCCAGGCCATCATCACGTCCCAGTGCTCCTGGGGCAGATTGCAGACATCCAGTTTGACCAGTCGCCCGACCTCCAGATCCCGCGCGATGGCCAGCTCCGGCATCAGGGTGATAAAGCCGTGCTCCAGCGCCAGATCCCGGGCCGCACTCGCGGGCTGCACCCCGTGCAAGGGGCTGGCGGCACGGCGCAACCGCCGCAATTGCTGAATAAAGACGTCACAACCTGGCCCCCACACCTGGGGGGCAAGCCGCTGATCGGCGATGTCTTGCAGAGTCAGACCGTGGCACCCCGCCAGCGGGTGCATGGGCGAGGCGATGGCGATGATGGGGGAGCAGCAGAGCAGCTCCATCTGCAGTCCCGCCACGGGCGGGCACTTGAGCACGAAGCCGATGTCGGTCACCCCGGTCAGCAGCTCCTGCATGATGACGCCGGAGTGATCCGTGGTGCAGCGGATCTCGAACGCCTCGTCCACCAGCTCCATCAGGAGCGAGCCAAACACCACCGAAGTCAGGGAAGGCAGGCTGGAGAGACGGATGCAGGGCAGCGCCGGTGCCCCCTGCAGCGCCAGCCGCCCTTCGCTCAGGGTTGTCAGGGCCGAACGGGCCGCTGGCAGGAACTCCTCGCAGGCGCGAGTCGGGGTCACACCGCGGCGATGACGCTGGAACAGCGGCGCCCCCAGAGTCAGTTCCAGATGGGCAATACGCTGGCTCACCAGAGGTTGCGACCAACCGCGGATGGCCGCCGCCTGACTGAAACTGCCGAGCTCCGCCACATCCAGCAGCAGCTGCAAATCGTCCAGATCCATAGACATAAAAAATCCTGATATGAAATATAGGTAGTTGTCGTCTACCACTATATCTGATGCCCCTCCAGAATGGAGTCATCAATCAATAGAGAGGAAATTATGGTAGAGCGGGCAAGGCATTGGGGGCGCTGGTTTCTGGCGCTGGATACGACGCTGGTTATCCTGGGTTTCTTTGTGGTGATGCCGATGATCAGCCTGCGCTTCGTGGATCAGCTCGGCTGGGCGGCGGGGTTGGTAGGGCTGGCCCTGGGGCTGCGCCAGCTGACCCAGCAGGGGCTGGGCATCTTCGGTGGCTCCCTGGCCGATCGCTTCGGGGCTCGTCCGCTCATCGTCACCGGCATGTTGCTGCGCGCCGTCGGCTTCGCCACCCTGGCCTGGGCCGAGAGCGGCGCCATGCTGATCTTCTCCTGCTTCCTCTCCGGTCTCGGTGGCTGCCTGTTCGATCCACCGCGGGCCGCCCTGGTGATCAAGTTCACCCGCCCCGGTGAGCGGGGCCGTTTCATCTCCCTGTTAATGATGCTGGAGAGCGCCGGCGCCGTGACCGGGGCCCTGCTCGGCAGCTGGTTGCTGCGCTTTGATTTCACCTATGTCTGCCTGCTGGGCGCCGGCCTGTTCACTCTGGCGGCCCTGTGCAACTGGCTGCTGTTGCCCCCTTACCGCCTCTCCCTCAAGCCGACCCCGATGCGGCAAGGACTGGGGCAGGTACTGGCAGATCGCGCCTTCTGCCGGCTGGTGCTGATCCTGAGCGGCTACTACATGCTGTGGGTGCAGGTGATGCTGATCTTCCCCATCCTGGTCAAGCAGCTCTCCGGCAGCACCACGGCGGTTGGCTGGATGTACAGCCTGGAGACCGCCCTGTCGCTGGCGCTGCTCTACCCCATCGCCCGTTTCAGCGAGCGGCGCTACAAGCTGGAAAACCGCCTGATGGCCGGCATCCTGCTGATGACAATAGGGATAGGGCTGGTCGCCTTCGTCAACACCCTGTCGGGGCTCTTCGTGCTGCTGGCCTGCTTCTATCTGGGGATCATCATCTGCGAGCCGGCGCGGGAGACCCTGATGACCCGGCTGGCCAACCCCAACGCACGCGGTAGCTACATGGGTTTCAGCAGACTCGGACTCGCCCTGGGGGGCATGACAGGCTACGTGGGGGGAGGCTCCCTCTATGACTATGCCCTGCAGCAGGGGCAACCCGCCCTCCCCTGGCTGGTACTGGGCACGATCGGCGTGGTCACCATGCTGCTGCTGGCTCACTGCTTCGCCCGCCGCCCGGAGCTGAGAAGCCGGGCGGCAGCCTGAACCATTTTCAGGGAAATGAAAAATAAAGTTGCGTACAACAACCAAATCGCTAAATTGGTTGTTGTGCACAACAAAAAGGAAACCCTGATATGGATCCCCGCCCCCTGCGCGCCCTCTCTCGCGAGCTGGTTCGCGAACTCGGCATGCTCTCCCAGCAATGCGGCGAGCTGGCCCTCACCCCCATCGAAGCCCACCTGCTGATCGAACTGGAGAGCGGCCCCGCCACCAACCAGCAGTTGGCAGAGAAACTGCGCATCGACAAGTCCAACGCCAGCCGTCCGCTGGCGCGCCTCGCCGAACGGGATCTCATCAGCTGGCATCCCCATCCCTCCGATGGCCGCAGCAAGGAGGCTCGCCTCACCATCACCGGCCAAAGCCAGCTGCTGGCACTGCATCGGGAGATGGACTGCGCCATGGAAGAGACCCTGGCCCAGTTGACTCAGGAAGAACGCGAGCGGCTGTGGGAAGGCCTGCGTCTCTATCGCAGCGCCCTCTCCCGTGCCCGCCGCCAGCAGGGCTACCACATTCGTCCCATCCGGGCGTTCGACAATCCCCATATCGCTGCGGTGATCCGCGCCGTCTCCGCCGAATACGGCCTCACTGCCGACAAGGGTTATGGAGTCGCCGACCCGAACCTGGATCAGCTCCATGAGACTTATCAGGGCAGGGGTAGCCGCTACTGGGTGATTGAAGGGCCCGACGGCACCATTCTGGGTGGCGGCGGCATAGCCAGGCTGGCGGGAGAAGAGGAGACCTGCGAGCTGCAGAAGATGTACTTCATGCCCGCCCTGCGCGGGCTGGGACTGGGGCGACGGCTGGTGCTGCAGGCGCTGGAGGAGGCACGAACCCTCGGCTACCGGCGCTGTTACCTTGAGACCACAGAGGTACTGCGGGAAGCCACCAGCCTCTACGAGTCACTGGGTTTTGAACACCTGCCCGGCCCGCTTGGTTGCACCGGCCACGATGCCTGCGAGATCTGTATGGTGCTACAGCTCTGAGCTACACGCCGTATCCTGCCCTATATCTACCGCCCTTCTCCCAAGGAGGAAGGGCGGTAGGCAGCAATCAAGTTGAAGATCCGCCTAGCGCCGCACCTAAACCCGCTGGGTATAGTGATCAAAAGCGATGATCTTTTGATATCCCTCTGATTCATAGAGCGATTTCGCTGGGTGATTGGATGTAGCAGTCGCCAGTTTGACTGTCAGTGCATCCGTCTCTCTGGCAAAAACGGCCACCCGTCTTAACAAGGCTCGCGCAACCCCCTGCTGGCGGGCCGACTTGGTGACAAAGAGATCGTTGAGATACCACATTCGCTTCATGGCAACGGATGAAAATGCAGGGTAGAGCTGGACAAACCCCATGGCGTCCCCCGCCTCACTGCGAGCAAGAAAGATAACCGCATCGGCATTGGTTAATCGTTCGGCAATGAAGCTGGTCGCAGCACCACGATCTGGTGCCTGTCCATAAAACTGACGATAAGCATCAAACAGATCGCTGACCTCTTCCAAGTCGTCTGAAGTAGCCTGGATAATAAGCATGCAATGTCCTTATTGCTGTTTCTCTGACATGTGAGTAAAGGCCCCATATGGAACAACATGTGAATGCTCGGATCAAGAGGGGAAATAGAACCAGGCGGTGCTGATAAGGCCTTCCTCTACCTCAAAGACCGCCACACTCTCCAGCGGTTCGGGAGAGAGACCGTGGATCCGCTCATGATCAAACACCTTGTTGCCGAGCACCGTCCTCGACAACAGTTCGGCCTTCAGCAGCGGGTTGTTGAAGCGATGCTCTGCATAGAAGGTTCTCAGCGCCTCCTTGCCAACGGTGGCGGGCGATTCTGCCGGCATGCGATAGGCTTTGAACTGCTCGGAAAAGCAGGCCAGGAAAGCCTCGATATCATGGGCATTGTAGGCTTCCAGCTGTGCCTGGACGGGCAAAACGACGGGCATGGAACTCCCCAGCAAATATAATTTATTCATTTATATTGGTTTTTTACTCAATCGTCGAGAGCGGGCAAATTCCCTTCCCTCACGGTTCCCCGTAAAAGCCGATAAAAAAGACCCCGCCGAAGCGGGGTCTCTTGTCTCGTCAGCCATGCAGGCTTGCGAAGCGGTATCAGTGCTCGCGAGTCTGGCGGAACTGGACGTCCGGGTGACGCTCCTGAGCCAGGCGCAGGTTGACCATGGTCGGCGCGATATAGGTGAGGTTGTCACCGCCATCGAGGGCCAGGTTGATCTCGTTTTTGCGCTTGAACTCCTCGAACTTCTTGGCATCTGTCCCTTCCACCCAGCGGGCGGTGGAGACGTTGACCGCCTCGTACAGGGCCTCGACGTTGTACTCGCTCTTGAGGCGCGAGACCACCACGTCGAACTGCAGCACACCGACCGCACCGACAATGAGATCGTTGCTCTGCAGCGGACGGAACACCTGCACCGCCCCCTCTTCGGAGAGCTGTACCAGCCCCTTGAGCAGCTGCTTCTGCTTGAGGGGGTCGCGCAGACGGATGCGGCGGAACAGTTCCGGCGCGAAGTTCGGGATGCCGGTGAACTTGAGATCCTCACCCTGGGTGAAGGTGTCACCGATCTGGATGGTGCCGTGGTTGTGCAGGCCGATGATGTCACCCGCGAAGGCGTCTTCCGCCTGCTCGCGATCGCCGGCCATGAAGGTCACGGCGTCGGAGATGTTCACATCCTTGCCCAGACGTACGTGGCGCATCTTCATGCCCTTGGAGTAGGTGCCGGAGACGATGCGCATAAAGGCGATACGGTCGCGGTGTTTCGGGTCCATGTTCGCCTGGATCTTGAACACGAAGCCGGAGAACTTCTCCTCGGTGGCAGCCACTTCGCGGCTCTCGGCCTTGCGCGGCATGGGGGCCGGCGCCCAGTCGGTCAGGCCGTCCAGCATATGGTCAACACCAAAGTTGCCGAGTGCGGTACCGAAGAAGACCGGGGTCATCTCGCCGGCGATGAAGGCGTCGTGATCGAACTCGGGAGAGGCACCCTGCACCAGCTCCAGCTCATCACGCAGCTGCTGAGCCAGATCTTCACCGATGGCGGCGTCCAGATCCGGGTTGTTCAGCCCCTTGATCACCCGCTTCTCCTGAATGGTGTGGCCCTGACCGCTTTGATAGAGGTAGGTCTCATCCTTGTAGAGGTGATAGACACCCTTGAAGGATTTGCCACAGCTGATGGGCCAGGTGATGGGGGCGCACATGATGTTGAGCTCGCGCTCCACCTCGTCCATCACTTCCATGGGATCGCGCACTTCGCGGTCCAGCTTGTTCATGAAGGTAAGGATGGGGGTGTCGCGCAGCCGGGTCACTTCCATCAACTTGCGGGTCCGGTCTTCAACACCCTTGGCGGCATCAATGACCATCAGGCAGCAGTCGACCGCCGTCAGGGTACGGTAGGTATCTTCGGAGAAGTCCTCGTGACCCGGGGTATCGAGCAGATTGACCAGGCAGTCGGCATAGGGGAACTGCATCACAGAGGTGGTGATGGAGATACCACGCTGCTTCTCCATCTCCATCCAGTCGGATTTGGCGTGCTGGCCCGAGCCACGGCCCTTGACGGTACCGGCGCGCTGAATGGCCTGTCCGAACAGCAGGACTTTTTCGGTGATGGTGGTTTTACCCGCATCCGGGTGCGAGATGATCGCAAAAGTGCGTCTCTTGGAGACTTCACTCAGAAATTCAGCTGACATAATTCAACGTTCTTCTATTGGGCGGCGGCCTTGGCCACCGTGGGAATAAATCCGGGATGCCGCATTCGACTCACGGCACATCTGTATGCAGCGCATGCCACGCCGGCAGGCATCAGGCCAGCCAGGTGGAAAAAGGGGGAAAGCGTTGCATTACATGGGTCGTCTCGCCTGAGTCAAAGCAAAATTGCGCGGCATTATACCCGCGCGAGCGAAAAATACCCAGCCTGGCATGGTGGAGAAATCCGCAAGGTACACGTCAAGCCTATTGAGCCAGCACCACCCGGTTGCGCCCGGTCTGCTTGGCCTGGTACATGGCCTCGTCGGCCCGCCGGATCAGGGCACTCAGGGTATCATCGAGGGAGCCATACTGGGCGCAGCCTATGCTGACATGGACAAAACGCCCCTCCGGCATCCCGTCTATGCACAGCTGGGAGACCCGCTGGCGGATCCGCTCTGCCACCTCGGCTGCCTCCTCGAGTCTGGTGTCGGGCAGCAGCACCAGAAACTCCTCGCCGCCGTTGCGTCCCACCTCGTCCTGCACCCGCAGCTGCTCACCGAGGCAACGAGCCACCGCCTTGAGTACCATGTCCCCCATGTGGTGGCCCAGCTGATCATTGACCTGCTTGAAGTGATCGATATCCAGCAACAAGACGCTCAGGGAAGGACCACCACTTTTTGCCTGATCGAAACAGGCCTGACCCCGCGCCATGATCTGGCGACGATTGTGGAGACCGGTCAGCTCGTCCGTCATGGCCAGCCGCCTCATCTTGCGGCTGCGGTTGAAGAGATAGAGCACCAACATGCCCATCACCACCAGCAGCAGAGCCACCACGGCGAATTGCCACTGGCGGCGCTCCTGCAGTTGCTTGAGCTTGGCTTCCTGCAACAGCTGTTTGGTCTTGAGGGTCTGGTTTTCCAGCTCCTTGCGGGCCAGATCGAACTCGAAGCGCATCTGCAAGGAGCGCTGCTCCCTGAGCACCAGCTCGGTGGCATGCCGGGTCTGCACATACTGCTTGAGGCTGGCCAGCGCATCGCCGACCCGGCCCTGGCGCTCAAAGATGCGCGAGCGCAGACCATAGACACGGATCAGAAAACGCTGGTTATTCTCCCTGGCGAAAACGGTCTCCGCCCGCGCCAGATAGTCGAGGGCCCTGGTTTGCTCTCCCGAGGCATCCAGCACCATGGCCATCACCAATTGCCAATGCGCCAGGGTCACGCTGTCGCTCCCCTCGCGATCGTGCAGCAGCACTTCGGCCTGTTTCAGCTTGGCTTTGGCCTCACTCACCTTGTTCTGGTTGAGCAGCATGGTGGCCACCTCGATCTGGCTCCAGGCCAGCAGTCCCTCCTGACGCTGGGACTGATAGTAGCGCTCGGCCTCCTGCATCAGGGGCAGGGCCCGGTCGAACTCGTCCATTTCGGCGTAAAGCAGCGCCTGCTGGGCATGGATATCCACCAGCTGTTCCCGGGCCCCGAGCTGGCGATAGTCCTGCTCCAGTTCCTTGAAATAGTCGTCGGCTCGCTCATAGAGCCCCATGCGCCGATAGGAGTTGGCAATCAGGGTCAATACTTCCCGCCCCTTGTCCTCAATGCCCAGATCTTCATAGCGCTGGTACGCTTCGATAAGCTCCTTCAGCCCCTCGGCCAGCTTGCCCTGATAGGAGTAGAGTTCGCCACGATAACTGAGGACATCGGCCTCTTGCATCCGATCCCCAAGCTCCCGCGCCAACCCCTGTGCCTGCCCAAAATCGGCCAGCGCCAGCTTCATGTTGCCGAGCATCTGCTGGTGAAAGCCGCGACAGACAAGCAGTCCGGTTTCGGTGAGCCGATCCTTGCGCGCCCTGGCGATGGCCAGCTCCTTGTCGGCAAAAGCCACCACGGCGCGATACTCGCTGTCCCGCTCGGCTGGCATGGCCCGACACTGCAGCCGGGCAATCCGGCCCTGCACGTCGGGGGAATAGGCGTCGCGATTGGCCGCCAGGGCGGCGACCCGCAATCGGTAGATGCGATCGGGCAGGCCCCCCTCTTCCAGCGCTTGCAACTCTTTGGATAATTGCGGCTCGCCAAGGGGGCCTCGTGCCGCCCAAGCAGGAGAGCAAGCCAGACACGCCCACAGGATCAAGGTCATGCAACGCTTCATGCCGGATCAGGTTCCCCATTCGATAGCACTGATACTCTGATAACTCATCATATCGTTCCTTGTCCGACCTGGCAGCAAACCTTATGCCAAATCCGGTTTTTAGCCCTCCTCACAATGACGAAATCCGGCGCTTTACAGGAGCAGACCCAGCATCGACTATATGTTCTTTTTGCAGGGATGTGGCGGGATGACATACGAGGAGTTGCAGGCTGCCTATGCCAGGCTGCAGCTGGAAAACGAGCGGCTAAAGCGCATCGCCGACGATGCCCGCGAAAAACTGGGCGCAGCCATGGATGGTACCGGCCTGTGCATCTGGCAAAACCACATCCCCACCGGCAAGCTCATCATCTTCAACCGCCGCTGGGGCGCCATGCTGGGATTTCAGCCCAAGGAGCTGTCTGCCCATTTCGACGTCTGGCGCGAGCACCTGCACCCGGAAGACAGGGAGCGGGTGCTGCAGGCCTTCTTCGACCATCTGAGCGGCAAGAGCCCCTTTTATCAGGTGATGCACCGGATGATCGCCAAGGATGGCAAGACCACCTGGGTGCTGGATCGGGGCCGCGTGGTGGAACGGGATGAACAGGGCAACCCCATCCGGGTGATGGGCACCCACATCGACATCACCCACGAGAAGGAGTACGAGCAGCAGCTGGCCCGGCTCGCCCATCGGGATCCCCTCACCGGCCTTGCCAACCGCACCGCCTTGCAACGCAAGTTCAACCAGGGTTTCAAATCCATCTGCTTCATCGATCTCGATGACTTCAAACAGGTCAATGACAACCTGGGCCACCGGGCCGGCGACGAGCTGCTGGTCGCTCTGACCCAGCGTCTCAGGCAGTGCTGTCCGGAAGAGAGCGAACTGGGGCGCATCGGCGGCGACGAGTTTGTGCTGCTGCTCCCCTGGGAGAGCGAGGATCCCCGCACCCACGAGCTGGCCCGACTCTGCATCGAGCTCATCTCGACCCCCTTCCCCCTCGCCAACGGCGACGGGCATGTGGGTCTGAGCATGGGAATTGCGGCCATCCGGCCCCAGGATGACTTCGGCGCCGCCCTGGCCCGGGCCGATCAGGCCATGTACCTGGTCAAGCGCAGCGGCAAACGGGGCTTTCACATCTCCCGTCCGAGCGGTCAGCCACTGCTGGATCAGGAACAGGTCAACGAACGCGCCTTGAGCCACACCCCGGCTCACTGACAGCGGGATCCCTCAGTGCTGCTGCCAGCGGCGCAGCAGGCGGCCACGCAGGCCGCAATCCAGCAACCAGCTGTTGTCGAATACCCGCAGCAGAGCCTGCTTGGCGTGGCGAGACATGGCGACGGCGTGAAAGCGGGTCTCGCGATGGCGATAGCGGTTCATCTGATCGAGCAGGGGGTGGGGCAGACTCTGGGCGATGAAGTCGGAGATCACCAGCACATCCGCCTTGGCAAAGGCAGGCTCGTCGAGCTTGAGCAGCGCCTTCTCGAGACAGGGCACCAGATCGGTACCGCCGTGAAAACTCATGGAGAGGAAGCGCTCCGCCTTGTCCAGCCCGGTGTCAGCGGTGATCTCCAGGGTCGCCACCTCGGTGGAGAAGAGCATCAGATAGCAGCCGCGCTTCTCGTCCATCGCCACCTTGAGCAGCGCCAGAAACAGCGCCTTGGCGCACTCTTCCGGATAACCGCCCATGGAGCCCGACGTATCGACGCAGACGATGAAGGGCCCCCGCTGCTGCAACTGGTGTCCCCCCTGTTCCGGGGTGCGCAGCATGATGCGCTGGCGTGGCAGGGTACCCCGTGACTGGTAGCTGAGCAGGCGCCGCTCCAGATAGCGGCGATAGAACTCCAGCTCCAGCTCCGGCAGCCCCAGCATCACAGCCTCGCTCGGCAGCAGCCGCATCAGGTCGCTGGCCTGATGGATCCCCACCAGATCATCGGGCACATCATCGCTGGGGGCGGGTTCGAGCTCCAGCATCTGCACCGGCGGCACCGGCTGCTCCTGCGCCTGCCGATCCCGCTCGCTGCGCCCAAGCTGGGCGGCTATTTCAGCCAGCAGGGGTTCCCGCTGCAACATGCGGGCATACTGCTTGACCAGCACCAGACTGCGCTTGTGCCAGCTGCCCTGGGCCAGATCCCACAAGCCACCGGCCGAGATCTGGTGGGGATCGAGGGCATCGGCCAGGGTGCGGCTCGCCAGCAGCTGATCCTCGATCTCCTGGCGCTGCTTCTCCCGCTCCGCCTCGGCGATCTGCTGCTGCAGTTGCAGCAAACTGCCCACCAGGCTGGCACGCCACTTCTCGACAAACAGCTGGCGCAGGCTCTCGGTCGGATGAGCCACCAGCTGGCGCACCAGGCTGCGGGCTTCGCCGGCGAACGGGCTGTACTGCTCGAGCGCCTCCAGCAGCGTCGGCAAGCGGCCGATAAGCTCGGTCATCGGTAGCTGGCGATGCGCCTGATAGAGCAGGTACTCCTGCTCCAGCGCCACCGGCACCGGCTTGTGGCGGATCTCCTCGCCAAGCTGTTCGCCC
>NZ_CDCG01000028.1:141904-142052 GCF_000819845.1 Aeromonas enteropelogenes
CCTCGCCAAGCTGTTCGCCCCAGCTCTGCAGGCGCTTTTTCAACAGCTTGCCCTGTAGCGGCGAGCGCTTGATGAACTCGGAGATCTTGGGTGAGGCCGCCAACAGCAGCGCCACCTCCCCCGCCAGCTCCCCTTCCCCCATCAGGAG
>NZ_CDCG01000029.1:0-31268 GCF_000819845.1 Aeromonas enteropelogenes
GCTGCGAGGATGACACCTCAGAATAAGCGGCAAATGATTTAGCGAAAGCTAACCGAATGCGGAGCGGTAGTTCAGTCGGTTAGAATACCGGCCTGTCACGCCGGGGGTCGCGGGTTCGAGTCCCGTCCGCTCCGCCACTAACAAGAAGCCCAGTCGATTGACTGGGCTTTTTTTATTTCAGTTTGCTCCCATCTCATCTTTATTTGCCCGCTTATGCTGTACGACCCCGATTCACAGCCATCTGACATTCGCCGCCGCCCATGGTTGTCGCTATAATGGCCGCCCTCAAGCAAGGTGGTGGTATGAAAGCAGAGTATCTACAGCGATTCGGGGGCATTGCCCGTCTTTATGGTCAGAGTGCGCTGCGCTCCTTCAGCCAAGCGAGAGTCTGCGTGGTTGGGATCGGCGGCGTCGGCTCCTGGGCGGCAGAGGCGCTGGCCCGTGCTGGCATCAACCAGATCACCCTGATCGACATGGATGACATCTGCATCACCAACACCAACCGCCAGATCCACGCCATGCAGGGCACGGTTGGTCGCCTCAAGACGGAGGTGATGGCCGAGCGTATTCGCGCCATCAACCCGGATTGCGAGGTGATCGAGGTGGATGACTTCGTTACCGCCGACAACCTGGCCGAGCATATCAAGCGGGAGTTTGACTATGTGGTGGATGCCATCGACTCGGTCAAGGCCAAGGTGGCGTTGATTGCTTTCTGCAAGCGCAACAAGATCCCGGTGATAGTGGCGGGTGGTGCAGGCGGGCAGATGGACCCGACCCGGATCACCGTGGCCGATCTGGCCAAGACCATTCAGGATCCGCTGGCCGCCAAGGTGCGTTCCGACTTGCGCCGGCTGCACAACTTCAGCAAGAATCCGGCGCGCAAGTTCGGGGTGGAGTGTGTCTTCTCAACCGAACAGTTGAGCTACCCGGACGGCCATGGCGGCACCTGTCAGGCCAAGGCGGCCAGCGACGGCAATATGAAGATGGATTGCGCCTCCGGCTTTGGCGCCGTGACGCCGGTGACGGCCACCTTTGGCTTGGTCGCCGCCTCCCGGGTATTGAAGAAGATTGCCGAACGGGGAGCCCGTGCCGAGAAAGAGGCCGGGAATGAAGACACAGGGTCGATTGGCGAAGCCTGATCGACCACTGAACAAGGGGGGTTAGACGGCCTGTTGCCTGATCGCCAACACGATTGCCCTGAGCCCGTTGCCCCGCGACGGGCTCAAGTGTTTCTCAAGCCCCAGTTCGCTGAAATAGGCATCCATATCAAAAGCCTGGATAGCATCGGCAGTCTGATGATTGAGCGCTGCCAGTACGATGACGATAAGACCACGCACGATGCGGGCATCGGAGTCGCAGGCAAAGTGCCAATTGCCACCCTCACCCACTTCTGCCTTTAGCCAGGCCTGGCTCTCACACCCTTTCAGGCGGTTCTCTTCCTGTTGCCACTCTGTTGGCAAGGCGGGTAACAGCTTGCCTAGCTGGATGATAAGCCGGTACTGGTTCTCCCAGCCATGGGTGGTGGCGAATTGCTGGCGTATAGTGTCGGCGTCGGGATCAAGGCCGATCCGGGTATAGGTTGCGAGGCTGTTCATTGGATTGTCTGCCTTAGAAGAAGTCACTGAGTTTGTGCAGGGCGGCCAGCAGGGCGTCCACATCGTCCCGGTTGTTGTAGCAGGCCAGCGAGGCACGTATGGTGCCGCCAATACCGAGCGATTCCATCAGCGGCATGGCGCAGTGATGGCCGACCCGCAGGGCGACCCCCTGCATGTCGAGCAGAGTGGTGGCATCCTGCGGGTGGATATCCTCCAGCAGGAAGGAGACGGCGCCGGCGCGTTGGCCTGGCTCACCGACCAGACGCAGCCCAGACACCTGCCGCAGGCCGGCGACCAGGTAGTTGGTCAGCGCCTCTTCGTGGCGGGTCAATGCCTCCCGGTCTTGTCCCATCACAAAATCGATGGCGGCAGCGAGGCCGATGGCACCAGCGATATGGGGGGTCCCCGCCTCGAATTTGAAGGGCAGGGTATTGAAGGTGGTGGCGCTGAAGCTGACTCTGTCGATCATCTCGCCGCCGGCCTGCCAGGGCGGCATCCGCTCCAGCAGTGCAGTGCGCCCCCACAGCACGCCGATGCCGGTCGGGCCGTAGAGCTTGTGGCCGGAGAAAGCGTAGAAGTCGCAGCCGATGGCCTGCACATCTACCTCTAGGTGAGCCACAGCCTGGGCACCGTCGATCAGGGTCAGGGCACCGACCGCCTTGGCGGCCGCCACTATCTGCTCAACTGGATTGACGGTACCGAGGGCATTGGAGACGTGAGCCACGCTCACCAGTCGGGTACGTGGTCCCAGCATGGCCAGATAGGCAGCCATGTCGAGATCGCCCCGCTCATCGAGGGGGATGACCCGGATGACGGCGCCGGTGCGCTGGGCGACCAGCTGCCAGGGGACGATGTTGGCGTGGTGTTCCAGGGTGCTGAGCACTATCTCGTCTCCCGCCTGAAGTTCGCTCATGCCCCAGCTCTGGGCTACCAGATTGATCGCTTCAGTAGTGCCACGGGTCCAGATCACCTCGCGATTGTGAGACGCATTGATAAAGCGGGCAACCGTCTCGCGGGCGGCCTCGAAGGCCCGGGTGGCCCGGCCGCTCAGGGCGTGGGCGGCACGGTGCACGTTGGCGTTGTCGGCCTGATAGTAGTGATTGATCGCATCCAGCACCGCCAGCGGCTTCTGGGTGGTGGCGGCGTTGTCCAGATAGACCAGCGGGTGGCCGTTGACCTCCTGCGCCAAAGCCGGAAACTGGCTGCGCAGCCGGTCGTGCTGTTGCTGGTTCATGCTCCCCTCACTGTCTGGAAAAGTGGTCATCATCTCGAAAAGTCGGTCATGATCCTGAAAACCGCCGCCGAACACAAGGCATCTGGCGAGCTATTGCTCGATGGGGCTGGCCGGGTGATTTCTGTTACAATGCCGCCCCTCATCATAAGCCAAGAGATCCGGCCCATGAAGCTCAACCCCAATCAGAACGAAGCGGTCAAGTATGTCTCCGGCCCTTGCCTGGTGCTGGCGGGTGCCGGATCGGGCAAGACCCGCGTCATCACCAACAAGATTGCTTATCTGGTGCAGCAGTGCGGCTACAACGCGCGCAACATAGCGGCGGTCACCTTTACCAACAAGGCGGCGCGGGAGATGAAGGAGCGGGTCGGCCAGACCCTGGGTCGCAAGGAGGCACGGGGGCTGATGGTCTCCACCTTCCATACCCTGGGGCTTGAGATCATTCGCCGCGAGCACAAGAGCCTGAACCTCAAGGCGAACTTCTCCCTGTTCGACGACACCGATCAGCTGGCGCTGCTCAAGGAGCTGACCGAGGAGGAGCTCGACAACGACAAGGACAAGCTCTCGGCTCTTATCAGCCAGATCTCCAACTGGAAGAACGACCTCATCCTGCCGGCTCGGGCCATGCGCATCGCCCGCGGGCCTGAAGAGGTGCTGATGGCCCAGCTCTACGAGCGCTACCACCGCCAGATGGTGGCCTACAACGCGCTGGATTTCGACGACCTCATCGTGATGCCGACCCTGCTGCTCAAGAGCAACCAGGAGGTGCGCGAGCGCTGGCAAAACAAGATCCGCTACCTGCTGGTCGACGAATACCAGGACACCAACACCAGCCAGTACGAGCTGGTGAAGCAGATCGTCGGCGAGCGTGCCCGCTTCACCGTGGTGGGGGATGATGACCAGTCCATCTACTCCTGGCGCGGGGCAAAGCCGCAGAACCTGGTGCTGCTGAACGAGGATTTCCCCAATCTGCGGCTCATCAAGCTGGAGCAGAACTACCGCTCCAAGCGGCGCATCCTCAAGTGCGCCAACATATTGATCGCCAATAACCCCCACGTCTACGACAAGGCGCTCTTCTCCGAGCTGGACGAGGGGGTGAAACTCAAGGTGCTGTTTGCCAAGAACGAGGAGCACGAGGCGGAGCGCATCGCCGCCGAGCTGATGGGCCACAAGTTCATGAATCGTACCCGCTTCAAGGACTACGCCATCCTCTACCGGGGCAACCATCAGTCGCGGATCTTCGAGAAGGCGCTGATGACCAACCGTATCCCCTACCGCATCTCGGGGGGCACCTCGTTCTTCTCCCGCACCGAGATCAAGGACATCATGGCCTACCTCAAGCTGCTGGTGAACCCGGACGAGGATACCGCCTTCCTGCGGGTGGTGAACCTGCCGCGCCGCGAGATAGGCCCCACTACCCTGGAAAAACTCGGCCAGTACGCCAATCAACGTGGCAAGAGCCTGTTTGCCGCCAGCTTCGAGCTGGGGCTGGAGCAACACCTCTCCGGGCGTGGCCTCACCGCGCTGCAGGCCTTCACCAACTGGTTGGTACGGCTCGGTGATCAGGCGCTGCGTGGCAATCCGGTGGAGGCGGTGCGGGACATGATCAAGGAGATCCACTACGAGGAGTGGCTCTACGAGACCTCTCCCAGCCCGAAGGCGGCCGAGATGCGGATGCAGAACGTTTCCACTCTCTATCGCTGGATCACCGAGATGCTGGAGGGGGACGAGCTGGAAGAGTCGATGACGCTTGCTCAGGTGGTGACTCGTCTCACCCTGCGGGACATGATGGAGCGCAACGAGGGGGAGGATGAAGCTGATCAGGTACAGCTGATGACCCTGCACGCCTCCAAGGGGCTGGAGTTCCCCTATGTCTACATGGTGGGCATGGAGGAGGGGTTGCTGCCTCACCAGACCAGCATCGACGAGGACAACGTGGAAGAGGAGCGGCGTCTCGCCTACGTGGGCATCACCCGGGCCCAGACTGAACTCACTTTTACCCTTTGCAAGGAACGGCGCCAGTTTGGCGAGTCGGTGCGACCGGAGCCGAGCCGCTTCCTGCTGGAATTGCCCCAGGATGATCTGGAGTGGGAAAACCAGAAGAAGGTGACCGCCGAGGAGCGCCAGCAGAAAGGGCAGATGGCGGTGGCCAACCTGAGGGCCATGTTCAAGAAGGATTAGGCCTGCGGGCTGTCCGGGGTCAACAAGGGGATGATGTCCGTTCCCGGCATGGGGGGAGATATATAGCGGCCTTGCCCCATCTGGCAGCCGATATCGATCAGCTTCTGCAACTGCTGCTGGTTCTCGATCCCCTCGACTACCATGGTGTAATCGAGATCCTGACAGATATCCCTCATGGCGCGGATCAGGGCCAGATCCTTGGGGGATTGCAGCATGCGCTGGGTGAAGCTGTCATCCACCTTGATGTAATCCACCGGGAAATGGAACAGGGCGTTGAGGGAGGAGAAGCCGGTCCCGAAGTCATCCAGGCTGATCTGGATTCCCTTGGCCCTCAGATCGTGCAGTGATGCCAGGGCGTCCGAGTCTTGCCGCGACAGCTCCCGCTCATTGAATTCAAAGATGAGGTAGCCGTGGGAGATCCCTTCCTCCTCGATGATCTTCATCAGCCGCATGATGTGCTCATGGTTGACCAGGTGCTTGCCAGAGAGATTGATCGCCACCTTGAACTTGCCTTGCCCTGACAACGGCAGCCAGTTTTTCAGCTGCTGGCAGGTGTGGCGCAGGATTTGGTAATCCAGCTCCAGGATCAGGCCGCACTGCTCTGCCAGCGGGATGAAGTCGAAGGCATCCTTGATTATCCCCTCTTCGGTCAGCCAGCGGGCCATCACTTCCAGTCCGGTCAGGCGGCTGTCCTGCAACCGGATCACCGGCTGGAAATAGGGCACGATCCGCCCGTCCCGCAGGGCCCTGGCCAACATCTCTTCCGGCGAGTTCCAATTCTGGCTGATGCACTCTTCCGAGTAGGTGACGATGCGGCTGCGACCATTGCGTTTGGCCTGATACATGGCGAGATCGGCCTGATGGAGCAACTGGCTGATGTCCGTAGTCTGCTCGGATACGCTTGAAACCCCCAGGCTGACGGTGATGCCCAGTTCGTTACCCATCAGCCGGAACGGGTAGGAGAGGCGGCTGACGATGCGGTTGAGTACCGGGCTGATGTCATCTTCGTGCCTGCTGTTGTCCAGATAGATGACGAACTCGTCTCCCCCCAGCCTGGCCACCATGTCATTTTGCCGGATGCAGGTCTGCAGGCGGCGGCTGATCTCCTTGAGCAACATGTCTCCCGCGCTATGGCCCAGGGTGTCGTTGATCTGCTTGAAATGATCCACATCGATGAAAATCAGGGAAAATCCCGGCGACTTGTAGCGATTGAAGTGGGTCATGGCGTGGTTGAGGTGGTTCATCAGCAGCGCCCGGTTGGGTAGCTGGGTCAGCGGATCGTGGAGGGCGTCGAATTGCAGGCGCCGTTCCAGCTCCTGATGCTGCTTGAGCTGCTTCTGCAGTCGTATGTTGGTTTGGCGCAGCTGTTGCAGCCGCTGGTTGATGGACTCTTCCGAATTGATTTCATGGAGCTGCTGACGGATCCGCTTCAGTTCCAGCAACAGGGTCAGTTGGGCGCGAAGGAAGTCGAGAAACAGCTTGTCGTCTGTCTCCAGTGGCTGGGATGTGCTGATGATGAAATGAGCGAAATATTGTTGCTGTAGCCGCAGCGGCATGCTGTGCCAATAGTGTGACTCCCGGTTGACCTCGATATTGCTGGTGCCATGGCACAGTCCGCTGATGAAGGCGTCACTCTGGTGAGGGTGAGCGGGGTAGATCCGTTCCAGCTTGTGGTTGTTGAGCCGTACCAGCAGCATGTCATCGATGGCCAGCATTTGGCGCAAAACGGCTTCCAGCTGGGAAAAGAGCGCCTGACCGGGTAGGGTATTGGCCAGTCGCATGATGCGGCTGATGCTCTCTATCTTTTTTTTCCAGTTCGGATCCTTGCGGATCAGGGGGGAAGGAGGCTCGGCAAGGTGGGTGCCCGCCTGGGTTTCGGTCAACCGCTTGGCCAGACACTCCAGCAACAGACGCAGAGTCGGGAGATCGGCCGGGGTGCCCCGTGCCAGCAGCCACTGCACCTGGCCATGTTCAATAGGGAATACGCACCAGCCTTCCACTTCGTCCAACTGGGTGAGCTGTTCCGTGATGCGGGACTGCTCCCGCCCCAGCTGCTGTTTGAAGGCGTTGCTGATCTTGTAGGCATAGAGCCAGTGCAAGCCTGAGCCAGAGAGGCCCAGCATGCCAAAATGCTGCAGTGGGCAAAGCTCGTCGATCTGGTGGATGAGGGCGTCGTAATCCTGGGTCGTGGCGGTATGGGGCGCAGGGAAGTCCATGATAGTGGAAACCAACGCCAGCAAGGGAGTCGAATAATGGGGTTCGATGGATTGGGCTGACATGAGCAACTCCCGAGGTATCTACCCTACAAGAGTAGCCGGAAGCCGAGAGATTAAAAGGGCCGCAATTGCGGCCCTTTCAAATACTTAGAGGTTGTCGGTCATGTAATGAATCGCGTTTTCAATCTCTTCATCGCTACAATTCGCGCAAGTCCCTCTCGGCGGCATCATACCGGATTTGCCGGTGAAGCCTTCGATGGCATGTTTCTTCAGTGTGTCTATCCCCTGGGCAACGCGGGGTTCCCAGGCGGCTTTGTCACCGCGTTTGGGGGCACCGGCAGCGCCCGTATCGTGGCAGGCAAAGCAGGCGCCCTTGTAGACGGCTTCACCATCACGAGGACCAGATGCGGCCGCTGCGGCCGGGGCTGCACCCGCACCGGCAATGCCTTCCAGATCCTTGGCGGTATAGACTTCACCGACCGGTTTGATCCGCTCGGCAATGGCCTCCGGTGACAGTTCATCGGCAGCCAGTACGGCACCAGACAAGCTGGCGGCCGTCATCCCGACAGCCAGCAAATAGCTCAGTTTTTTCAACACGCTCATATACTCCCAGCAGTCTTTTATTATCCCTGTAAACGACGGGATTATAACCGAATAGTTACAGCCATTTAAACGCTTGTGTGTGAAGTGTTAAACACTCTGCGTACAAAGTTTTGTCCGTATCGGGTCGTGTCAGGGAGCCCTGATCGTAAAAAACCCGGCATTGAGCCGGGTTTCGTGGTCACAGGCGTAGAAACGCTTATTTGTCCCAGCTCAGGATCACTTTGCCGGATTGGCCAGACCGCATGGCATCGAAGCCTTGCTGGAAGTCGTCGATGTGGAAGCGATGGGTGATGATGGGGGAGAGATCCAGCCCGGACTGGATGAGGCTCGCCATCTTGTACCAGGTTTCGAACATTTCGCGGCCGTAGATCCCCTTGATGAACAAGCCCTTGAAGATCACCTTGCCCCAGTCAATGGCCATGGTGGAGGGCGGAATGCCGAGCATGGCTATTTTGCCGCCGTGGTTCATCTTGTCGATCATGTCCTGGAAGGCGGAGGGAACGCCGGACATCTCCAGCCCCACGTCGAAACCCTCGGTCATGCCGAGTTCACTCATCACATCGGAGAGCTGCTCCTTGGCCACGTTGACCGCGCGGGTGGCGCCCATCTTGCGAGCCAGTTCGAGTCGGTACTCGTTTACGTCGGTGATCACCACGTGGCGGGCACCGACATGGCGGCAGACGGCGGCCGCCATGATGCCGATAGGGCCGGCGCCGGTGATGAGCACGTCCTCACCCACCAGGTCGAAGGAGAGGGCGGTGTGCACCGCATTGCCGAACGGATCGAAGATGGCGGCCAGGTCATCCGGGATGTTGTCCGGCAGTTTGAAGGCGTTGAAAGCGGGGATCACCAGATACTCGGCAAAAGAGCCGGGACGGTTGACGCCAACGCCAATGGTGTTGCGGCAAAGATGGGTGCGGCCGGCGCGGCAGTTGCGGCAGTGACCACAGGTGATGTGGCCCTCGCCTGAAACCCTGTCGCCGACCGCGAAGCCGCGCACTTCCTGACCCACGGCGACCACTTCGCCCACGTATTCGTGGCCGACCACCATGGGGACCGGGATGGTCTTCTGGGACCACTCGTCCCAGTTGTAGATATGGATATCGGTGCCACAGATGGCGGTTTTGCGGATCTTGATCAGCAGATCGTTGTGGCCGAGTTCGGGGGCCGGGACGTCCGTCATCCAGATGCCGACTTCTTTCTTGAGCTTGGAGAGGGCTTTCATGCTTGTTCCTTCACGATGAATACAGAAAAAGGGGCGCTCGGCCCCTTTTGTTCAAATCAGATGACGCCGAGTTCGCGGCCGATGCGGATGAAGGCATCGATGGCCTTGTCCAGCTGCTCACGGGTATGGGCGGCAGACATCTGGGTACGGATACGGGCCTGGCCCTTGGGTACTACGGGGAAAGAGAAACCCACCACATAGATGCCGGCGGCCAGCATGCGACTTGCCATCTCGGACGCCAGTTTGGCATCCCCCAGCATCACCGGGATGATGGCGTGATCGGCACCGGCCAGGGTAAAGCCGGCGGCGCTCATCCGCTCGCGGAAGTATTGGCTGTTCTCTTTCAGACGGGCGCGCAGGTCATGCCCTTCGGCCAGCATGTCGATCACCTTGATGGTGGCCGCGACGATGGAGGGGGCCAGGGAGTTGGAGAAGAGGTAGGGACGGGAGCGCTGACGCAACCAGTCGATCACCTCTTTCTTGCCGGAGGTATAGCCACCGGAGGCACCGCCCAGGGCCTTGCCCAGGGTGCCGGTGATGATGTCTACCCGATCCATGACGCCACAGTATTCGTGGGTGCCGCGGCCGTTCTCGCCGATGAAGCCGACGGCGTGGGAGTCATCCACCATCACTAGGGCGTCGTATTTGTCGGCCAGATCGCAGATGGATTTCAGATCGGCGATGACGCCATCCATGGAGAAGACACCGTCGGTGGCGATCAGTTTGAAGCGGGCGCCATCGGCGTCGGCCTGCTTGAGCTGGGCTTCCAGCTCGGCCATGTCGTTGTTGGCATAGCGATAGCGCTTGGCCTTGCACAGGCGTACGCCATCGATAATGGAGGCGTGGTTCAGAGCGTCGGAGATGATGGCATCTTCGGCGCCAAACAGGGTCTCGAACAGACCGCCGTTGGCATCGAAGCAGGAGGAGTAGAGGATGGTGTCCTCGGTGCCGAGGAAGGCGGACATCTTCTGCTCCAGTTCCTTGTGCTGGTCCTGGGTGCCGCAGATGAAGCGCACCGAAGCCATGCCGAAGCCGTGGCTGTCGAGCCCCTGATGGGCCGCCGCGATAAGATCCGGGTGATTGGCCAGCCCAAGGTAGTTGTTGGCACAGAAGTTCAGAACCTGTTCGCCTGCGACGGCAATGCTTGCCTGCTGGGCGGAAGTGATGACGCGTTCCTGTTTGTACAGGCCCTCGGTTTTGACCTGGTCGAGCTGCTCGGTCAGGTGACGATAGAATCCGTTAGACATCCTCGATCCTTATTGGCTATTTCAGCTGCGTATCAACAGAGAGCAACATTTTACTGCAATTTGTTGCGCGTAATTCAAATGATTGTGCTGATTTTCAACAAATGTGAAAAGGATCTCACCTGGCTGGTTGGGCCAGCTGGCGGTAATGGTGCTCCAGCTGACGGATCTGGTTAGCCACCTGGGGCTGTACGTAGGGACGCAGCAGGAACAGCACCTTCAATACGCCCTGATAAAGCAGGGGCTTGGTGATGCGGGTATTGGGGGCCTGGGCGATCTGGAACGGGATCCAGCAGGTGACCACCATCTTGATGGTCTGACCGAGATCCGGCAGGTCCTCGTCGTTGACGTCTATGATGCCGCCCTCGCGAAGGCTCTTTAGCAGGGCGACCACGGAGGCGCGCATCTGTTCCTGGGCCTTGAGGTACTTCTGCTGAAGCGGCTCGTCGCGGCTCAGGATGTCCGGCAAGTTGGCGTAGAAGAAGCGGAACTGCCACATCAGGTAGAAGATGGCATCCAGATAGCCCATCAAATCCTGCAGGGTAATCTCGCGGTTGCGCGCCGGGACGAAGCTCTCGCTCAGGTGGCGGGCATATTGATCGAAGATGGAGTGGATGATGTCTTCTTTATTGCGGAAGTGGTAATAGAGGTTGCCCGGGCTGATGCCCATGTGCGCCGCAATGTGGTTGGTGGTGATGTTGGGCTCACCCTGATCGTTGAACAGCTCGGTCGCGCTGTGAATGATCCTGTCTCTGGTTTTCATCACGCCTCTCCTGCGGGATTCGCCCGGGTCGACGTAACGTGGTCGAATCCCCTGACTGCCCATGATAAACTTTTCGGCAATTTCAAATTGGCTCACTATACACAGCTTTAACAAGCAGTCACATGTAGCCATCAACGTACGCGAGGCAAACTCCATGATCGTAGTAACTGGCGGTGCTGGCTTTATCGGCAGCAATCTGGTCAAACAGCTGAACGCTCAAGGACGGACCGATATCGTGGTCATCGACGACCTGACCGACGGCACCAAGTTCGTCAACCTGGTCGACCTGACCATCGCTGACTACATGGACAAAGACGAATTCCAGGCACGGATCGTCTCCGGTGATGAGTTTGAAGAGTGGGATGACGGTATCGAGGTGATCTTCCACGAAGGTGCCTGCTCTGCTACTACCGAGTGGAACGGCAAGTTCATCATGGAGGTCAACTACGAGTACTCCAAGGATCTGTTCCACTACTGCATCGAGCGGGAAATTCCCTTCATCTATGCTTCCTCCGCCGCTACCTACGGTGGTCGCAACGACAACTTCATCGAAGATCCCAGGTTCGAACAGCCGCTCAACGTCTATGGCTACTCCAAGCAGCTGTTCGATCAGTACGTGCGCCGCCTGATGCCGGAAATCAACTCCCAGGTGGTGGGCCTCAAGTACTTCAACGTCTATGGCCCGCGCGAGCAGCACAAGGGCTCAATGGCTTCCGTTGCCTTCCACCTCAACACCCAGGTGAAGAAGGGCGAAAATCCCAAGCTGTTTGAAGGTTGCGATGGCTTCCCGAACGGCGGCCAGATGCGCGACTTCATTTATGTGGATGACGTCTGCAAGGTAAACCTCTGGTTCTGGCAGAACCCGCAGCACTCCGGCATTTTCAACTGCGGTACCGGCCGCGCCGAGCCGTTCCAGAACGTGGCAGAGGCGGTGATCAAGTATCACCAACAGGGGTCTGTCGAATACATCCCCTTCCCGGATCACCTGAAAGGCCGCTATCAGAGTTTCACCCAGGCCGATATGACCAAGCTGCGCAGCGTGGGTTATGACGCCGAGTTCATGACAGTGGCCGAGGGGGTGGCCGATTACATGGCCTGGCTCAATAGATAACGCGTAATAGCAATATATTGATACTGTTAGTGAAACCGGAAGCGGACTCTACTCCGCTTCCGGTTTTTCTGGGCTGACTTTCCCTTTCTGCAACGAGTAACCACGCAATGAATATCTTGATGGCACTCTCCCAGCTCGAAGTAACGGGCGCAGAGGTCTATGCCACCACGGTCGGTAACGAACTCACCCGGCGTGGTCACAATGTCTTCTATGTGTCAGATACTCTGACCAAGCCCACGTTGGGCCCGGTATTCAAGCTGCGGTTCAACAAGCGCAGCATTCTGCGCCGTTTCTGGCACGTTTTTTACCTCATCTATCTCATTAAGAAGCATCACATCCAGCTGGTTCATGCCCACTCTCGCGCCTCCGGCTGGAGCAGCTATGTGGCTTGCAAGCTGACCGGTACACCCATGATCACCACAGTGCATGGCCGCCAGCCGGTGCATGCTTCCCGCAAGGCCTTCCATGCCCTCGGCTATCGGGCTGTGGCGGTGTGCGAAGATATCGCCAGCCAGATTATCGACAATCTGGGAGTCGAACCGGCCATCGTTCAGGTACTGCGCAACGGCATCGAGACCGACAAATTTCAGCCCGTCGCCGCGCCCGCCAATGACAAGCCGGTGATCGCCATCATTGGTCGCCTGAGTGGTCCCAAGGGGGTGCTCTGTTATCGCCTGCTGGACGAGGTGCTGGATCTGGACGCCTGCCAGGTGCGGGTAGTGAGTGGCAGCCAGGTGCCCGAGCGCTTCGCGCGTTTTCGTGACCGGGTCGACTTCGTCGGTTACGTTGACGATGTCCCCGCTCTGATGGCGCAGTGCGATCTGGTGATCGGTGCCGGCAGGGTGGCGATGGAGGCCCTGCTGTGTGGTCGCCCGGCGTTTGCCATCGGCGAGGCCAAGGCCATCGGCCTGGTGACGGAAGAGAATCTGGCCGAGGCGCTCGCCAGCAACTTCGGCGATATAGGCCCCAAGGATCTGGCGATCGATTTTGTCGCCCTCAAAGCCAGTATTGCCCCTGCGCTTGCCAGCAAGGAGGTGCCGGAGGCGATCCGCCAGCGTATCCAGGACGAGTATGGCTTGCAGGGGGTTGTCTCCGGGCTGGAGTCCATCTACCAGGATGCAGTGGTCGAAACCCTGCGCCGGGAGATGCCGGTCATCATGTATCACCGCTTTATCGAGCATGAGAGCGAGAAGGGGGTACACGGTACCTGGATGCCGATCACCATGTTCGAGAAGCACCTTCGTTTAATGAAGTGGCTCGGCTATGAGACTCTGACGTTTGGCGATTTGGCAGACAAGGGCTTCATCCATCGTCTGCAGTACGGCAAGAAGTATCTGATGATCACTGCCGATGACGGCTATCAGGACAACCTGACCCGCATGTTGCCGCTGCTGGAAAAATACGGTTATAAAGCTGTGGTATACGTAGTCACGGGGGAAGGGTATAACCGTTGGGATGTGGAACATACGACCAACCCGGATACCCGGGTGTCCCTGATGAACGGTGAGCAGATCAAGGCGCTGGCGGCCAGCGGCCATGTGGAGATCGGGGGCCATACCCTGACCCATCCCCGCCTGAGCCAACTGTCTGTAGAGCAGCAAGTTCATGAAATTCAGGAAAATAAGCGTCAGCTTGAGGCCCTACTTGGTTATCCGTTGATGTCGTTTGCCTATCCTTACGGGGATATGAACGAGAGTGCCAAGGAACAGGCCAAAAATGCTGGTTATCGCTTTGCCGTCGCCACCAACAGCGGCCCCAAAGCCATGCACCAGGACCCTTTCCAGATCCGCCGGATCGCCATCTTCCCTCGTACCGATGTGTTCGGGCTATGGCGCAAAATCCGCGGGAATTATGTTTTTAGAAAGGCATAATGAATATGACGCAGTACTTTCATCGGTTGAATGTCCTTATTTTTTCTTGCACTTTATTTTTTACATTGTGTGGGTTATTTCTCGTTCCACAGGGAAATCATTATCTTTCCAAACTATTGGTTCTGTCATCTATTGTTGGCTTCATAAATTACTTTATTGGAAACAAGGATAAGCTTGGCGTATCAGCTAAGAACCTTTACGCTTGTGTTCTTATCTATATTGCTGCTATCGGTGCCAGTCGACTGGTACATGATGATGAAAGCTGGTTGATCCGAAATTTGTTCTATATTTTGGTGTTCTTTCTGTTCATTCCGAGAGAAGCTATCGTCATTCGTGCTTTAAAATTAGGGGCACTTATTGGTGGTATATCCATTGGTTTACTTGCCATTTGGCAACATCAAAACGGTATGTTCAGAGTCGAAGGTTTCACCAATGCTATATTATTTGCCCAAGGTGCATTGATTCTAGTTATTCTAAATGGATTTTTCGGTCAAGATGAGTCCAACAAGTTTGTTAAGTGTGGTTATTTAATCGGTGCTGGTGCTGCTGTTATTGCTATTTATTTATCACAGAGTCGAGGGGTGTGGCTTGCTTTATTGATGCTTGCAATGCTGGCGCTTTCGATAAAAGCAACTAAAAAGCCAGTGAAGTATATGGCTTTATTTCTTATAGTGTTTATTTTGCTTACTATTGTTTTTTCTGAAACTGAAGTATTTAAAATTCGCATCCAGGAAAGCCTCTCTGAATTGAGTATGATGGAGAGCAATAACTACAATACCTCTTGGGGATTGAGAGTGATGGCTTGGAAAAGTGCCTGGTTTGGTTTTATTGAACATCCATTATTGGGGGTCGGTCTGGATGGATTTAAGAACATACAACACCAGCAACTATTGGATGGGATAGTTGACAATTTCTATGTCAATTACGGCATGTATCATGCCCATAATCAGTTTATGCAAAACATGGTGGTTCGTGGCATTTTGGGGTTGCTTGTCGCAATTGCTGTTCTTGTTTACCCAATGATATTTTTTTACCATAGAACAAAAGTGCTCTCCGCAGGCTTTATGGTATCTTTTGGTGTCTTCGTTTGTGCTCTTTCCGATGTACCAATGGAACATCAAAACACTTTATATATATACATGATAACATTGTTTTCATTGTGCTTGTCCTATGAGATAGAAAAAAATAAAGAGGCCATGTCATGACCAAGAACCTTTTGTTTTTCATCCACTCATTGGGCATGGGAGGGGCTGAAAAGGTTCTTCTTTCTTATGTACGCAGTTTGGTTGACCGCTATGGTTATAAAATAACGGTAGCAACGAACGAAGACAGTAGTCAGCATATAGTTGCAAAATCAATAGCTGACGTGGCAACAGTGGTTCATTTCAATTTTGATGACAGTAAAAAAAATAATTTTATTGAAAAGCTAAGGTTTTCTTTCAAAAAGCAGTCAAAAATAAACAAGTTGATTGATGAGCATGACGTCGTAATTGATTTTTTGGATGGTGATTTTTTTAAATATCTGAAGAGATGCAAGAAGCCTAAAGTGATGTGGCTGCACTCCAGTTTTTTTAATCTTGAAAAGAGAAAAAGGCACATGGGTAAACGATGTGCCAGTTATGATCGCGTCGTTCTTATTTGTCAGGATATGCTGGCCGAGCTCCAGCGTGAACATGTTAATTGGTTGCACAAGGCTCGTGTGATTTATAACCCTTTCGATTTTAACCGGCTACTCAATCTGGCAGAGCAAGCCGATGAGAACTCGCAGGAAGAGAAAGTACTGCTTGAGCAAGGTTATATATTGAGTGTCTCTCGTCTTGATGAACAAACCAAAGATATTGAAGGTCTGCTTCTTGCCTACGCCAAAGCGGTTGAAGGGGGATTAGATAAAAAGCTGTTAATCATTGGTGACGGGCCAGACAGAACACATCTGGAACGCGTGGCTCAACGCCTAGCGTTGCAGGACCGAGTCCATTTTCTCGGGCTTAAGGCCAACCCCTATGTATGGATGAAGCATGCCGATACGTTTGTCCTTAGCTCCAAGGGGGAGGGATTCGGATTGGTGCTGGTGGAGGCATTGTATTTGTGTGGCAGAGTCATCTCGACAGATTGTCCTGTGGGGCCAAGTGAGATCCTTGAGCGAGGACGATTGGGTACTTTGATCCCCATGGGGGATGTCTCAGCATTGGCAGAGGCTCTTTCAAACACGGGACCAAAGCTTCCAAATATTGATCTTGATAAATATTCAAGCGAGAGTGTGCTGCGTGACTTTGATACTATGCTGCAAGAGCTTTTATAGCTGTTTATGACGCTTGGCGTTTCAGTATTTTTCGGCCTCTTGAGTGATATATCCCATGATTCCAGTTTTTGTCATCAGTCTTTCCCGTAGTCTCGAACGTCGGGAAATGGCGCGTAAACAGATGAGCCACCTAGGCATCGGCTACAGTTTTTTTGATGCCGTGGATGGCCGCAATCTGATGGATGAGGATGTCCGTCGAGTCGACCAGGTTGAAGCCAAAAAGTTTTCTGGACATGATTTGAGCCCGGGCGAGATCGGTTGTGCGCTCAGCCACATCAAGCTCTATGAGATGATGGTGGAAAAGGGGATTGAACGCTGCGTCATTCTCGAGGATGACGCTTATCTGCACATGCATTTCAAGAAAATTGTTGAAGCCATCGTCTCCTGTAATCACTCTGACATTGTTTTTCTGCATCATGGCAAAGCAAAAAAATGGCCTATTTTGCGTGCCTTGCCAGAAGGTTACCGGCTTGCCAGATATCGAACGCCCAGCAAACATTCCAAACGGGCTGTGCTTTCCGCCGCAGGTTATGTACTGACTCTTGAAGGGGCTAAAAAGCTGTTGGCTCAAGCTTATCCCGTTCGTATGCCGGCAGATTATCTGACCGGTCGACTGCAAATGACTGGCCTGAGCGCCGCCGGTGTCGAGCCCTGTTGTCTGGATGTGGATCTGTTCGCCACAACCATAGAGGACCGTGCCTATGGCCACTATCTCGAGCAAAACGAGAGTGACAAGGGTTAAGAGCAAGGCTGTTGCGTTATGAATCTGAAAAGATGGGTCAAATACCGGGTTGCTCGCCGTCTGATGGCGGCGCAGCCGGCTGTTACCCCGATATATGAGCCGGTCAAATCTCTGCTGGTGATCTGTTTCGATGCCATCGGGGATTTCGTGCTCTCCCTGCCGGCGCTTGATGCACTGCGGCGTCGTTACCCTGATGCGCAGATGGAGTTGCTCTGCAGCCCGCGCAATCTGGTGCTGGCCAGACAGGTGGATGGCGTGGTGGCCTGCCATCCGGTAACGCTCAATGATCGTCTGTTTGATCGCGCCGGTTGGAATACGCTTCGTGAGCTGAAGGCTCGGCGGTTCGATGCGGTAATTAACCTTTTCGATGAACCGGACGAGCTGGCGATGGCCAGAATGCTCTATGTGGCCAATGGCTGCCTGCTTTCCCTGCCGCTGCGTCGAAAGAGCGACAACCAGCAAAAACTGCTGCCGCTTTTTCGCCAGTGTGCGCGTGAGGTGGGCGCAACGACCCAGCCCCATTTCGTCTACCGTATGTTGGCCATCGTGGAGGGAGAGGGGGCCTTGCCTGCCAATATTCCCTGCCCATACAGCCCGGACTATGACACGCGCCGCTTTGGGCGTTATGTCGTCGTCAACCTGGCGGGAAGTCAGAGCGGCAACTCCATCAGCCGGGAGCGGCAAACGGCCATTCTGACCGCCCTGCCGATATTGGAGGATGTGCGCTATCTCTGCTTCAGCTCCGAGCCGCTGGCGGTCGAGCGTTCCGACCTCACTGCGCTCTACCCCGATTCGATCCTGGATGCCGCCAGCCTGGTGCGTGATGCGGTGGCGGTCGTCTCGACGGATACCTCGATCGTCCATATCGCCGCCTCCCATGAAGTGCCGACCCTGATCCTGATGAACGACGAGCCCTGGCGCGAGGCCTTCATTCCCCTGCACGGTCCTCACCGCATTATCAAGGTGCCTGGCAACAGTCTGGATGCACTCAAGTCTGGTGAAGTGGCTGCCGCCCTGAGTGACATGCTGGTATCCTGAGCCCCTTTTCTCTGCATTCGAGGATCCCATGGCGTTGATTAACAAGCTGCAGCTGGCGCGCGATGTGCTGCGTCGCCGACTGGGGCGCTGGCTGTTTGACAAAGCCTGCTCGCGCCCTGCCGATGATGGCAAGAGCAAGGTCGTATTGTTGCGCTGGGATGCCAAGCTGGGAGACGCCATCGTCTCCTCCTGGGTGGCGCGGGAGATCCACAAGGCCCAACCCGGCCGTGAAGTCTGGGTGGTGACGACACCGGCCATGGCACCGCTGTTTCGCGAACATTTCGGGGTGGACAGGGTGGTCGAAATCCCAAAACGTCCCGGTTATGGTGAACTCAAGCGGTTGGCTCGTTCCCTGGGGCGAGTCGGCTATCTGGTGCATCTGGGCAAATCGCTGAAGATGAAGGATATCTACTTCCTGAGCCAGGTCGATGCTTGCCACGTAGCCGGGATGGATGACGAGCTTGCCTGCATCGATATCAAGCTGGGAGCCCGCACTGTAGGGCGCCATTTTGCCGACAAGTTCGCCGAGCTGCTTGCCTGCATGGGGATCGCATCCCCTGACACTCGCTACATCATCCCGGCAAAAGCTGAATGGGAGAGTGCCCTGGCCGTATGGTGGCCGACGGATCGACCCGTTATTGCCTTCAATCCCTATGGTAGCGGTGGTGCCCGTAGGCTACGGCCGGACCGCATCGCTTCCATGCTGGAAATCATGCTGGCAGGCTGCTCGCAATCCATCTGTCTGTTGTTTCCACCCGGGTTGGAACAGGAAGTTGCCGGCCTCAAGGCCGGCGTTTCTGCGCCAGAGCGGATCCTGCTCTCTCCCGAGCAGCCCTCACTCGGCGGCCTCTTTACCCAGCTTCGGCACAGCGCCGCGCTGGTGTCGGTCGATACGGCAACTGTGCATATCGCGGCCGGGCTGGGTCTGCCCATCCTCGGGCTCTACAACCCGGACCTGGGGGGGGGAGGCGAAAATTACGCCGAATGGCATCCGAACACACCGGATGCGATGATCCTGTTTTCAACATCGCTGGAGACCCAGGATATCAACTCGCTGGATATGCAGGCTTTCGAGCAGGCATTTGCCAGATGGGTTGCCACCATGGGAGGAGAAAATCGTGCTTAACACCGCAGTGACAACCAACCGAGCCGCAGGGACTGAATGACATGAATGAGAAGGCGAAGTCGGACAGACTTTTTTATCTGGGGGTTATCGGGGGCTTGCTGATGTCCCTTGTCTTCTTCCAGTTTCAGATCCTCACCGGTGACCAGACTCAGATGCTCTACAAGGGCTATCTGGGAGCCTATGGGGGGGTCTGGCTCAGCTACGGCAACGCGGCGAGTGCGGTGGGCAATGTGCCGGGCAGCCTGTCGGCCTGGCTGATCGGCGGGCCGCTGCTGCTGTGGGATTCACCCTACGCGCCCGTGCTGCTGCTGCTGGCGATGCGGCTGGTGGGCTTCCTGCTGTTTGATGCGGTGATCCGTCAGGTGTTTGGTGACAGGGTAAGGCTGCTGTTTCTGGTGCTCTGCTGGCTCAACCCCTGGTTCCAGTACGAGAGCCTGCTCTACAACCCTTCCTATCTCTTCCTCTTCTCGGCCATGCACTGCTGGTCGGCCTGGCATATGCGCGAGCGGGCCTCCTTCTGGCACATGATCGTCCATCTGCTGGCCATCGGCATGGCGATGCAGCTGCACTACTCCTGGCCGCTGCTGGCGGTGATGTCGACCTACCTGTTCTGGCGTCGCATCCTCAAAGTGAGCTGGAGCGGCGTGGCGGTGGCGGCCCTGTTGATCGGCGCCTCCCTGATCCCCTACGCCATGGAGGTGATGAGCAACAGCCAGATCACCCAGAACGTCGACCCCGAGGCGCGCCAGCGCTACATCGGCTGGGGTCTGGTGCACGTCTATCCGGTGCTCAAATCCGTACTCTACTGGCTGCGTTACGGCTCCTGGTTGTTTGCCAGCAAGCTGGTCAACGATACCCAGTTCATCTGGCTGGCGGGCCATGAATATTTGCAATTGGCTGCGGTCTGGCTGTGGCGCCTGGTGATCTACGGGGTGGGCTCGGCCACCGTGCTGCTGGCAGCCAAGGCCAACTGGCAATTGTGGAAGAGGCTCAAGCCGCGGCTGATGCGCAGCGACCGCGCCCCCGTGGATGGCGAAAGCTGGCTCGGCCTCTATGCCGTCGCGGCCGTGTTGGCGGTGCTGGTGAGTGCGGCGCTCTCGCCCATCATCTTCAACTACTGGCACCTGATGCTGATATTCCCCTATGCCTTGTTCCCCATGCTGTTGTTGCTGGTGGAGTGGAGTCGCCGTTATCCCCAGTGGGTGGGCAAGGGACTGCTGGCGGCGACCCTGTTCTGCACTGTCGTCAACCTGATCGCCGCCACCGACAGCACCAAGTTCTCCTATCAGGCGGATTACCAGCAGCAGGTCGAAACCTATCTGCAAGAGGAAGGCCTCGCCCCTCGTCAGCCTTGATAACCCATCAGCCCCGCCCTCCTGCGGGGCTGATGCTATTTGGGGACGTGCTGGCTGGGCCCACATCAAATGTGCGATCGCGCCGCGCTCCTATACTCCATCAAGATGCTCATATCAGGAGTAAACGGCCATGCGTCTACTGTTTCTCTGCTGCTTGATCGTAGGAACTCCGCTGCTGGCGGCGCCGATCCAGCTCAAGTTGCTGGAGTGGGGCTATCTGCCTGCCGGGTATGAGCAGCAGTTTGCCGACTATGCCAGGGCCAACGGGATGGAGGTGACGGTCAGCCGGGTTGAACCACTGCTGACCGACTTTGACAGCGTTTACCGGGCCTTGCGGACCCGCTCTGCCGACGTGGTAATACCGACCAGCTATTTCTACAAGGCGCATCATCACCCCCTGTTCAAGTTGCTGTTGCCCATCGACTTCAGCCGTCTGAGCCACTATCCGGAGCTGAAACCGACCCTCAGGAATACCGAATATGACAAGCAGGGGGAGCGCAACTACTCGGTCCCGTTCACATACGCCATGTTCAGCCTGGCCTACGACAGTAAGCAGATTGCCCAGGCGCCGACCAGCTGGCAGGTGTTGGCTGACGATCTGCCCCAGGGGCAATTTGCCGTGTTTTGCGATCAGTTCGAGCCCCTGTTGTTCTCCGTGCTGCTCTCCCTTGGCAAATCACCCGCCCTGTTTGCCAGTGGCGAGATGCTGGCCGATCAACCACTGCAGCAGGAGGTGGAGCGGCTCCTGACCCGGCGTCTGAAGTCCAGTCGCGGTTTCTGGTTCAATCAGACCAATAACTGCGAGGCTCTGCGTCAGCAGCGGCTGGCCACCACCTGGGGACTGGAGCTGGTGGAGTGCAACCGGCAAAACGGCCAGCAATGGCGGATCGCCATGGTGCAGGAGGGGGCTATCTACGCGCTGGATGCGCTCTCCATCGCCCGCCATGTGAAGGATGATCCGGACAAACTCAAGGCTGCCTACCTGCTGATCGACTTTCTGCTGAGTGCCCCGTTGCAAAGCCGGATGCTGGTGGGCACCCCCACCATATCGGGCAGCAACCTGGCTGCCCGACCCCCGCTCACTCCCGAGGAGCAGGCTGTGCTGCCCGAACGCGCAATGCCTGAATTTGATGAACGGCTGCTGGTGCCCGCACTGCCCGCCCATATCAAAAACCGTTACAAGCGGATGGTGCAGCAGGCACTGGTCGCCAGCGGCAAGGCGGAACTGGCCAAGCAGTGTCCCTGGGATGTGGAGAACTGACGTCTGCCCCGTGATTGACCGCTATCGTGGGTGCGCCAGAGCCACACAACGGCAATTCTGGCTTTTTCTTGAACCGAGTGGCCTGGCCTTCCCGTCATCCCGAGGCTTGGCATGGTTAACGCCTCTTTCTTTTTCCGGCCTTCTCCCGGCGCTTATACCGGATCGATCTGCGCTCTCTTGCCGGTCTGGCCGTGACCGCTGCGACAATATTGCGCGCGCACTCTTGATAGAGTGGTCATTTTGAGACTGGAGAACACCAGATGAAGCGAGTGCTATTTCCCATCCTGATGGCGGGCATGCTAGGGGCCTGCAGCAGCGCGCCGCAGCAACCGCAGCAACCGCAGTGTGCCGCGCTGGCCGGTGGCTGGCAGGTTCAGGCCCTGCCGAATACCCAGGCCGACGCCGCACTGGCCAGCGTGCTGGCTCGCATGAACACGGCCGCCAAGCTCGATAGCATCCGCGAGGTGCGCAGCCAGGTGGTGTCCGGGGTCAACTACGATATCGAATTCCAGCTCGACAACGGCGAGGTGTGGAACACCCGCGTCTATCGGGATCTGCAGGGCAACTACCAGATGACCCGGGTTGCCCAACAGGGCCAGCTGCCCCCGCTGCCATGCATCAAGGGGAAGTAACAACGACTCCCATCAAGCCCCTCGCCTGAGGGGCTCATCTGGCCAGCCGACTTCCACTTTTCCTGTGCCCTGCGGCAAAGGTAGGATGAGCGTCCACCTTTAGCGCCCGTGCCACAGGAGCCCGCCATGAGCCGTCACCCCTGCATCAAACACTGGAGCGAACTGCAAGAAGCGGAGCCGGGTTGCTACGCCGGCAGCCAGGAGCGACTGTCCCAGGGTAGTCCCCTTGGCAGCCACTACGGCTTTGCCCGCATCGGCATTCACCACGAACTGCTGGCCCCGGGTCATCGCACCAGCTGGCCTCACGCCGAAGAGAGCGAGGATGAATTCGTCCACGTGCTGGAAGGCACCCCGGATGTCTGGCTCGATGGCGAGCTCCATCGGCTGCAGCCCGGCGACTCGGTCGGCTTCAAGGCGGGCGATGGCCTGGCCCACACCTTTATCAACAACACCGACAAGCCGGTGCGGCTGCTCTGTGTCGGCGACAGGGAGCGGGATGACAATCGCATCCACTATGCCCTGCACCCCGAGCGCAACCGCCAGATCGGCGAGCGCCACTGGGATGATGTGCCGACCCGCGAGCTGGGGGATCACGATGGCCTGCCCGACCAGCTGCGCGAGAGCCAAGGGCCGTTTTAACGCCTGGCTGCCTCTCTGAAACGCAACAGCCTGCCGGATGGCAGGCTGTTGGTTATCTAGTGGCTTGTTCTCGCGACGGTGAGTCGATGTAGTGCCTGCAATCCTTACTGCAAATTGATCCCGCCCAGATAGTCGCGCTTGCCGAGATCGACCCCGGCCTGGCGCAGCAGGGCATAGGTCATGGTGAGGTGGAAGTAGAAGTTGGGAATGCCGTACTCATGAACGCAGGTATGGCCGTCCATCCCCTTGCCATCGGCCCAGTAGGGGAAGTAGTGGCCGCTTTCGTAATAGCTGTAGTCGGCGTCCAGCCTGCTTTGCAAAAAGGCGATGGTGTTGCCGATATGGGCGCGCAGATCCGCCATGGTTTTGGGTTCGTCCCCCATGGCCGGTGTCTCGCTGTGGCTGGCGGTGGCCACCACGGCGCGGGCCGAATCGCAGCAGATCAGTACCTGTTTGGCGAGCGGCAGCATGTCGACGATAAGGCGCTCGTTGAAGAAGTTCTCCACATTGAACTGTTTCGCCTCGGCATGGGATTGCGCCTTGGCCAGGCAGTGGTCGAGGTTGGTCAGCATCTTGATAAACTGGGCTGTGATATCGCGATTCATGGTGCATTCCCTGTAGGTTGAAAGCGGCTTGGTGCGAGCGAGGTTCACTATAACGGATCCGCCTTTTGCTTCGAGCCCATGGCGGCAGAAAGCGCAGCTCGCGCGCGTGTAGCCCGACAGGCTCTGCCAGCGCCCCCGGATTCCCTCGCCGTGATGAGTCCCTCTTTGCCCCTTTTTTGATCTGTGACATACATCCCGTTTTTTCAGGGGCGTAGTCTGGCTCCGTTGTCCCGGGCACAGGCCCGGACGCAGGAAAAGGAGAAAGCAATGAAGATCTATGATCGCAACAGAAACGTGCTCAACATCGGCCAGCGGGTGATGATTGCCGCCACCGGCGCCGTCGATACCCTGAAGGAGGCCCACACCGACAATATGACCCCCTATGAGGCAGAGCATGAGAAGTGCGTGCTGCTGGCCAACTCTCAAGAGCGTTACGCGCCCATCGAGTTGATTAGACTAGGCTGATAACCCGCTTTATCTGTCACCCTACTCTTTACAATTCACCCGGCCGCAGCACCTCGTCTGACGGCCGGGTTTCTGATTTCTCCCTGTTTACCTACCACGTTTCACTAGATCAGCTCGCAGGCCGGGTTGTCGTTTGCCAAGATGGTGGATCAGCAACAGAGCTGGCAACAGGATGGCCAGTAGCCAGTGCCAGTGGGGCAGGATAAAGGACCAAATAATCTCATGGGGTTGCCAGGTTGAGGCCGTCGCCGTCATAAAGGCTGTTTCGTAAGCCTGCCATAGCCAGATCATGGTAAAGAGTGGTAACAGCAACAGACGGGGCGCCAGCAGAAACAGTGGCCAGAAGAGTGTGCCCAGAAGGGTACCCAACTCCAGCATGGGCAGAGCCAGCTCGGCAAAGGTATTTCCTTGATAGGAGCCGCCCCACACAAGAAATGCATTGTCTGTCAGCATCGGCCACCAGGAAGCGTACTGGAACAGGGTGAACGAGAGGGCAAACAGCAGGCTGGCCAGTAGCGCCAGCACCATTTTGAACACGATCCACCGTCCCAGTCGGCGCATCCTTGGCATCCATTTAGACATTAATGACTCCCATCAAGCAACGGGCAGTATGCCGTGCTTGAGGGCTCCTTCAAAGCGCTGTGGTATCACCATTAATTGCCGGAATATTGAGTCCGGTCACACCCGCTGTGGTTTGAGCGGTTGCTTGCCAATTAAGTCTCATGCGAACCTTTACCTCCCTTTAATCCAATAAAAACAAAGACTATGTTCAGGAAATTAATGGTAACCGCCGCCTTGCTGTCGGCGGGTCTGTTGTCTGGTTGTGCCTCCGTGCCCATGGCCGACACCTCGGCGGATGCTCAGGCCAAGCAGTTTGTCGCCCCGGCCAATGCCGCCAACCTCTATATCTATCGCAATGAAACCTTCGGGGCCGCCGTCAAGATGCCGGTGCTGGTGGATGGCATGGCGGTCGGCGATACCGTGGCCCACACCTATATCCTCAAGCAGGTGACGCCGGGCAGCCACACCATCACCTCCAAGTCGGAGAACGATGCCACCCTGACCCTCAGCACCGAGGCGGGCAAAAACTACTACGTCTGGCAGGAGGTCAAGATGGGCCTGCTGATGGCCCGCTCCAAGCTGAGTCAGGTCAGTGAAGAGGAGGGCAAACAAGGAGTGATGGAGAGCAAGTTGGTCAAGTGATCAGATTTCTTCACCTAAAAACACGGCGTAGCCTCACCAGCTACGCCTTCTGCCAGAAAGATGGGTGCCCCATATTTCCTGTCCGTGTAGGTTCGATTAGCGAAGCGTAATCGGACGATCGCGTAATGGAACATCCGCGTCATCATGGCCTGCAAGCAGATCGAAGTGAGGCAAGGCTATGCTTGGCATTTCGGCCGAGGCGAGAGGAAGGGGATGGCCAACTGGCGGCGGGCATGGTGGCCCGGAGGAACCAGGTTCTTTACCGTCAACCTGCTGGAGCGGCGCAACAATCGGCTGCTGGTGGAGCAGATCGACTTGCTGCGCCACAGCGTTGCCAAGGTGCAACAGGCTCACCCCTCTTTGCCATTAATTCGAGCTCTTGTTCCGGTATAAGATGGATCTACAGTAGATTGGTGATGGGATGATTGGAACAAACCACTAGGGGGAATTCTCTAGCTACTAAATGTATATATGATCGCTACCTAACTCTATACTTTTGAAGCTATAACACAATTCCTTGATTGTTTTATATTAAATCAAAGGTATAACAAAATGGGATATATAAATATTTCCCATATACAAAGTTGTTTTTTGCAAGAGAACTAGAGCTCATAAAAGAGATACAAAAATATATAAACATGATAAAATAATGAATGTTCTTTTCCATGTTAAGATGTTAATGATTATATGGGTAATGCGGAAAATATAAAACTGTTGTCCCTTGATTATATTCCTAGGGTCTTCGGTGGTACGATGATGTTTGAATTCCCATTTTTAAATGGGCGTCGTCGTGCGGACATAATATGTTCAAGCAATAAATATCTAATTGCCTTTGAAATAAAAAGTGATTTTGACTCATTGTCTACTCTTCAAGAGCAGGTTGATGATTATAAAAAATGCTTCAATTCTACATATGTTGTATGTGGGGAGAAGCATTTAAAAAAGATACAAGACAATAAAAATATTGATGCTGGAATAATTTTTATTAAAAATAATGAGTTTATCTTATTAAGAAAGGCAAAATTAAGGGTGAGGTTGGATGTTCGGGCTAGGTTATCGATGTGTGAACTCTCATTTTTAAAAAAATTGTCTAGCAAGAAAAATAAAGCAGACATGATAGACGATGTTTTAGCTGGCAAACTAACCATTAAAAACATAGATAAACTTATTAACGAACATATATCTGCTCGTATATCTAGCATATACGATTTATATTTAAATCAGAGAGAGCAACTAAATAACTATGAAAAGTTGATGATGCTCTCTCTTCGACGACATGTAATAAATTCTATTTAACGAGACCATGCATTCTTGTTATGTGTATATTTGACCTTACCGAAATCCAATACGATGGGCTAAGCCCTCCTGGGGCTCCGCTAGCTGCAGAAAAGACTTCATCTCTACCCCAACATCTCAACTGATCGTTTTTAATATCTTTGTACTTATGAACTAATTCTTTTGCACACGCGGCATATCCAGCATCAGTTCGAAAGTAGAAAATTTTCTGTGAAAATGGATAATCTATTCTAGGTACCCATTTAAATGCTTTTGCCTCATTTCTATGTGGATGAATACATGCATAGTCACCATAATGAATATAATCAAACTCTCTCCTAAGAGTTTCATATATTTTAAATGATTGGAAGCTTACTTCACCACACTTCTTATGTTCAGGATTTTCAAATTCTTTTTCTTTGCTTGCGGAGTCAAGCATTGATTTCGGAAAAGTTGATACTGTAAATACAACTAAATTATTACTTTTCTTATCTATAAGTCGTAAGACATCCTGGCATTGTTTTAATTTCCAATGCGTTTCACCACTGTTTTGATCGAGAAATCCTGTGTTGACAATGATAATGTCATCATCTAACTCTTTGCTCACATCAATAATTGTGTGTAAAGTTTCCTGATTACGTTTATTATAAAAACTTGGCATGTCAATTTTTAGACACACCTTCCCACTACCTGAAATAGTTTTAAGTTTATGATATAAATCAGTAATTTCTTCGCGCGTCGAGTCTTCAAATAATAATATTGTGGGGATCACGTTACAGTTGTAAGAATTAGATATTTCTTTTATAAAGTCTACCCAATTATCAAAGTCATCAAAAAAACTTTCTATTTGTGGGTTAGTTAATGATTGTTCATTGGTTATATCTAGAACAAATTGTCGTTGTTCGAAAATATCATAAATTTCTTTTATTCGTTTATAAACATCCCCATCTTTATCATTTTTTGTTTTTCTTGACTTAGTAAGCTCAAAAACAGGAATAATACCATCTTTAACATCATCAGATAGGTTTTTGAGACATCTCATCTCGGCTATCGTTGTCTTGGTCGTAGGAAAATACTTTTTATTAGAAATCATAATACCCCCTAGATATCACGTCAGAACGGACCTTAACAGCGATCGCTGATGTGTCAAAAAAATCACTCAACCTATCTAGTTCTCTAATATTCTTTTCGACAACTAATTTTTTTAATTCATCCTTTGGAATTAAAATTGCACCAGCGAAGTTGTTCGCCTCTAGCTCTATTTTATCTTGTGAGCTAGAACTTCTGAAAAATTCTTTGTCTACAAAGTTATATCCTACATTATCTCTATGAAGGATAAAGTGAGCAATCTCATGGGCTAGAGTAAAACGTTGTCTTTTAGGGTGATCAAGTGAATTTATATAAACAGTCCAACGACCATCAATAAATTTTAAGCAACCTGAAACGGATTCTTCTAACGGTTTAAATTGCAGACGTAATCCTAGCAGTTTTGTCGCAACAGAAATTACATCCAGTGGCATAGTCTCAATGTCACTAGCTTTAGCTAACTGCAAGAGTTGGGTTGGATTTTTTATAACCATGGCACTAGATGCTTGGTCTAGTGAAAAATCAGACATGATTTTCTGTTTACGAGGTCTGATTGCCATATTAATTTCCCGTCATCTCCGGATTAACGACTTTCTCTGCAGCAACTTCTTTATTATCGCTACTATGAGATTTAATGTGAGAATCTACATTAGCACGTAACTGTTCAAACTTAGATATCATAACTTCAATTTCTTGCTTTATATTCTTTAAATCTTCGCTAGTAGAGTCTGTTTTCCTGACCATCTGGCCTATTTTATCCAAGTCATACGCATCAGTCCATCCTTCAAATTCATTCTTGACTATCTCTAATGTTTGTAGGTAGTTCCCTTTATCTGTTTCAAAGTATGCTGATACGGCGCTTCTTATTTGACTGGAGTTTTTATCTTCAACACTTCCTTTGATATAAAAAAAGGACACGATAGAAAATGCTGAAACAGTGAAAACAAGAACGGAAATTACATTGGTGTAAAATTCAACAGTTCGCTCTAATAAATCATTTGATGTTAATACAACACCAGAGTTAATTAATCGTTCAATTGTTGCCTTATCATCATTGGATAATGATTTTGCAGCTATAGAATCAGAGGTGATATATTTTACATGGTTTTTAATATAATCGATAATTACATTGTCGAAAACTTCATTTAACGTAAAAATTATTAAATATAAAATGATGGCTGCCCATATTATCTCTGCAGAGCCTAAAAAAATCCTCTTAATTAATGATTCTTTTTCTGTCATCTTCAAACACCATATAAGGGATAACCATTAAGTTAAGTGTGGATGGTAGTAGTTTAAAGTTTTAAGCGCATTATTGTATACATATCTTATTTGTATTTCATGTAAATAGGTGTTTGCTATGAGGCATGTCACACTATTTGAATATATATGGGGGTAATCCATTGGGGGCATGAACTCAAGCAGTCAAACCTAGAGGGCTGTTTATGCAAGTATAAGTAGGCACCAACCCGGCCTAAGCCGGGTTGTTTTTATCAAAAGGAGAGAATAATCAGAGCGCTTCCAATCTGGCATACGCCGTTACCAGCCACTTGGCGCCGACGTCGTCGAACTGGATCTGCACCCGGCTCTGCTGGCCGACCCCTTCGAAGTTAAGCACGATCCCTTCGCCGAATTTTGGATGGAGCACCCGTTGGCCGAGCTTGATGCCGCTGGCGTCGAAGCTCTGCTGCACCTCGTTCTGGCTAAAGCGGCCGTACTGGGTGGGGCGGCTGACCTGGGTGCGCAACCGGATCTCCTCCAGACACTCGGCGGGCATCTCGCGGATAAAGCGGCTCGGCTTGTGGAACATCTCGCGGCCGTAGATGCGGCGGCTCTCGGCATAACAGATGTAGAGCTTCTCCATGGCGCGGGTCATGCCGACGTAACAGAGGCGGCGCTCCTCCTCCAGCCGGCCCGACTCCTCGGTGGATTGCTGGCTGGGGAACATCCCCTCTTCCACACCGACCAGCAGCACCAGCGGGAACTCCAAGCCCTTGGCGCTGTGCAATGTCATCAGCTGCACCGCATCGGCATATTCGTCCGCCTGATTCTCGCCGGATTCCAGTGCCGCGTGGGCGAGGAAGGCGGAGAGATCGCTCATATCTTCCAGCTCGTCCGGGCGCTGGTACTGGCGGCAGGCGGTGACCAGTTCGTCCAGGTTCTCTACCCGCGCCTGGGATTTCTCGCCTTTTTCCGCCAGATACATGGCCTTGAGGCCGGAGTGCTGGATGGCGATATCTGCCTGCTGGTGCAGCGGCAGCAGGGAAACCTGCTCCTCCAGCGCGTCGATCAACTCCACAAAGCCGCGCACCGCGTTGCCGGCGCGACCGGTCAGCACCTTGTCGTTGAGCAGCGCCTTGGCCGATTGCCACAGGTTCTGGCCCTGATCGCGAGCGTTGTTGCGCAGGATTTCCAGGGTGCGATCGCCGATGCCGCGGGTCGGCGTGTTGACCACCCGCTCGAAGCTGGCGTCGTCGCCACGGTTGTTGATAAGACGCAGGTAGGCCATGGCATCTTTGATTTCCTGGCGCTCGAAGAAGCGCAGGCCGCCGTAGATGCGATACGGCATGGCGTCCTGCATCAGTGCCTCTTCCAGCACCCGCGACTGGGCGTTGGAGCGATAGAGGATGGCGCAGTCGGCCAAGAGACCGCCCTTCTCTTTCCAGTCCTTGAGGCGGCCGACCACGAAGCGGGCCTCGTCCACCTCGTTGAAGGCGGCGTACAACGAAATCGGTTCCCCCTCGGCCCCCTCGGTCCACAGCTCCTTGCCAAGGCGCTCGGCGTTGTTGGCGATGACGCTGTTGGCGGCTTTGAGGATGTTGGCGGTGGAGCGGTAGTTCTGCTCGAGGCGAATGGTCTCGGCCCCCTGATAGTCGGTCAGGAAGCGCTGGATGTTCTCTATCTTGGCGCCGCGCCAGCCGTAGATGGACTGGTCATCGTCGCCGACGATCATCACCTTGCCGGTGTCGCCGGCCAGCATCCGCAGCCAGGCGTACTGGATGCCGTTGGTATCCTGGAACTCGTCCACCAGGATGTTCTGGAAGCGATCGCGGTAGTGCTCAAGGATATGCGGCTTGTTGAGCCACAGCTCGTGGGCGCGCAGCAACAGCTCGGCGAAGTCCACCAGCCCGGAGCGATCGCAGGTCTCCTGATAGGTCTTGTAGATCTGCTGATAGGTGCGGGTGACGGGGTCGCCATAGAGGTCGATGTCGCCGGGGCGCAGCCCCTCGTCCTTCTTGCCGTTGATGTAGCCCATCACGGCGCGCGGGGCCCAGTGCTTCTCGTCGAGGTTGAGCGCCTTGAGCACCCGGCGGATCAGGCGGTACTGGTCGTCGGAGTCGAGGATCTGGAAATCCTGCGGCAGGCCCGCATCCAGATGGTGGGCCCGCAGCAGGCGATGGGCGATGCCGTGGAAGGTGCCGATCCACATGCCGCGCACGCCGTCGCCAATCACCTTCTCGACCCGCCCGCGCATCTCGGCCGCCGCCTTGTTGGTAAAGGT
>NZ_CDCG01000029.1:31554-31856 GCF_000819845.1 Aeromonas enteropelogenes
GCCGCCTTGTTGGTAAAGGTCACCGCGATGATGGAGAAGGGTGAACAGCGTTCCACCTGCATCAGCCAGGCGATACGGTGCACCAGCACCCGGGTCTTGCCCGAGCCGGCGCCGGCCAGCACCAGCAGGTTGCAACGGGGGGCCGCCACCGCGTCTCTTTGCTTGTCATTGAGCCCGTCGAGCAGGGTTGAAACGTCCATCACCACTCCTGTTTATTTATACAGGCGGCGATTATACGGCCATCCCCCCGTCAGACCAAACCCAAAGTCAGGGGGCGGGCATCGGGGGGAGGGGATGAAGGG
>NZ_CDCG01000030.1 GCF_000819845.1 Aeromonas enteropelogenes
ATTTGGGCAACAACGCCGTTGAAAATCATGCCGGTGAACTACTGAGGGAGGATATCTGCTCCCCGCGCCAGCACTGGGCGCGAGCTGGGTCTGGATCCTTTTTGTGAACTTTCATTTTCCGTCAGAGTCTTTCAGGCCTTAGGGGAGCAGACACATAGGCGTGGTCACTTCGAGTAGCCATCGCTGTTTCGCTAGTTCCACAGTGTTGGCATCTGTAACATTGATTGGTTTTAATCGAGTTCTGCGGAACTTAAACTCTCGCACTAAGGTATGTAATCATTGAAAAGATTTATATATTGGGCATGAACAAATGATAATGGGCATGCCTAGTAACTAAGCATACCCATTTTTAATTTTTCATGTTCGTAGCAGTTATTTTTTTGCTGTCTTGTTTAACATTAAATGCAGTTTGTTTTTATGCCCATTTTCTTTAAGAGAAAATGGTGACGTAAATACACTGTATATGGAGCTTTCTTTTTCCACTGAAATGACATCATTTTCAACGATGATAAGGTCATATTTATCCGTCATCGAAAAATCTTTTTTGATACAGTGTATTTTATTGTCGTTTTTATACTCATTCCATGGATAGCAGCCACTTTTACTTGTGATGTTAAATGCCCCCATGCCTTTAAACTTATACAGATAGAGTTCAAGGATTGTCGTGCTGTAGTCTGGATATGGATCAGATTTATCATCTATTGCAAAGTAAATGTTTTTTACATTGCGGTTGTCATCTATAGCTTTGCTTATAAACAAAAACTCGTTTTGAGTGTTTTTTCTTAAAAAAATGTCTTCTTTTAAGTTTTTTGACTGTAAAACAACAACGGTAATAAACACAATAGACGATAAAGCTAAAACCGCGAATGATTTTATTTTTAAAAGATGTTTTACGCAAATAAAAAATGATAGAGAGATTGATAGGAGTGGAATAGCATAATAATAGCCATTTACTGGCATGTTTAAAGTGGCTAAAGCAGCAAGATAAGCAGTGCCTCCTGCTATCAAACCCATTGATAATGCTCTATCTTGGGACGATTTATTGATGTAGGTATGTGATATAATTGCATTTATTACAAGGATGGATAAAAATGGTCGTTTCCATGTGAAGAACCAAGCTCTTGAAATATATTCGGCTACGTTCGGTTTAACCGATATATTCATATATGTTGAACTTTGTGCTGGGCCTGCCAATACGAAAAGGTAATATCCTAGTAAAAAAAACAATCCTGATAGAAAAATTCCAGCCTCAGCAGCTACATTGTGTCCTAATTTAAGATTAATACATTTTTCGTGTCGTAAGACATTGTAGAACCAATGTGTAACGGCAAACGCAATAGCAAAGGAAAACATAGGCTCCTTATAGTATAAGGATAACCCGAATGCAATCACGGAGCCATACAATGCTATTATATTGGCGTGGGCTGAGTATTTCTTTAAGAAACAGAGAGCAATCAACAGAAAAAATATAGCATTTCGTTCAGGGATAACCAAGTTTACCATTGGAATGCTAGCTGAAAGCCAATAGGTTAAACAGATGGCAAACATTCTTACATATATGTTGGCTGGCTTTATTATATAATCCACGCACCAAATGAAAACCACCAACTGACAAAATGGAAGAATGTACAATGGCCATAGCTCTCCCCCAAACATTGATGGATATAAGTAATTGAACTCTAAGTGGCCGAGAGGGAAAAATCGTCCATTCCATATCTGTGGATTAATAGGTTCATTTAAATATGATATTTCATCAAGATGCCCGATGCTAATTGGCGAAAATGCAATCCATGACCAACAAACTACTAAGCATGCCATCACAATATAAAACAATATGTATTTATGAATGGCTTGTTTGTGATTTATAGAAGGAGTTTCTATATTGTCTCTAACATTGTTGTAATGGTAGATTATATGAGATATGAAAACTGATGCACTAATGCTAATTGCGATATATACAAGCACATTATATATTGTTGGTGATATAGGGCCGAACATAAATAAACCTTCAGTGACATTTAATGCGTTACTTTAACATTATGGATGAAGGCAGGCCACGGAAAATTCATTCGATGGTCTGCTGATATCAGGTATTTGGTCGGTTGATAGAGCTTATTGAGCCGTTTGGCTGTGCCTAGGTTAGCTAGGTCGGGAAACGAAAAACTGGACACCCACCTTTTTGTTAATCGTGGTAGCAGGACCAGTCACAGCGCTAAATTTCTGTTTCCGGCAGTGTACCAGCGTTCGGCATGGCCCGGCGTTGTTTCCCAAATCAGCCAGCAAGTCATGACTTCGCCAGCCCCAGGTGACCGCTACACTCGGGGCTGTCTGACAGGTAGTTCCAGGGTATTCAGTTTGTTTATGGCGCTGACATACGCCATGACTTCTCCCACCTGGCCATTGTAGTTACGCAGACTGATTTTCCCCGCCAGCAACTGCTTGAAGCGATACATCGCCGTCTCTGCCAGCGAGCGACGGTGATACCCCGATATCTTCTTCCAGTGCGCCAGCCCTTCCTTGCGCATCACCAGGGCGTTGTTGCCCAAATCAGCCAGCAAGTCATGACTTCCCTAGCTCTGGATAACCGCTACACTCGAGGCTTTCTGACAAGTAGGCCCAGGGTATTCAGC
>NZ_CDCG01000031.1:0-378 GCF_000819845.1 Aeromonas enteropelogenes
ACCATGGCGGACAGGGTTATCAGGAGGCGTCAGGAGCCGCGAGAAGATGGGGATGCCATCAAACGGTATCTGTTTCTTGCCGGCTCTCGGCGTTGTAGTTCGGCCTTACTTGCCGATGCAGAAGCTGGAGAAGATCCGGCCCAGCAGATCGTCTGAGCTGAACTCGCCGGTGATCTCGGAGAGGGACTCCTGCGCCAGACGCAGCTCTTCGGCCACCAGCTCGCCGGCGACGAATACCTCCAGCTGCTCCTTGGCCACCAGCAGCCGCTCGGCGGCCCGCTCCAGCGCGTCCAGATGGCGGCGGCGGGCCATGAAGCCCCCTTCGGTGTTGCCTTGGAAGCCCATGCAGGCCTTCAGGTGCTCGCGCAGGGCGGGCAG
>NZ_CDCG01000031.1:577-64943 GCF_000819845.1 Aeromonas enteropelogenes
TGCTCGCGCAGGGCGGGCAGCCCCAGCTCGGTCTTGGCGGAGATGCGATAGACGGCGTGGCCCAGCTCCTCGCTCGGCGCCAGATCTTCACCGGTCAGGTCGGCCTTGTTGCGAATGACGGTGAGGCCGATGTTTTTTGGCAACCGATCAACAAATTCCGGCCAGATTTCCCGCGGGTCCACCGCATCTGTCGTCGTGCCATCCACCATGAAGAGCACCCGGTCGGCCTGTTCGATCTCGGCCCAGGCACGCTCAATGCCGATCTGCTCCACCTTGTCCTGGGTGTCGCGCAGGCCGGCGGTGTCGATGATGTGCAGAGGCATGCCATCCAGGTGGATATGCTCGCGCAGCACATCGCGGGTGGTACCGGCGATCTCGGTGACGATGGCGGACTCGCGCCCGGCCAGGGCATTGAGCAGGCTCGACTTGCCAGCGTTGGGACGACCGGCGATCACCACCTTCATCCCTTCCCGCAGCAGGGCGCCCTGCCTGGCTTCGCTGCGAACCTCGTCCAGCGACCCCATGATGGAGTAAAGATCCCCCGCTACCTTGCCGTCGGAGAGAAAATCGATCTCTTCATCCGGGAAGTCGATGGCCGCTTCCACATAGATGCGCAGGCGGATCAGGCTCTCCACCAGCTGCTGGATTTTGTTGGAGAACTGCCCCTGCAGGGAGTGCATGGCACTGCGGGCGGCCTGCTCGCTGGAGGCTTCGATGAGGTCGGCGATGGCTTCGGCCTGGGCCAGATCCAGCTTGTCATTCATGAAGGCGCGCTCGCTGAACTCGCCGGGGCGGGCAGGGCGCAGCCCCTTGATCTGCAGGATGCGGCGCACCAGCATGTCCATGATGACCGGGCCGCCGTGGCCCTGCAGCTCCAGCACGTCTTCGCCGGTGAAGCTGTTGGGGGCCTTGAACAGCAGGGCGATGCCCTGATCCAGCACTTCGCCTTGCTCATCCCTGAACGGCAGATATTCGGCGTAACGCACTCGCGGGCGTTTGCCGAGTACTATCTCGGCCACCTGTTCGGCGGCGGGACCGGAGACCCGGACTATGCCGACGCCGCCACGGCCGGGGGCGGTGGCCTGGGCCACGATCGTATCTGTAGTCATCTTGCTTGGCTCGTTTGTTCGGTAATTGGTGGACATTGTAATAAAAAAGGCGGCCCGAAGGCCGCCTCTTTTGTCATCACGGGAAGATTGGCTGCGCATCAGTTGCGTGAGTGCAGGCCTTTCTTCTCCAGCTGACGGTAGATGATGGTCTGCTGGATGATGGAGATGACGTTGCTCACCAGCCAGTACAGGGTCAGACCTGCCGGGAACCAGAGGAACATGAAAGTGAAGATGATCGGCATGAACTGCATCACTTTCTGCTGCATCGGGTCGGTAATGGTGGTCGGGCTCATCTTCTGCAGATACCACATGGAGGCACCCATGAGGATTGGCAGCACGAAGAAGGGGTCCTTCACTGACAGGTCGGTGATCCACAGGGCGAACGGCGCGTGACGCAGCTCAACGGATTCCATCAGTGCCCAGTAGAGGGCGATGAAGATCGGCATCTGAACCAGGATCGGCAGACAGCCACCCAGCGGGTTGACCTTCTCCTTCTTGTACAGCTCCATCATGCCCTGAGACATCTTCTGGCGATCGTCGCCGAAGCGCTCGCGCAGGGCAGCAATCTTGGGCTGCAGCATGCGCATCTTGGCCATGGAGGTGTACTGGGCCTTGGTCAGCGGGAACATGATACCGCGAACCAGCAGGGTCAGCATGATGATGGCCACACCCCAGTTCTGGACCAGGCCGTGGAACACAGTCAGCAGCCAGTGCAGCGGTTGGGCGATGAACCAGAGCCAGCCGTAGTCGACGGTCAGGTCGAGGTGATTGGCTACCTTGGCCATCTGGTCTTGCAGCTTGGGACCGACCCACAGCTTGCTGGTCAGTTCGACCTGCTGACCGGCGGCCACGTCAACCAGCGGTGCCTTGTAGCCGATGATGGCCTGGGCTTTGCCCGGGATCACGCGGCTGTAGAAGCTGTTGGTGTCGTTGGCATTCGGCGCCCAGGCAGAGACGAAGTAGTGTTGCAGCATGGCGACCCAACCACCCTGGGTGGTCTTGCTCAGGTCGGCATCCTTCATCTCGTCGAAGGTGTACTTCTTGTAGCGGGTGTCTTCGCTGGAGAAGGCGCCACCACGGTAGGCGCTGGCCACCATGGCATGACCTTCCTGATCCTTCGGCGTTGCAATGGTCTGCTTCAGCTGACCATAGAACTGTACCTGGACCGGCTCGGCAGACTTGTTGTCGATCTTGTAATCGACGCCAACGGCGTAGTCACCGCGCTTGAGCACGAATTCCTTGGTGAAGACCACACCCTTGCTGTCGGTCCAGGTCATGGGAACCACGACTTGATCCTGACCGTCGGCCAGCTGGTAGCTGGTCTGGGCGGCTTCATAGGTGGGACGACCTTCGGCCTGGCTGTCGGGGCCATTGCGACCAACCAGGCCGCTCTGGGCGACATAGAGGTGGTCAGGCTGGCTGGTCAGCAGCACGAACGGCTTGTCCTTGCCCTCTTCCAGCTTGTGGGCCAGCAGTTCGGCAGAGACGATGTCACCGCCCTGGGTATCCAGGGTCAGCTTGAGCACGTCGGAGGAGACGGTGATCAGCTTGCGTGCGGCGCTCGCATTGGCTTGCTCGGAAACCTGAGGAATATCACCGGACTGACCGGCTTCAGGTACGAATTGTTCGGTTTGGGCCACGGTTGTCGGGGCCGGCTTCGGAGCCTTGTCGGACTCCCACTGTTGCCAGAGCAAAAAGCTCACGAACAGCAAACCGATCAGGAGTAGATTGCGTTGTGATTCCATAGTCTTCAGTTTCTTCGCTTTGGTTGCGGAACCGGGTCATAACCACCCTCGGATAAGGGATGGCATTTTAATAGACGTTTGCTAGCTAACCAAACGCCTTTTATGAAACCGTGAAGTCGGATTGCTTCTATCGCAAATTGGGAACAAGTCGGGGTAAAACGGCAGCGCGGCCCCAGCAGGGGACTAATGATTAGCTGATACAGGCGTATCAGTTTGATAGCTACCCATTGCAACGGCGTGACAGAGTGCGCCATAGCTTTTCCAGTAACTTGAACAGTTCCTCGTTATCCATCTCTTTCACACCGGCCTTGGCGATCACCACGATGTCGATAGCGGGCAGCTGATGCTGTTTGAGGCGGAAACTTTCCCGAACCACACGTTTGACACGGTTACGCCAGACGGCACGCTTGAGTGCTTTTTTGGGCACGGCGAGACCAAGACGTGGGTGTTCGAGTGAATTGGGGCAGGCGAGAAGCGTAATTTGCGGGGAAGCGGCCCGGACAGGCTCGGCGAATACGCGTTTGAAGTGTTCGGGAGTTAACAGACGTAACTCCCGAGAGAAGGTGTGCTGGGTAGGCATTAAACTACCAGACGAGCACGACCCTTGGCACGACGAGCGGCCAGAACTTTACGACCGTTGGCAGTAGCCATGCGGGCGCGGAAACCGTGAGAGCGCTTGCGCTTCAGGTTGGACGGTTGAAAAGTACGTTTCATGATTCGATTCCGTATTACTGTACAGTTTTGATTGTCACACTTAGCCGACGCGCCAGCTATAGCGTGTGACGACTAGCAAAAGAGGCCGAATTCTAAACAGAGTTCGGCTTTTAGTCAATCCGCCGTTCCCTTCCATCCTGTTCCGGTCTTGAAAGGACCATGGCAGGGTGTGAGGATCCGGAGGATCAAGGGCTCCGGATTATACTGGCTGGCCGTTGTTAAACAAGGGATCCACCAATAAAAAAGGCGGCCAGGCCGCCAAAGAGAGAGCTATTTTAGCACTTTGCGCAGGAACTCCCGGGTTCGGGGATCCTTGGGATCGACCAGTATCTGATCTGGCGGACCCTGCTCCACGATCCGCCCTCCCTCCATGAAGATCACCCGATCGGCGACATCCCGAGCGAATTCGATCTCATGGGTCACCACCACCATGGTCTGGTGCTGGCGTGCCAGTTTCTTCATCAGCCCCAGCACCTCGTCGACCCATTCGGGATCGAGGGCTGACGTGGGCTCGTCAAACAGGATGACCTTGGAGTGGGCCGCCATGGCGCGGCCTATACCCACCCGCTGTTGTTGGCCGCCGGAGAGGGAGGCCGGGTAGGCATCCTTCTTGTCGGCCAGGCCTATGTCTTCCAGGATACCGAGGGCGGTGGCGCGGGCCTCCGCCTTCGGCTGCTTCCAGACGGTGATCAGTCCTTCGGCGATGTTGTCCTGTGCCGTCTTGTTGGCAAACAGGGCGTAGTTCTGGAATACGAAGGAGGCTCGCTTGCGCAGCTCGATGGCCTGCTGTTCGCTGGCGCTGGCCAGGTTGAGTTGCAGGTCGTCGATGACCAGCTGGCCCGCATCCGGGGTTTCCAGCAGGTTGAGGCAGCGCAGCAGGGTCGACTTGCCGGTACCCGAGGGACCGATAATAACGACGATTTCCCCCTTTTTGACCTCCAAATCGATGCTGTTCAGCACCTGGTTGCCGTCATATGCCTTGGCGAGGCCGGTTAGCTTGATCATGGTGGCCCTCCTTTAATAGGCACGGTTGAGGCGCACTTCCAGCAGATGCTGCAAGCGGGTGAAGAAGATGACCACTATCCAGTAGACCAGGGCCACCGCCATGAAGCTCTCGAAGAACTTGAAGGAGGAGGAGGCCTCCATCTGCGCCTTGCCCATGATTTCGGCCACCCCCAGGGTAAACGCCAGCGAGGTACTCTTGATCATGTCGATGAAGTAGTTCATCAGCGACGGGGTCGCGATGCGGGCCGCCTGCGGCAGAATGATCCGTTGCATCGCCTGGTAACGGCTCATGCCGATACTGAGCGAGGCCTCCATCTGGCTCTTGTGTATCCCCAGAATGGCGGCACGGATCGACTCGGCCATGTAGGCGGCGAAGTGCAGGGTCAACCCTATGATGGCGGCGGTAAAGGCATCCATCCCCACGAAGATGGGGAAGAGTTGCGGCAGCCCGTAATAGAGCAGGAACAGCTGAACGAGCAGCGGAGTACCCCGAAAGAACGAGATATAGAGCATCGCCAGCCAGTGAATTGCGGGAACGCGAAACACCCGTACTATCGCCAGGGCCAGCGACAGTACGAGTGCAAATACGAATCCCCACAGGGCCATTTCCATCGTGGTGCCCAGATATTTGAGCAGAATGGGAAACAGCCCCAGCGTGTATTCGAAGTCGAAATCCATCATTTATTTGGTCGTGATATCCGCGGCGAACCATTTCTCGGAAATTTGACGCAGGGAACCATCCTTGCGCATGGCGGTCAGGGCCTCGTCAACCTTCTTCAGCACCACCTCTTTCTCCGGAGTTTTCAGGAAGGGCAGGGCGTTCTCGATGGTTTCGAACGGCGCGCCAGCCTGTTGCAGCGGCAGCTTGGACTCCTTGATCAGCTGGGCGGTGGAGACGCGGTCCATCACGAAAGCATCGATACGACCCAGAGCGACGTCCTGCTCGAAGTTGGAGTCATAGGTACGGATATCGATCTTCTTGTTCGGGTCGTTTTTGCGCAGCAGCTCTTCGAAATTGGAGCCGAGGTTCACGGCCACCGTCTTGCCTTCCAGGTCCTTGAAGCCGTGGATGGTGCTGTTGCCTTTGCGGACCACGATCTGGGCGCCGTCATAGACGTAAGGCTGGGAGAAGTTGTACTTGGCCTTGCGCTCGTCGGTAATGGTGATCTGGTTGGAAATGGTGTCGATACGGCCGGTTTCCAGCATGCCAAACAGGCCGGAGAAGCTGGCAGTCACGAATTCGACCTTGTAGCCGGTGCGCTCGCCGATCTGGTTCCACATATCCACTTCAAAGCCTTGCAGCTTGTCCTGCTTGACGAAGGTGAACGGGAAGTATTTGCCGGACATGCCAACTTTGATGGTTTCCTGGGCGATGGCTTGGCCGGACAGGGTGGCCAGCAGAATGGCAGCGCCGGAAATGAGCTTGATAGATGTTTTCATGGGGTTTCTCTCTCTGAATGTCTTGTATTTGTAGTTGGAATAACTGGTTTCGCGCTGATGTTATTGGAATAAAATTTAAAAAATAAATGACATTTTGTTATATGAAATAACATGACGATGAGGTCCGGATCCATCGTTTATGGCGGTGGATCAAGCTGTGGGTAACTTTGGGGATGAATGATGATCCAATGGCGCTGGATCCTTGAAAGTCAAGGATCTTATTTGCTGGATCCATGGGGTGACGGCTGGAGATCCGGCGGCTAAAAAAGTAGAATAGCCGGTCTTTAGTTAATCAATCGACAGGAGTTTAGAGTGACTGCTTCGCTATGGCAGCAGTGCCTTAACCGGCTGCAAGATGAGTTGCCCTCGGCAGAATTCAGCATGTGGATCCGGCCGCTTCAAGCGGAGTTGAGTGACAATACTCTGACCCTGTATGCACCGAATCGCTTCGTTCTGGACTGGGTACGAGACAAGTACCTCATCCGGGTGAACGGCATCATCAATGAACTCTGCGGGGTCGATGGCCCCGCCCTGCGTTTTGATATCGGTAATCGTCCCCATCCCGTGGCTGTCGCCAGAGCGCCGGCACAGGGTGCCGCACCTGTGAATAACTTGCAGAAGAGCTGGGAAAGCAAGGCCGAAGCCAAGCCGGAACCGAACCACAAGAGCAACACCAACGTGAACTATACCTTCGAGAATTTCGTCGAAGGTAAGTCCAACCAGTTGGCCCGTGCGGCTGCCCGTCAGGTGGCGGATAACCCGGGTGGCGCTTACAACCCGCTGTTCCTCTATGGCGGCACTGGTCTGGGTAAAACTCACCTGCTACACGCTGTCGGTAATGCCATCAAGGAGAGCAAAAAAGATGCAAAAGTCATCTATATGCACTCCGAGCGGTTCGTTCAAGACATGGTGAAGGCGCTGCAGAACAACGCCATCGAAGAGTTCAAGCGCTATTACCGCAGCGTCGACGCCCTGCTCATCGATGACATCCAGTTCTTCGCCAACAAGGAGCGCTCCCAGGAGGAGTTCTTCCACACCTTCAACGCCCTGCTCGAAGGCAACCAGCAGATCATCTTGACCTCGGATCGCTATCCGAAGGAGATCAACGGTGTCGAGGATCGTCTCAAGTCCCGCTTCGGCTGGGGTCTGACCGTGGCGATCGAGCCGCCGGAGCTGGAGACCCGGGTTGCCATCCTGATGCGCAAGGCGGACGAGAACCAGATCCACCTGCCGGACGAAGTGGCCTTCTTCATCGCCAAGCGGCTGCGTTCCAACGTCCGTGAGCTGGAAGGTGCCCTCAACCGGGTGATCGCCAACGCCAACTTCACGGGCCGCGCCATCAACATCGATTTCGTGCGCGAAGCGCTGCGCGATCTGCTGGCGTTGCAGGAGAAGCTGGTCACCATCGACAATATCCAGAAGACGGTGGCGGAGTACTACAAGATCAAGCTGGCGGATCTGCTCTCCAAGCGCCGTTCCCGCTCCGTTGCCCGTCCTCGCCAGTTGGCGATGGCGCTGGCCAAGGAGCTGACCAACCACAGTTTGCCGGAGATAGGTGATGCCTTTGGTGGCCGTGACCACACCACCGTTCTTCATGCCTGCCGCAAGATCGAGCAGCTGAAGGAAGAGAGTCACGACATCAAGGAGGACTATTCCAACCTGATCCGTACCCTTTCTTCCTGATAACGGAACCAAGTGCACAGATGCAGATCGAATATTCCAACCTGATCCGAATCCTTTCCTCCTAATCACTACGGAGAGCACAGATGCAGCTCGAAATTAGCCGTGAGGCCCTGTTACGTCCTCTGCAACTGGTGTCCGGCGCCCTCGGTGGCCGACCGACCCTGCCGATCCTCGGCAACGTGCTGCTTGATGTCAGCAACGGTCTGCTGTCACTGACCGGTACCGATCTTGAAGTAGAGATGATCGGTCAGGTCTATCTGAACGGAGCCAGTGAAGATGGCCGCACCACAGTGCCGGCACGCAAGCTGCTGGATATCTGCCGCGGCCTGCCGGAAGGCGCCGAGATCCGTCTCAATACCGAAGGCGAGCGCCTGATCATCCGTTCCGGCCGCTCCCGCTTCAACCTGTCGACCCTGCCGGCGACCGAATACCCGAACATCGAGGACTGGGAGTCCGTGCTCGAGTTCGACATCAGCCAGCTGGAACTGAAGAAGCTGATCGATGCTACCCAGTTCTCCATGGCGAGCCAGGACGTGCGTTACTACCTGAACGGCATGCTGTTCGAGAGCGAAGGGCATGGCTTGCGCACTGTGGCGACCGACGGTCACCGCTTGGCTACCTGCCGCCGCGAGGTAGTGGGGGAATCGCTGCCCGATCATCAGGTTATCCTGCCGCGCAAAGGGGTACTGGAACTGGTGCGTCTGCTGGAGGCGGAAGACAAGCCGGTGCGGCTGCAGATCGGCCGCAGTAACCTGCGCGCCGCCCTCGACGGTTTCATCTTCACCTCCAAGCTGGTGGATGGCCGCTTCCCGGACTGGCGCCGTGTCATTCCGCGCAACAGCGACAAGGCCCTGATCGCCGGTCGCGAGGATCTGCGCCAGGCCTTTGCCCGTGCCGCCATCCTCTCCAACGAGAAATTCCGTGGTGTGCGTCTCAATCTGCAGGAAAACCTGCTGCGCATCACCGCCAACAACCCGGAACAGGAAGAAGCCGAAGAGCTGCTTGACGTACAATATGCCGCTGGCGAGATGGAGATCGGCTTCAACGTCTCTTATGTGCTGGACGTGCTGAATACGTTAAAATGTGACCAAATCCGGGTCAGTCTGAGCGATTCCGTCAGCAGTGCCATTATTGAGGATTTTGACAATCAGGATGCTCAGTATGTGGTAATGCCGATGCGGATCTAGTCGTGTCTCTGGTCAAACTCCAGCTCAGCGACTTTCGCAATATCCAGCAAGCCAGTCTCAAGCTGTCACCCGGCCTCAACATCCTGGTCGGGTGCAATGGCAGCGGCAAGACCAGCGTGCTGGAAGCCATTCACTACCTCGGTCTGGGGCGCTCCTTTCGCACTCACCTGACCGGGCGGGTCATCCGCCAGGGGGAGAGGGCGTTTACCCTGTTCGCCCAGTGCGAACTGGAGGGGCGCCAGGTCCCCATCGGTCTCGCCAAGGACAAGAGTGGCGAGACCCAGCTCAAGATTGCCGGGGCCCAGGCCCAGCGTCTGGCCGATCTGGCCGAGCTGCTGCCGGTGCAGTTGATCCATCCAGATGGCTTCAATCTGTTGACCGGTGGGCCCCAGGCTCGCCGGGCTTGGCTCGACTGGGGGGTCTTTCATCAAGAGCCGACCTTCTTCGCCCTGTGGGGTCGAGTGCGGCGCCTGCTGAAACAGCGCAATGCGCTGCTGCGTCAGAGCACCCAGTATCGCCAGCTGGCGTTCTGGGATCAGGAGCTGGTGCGGTTGGGGGGCGAGTTAGCGGCGTTTCGCGCCAACTATTGTCAGGCTATTACGCCCCTTATCAAGGAGATGACGGCGGACTTTTTGCCGGAATTCGATATCAGCCTAGGTTTCTATCGGGGCTGGGAGAAGGATACCCCCCTCAACGAGTTGCTTGAGGCGGGATTTGAGCGGGATCGGTCGCTGGGCTATACCGGCGTCGGTCCACAGAAAGCCGATGTGCGCCTCAAGGCGAACGGGGTGCCTGCTCAGGATATTTTGTCCCGGGGTCAGTTGAAGTTGCTGGTCTGTGCCATGCGGCTGGCCCAAGGGCTCTATTTGAATCAACATGGCAGCCGTGGCTGTATTTTTTTAATTGATGATTTTGCCTCTGAACTGGATGTCGAGAAGCGCCGCTTGCTGGCTGCAAGGCTGAAGCAGTGTGCGTCCCAGGTGTTCATCACCGCCATCGACACTGGTCAGCTCGCGGACATGATGGATGCGAATGACTGCAAGTTGTTCCACGTGGAACAAGGCAAGATCTCCGAAACGTTAGAGAAGGCAGAGAGTAAGCTATGAGTGAAAATACTTACGACTCCTCGAATATCAAGGTACTGAAGGGCCTGGATGCGGTCCGCAAGCGCCCGGGGATGTATATCGGCGATACGGATGACGGCTCGGGCCTGCACCACATGGTGTTCGAAGTGGTCGATAACTCCATTGACGAGGCGCTCGCTGGCTACTGCTCCGAGATTCAGGTCAAGATCCATTCCGATGGCTCCGTCTCCGTCCGCGACAACGGTCGTGGCATTCCGGTCGACATTCACCCGGAAGAGGGCCGTTCCGCTGCCGAAGTCATCATGACGGTGCTGCACGCCGGCGGCAAGTTCGACGACAACTCCTACAAGGTATCTGGTGGTCTGCACGGTGTGGGTGTCTCTGTCGTAAACGCCCTCTCTGACAAGCTGCTGCTGACTATTCGTCGCAACGGCCACGTCTACGAGCAGACCTATCACCTGGGCGAGCCGCAGGCTCCGCTCAAGCAGATCGGTGATGCCACCACCACCGGGACCGAAGTACGCTTTTGGCCGAGCCCGACCATTTTCAGCGACACTCTGTTCCACTACGAGATCCTGGCCAAGCGCCTGCGCGAGCTCTCCTTCCTCAACTCCGGCGTCTCCATTCGTCTGATGGACGAGCGTGACGGCCGTGAGGCGCACTTCTGCTACGAAGGTGGCATCAAGGCGTTCGTCGAGTATCTGAACCAGAACAAGACCCCGATCCACCCGAAGGTGTTCCACTTCACCACCGAACAGGACGGTATCGGCGTCGAAGTCGCCATGCAGTGGAACGACGCCTATCAGGAAGGTGTCTACTGCTTCACCAACAACATACCGCAGCGCGATGGTGGCACCCACCTGGTGGGCTTCCGTACCGCGCTGACCCGTACCCTCAACTCCTATATGGACAAAGAGGACTACAGCAAGAAGGCCAAATCTGCCGCCAGCGGTGACGACGTGCGTGAAGGTTTGATTGCCGTTATCTCCGTCAAGGTGCCGGATCCCAAGTTCTCCTCCCAGACCAAGGACAAGCTGGTTTCTTCTGAAGTGAAGACTGCGGTCGAACAGGCGATGGGCGAGAAGCTGGCCGACTTCCTGCTGGAAAACCCGGGCGATGCCAAGATCGTGGTCAACAAGATCATCGATGCGGCCCGCGCCCGTGAAGCGGCCCGCAAGGCCCGCGAACTGACCCGCCGCAAGGGTGCGCTGGACATCGCAGGTCTGCCCGGCAAGCTGGCGGACTGTCAGGAGAAAGACCCGGCCCTCTCCGAACTCTACATAGTGGAGGGTGACTCTGCGGGTGGTTCCGCCAAGCAGGGTCGCAATCGTAAGAACCAGGCCATCCTGCCGCTCAAGGGCAAGATCCTGAACGTGGAGAAGGCCCGTTTCGACAAGATGATCTCCTCGCAAGAGGTGGGCACCCTGATCACCGCGCTGGGCTGCGGCATCGGTCGTGACGAATACAACCCGGACAAGCTGCGCTATCACAACATCATCATCATGACGGATGCGGACGTCGATGGTGCGCACATCCGTACCCTGCTGCTGACCTTCTTCTATCGCCAGATGCCGGAAATCATCGAGCGTGGCTACGTCTATATCGCCCAGCCACCGCTCTACAAGGTGAAGAAGGGCAAGCAGGAGCAGTACCTGAAAGACGAAGATGCGCTGCTGCAATACCAGACTGCCATGGCGCTGGATGGTGCGACCCTGCACGTCAACGAGTCCGCCCCCGCCATCGGCGGCGAGGCACTGGAGCGTCTGGTCAACCAGCATCGCGCCGTGACCCACCTGATCACCCGCATGTCCCGCCGTGCGCCGGAAGCCGTGCTGACCCAGCTGATCTATCAGCCGGAACTGAACGAAGCCCTGCTGACTAGCGAGAGCGATCTGCAGGCCTGGTGTCAGAGCATGGAAGCCGTGCTCAACGAGAGCAACCAGGGCATCCAGTACCAGATGCAGGTGCGTCGTGACGAAGAGCGCAGCCTGTTCGTGCCGCACGCAGTGGTACGTCAGCACGGTGTCGACCGCGAATATCCGATCAGCTACGACTTCCTGCAATCCTCCGAGTACCGCCAGCTGGTCTCCTTGGGCAAGGAGATCGCCAACCTGATCGAGGAAGGCGGTTACATCAAGCGTGGCGAGAAGGTGAAGCCGGTCTCCAGCTTCGTTGAAGCGGTCGAGTGGCTGATGAACGAAGGCAAGCGTGGCATCTACATCCAGCGCTATAAAGGGCTGGGCGAGATGAACCCGGATCAGCTGTGGGAAACCACCATGGATCCGGAAGCCCGCCGCATGCTGCGTGTCACCATCGACGATGCCGTCGGTGCTGACCAGCTCTTCTCCACCCTGATGGGTGATGCAGTAGAGCCGCGTCGCGACTTTATCGAGACCAACGCCCTGCGGGTGGCCAACCTCGACGTCTAATCGACGCAGCCAGCTCGATATAAAAAAGCCGCTCCTTGTGAGCGGCTTTTTGTTTTTTGACGGAGGAGGTGGCACGTTCCACGTGAAACATGGCTCCTCCTTAGTGTGACTGTACAGACTTATATGAGTTCGGCGGCCGGACAGTAGAGGCGCAGACGATGGCCGTCCGGATCGAGAGTCATGCAGGTGTAACCAAACTCCATCCGGGTCGTTTCCTGGATCAGAGTGAGTCCGCGCACTTGCCACTCGGCAAACAGGCGATCGACGGCAGAGTATCATCGGAGAAAGTGAAGGTTGGCTCCAGCCCCCTTTCTGGTTTGCAACGGGACATGCTGTGGCCCTCAGCTCTTCAGTCGTTTGTGACTGGGGGAGGAAGCCCAATAAGGAAAAAGCCTGCAAATGGGCGGAGAGAAGATTTTTCGATCAGAGCCCTTGAAAGCCGAAAGCGGGCCCTTATATAGATAACAAGGCCGGAACGCTCGACAGAGGTTTCGACCAAGCGCCCGTCCATAAGGAGGGTAAACAATCCGTTATCGCTCAAAAGAGGATAATACTATGCGTTCTATCGACTTTTCTCCGCTCTATCGTTCTGCCATCGGTTTCGATCGTCTGGCCAATCTCATCGAATCTGCGGCCAGCAATGGCAATGCCGGTTATCCCCCCTACAACATCGAGCAGCTGGGTGACAGCGACTACCGCATCAGCATGGCGGTGGCGGGCTTTACCCAGGAAGAGCTGGAGCTGAGCTTCCAGGAAAATCTGCTGACGGTGAAGGGCAACAAGCAGGCCGATACCGAGCGTAACTACCTCTATCAAGGCATAGCAGAACGTGGCTTCGAGCGTCGCTTCCAGCTGGCCGACTATGTGCGGGTGAAGGGCGCCGACCTGAAAAACGGTCTGCTGCACATCGACCTGGTGCGCGAAGTGCCCGAGGCGATGAAGCCCCGCAAGATCGAGATCAACGGCTGACAGCCTGACCTCGTTGCATTGTTGATGTTTCCCGGGTGCCGATTGACGGGCCCGTGGAGAGTAAACCCTGTTGCTTTATAGAAGGATAGGATCATGCGTAACCTCGATTTTTCTCATCTCTATTCCAATGCCGTCGGCTTCGAGCGGATGGCCCGTGAGCTGGAAGGCCTGTTCGATCAGAAGACCTCGGCCTACCCCCCGTACAACATCGAAAAACGCGATCACGACAGCTACCTCATCACGGTTGCCGTGGCCGGTTTCGATCGCAATGAGCTGGAGCTGGAGACCGAAAACGGCACTCTCAAGGTGAAGGGGCGCAAGGTCGCCTCCATGGGCGAGCGCCAGTTCCTCCATCAAGGGATCGCCGAGCGGGACTTCGAGCTCGCCTTCAAGCTGAGCCAGCATGTAGAGGTGCAGGGTGCCAAGCTGGAGCATGGCCTGCTGACCATAGAGCTGGCCCGCGAGCTGCCGGAGGCGCTCAAGCCCCGCGCCATCCCCATCGGCAAACCCGAGCAGCTGGCGCTGCCCGGCTAAACAGTACCGCTGACCAGCTGATAGAAGAGAGGCCTGCATTTGCAGGCCTCTCTGTTTTTGTATCGCCGAACTGGCTTAGCCGGCGTAGAGGGTGTTGATCTCGTCAGCCAGGATGGCGATGCCGCGGCGCACCAGCTCCTCGCTCTGGGAGTAGTTGAGGCGGATGCACTCCCGGCTGTGACGCCACTCGGGATCGTCGATGCCGGGGAAGAAGTAGTGGCCCGGCACGATCAGCAGGTTCTTCGTCTTCAATCGCTCATACAGTTCCTGGCAGTGGATCGGCAGGTCTTCGAACCAGAGCCAGAGGAAGAGGGCGCCTTCCGGCTTGTGGATGTGGAAGCGCGGATCGGGGATGGCCTCGCGCAGCAGCTGCACCGCCAGCTCCGCCTTCTGCCGATAGAAGGGTTTCACCACCTGCTCGCTGAGGGCGATGATCTCGCCGCTCTCGATCATCGGAATGGTGATGGCGGGGCCCAGACTGCCCGGTGCCAGATTGATGATGCCGCTCAGGTTGGTGATGGCCTGAATGATCTTCTCGTCGGCGATGACGATGCCGCAGCGGGTGCCCGGCAACCCCAGCTTGGAGAGGCTCATGCAGAGGATGGTGTTGGCGTTCCAGAACGGCTTGGCCTCGCTGAAGATGATGCCAGGGAAGGGGACGCCATAGGCATTGTCGATCAGCAGCGGAATGCCCTTGTCGCGGGCGATCTGCTCGAGGTGCTCGATCTCTTCATCGGTCAACACGTTGCCGGTCGGGTTGGTCGGCCGGGAGACGCAGATCACCCCGATGTCGTCACCCACCTGCAGGCTCTCGAAGTCCACGTGGTACTTGAACTGGCCGTCGGGCAGTTTCTCGATGGTGGGTTTGTAGGCCACGAAGTAGTTGTCTGCCAGTGCCGAGTCGGCATAACCGATGTACTCGGGGGCGAGCGGGAACAGCACCTTCTTCTTGCGGCCATCGGCAAATTCGCCCGCCAGCAGGTTGAACAGATAGAAGAAGGCGTTCTGGCTGCCGTTGGTCAGGGCGATGTTGCGGGCGGAGATCTCCCAGCCCAGCTCCTTGCTGAGCAGGGCCGCCAGCGCCTTGGTGAACCTGTCCTTGCCCTGGGGGCCATCGTAGTTGGCCATCGCCTTCACCAGCTCGCCGTTGTCGAGCAGGCTCTTGGCCTCGGCCTGAAAGCGTTCCAGCATGGCGGGGATGGGGGCTGGGTTGCCGCCACCCAGCATGATGGCGTCCGGATTGGTCAGCCCCTGATTAAGGTCATCCATGAGTTGGGTAATACCGGCATGGCGAGTGAACTTCTCGCCGAACAAGGAAAATTCCATTCGGTGACAGATCCAGAGTCAGTTACGGGGGAGCTAGCACCATAGCTCAGTTTAAAAGCGGGTGTCGATCAAAAAGATGGGACGTTCCACGTGGAACAGCAGGCAAAATCTAGTGTGGTGAAAATAACCACTTGTTGGTTCAATCCTGACTACAGGATGTTTTCCAACTGGCGCCATTTATTATCTAAAAACAATTAATTTGAACAAAATCATGTTGTTATAGATGTGGCACGACAATTGGAATAGTTATCTGGTCATCTCAACCACACCGGAGCACACCAGATGAAAATCCTGATCGCAACCTTGATTGCCAGCAGCCTGAGCCTGAACGTCATGGCCGACGAATACCCCAGACCCGAACTGGACAGCGTCAAGCTGGAGCAGGAAATATTGGCCCAGCAGCAGCAGGCCTCCCATGCCGTGGTGGCGGAAGCCATTCACAACCTCAAGCCGCTGGCGCTGGATACCCTGGTGGTGGAGGCGAGCTCGGCCGATGCGACTCACCCCGAGAGTTGAGATAGCGCAAGGGGGTCTGCCCCGTATGTTGCCTGAAGAAGGCGATGAAGGCGCTGTCGCTGGCGAACTCCAGCGCAGCCGCCACCCGGCTGATGGGCTCGGCTTCTGCCAGCAGCTCCAGCGCTCGCAGCAGTCGCCACTGCTGACGCCAGGCCTGGTAGCTCATGCCGGTCTCCCGCATGAAGATACGGCCTATGGTCTTGTCACTGGCACCCACCCGTTCGGCCAGCCGGTTGAGCCGATCGGGCAGGGCATCGCCCCGCTTCACTTCCTGCAGCCAGCCGGCCAGACGTGGGTCTGACGGCAGCGGCAACTGCCAGGATTCCCGCGGCGCTTGCGCCAGCTCCTCTTTCAATAATGCCAGCGTGCAGGTCTGCTCTGCCTCCGGCTTGTCCCACGGCCAGAGCGCCATCCGTTCGATGATCTCCCGCAGTAGCGGGTTGACCGCCAGCACCGCCATCTCGGCCGGCAAGCCGGGTTCGGTTGTGAAATAGAGGGAGCGATAGGCCACCACCCCGCGCATCAGCACCCGATGGGGCAGACCCGCCGGCAACCAGGCGGCCCGCGTCGGCGGCAGCAGGCAGACCTGATCGTCCAGCTCTATGGTCATGCAGCCGGCCTGGGCGAACAGCAGCTGATGGCGCCTGTGCTGGTGGCGGCCAGAGTCGTGCCAGCCGAGGGCGGCGGCGATCCCGATGGCACTGCCGTCGTGCTGGTCCGGATCAAAAGGGTGATCGGGAAGAATAAAGGCCATGTGTCCGATTTTTGATGTTTATAGTCTTGCTTATTGTAATCGGACAATTGGCGTCACTCTAGAATGACGGCCTCTCTAGTGAAGGAGGTTTGTCATGAACAACAAGTTGCCACCGCTCTGGCTGGTGGTCGGACTGATGATGTTTCCGCAGATAGTGGAGACCATCTACAGCCCGGTGCTGACTCATATCGCCACTGAGTTTCGGGTGAGCGAGGGGCAGGCATCCCAGACCCTGTCGGTCTATTTTCTGGCGTTTGCGGCGGGCGTGGTTTGCTGGGGTCGGTTGTGCGATCTCATCGGTCGGCGCCCAGCCATGCTGGCGGGCTTGCTGGCCTATGGCGCCGGCACCCTGCTGGCGTTGCTGGCCACCCAGTTTGAAACCCTGCTGCTGGCCCGGGTCATTGCGGCTTTCGGCGCCGCCGTGGGTTCAGTGGTGACCCAGACCATGCTGCGCGACAGCTATCAGGGCAGCGATCTCGCACGGGTCTTTTCGGTGATGGGCATAGCGCTCTCCCTCAGCCCAGTGCTGGGGTTGGTGAGCGGCGGCCTGCTGGCCGATGGTTTTGGTTATCTCGGGGTATTTGGCGCCCTGCTGGCACTGGCAATCGGCTTGTTGCTGATGGCCTGCCGGCAGTTGCCGGAAACCCGGCCGATCACCACCCAGCGAGTGGCACTCTGGCCGCTGGCATGCCGGATGGTGCGTGATACCGGCTTGTGGCGCAGCGCCGCTCTGGTGGCCCTGTTCAACACCATGCTGTTCGGCTACTACAGTCTGGCGCCGTTTCTGTTTGCCGGGCTGGGGCTGAGCGCGGGCGAGTTTGGTTACTCCGGTATCGTGCTGGCACTGGCGACCCTGGGGGGCAGCCTGCTCAACAAGCGTCTGCTGGGGCTTGGCTGGCTGCCTGGCTCCCTGATCCGGCTCGCCGCCGTGTTGGCGCTGGGCTCGGGTTGGCTGGTGTGGGCCAGTCAGGCGTCGCTCTGGTTTCTGCTGCCCATGACGGGAGTGGTAGTGGCATTCGGGCTGGCGATCCCCAATGTGCTGAGCCAGGCGCTGCTGGCCTATCGAGAGGTAGCGGGCAGTGCCGGCGCCCTGTTCGGGCTCGGCTACTACCTGCTGCTTAGCCTGGGGCTCGCCGTCGCCGCTTGGCTGCAGGATCTCGGTCTGCTGCTCGGTGGCTGCGGTCTGTTGGCCCTGTGTTGTTGCTGGCGTCGTTCCACGTGAAACATCAGCTGCCGATAAAACGGTAGCCGATGCCGGATTCGGTCTCGATAAGGGCGGGGTCTTGAGGGTTATCCCCCAGCTTCTTGCGCAGGCTGGCGATGACGATGCGCAGGTAGTGGGTGTCCTCCTTGTGGCTCGGCCCCCAGATGTCGTTGAGCAGCTGGGTCTGCAGCACCAGCTTGCCGGGGTGGCACACCAGCGCCTGCAGCAGGGCGAACTCCTTGCGGGAGAGGGCCACCTCTTCCTCCCTCAGGGTGACCCTATGGCTGCTGCTGTCCAGGGTCAGCCCGCACTGGGGGAAGTGACGCTGCTCGCCACTACTGACCCCAGCCCGCTGGCGCAGCAGCACTCGGATACGGGCCATCATCTCGCCGACGCCGAACGGCTTGCTCATGTAGTCATTGGCTCCTGCATCCAGCAGGCGCACCTTCTCCTGCTCCGAGTCCCGCGCCGACAGCACCAGTACCGGATGCTGATGGTGCTCGCGAATGGCCTGCAACACCTGGAGGCCATCCCCATCCGGCAGGCCCAGATCCAGGATCACCAGGTCGGGGTTGAGGTGGCGATACTGCGCCACGCCCTCGTTGACGCCGACGGCCTCGCTGACCTGATGGCCTTCGGCGATCAGGCTGATCCGCAAAAAACGGCGGATGGCCGCCTCGTCGTCGATGACCAGTATGTGAGCCATTCAACCTCCAGCTCGCTGATGAAAAAGGGCGGCGACCATCAGGCCGCCGGAGCATTGAGGGCCAGCGGCAGGGAGATGCGCATGCAGGTACCGTTGCCGTTGGGGCCGGAAAAGGCCCAGATGCGGCCCCCATGGACCTCTATCATAGCGCGGGAAATGGCGAGGCCAAGCCCGGTACCGCGGCTGCCGCAATCACCGACCGGCTGGGTGTAGAAGAGGTTGAAGATCTTGTCCCGATCCGACTCGGCGATGCCGACCCCGATATCTATGATGTCGATGATGAGGTCGGGGTCCGCCAGCATCACCTTGAACTCGATGGGGGTGCCGGCCGGCGAGTAGCGGGAGGCGTTGTCGAGGATGTTGACCAGCACCTGCTCGATCAGGGCGCCATGCACATAGAGCCGGGGGATCTGTTGATCGAAGTGCACCAGCAGCTTGTGCTGGCGCCAGGAGGAGTCGAGCCGGCGGCGGGCATTCTCCACCAGATCCGCCAGATCGACCCAGTCCCGTTTCAGCTGGAAGTCGGGTGAGCCGATGCGGGTCATGTCCAGCAGGTTCTGCACATAGCTGTGCAGGCGGCGCGCCTCCTCCTGCACCGAGTGCAACAGCTCGCTGCGGTCTTCGCTGCTGATCCGGTCACCATATTCCAGCAGGGTGCTGCCGGCCCCCATGATGGTGGCGAGCGGGGTCTTCAAATCGTGGGAGACCGAGGAGAGCAGGGCGGCGCGCATCCGGTCGGTCTCCGCCTGCAGCTGGCTGTCGGCCAGCCGCTCGTTGAGATCGATCCGTGCCAGAGCGGCGCGAATGTCGGTGAGCAGCGCCTGCAGCTGGTGCTCGGCCGAGGAGGCGAGCGGATTGGCTAGCAGTATGCCCAGCACCAGATCATCGCTGAGGTGATGGTACTGGGCCTCGGCCGCGTTGAGGGTGGCGGTGTGGGCGCCGGCGCTCTGCTTCTGGGCCAGACACCAGTCGATGGCCGCCTTGTCGGTCTGCCCCGGCTTGTGCTCGGTCGAGCCGGCCCAGTACTGGTAGTGCCGATCGAGGGCAAACACTGGCTGGCCCAGCGCCAGCGAGATGGCCTGGCTCCCTTGCCTGAGCACCTCGACCGGGCTGCTGGCAGTGGCCAGCCCCTGGCTCAGGGAGAGCAGGGCGTTGCCCAGCTGCTGGGTCTCGCGCAGGCCGACCAGCTGCTGGCGCTGACGGGAGGCGAGCCGCCCGGCCGTGATGCCGACGATGAGCAGCACGAACAGGGTGAGCAGGTCGCTGTGGCTGGCGACGCTGAGGGAGAAGTAGGGGACGGTGAACAGCAGGTTGTGGCCGACGAAGCCCAGCACGGCAGCCAAGATGGCGGGCACCAGGCTGGTGGTGAGCGCGGTGGCCAGCACTCCCAGCACGAACAGCATGGGCAGGGAAGCGGGCGGCAGCCAGTGGGACAGCCCCCAGACGGCGGCCGAGGTGGTCCCCATGATGGCTACCGCCAGCAGGCTCTGGCGAATGTCCTTGGGGTGAAGCGGCTGCCAGTTCAGGCCGGGTTTGCGCTTCTCTGTGTCCACCAGGGTGATCTCGAGCCCCTGTGCCTGCCTGAGCAGATGCTGCACCAGGGAGCGGCGCCACGGCGCCTTGTGGGGCTTGCCCAGCAGCAGTTGCGACACCTGCTGCTGTTCGGCCGTCTCCATCAGGGCGTCGGCCACCGCCGGGCTGGAGAGGGTCAACACCCTGGCCCCCAGCTGGGAGGCGAGCGCCAGCGCCTGCTCCTGCTCGGCGGAACGCTGCCCCTTGCTGTCGACGTGCACCACCAGCCAGGGCAGCTGGCGGCGCTGGGCGAAGCGGTGGCCGTAGCGCACCAGGGCGGCGCCGTGCTCGTCGCCGAGGCAGACCATCAACTTGCCCCGCAGCGGCAAGGTGGTCTTGCCGGCAGCCTGCCACTGCAGTTGCAGATCCCCCTCCACGTGGCTGGCGGCGGTCTGCATCGCAAGCTCCCGCAGGGCGGTCAGGTTGTTGAGGGAGAAGAAGGACAGCAGGGCGGCCTTGGCCTGGTGGGGCACATAGACCTTGCCCTCCTTGAGGCGGCCGAGCAGCTCCTTGGGGGGCAGGTCGATCAGCACCAGGCTGTCGGCCTCCAGCAGTACCTGGTCGGGCAGGGTCTCCTTGACCCTGACCCCGGTCAGCTGCCACACCAGATCGTTGAGGCTCTCCAGGTGCTGCACGTTGAGGGTGGTGTAGACGTCGATGCCGGCACCGAGCAGCTCCTCCACATCCTGCCAGCGCTTCTCGTGGCGGCTGCCGGGGGCGTTGCTGTGGGCCAGCTCGTCCACCACGGCGATGGCGGGTTTGCGGGTCAGCAAGCCGTCCAGATCCATCTCCTCCAGCCGCTGCTGGCGGTGCAGGTGCAGCTTGCGCGGCTGGATGGCGAGCTTGTCGAGCAGGGCCAGGGTCTCCTGGCGGCCGTGGGTCTCCACCGCCCCGATCAGGATGTCGACCCCCTCTTTGGCCTGTTCCCGCACCGCCTGCAGCATGGCATAGGTCTTGCCCACACCGGGGGCGGCACCGAGAAACACCTTCAGCTTGCCCCTGTGCTCCTGCTCCAGGCTCGCCAGCAGGGCGTCTGCCCTCACTTCATCACGCATCCCCGCGCTCCCGTTGCATCGGCCGAACCGCGGCCGTGACCTCATTGCTCATGCTTGTCCCCGTTGTCGAAAGGGAGCCTTCCCGAACGGCAAGGAGCGCCCTCAGGCGCCCTTTTGATGATCGAGTTGCAGGTTCAACTGGAGAATGTTGACCACCTGCGGGCCAAGGATACCAGCTTGTGCCGCCGACTTGACCTGCTCCGTCAGCCGAACGGGATCCAGCCCCCGTTGCCCGGCGACCCGGTCCACCTGAGCCAGCACCGCATCGAGCGGCAGATGGGGATCGAGGCCGGAGGCGGAGCGGGTCAGCAGGGCGGGGACCCTGGCTTCCGGCTGCGCCCTGGCCGCCGCTGCGGCAAACTCGGCCCGCAGCGGCGAGCTCATCCCCAGGTTGCTGGCGCCGCCACCTATGGTGGCGAAGTCGCTGGCGGAGGGGCGGGAGTGGAAGTAGTCGGCCCGTTCGAACTTCTGGGCCAGCAGGGCGCTGCCGACCACCTGCTGCTTGTCATTGGTGAGCAGGCTGCCGTTGGCCTGCCAGGGGAAGAGCAGCTGGGCCAGTCCGGTGACGGCCAGCGGATAAGCCACCCCCAGCAGCAGGGTCAGGGTCAGCAGGGTTCTGATTGCGATCATGATGTGTTTGCTCCAAATACGTTGAGTGGATGCGGGTCTGCCCCGCATCCGGTGATGCCGTTACACCAACCCCAGGCCGGTGATGACCAGGTCGCTCAGCTTGATGCCGATGTATGGGGGCACGATCTGGCCGTGGATACCATCGCGCTGCGTTTTCATCACACCAGCCCCAGGCCGGTGATGACCAGGTCGAGCAGCTTGATACCGATGAAGGGCACGATCAGGCCGCCGACACCGTAGAGCAGCAGGTTGCGGCGCAGCAGGCTGGCCGCCGTGCCCTGCAGGCTGACCCCGCGCAGGGCCAGCGGCACCAGCGCTACGATGATCAGGGCGTTGAAGATGATGGCTGACAGGATGGCGCTCTCGGGGCTGCCCAGTTGCATCAGGTTCAGCGCCCCCAGTTGCGGATAGGCGGCGATGAACAGGGCCGGCAGGATGGCGAAGTACTTGGCCACGTCGTTGGCGATGGAGAAGGTGGTCAGGGCGCCACGGGTCACCAGCAGCTGCTTGCCCACCAGCACCACGTCCAGCAGCTTGGTGGGGTTGGAGTCGAGATCCACCAGATTGCCCGCCTCCTTGGCGGCCTGGGTGCCCTCGTTCATGGCCAGCCCCACGTCGGCCTGGGCCAGTGCCGGTGCGTCGTTGGCGCCGTCCCCGCACATGGCGACCAGCCGGCCGTCGGCCTGCTCCTGGCGGATGTAGGCCAGCTTCTTCTCCGGTGTCGCTTCGGCGATGAAGTCGTCCACCCCGGCCTCGGCGGCGATGGCTGCGGCGGTCAGCGGGTTGTCACCGGTGATCATCACGGTGCGGATCCCCATGTGGCGCAGGATCTGGAAGCGGGCCTTGATGCCCGGCTTGATGATGTCCTTGAGGAACACCACCCCCAGCAGCTTCTCGTGGGTACAGACCAGCAGGGGTGTGCCGCCCTGGCGAGCTATGCTGTCCACCGACTTGAGGATGGGCTCGGGCACCGCCTTGCGATCGAGGGAGAGGTAGCGCAGCACGGCGTCCACCGCCCCCTTGCGATATTGATGACCGTTGCGGTCCAGCCCGCTCAGCCGGGTTTCGGCGCTGAAGGGGATCAGGATATCGCTCTCCAGCTGGCTCGGTCTGGTGTGGCTCTTGCCCGCCAGGGTCAGGATGGATTTGCCCTCCGGCGTGTTGTCACCCAGCGAGGCCAGCATGGCGGCCTGGGCCAGCAGGGCCGGATCGATACCGGGGGCTGGGATCAGTTCATCCGCCATCCGGTTGCCGAAGGTGATGGTGCCGGTCTTGTCCAGCAGCAGGGTGCGCACGTCGCCGGCGGCCTCCACCGCCCGGCCGGACTTGGCGATCACGTTGAGCTTCACCAGCCGGTCCATGCCGGCGATGCCGATGGCGGAGAGCAGACCGCCGATGGTGGTCGGGATCAGGGTGATGAACAGCGCCAGCAGGTAGATCCGGGGCACCTGGGTGCCGTTGTAGTCGAGGAACCAGGGCAGGGTGGCCACCACCAGCAGGAAGATCAGGGTCAGTCCCACCAGCAGGGCATCCAGCGCCATCTCGTTGGGGGTCTTCTGGCGCTTGGCCCCTTCCACCAGAGCAATCATGCGATCCAGGGTGCTTTCGCCCGGATTGTTGCTGATGCGCACCCAGATCTCGTCGGAGACGACGGTAGTATTGCCGGTCACGCCGCTGCGATCGGTGCCCGACTCGCGGATAACGGGGGCAGATTCACCCGTTATGGCGGCCTCGTTGACCGAGGCGATGCCGGCGACCACTTCGCCGTCGGCGGGGATCATCTCGCCGCTGCGCACCAGCACCAGATCGCCCTTGCGCAGGCTGGTGGCCGGCACCCACTCCCCCTTGTCATCCTGCGGATGGGTGACCCGGCGCGCCCTGAGCTGGCTCATGCCCGCCTTCAGGCTGTCGGCCCGCGCCTTGCCGCGCCCCTCGGCCAGGGTCTCGGCGAAGTTGGCAAACCAGAGGGTGAGCCAGAGCCAGGCGGTCAGCTGCCAGGCCAGCGAAGGAGCGACGCCGGAGACAGGCTGCCCCAGCAGCGACTCCAGGGTCGCCATCACGGCCGCCAGCCAGAGGGTGAACAGGATGGGGCTGCCGAGCAGCGCCCTGGGGTTGAAGCGATAGAGGGCTTCCACCATGGCCTGCATGATCTGTGATTTCTGTTTCTTGCCCTTCACCTTGAGGGTGTCGGTGCTCATTGAAGCGGACTTGCTCATTGGAAAGCTCCCAGCATCGAATAGTTGACCACGGTGATCAGTGGGGTGTGCAGCATCAGAAGACACCTCCCAGCAGGCTCAGGTGTTCCGCCACCGGGCCCAGCGCCAGCACCGGCAGGAAGGAGAGACCCCCCATCAGCAGCACGGTGACGATCAGCAGGGTGATGAAGAGGGGGCCGCTGATGGGGAAGTCCCCCTCGCTTCGCTCCTGGCGCGGGGCGCGGGCCAGCTGGCCGGCGATGGCCAGCACCGGAATGATGTAGCCGAAGCGGCCGAGCAGCATGGCCAGCCCGATGGCGATGCACTGCCAGTTGTCGGCGGCGGCCAGGCCGGCGAAGGCGGAGCCGTTGTTGCCGGCGGCCGAGGCGTAGGCATAGATCAGCCGGGACAGGCCGTGGGGGCCGTCGTGACCGATGACGGTGGCGGAGTCCGGCATCAGCAGGGTAATGCCGCCGATCACCAATACCCCGACCGGCATCACCAGCATGCTGGCGACCACCCATTTCATCTCGGTGATGCCGAGCCGTTTGCCCAGATAGGTCGGGGTACGCCCCACCATCAGGCCGCACAGGAACACGGTCAGCAGCACGAACAGCATCATGCCGTAGATGCCGGAGCCGACCCCGCCGAAGATGACCTCGCCGAGCAGCATGTTGATCATGCCGACCATGCCGCCGAGGGGAGTGAAGCTGTCGTGCATGGCGTTGACCGAGCCGTTGGAGGCGCTGGTGGTCGCCACTTCCCAGATGCTGGAGAGCAGGGGGCCGAAGCGGCTCTCCTTGCCTTCCCAGTTGCCGGCCATGTTGCTGGCGTCAGTTGTGAACTGGGCGAGGGCAGGGTCCGGTTTCAGCTCCTGGGTGATGGAGACGAAGAGCCCGATCACCATCATCAGGGTCATGGCGACGAGGATGGCGCGGCTGTGGGCCAGGTCCTTCACGTAGCGACCCAGGGTGCAGACCATGGCGGCGGCCAGCGTCAGCAGGGCGACCATCTCCAGCCAGTTGGAGAGGGCGGTCGGGTTCTCGAACGGATGGGCCGAGTTGACGCCGAAGAAGCCGCCACCGTTGGAACCGAGCTGCTTGATGGCGATCTGGGAGGCGGCCGGGCCGAGCGGCAACAGCTGCTCCTGGCCTTCCAGCGCGTGGAACGGCAAGTAGGCCGACAGGCTCTGGGGTACCCCCTGCCAGACCAGCAGCAGCGCCAGGATCAATGCCATCGGCAACAGCACGTAGAGGCAGAAGCGCACCAGATCCTGCCAGAAGTTGCCGAGGTGGGTGGTCTGCTGGCGGGCGATGCCGCGGAACAGGGCGATGGCGACAGCGGCGCCGGTGGCGGCCGAGACGAAGTTCTGGGTGGTGAGCCCCACCATCTGGCTGAAGTAGGAGAGGCTGGCCTCGCCGGAGTAGGCCTGCCAGTTGGTGTTGGTCATGAAGCTGACCGCTGTGTTGAAGGCGAGTTGCCAGTTCAACCCGGGCAGCTGTTGCGGGTTGAGGGGTAGCAGCCCCTGCGCCAGCAGGATCAGGAACAGCAGACCGAAGCCGGCACCGTTGAAGGCCAGCAGGCTGAGGGCGTAGGACTTCCAGTCCTGCTCGCGCCCGTCCGTGCCGCAGCAGGCCAGGGTGGCGCGCTCGACGGGAGCCAGCCAGCGACTCTTGCCCTCAAACACCCGATAGAGGTAGTTGCCAAGCAGAGGCGCCGGCAGCAGCACCAGCAGTACGAACGCGACGGGATAGATGATCTCTTGCCACATATCCGGTTCCTCACTCATGGGTGCGCGCAAGGGCGCGCAGCAGATAGCCCGCGAGGGCGAGGACCAGCAGCAGATATAGCCAATTCATATCGACTCCATTGGTGTAATTGACGACCAAATGGTAGGAATAACCGGCGTAAAGGCGCCATAAAGCCGGATTTGGCAGGCGTAAAATCGGCGTAAAAAAGCAGGTGTGGGCGCTATTTGGGGGAGGGGAAAGATCGAAAAACCCGGCCTGAGCCGGGTTTGGTAGCAAGTCGCTGAGGCCTTGAGATGCGGTTAGCGCATTGTCACAAACTCTTCCGCGCTGGTCGGATGGGGAGTGGGAACGCAGTGGCCGGTTTGACCTCTATGCCCTAGCTCCCTCAGCGCATGGTGACAAACTCTTCCGCGCTGGTGGGGTGAATGGCAACGCAGTTGTCGAAGTCCGCCTTGGTGGCACCCATCTTCATGGCGACGCCGAAGCCCTGCAGGATTTCGTCCATGGCGAAGCCGATGCCGTGCAGGCCGACCACCTTCTCTTCCGGGCCGACGCAGACCAGTTTCATCCGGGTGGGCTGGCGATGCTGGGTCAGCGCCGAGTACATGGCGGTGAACTGGCTGCGGTAGACCTTGACCTGATCTTCACCGTATTCGGCGATGGCTTCCGGCTCGGTCAGCCCTATGGTGCCGATGGGTGGGTGGCTGAACACCACGGTCGGCACCAGATCGTAGTTGAGGTGCTCGTTGGGCTTGTTGTTGAACAGCCGCTCGGAGAGACGACGGCCCGCCGCGACGGCCACCGGGGTGAGCTGGATGCGGCCGGTGTTGTCACCCACCGCATAGAGGTTGGCTACGGCGGTGTTCTGGAACTTGTCGGTCGGGATAAAGCCCTTCTCGTCCAGGGTGATGCCGGTGGCGGCCAGGTTGAGGTTGTCGGTGGCCGGGACGCGGCCGATGGCCCAGATCAGGCAGTCGACGGTGAGGTGGCGACCATCTTCCAGCTGCAGGGTCAGGCTCTCATCGGCGTTCTTGACCACGGCTTTCGGAATGGCGTGGGTGTGCAGCTTGGGCCCTTCCTGCGCCATGATTTCCACCAGAGTCTCGTGGATCATGGGGTCGAAGTTGCGCAGCGGTGCGTGCTTGCGTACCACCAGGTGGGTTTCGGAGCCGAGCGCCTGCATCACGCCGGCGATCTCCACCGCGATATAGCCGGCACCCACCACGGCGACCCGCTTGGGCTGTTCTTGCAACTCGAAGAAGCCATCGGAGTCGATGCCAAGTTCGGCACCCGGAATGGCCGGCACCTCGGGGCGGCCACCGGTGGCGATCAGTATGTGATCGGCACTGTACTGCTCGCCGTTCACCTCGATGGTGTTGCTGCTGACGAAGCGGGCGAAGCCCTTGATGACGGTGATCTGGTTCTTGCCCAGCACGTTCTGGTAGGACTGATGAATGCGGCCGATATAGGCCTGGCGGGACTCGACCAGCTTGGCCCAGCTGAAGTGGTTGAGAGTGGTGTCGAAGCCGTAGTCGGCGCCATATTTCAGGGCATCGGCGATCTGGCCGGCATACCACATGGCCTTCTTCGGCACGCAGCCGACGTTGACGCAGGTTCCACCCAACTCTTTGGCTTCAATCAGGGCAACTTTCTTACCGTACATGGCAGCCCGGTTGGCCGAGGCGATGCCGCCGCTGCCGCCGCCGATGGCGATATAGTCAAAATGCTGTGCCATTGCGAGGTTCTCCGCTCATTAAGAATGCAATCACAGCATGATGGGGATAAAGCGGCTGGCTCACAAGAGCCAGCACTCAGTTATGTTGGATTGGCAGGCGAATATGGAACTGGGCACCTTGCTCCGGTTCGCTGATGCAGTTGATGCGACCACGGAGCAGCTGCACTACCAGGTTGTAGATGATGTGGGTGCCAAGACCACTGCCGCCATGGCCCCGCTTGGAGGTGACGAAGGGATCGAAGATGCGCGGCAGTATCTCGGGCGGGATGCCGCGGCCGTTGTCGCTGTAGTCGATCATCAGCTCTTCACCCTGCTGCTCCACCTTGATGGTGATCTTCTTCGGCTTGTCCCAATTCTCGAAACCATGGTTGATGGAGTTGAGGATCAGGTTGGAGTAGATCTGGGTGAAGCTGCCGGGGAAGGAGAAGATCGACAGCTTGGGATCGCACTGGATGTCCACCTCGCACTGGGCCTTCTTCAATTTGTGGCCGAGGGAGACCACTACCTGGTGCAGGTTATCGGCGAGGTTGAAGTTGTAGCGAGCCTCGGAGGATTGATCGACGGCCACCTGCTTGAAGCTGGCGATCAGCTCGGAGGCGCGGCGCAGGTTGCCCTGTAGCAGCTGCATGGATTCGTCGAGGTTGACGGTGAACTCGTTGAGGTAGGAGCGGGAGAGCTGTTTGGCCTCGATGTGCTGCTTGAAGTCGGCTACCCGCTCCTGCAGGTAGGAGGACGCGGTGACGCTGATACCGATGGGGGTGTTGATCTCGTGAGCCACCCCGGCCACCAGAGAACCGAGAGAAGCCATTTTCTCAGACTCAACCAGGGTCTGCTGGGCCTGCTTCAGGTCGTCGTAGGCCTTGCCAAGCTGGTCGTTGGCATCGCTCAGGCTGCGGGTGCGCTCCACCACCTTGCCTTCCAGCTGTTCGTTGAGCTGGCTGATTTCCCGCTCGATCTTCTTGAGGCGGGTGATGTCATAACCGAATCCGATCAGATACTTGAGGTTTAATCCCTCATAGAAAGGAGCGAAGGTCCACTGCAGCACCAGCTGGTGGCCCTGCTGATCCTGCATCATGACCTCTTTATCCTCGATATACCCTTGGCTGGCGAGGGTCAGTGCCAGCTCCTCCTGCTGCTCCTTGCTGACGAACAGATCCAGCCAGTTGTGGTGCAGAATCTCCTGCTGGTGGTAACCGGTCAGCATGATGGCTGCCGGATTGATGCTGGCGATGGAGAGATCCGGCTCCATGCAGCAGATAACCATGTTGGCCGAGTTGATCAGAGTGGCGGAGAAATCCCGCTCCTGTTGCAGCTGTTCCGCCGCCTGATGGCGTGCGGCAAACTCGTCGTTTAGGCGGGTTCGCATCTGGTTGAGGGAGGCGACCAGGGTGTCCAGCTCGTCAGGATTCTTGCGGGGCAGGGGGCGGCCTTCCAGCTCCAGCTCCATGTCGAGACTGTCCAGAGTGAATCTCTGGGCGTAGTGAACGATGCGATTGAGGTGTCTGACCACCATGTAGTAGATGATGGTCAGGATGCAGAATGAGACCACTAGGGTTTTGATGGTCTGGCTGACCAGGATCAGCACGGATTTTTCGATGAGGCGCTGGTAGATCTGCTCGAGGGAGGCGGCGACGAACAACTTGCCGACCACCTCATCCTGGTAGGTGAGATTGAACTCGCGGGAGATGTCGTAGCTTGGGCGCTCCACCCCCTGGGTCAGCAAGGGCACTTCGGTGTTGCCGAGCATCTCCTTGACCATCACGAACTGCATGTTGGGCAGGTTCATGATCCCTTCGATCTGTACCTTGACCTGCTCTTCGTCCAGGTTCCACAGGCTGGCGGCGATGGGTTGCAGGAAGGAAGCTTCAATCTGGCCGATGCTGTCCTCGATGACTGCCACATCCTTGCGATAATCCCAGGCGAGCTGAAGCGCCGTGATGATCATGGCCAATACGGTACTGCACACCAGAATATAAGAGAGCAGGCGGTATGAGAGCCCGTTGCGGCCAACGGCCTTGGCGGTCTTTAAGAAGAGTCCTGACATGGCGTCCTTGCGGTCTGGATGCGGTGTTGTTTAGTTTAACTGCTTCATGTACTTGTGTCGTCATTCCGGCGTGGCGTACGACCACTCCCGTGCTGCGTCCAACTTTCACGGAGGCTAACTCATCTGCTGCCGCCATGCTGCAGCATGGGGTCGCTTTTGTGACACAAGGATGAAAGAGGGCTCTTTTGCAGGAAATCGGGAGTCCGCTTTGTCCGTCCAGCAAAAACCCCGGCCTGGGCCGGGGTTTCGATTATTCGCCTTTGGGGCCGAGCTGTTGTTCCAGCTGTGCCAGCTTGGCTTCGAGAGCGGCCAGTTTTTCCCGGGTGCGCAGCAGCACCTTGGTCTGTACGTCAAACTCTTCACGGCTGACCAGATCCAGCTTGTTCAGCTGGGCTTGCAGTACCTGACGAATTTTCTTGTCTGCCTCTTCACCCATGCTGCGGATGCCGGGGGGCAGGGCGTTGTGTACCTGTTTGGCGATCTCTTCCAGTTTCTTCGGGTCGATCATGACGTTCTCCTCAATCGTTGGCAGACATTCTACCGACAATTGCCTCGCTTTGCCGAGATCAGGACGGCGTTTGTTTATGTCAAATCGACTCAGGCGGGTTTGTGATGACGATCCAGCCAGCCTTGCAGCAGACCCACCAGCAGGCCGACCAGATGAGCTGTGTTGGCGGTGTTGCCGAGCAGGTCGAAGAAGCCGAGGGCCAGCCAGAACAGCATGAAGCCCATCAGCGCCGGCGGCATGACGAGGCCGCAGGCCGGTTGCAGCTTGCTGCGCATCCAGCTGTAGCCGAGCAGTGCATAGACCACGCCGGAGAGGCCGCCAAAGCGCGGGCCGCTGACGAAGAACTCGGCGATATTGGGCAGGGCGGCACCGACCAGCAGCAGGATCAAGAGCTTGCCGCTGCCGAGTCGCTGCTCAATCTGGCCTCCCAGATACCACCACCAGAGCAGGTTGAACACCAGGTGCAGCACCGAGAAGTGGATGAGGGCCGGGGTAAAGTAGCGCCACGCCTGCCAGTCGGTGAACTGGGCCAGGGTCGGGTGGAACGCCAGCTGATCGAAGATCGGCAGGCCGATGGCGTCGAGTCCGTAGATGGCCAGGCAGGCGATGATGACCACCAGAGTCAGCGGGCCGGCCTGATGGAGGAAATCGGTGATCGGATCCGTCATCCCCTTGCTGTAGTCGATGCGCGCATCAGCCCGACCGGATTGCCAGGAGGCTTCCATGTAACGGGGGTGGGTCGGCTCGGCCAGGAAACGCTTGACCTCCTGCTGGGCCTGGGCGAGGCGCTGCTCGTCCGCCAGCCAGACCGAGACGCCAAGCTCGGACTGGGTCAGCTCGCACGAGATGCCCAGGGTGGCGAGATAGTCCACCAGCGCCTGGGCCATGCGGGCGTTGTCGAGCACCAGCAGCTGGATCATGCCTCGCCCGCCTCGACGGGGAACTCCTTGCGCCAGGCCTCGAAGCCGCCATCCAGGCTGTAGACCTCGTCGTAACCCTGTTGCAGCAGGTACTGGGCCGCCCCCTGGCTGCTGTTGCCGTGATAGCACATCACGATCACCGGGGTATCGAAGTCCACCTCGTTCATGAAGTGCACCAGGGTGCCATTGGTGAGGTGGAAGGCGCCGACCGCGTGGGCCGCCGCGAAGGATTGCGGGTCGCGAATATCGACCAGGCGGGCGTCACCGGCGGCGAGCTTCTGGTGGGCATCATGGGCACTGATATGGGCAAACTGGTCCATTGACATGTCCTGCGAATAGGTGGATTACCGGCCAGTGTACCGCAAGCCGGCGCCGCCGCTAAGCCCGCAAAGTGTCGGGTTATTGCCGCCGGCGATCGCAATTTCCTTCAATATCGGGCCGGACTGGATGGCTAGGCTGGAGGCTCACTCTCTTGTTGGAAGGTATGCCATGGAAATGAGTCTGTTGCTGTCGATGGCCGGGTTTGCCCTGGCCATGTCCATCTCGCCCGGCCCGGTCAATCTGGTCGCCCTCGGCAGCGGAGCCCGTTACGGCTTTCTTGCCAGCCTGCGCCACGTGGTGGGGGCGACCCTGGGTTTCATCCTGCTGCTCCTGCTGATGGGGCTGGGGCTCGGCGCCGCCCTGTCGCAATGGCCGGTGGCAAGTGGCGCAATTCGCTGGGGTGGCATCCTCTTTCTCTGCTACATGGCCTGGCAGCTGGTGGCGGACAAGGGGGAGCTGGAGGAGGGGGGCGGAGTACCTCCCGCCTTTTGGTACGGCGCCCTGATGCAGTGGCTCAATCCCAAGGCCTGGCTGGCGGCCAGCATGGGGATGGGGGTCTATGGTGCCGTCGGCGGGAGCGGGCAGATGATGCTGTTCACAGGTATCTATCTGGTTATCTGCCTTTGCTCCATCGCTTGCTGGGCCTATGCCGGCAGCTATCTGCAGGGGCTGCTGCTCTCCCCGGTCCGGCTGCGCTGGTTCAACAGGGCCATGGCCCTGTTGTTGCTGTTGAGTGCGGCTTATCTGGTGCATTAACCCTGACGGGCAAGCTGTGACCTGTACTGGCCCGGGGTGGTGGCGACCCGCCGTTTGAACTGACGTTGGAAGTGGGCCTGATCGGCAAAGCCGCTCGCCAGCGCCACCTCCGCCAGCGGCTGTCCCTGGCGCAGCAGGGTACGGGCGTGGCGGATGCGTTGATCGAGCAGATAGGCGTGGGGCGTCATGCCGTAGTGGCGGCTGAAGCTGCGCACGAAGTGGGACGGGGTAAGGCCGGCCACTGCGCTCAGCTGCTGCAGGGTCAGCATGCTGGCGCTGTCGTCCTGCATCAGCTCGGCTGCCCGCTGCAGGTGTTGCGGGGGGCGATCATCCCAGGTCGCCGGAGTCAACCTGGCCAACAGCTGGCGGCTGAACTGGTGGCAGGCCACCTCCCGGGCCAGGGTATCATCCTCTTGAACCAGCTGGCGGGAAAGGCGCTGCAACCCTTGATACAGGAGGGGATCCCGGCTGGCGGTCATGTCGAAGGAGCGAAATTCGCTGCCCAATCCCGCCTCCTCCTGCTGGCTGCGCAGCCAGTCCGTATCGAGATAGAACATCAGATAGGACCAGGGCTGATCCGCGACCGGGTTGCAGGCATGCACCTCTTCGGGGTTCATCAGCACTAGGCTGCCGCGGCCGACCTCCTGTCTGATGCGCTGGTTGAGATAGTGACTGTGGCCACCGGTGATGGCGCCGATGGAGAAGTGAGGGTGGCTGTGCTTGTCGTAGCAGACACGGCGGCCATCCTGTACCGCTCGCGCCTCGATAAAGGGCAGCGCAGGGTGCCCCCAGAACTGGTGGTGATCCTGCGCCGCCTTTTGCCTGCTCATCGGCCAGCCGTTCGGACACGTTTGCCACGCGATAGCGTGGTGGGTTGGTTCGGCGCTGGCCGCTGCAACTGGCTAGCCACCCAGATAGGCCTGGCGCACCGCCGGGTTGGCCAGCAGGGCAGCCCCCGTGTCCTGCAGCACCACGTGGCCGTTCTCCAGCACATAGCCGCGATCGGCCAGCTTGAGCGCCTGGTTGGCATTCTGCTCCACCAGAAAGATGGTCATCCCCTTTTGGCGCAGCTGCTCTATGGTGTCGAAGATCTGCTGGATGACGATGGGAGCCAGCCCGAGGGAGGGCTCGTCCAGCAGCAGCAGACGCGGCTTGCTCATCAGGGCGCGGCCGATGGCCAGCATCTGCTGCTCGCCGCCGGACATGGTGCCCGCCCGCTGCTCCAGCCGCTCGTGCAGCCGCGGGAACAGGGTAAACACCTGATCCAGCAGGGAGTGTTGCTCGGACTTGTCGACGAAGAAGGCCCCCATAAGCAGGTTCTCCTCCACCGTCAGGCGGGCGAAGATGCGGCGCCCCTCCGGCACCACGGCGATATCCTTGCGCATAATGCGGGCGGTGGAGAGCGAGTCTATCTGCTTCCCCTCAAACCAGATGGAGCCGCTGCTGGGCTTGGGTTCGCCGCACAGGGTCATCAGCAAGGTGGTCTTGCCGGCACCGTTGGCACCGATCAGGGTGACGATTTCCCCCTCTTTCACCTCGACGCTGACGTCGTGCAGCGCCTGGATCTTGCCGTAGTGGGTCGATACGTTGCGAAGTTCTAACATCGTGAGTCCTGTGTTTACGATTCGCCCAGATAGGCCTTGATCACCGCCGGGTTGTTGCGGATCTCATCCGGTTTGCCATGGGCCAGCGGGGTGCCCTGGCTGACCACGAAGATGCGGTTGGAGATGCCCATCACCAGCTTCATATCGTGCTCTATCAACAACACTGACACACCGAACTCGTCCCGCAGGTTCATGATGAGCTCGTTGAGCTCGTCGGTCTCTTTCGGGTTGAGGCCCGCGGCCGGCTCGTCCAGCATCAGCAGTTCGGGGCGGGTCGCCATGCAGCGGGCGATCTCGAGGCGACGCTGCTGGCCGTAGGCCAGGTTGCCGGCGGCGCGGTTGGCGAGATCCTTGAGCCCCACCTTGTCGAGCCAGAAGCCGGCCTGATCCAGTCCCTCCAGCTCGGCCCGGCGAAAGGCCGGGGTCTTGAACAGTCCGGCGAGAAAGCCGGTGTTGAGGTGCTGGTGCTGGGCGACCAGAAGGTTCTCCACCGCCGTCATCTCCTTGAACAGCCGTACGTGCTGGAAGGTGCGCACGATTCCCTTGCGGGCTATTTTGTGGCCGGGCAGCCCCTGGATCTCCTCACCCTTGTAGCGGATCACGCCGCCGGTCGGGCGATAGAAGCCGGTCAGGCAGTTGAAGATGGTAGTTTTGCCCGCCCCGTTGGGACCTATGATGGAGATCACCTCGCCCTTCTCGACATCCAGCTCGACACCGTTGACCGCCAGCAGGCCGCCGAAGCGCATCGACAGATTGGAGACTTCCATTAACTTGTTGCTCATGGGCGCGGCTCCTCCGTCAGTTGGCAGAGTGCCGGACGGCGTGCCGATCCGGTCGGGGAGCACATCGGCCGGGTTGAGACTTCCAACAATATGTTGCTCATTTGCGCAGCTCCAGGTGGGGACGGGTCATCGGCAGCAATCCTTGTGGCCGCCAGATCATCATGAACACCATCAAGAGGCCGAACATCAGCATGCGGTACTCGTTGAATTCACGGGCCAGTTCCGGCAATACCGTCATCACGATGGCGGCCAGTACCACCCCGATCTGGGAGCCCATGCCGCCCAGTACCACGATCGCCAGCACTATGGCCGACTCGATGAAGACGAAGGATTCCGGGCTGATGAAGCCCTGGCGCGAGGCGAAGAAGCTGCCGGCAAACCCCGCGAAGCAGGCGCCTATGGTGAAGGCGGTCAGCTTGATGATGGTGGGGTTGAGGCCGAGCGACTTGCAGGCGATCTCGTCTTCCCGCAGCGCTTCCCAGGCACGGCCCAGCGGCATGCGCAGCAGGCGGTTGATGACGAACAGGGTCGCCACCACCAGCACCAGCGCCATCAGGTAGAGAAAGATCACCTTGTGGTTGGCGTTATAGGTGATGCCGAAGAACTCGTGGAAGGTCTCGAAGCCGCCATCCTTGACGGTGCGGTTGAATTCCAGGCCACCGAGCGTTGGCTTGGGAATGCCGGAGATACCGTTCGGGCCGCCGGTCAGGCTGGTCATGTTGTTGAGCAGGATGCGGATGATCTCGCCGAATCCCAGGGTAACGATGGCCAGGTAATCCCCCCGCAGCCGCAGCACGGGGAAGCCGAGCAGGAAGCCGAAGGTAGCCGCCATCAGGCCGGCAATGGGCAGGCACTCCCAGAAGCTCAGGCCGAAGTAGCTGTTGAGTAGGGCGTAGCTGTAGGCACCGACCGCGTAGAAGCCGACATAGCCCAGATCCAACAGGCCGGCGAGGCCCACCACCACGTTCAGGCCCAGACCCAGCATGATGTAGATAAGCGTCAGGGTGGCGAGATCAATGGCACCGCGAGAGGCCATGAAGGGCCAGCTCACCGCAAACAGCAGTACCAGCACAGCGGTGAGGTTATAGAGTTTGGGTGCCTCCTCCGGGCTCGGCAGCACCAGCTTGGTGAAGCCAACCGAGAAGCCACTGATGGAGGCCTGGAACAGGCGCGCGATCTGGCCACGCAGCATCTGGAACCAGAACACCAGGGTGGCGCCGCCCAGCAGCCAGGCCAGCGACACATCGAGGCGACTCACTACCAGCAGGCGGGAACCGTCGGTCTCGAGCTTGAAGCCCAGCAGCCAGAAGGAGAGCACCAGCAGCACCAGGCTGGCGATACAGGCATGGATAAATTGGTGTTTCATCATACCTTCTCCACTTCCGGTCGGCCGAGAATACCTGTCGGCATAAACAGCAGCACAAAGATAAGCAGGGCGAAGGCCATCACATCCTTGTATTCGGTGCTGAGATAACCGGCGGTGAGCGCTTCCACCACCCCCAGCAGCAGGCCGCCGAGTACGGCACCCGGAATGCTGCCGATACCACCCAATACCGCTGCCGTAAACGCCTTGAGACCGGCCATAAAGCCGAGGTAGGGATTGATGACGCCGTAATACATGCCGAGCAGTACGCCGGCGACGGCGGCCAGTGCGGCCCCCAGCACGAAGGTGATGGAGATGACCACGTGGGTGTCGATCCCCAGCAGGTTGGCCATTTTGATGTCTTCCGAGCAGGCGCGGCAGGCGCGGCCCATGCGGGAGCGGCCGATGAACTGGGTCAGCGCCAGCATGGTGATGAAGGTCACCACGAAGATGATGAGCTGCATGTAGGAGAGGCTGGCCTGGAAGCCGTCGGCTTCACCCAGCGACCAGCCGCCGGAAATGAGGCTGGGCATGGCGATGTCGCGCGAGCCCTGGGCCATCCGTATCATGTTTTGCAGGAAGATCGACATGCCGATGGCGGAGATGAGGGGGATCAGGCGGTTGCCGCCCCGCAGCGGCCGGTAGGCGACCCGCTCTATGCTCCAACCATAGGTGCCGGTGATGATGATGCTGACCAGGAAGGCGCCCCCCAGCAGCAGGAAGGTGCTGTCGATGCCCATCATCATGAGCCCCGCCATCACCATGAAAGCGACATAGGAGCCGATCATGTAAACCTCGCCGTGGGCGAAGTTGATCATGCCGATGATGCCATACACCATGGTGTAACCGATGGCGATCAGGGCATAGGTGCTACCTATGGTCAATCCGTTCAGCAGCTGCTGAACCAGATAGAGAAAGTGTTCGGACATACTGCGTTCCCTGTACTTGCCCGCAAAGAGAGGAGGGGGTGAACAGGTTCACCCCCGGATCGGCAGATTATTTGACTTGGCTGGAGGAACCGTCGGCGTGCCACTGGAAGACGCCGAACTCGAAGCCTTTCAGGTCACCATTCGGTGCCCAGGTCAGCGGACCCATGACGGTATCGATCGGTGCGGCCTTGATGGCGGCGGCGACGGCAGCCGGATCATCTTCACCCGCCTTGGCGATACCGGCAGCCAGGGTCTGCACCGCGGCATAGGTGGTCCACACGAACGGGCCGGATGAGTCCTGGCCCTTCTCCTTGAATGCCGCGACCAGCGGGGCGTTGGCCGGCACCAAGTCATACTTGTTCGGCAGGGTGACCAGCAGGCCTTCGGAAGCCGGGCCACCGATGGCGGAGATGTCCTTGTTACCCACCCCTTCCGGACCCATGAACTTGGCCTTCAGACCCTTCTCACCAGCCTGGCGCAGGATCAGGCCCAGCTCGGGGTGATAGCCGCCGTAGTAGACGAAGTCGACGTTCTCTTTCTGCAACTTGGCGATCAGGGCGGAGAAATCCTTGTCACCGGCGGTGATACCCTCGAACGCCACCACCTTGACGCCCGCCTTGTCCAGCGCCGCTTTCACGCTGGAGGCGATGCCTTCACCATACTGCTTCTTGTCGTGGATGACGGCCACGCGCTGGGGCTTGACCTGCTCGATGATGTACTTGGCAGCTGTGGGGCCCTGATCGCTGTCCAGGCCGATGGTACGCAGTACCAGCTGATAGCCGCGTTCGGTGATCTTGGGGTTGGTGGAGGCCGGGGTCACCATCAGGATCCCTTCATCTTCATAGATGTCGGAGGCGGGCAGGGTGTTGTCGGAGCAGAGGTGGCCGACCACGAACTTGACGCCGTCATTGACCACCTTGTTGGCGACAGCGACCGCCTGCTTGGGATCGCAGGCGTCGTCATAGATGACCGCCTCGATCTGCTTGCCATTGATGCCGCCAGCCTTGTTGATCTGCTCGACCGCCATCTTGCCGCCGGTAAACTGCATGTCACCGTACTGGGCGACCGGGCCGGTCACCGGGCCGGCGATGCCGATCTTGACCGTATCGGCTGCATGGACCATTGAGGCCGATCCAAACAGAGCCAAAGAAACCGCTGCTCTTACCGCCATTTTTCCGAAGTTATTCATTGATTCGTCCCTTAATCAGTGGATTGTTTCATTTCCATGTGCCATTCCGGATCCTGATCCTACCTGTCCGGCAATATTTAAGGTTCTATCATTCCTCACGGGGCAATAACAAGCTGTTAAAGATACTGACCAGAGCGGGTCGAAAGCGCTTATTTTGAAATAAACAACCTGTTTTAAATCTTGGTTTGGAATTTAATATTGATATATTGAGTTAACAACTGGGCAACAAGGCGTGGTTGTGATGAAGTGTAGAGGATTAATCTGGCGATATTTTACTCTGATGCTGCTCCCATTTTGACCATAATCCGTTTGCGCAAATAGAAATGAACGCCTAAATTAGCCAGCATTGACAAATCGCTGGCAGTGCTCGTTAAAACCAAGCCTTTATTCGGGAAATCTGCTAATGTTCCGCCTTTGACAGTCAGGAGACAGAGATGGCCACTATCAAGGATGTCGCCTCCCGAGCGGGCGTATCCATCTCCACCGTCTCACATGTGCTCAACCACACTCGCCGGGTCAGCGAAGACGCGACCCAGAAAGTGCTTGAGGCGGTGGCAGAACTCAACTACGCGCCCAACTCGGTCGCGCGCAGTCTGAAAATCAATTCAACCAAGACCATAGGCATGCTGGTGACCACCAGCGTGAACCCCTTCTTCGCGGAAGTGGTGCAAGGTGTGGAAGCGTACTGCTTCGAACAGGGTTACAGCCTGATCCTGTGCAACACCGAGAACCAGCCGCCCCGTCAGCAGCACTATCTGCGCATGCTGATGGAGAAGCGGGTCGATGGCCTGCTGGTGTTGGGAACCGACATCGACACTCCGTTGCGCGACATGCTGCGCATCCACAAGAACGTGCCCCAGGTGGTGCTGGATTGGGGAACCGAGTGCGATTTCGCCAACGTGATCAACGATAACGCCCGCATCGGTGCGCGCCTTGCGGTGCGCCACCTGCTGGAGCTGGGTCACACCGACATCGTCTGCATCACCGGACATCTTGCCAAGCCCACCACCCAGCAGCGACTGGACGGGGTGCGCGATGCCCTGGGCGAGCGCGGCATGACCCTGAAGGATGAACAGATCTTCGAAGGGGATTACGAGAGCCAGAGCGGGTTCGACCAGATGCAGCGCATCCTGGCCCTGCAGCCTCGTCCGACCGCGGTGTTTGCCTTTGATGATCCCATGGCGATCGGTGCCATCTGCGCCGCCTGGGAAGCCGGGGTCAAGGTGCCGGACGACATCTCCATCATCGGTTATGACGACGTCGAGATGGCGCGCTTCTCCAGCCCGCCGCTTACCACCATCCGTCATCCCAAGGCGGAACTGGGCCAGCTGGCAGTCAAGCAGCTGGTGAGCCGGATCCGCAACAAGGAGCAGGAAGTGGAGTCGATGACGGTCGAGCCCGAGCTCATCGTCCGCCGTTCGGTGAAAGCCCTGCGCTGATTGCCATCCAGTATGGACACCACGAAAAACCCCCTCGTCAGCGAGGGGGTTTTTGTTTGTGGTGATGGCACTTCATGTGGTGGTGGGTAGTCTGGGATGAATCTCCTCCTCTGCCCATGTAGATCAAAATAATCAAACCAGATGTTAGTTACCCTGTTCCCCTTATCCTGATGTGCGTAGTGAGGGAAGAGTGAGCCTGATCGAAGCCGTGACCCTGGCCTGTGGCCTGGTCTATCTGGTGCTGTTGCAGTGGCAGGAGAGGGCCGGTCGCTCCTGGTTCTTCTCTCTCTCCCTGCTGGCTGCCGCCTGGCTGGTGGCGGCGGATGTCACCCTCTGGTTCGCACTGGGGCTGGTGGTTGCGGCGCTCGCCTTGCTCAGCCGAACCCGGCTATTGCCACTTCTGGGTCAGCTCGACGGCCAGTTGCTGCGGGCCTGGACTCGCCACCTGCTGCTGCTTTCCTGGGGGCTGGTGACGGTGCAATATGGCCTTTATATCTGGCAACTGGGGCAGGGAACGCCTCCCTGGCTGATGCGCCCGGACGTGGTGGATGGCTTCCTGCCCATCGCCGGCGGGCTCGGGCTGCGGGCCTGGCTGAGCCAGGGCATCATGGATCCCCACCATCCGGCCGCCACCGTCACAGTGTTGGTGCTCTCTCTGTCGGCCCTGCTGTTTGGGCGGGCGTTCTGCGCCTGGTTCTGCCCGCTTGGCCTGGCGGGGGAGTGGCTGCATCGGCTGCGCAGCCGGGTATTGCCAGGGGAATGGACGCCGCCGCTCTGGCTGGATCTGATCCTGCGTGGCCAGAAGTTTCTGGTGCTTGGCTTTCTGCTGTTCATCGTGCTGCTCGCGGTACCGGATGCCGCCCTGCCCGGCTACTTCGCCAGCACCTATCACCAGGCGGCGGACATGAAGATGGGGGCCTTCTTCTTCAACCTGGCCCTGATCTCAGGCCTGTGTCTCGGCTGGGTTTTGCTGCTCACCGCCGCTTTCCGTCAGGGTTTCTGCCGCTATCTCTGCCCTTATGGTGCCTGGCTCGCCCTGCTGGGCCTGCTGACGCCCCTGCGCATCCGCCGGGATCCGGCCCGCTGCCTGCGAAGCGTCGGTCACGATTGTGACAAGTGCAGCCGGGCTTGCCCGTCCCGTATCCAGGTGCACCAGCTGATTGCGGTGCGCAGCCTCGAATGCACCAGCTGCCTGAGCTGTGTGGCTGCCTGCCCGAAGCGGGCCGATGCCCTCGCGCTGGGCACCCGGCGTCGTCGGCTCATGCCTCGCTGGCTGCTGGCGCTGCTCTGCCTGTTGTTGCTGATCTTGCCGCTGCTCGCCTATGGTGTGCTGGGATTCTGGGTCAGCCAGACCCCGCTGGAGGTGCGCAGCCATCTGCTTCAAATCCTGCCGCAACTTAGCCATTGAGTGGCCGGGGCGGGTGATCTGCCTTCGAATAGGGCACGGGATTTGATACCTGACGGGCTGGCAGGTAAAGTCGCACGGGTGAAACGTTGAGCAGGGGCGTTGAAACATTTTCGAACGAGCCCGCTTTATGTTTCATCTTCTTTATGAAAACAACATCTTGTCGCCTGCCAGCGTGCGGGCGGCCGTCAGGGCGTAGCCATGGCTGCGCCATTTCTTTGCAGTGCAAACAGGGCAGGAGTAAAGGGGATTTATGGAACACAAACCATCCTTGGTGGGCGGGGCATGCATCATTGCCGGCGTCTGTGTGGGGGCCGGCATGCTGGGCTTGCCGAGTGCCGGGGCGGGTGCCTGGACCCTCTGGTCCCTGCTTGCGGTGGCGCTGACCATGGTGGTGATGACGGTATCGGGCTGGATGCTGCTCGAATCCTACAAGGGCTATCCGCTGCGCGTCTCCTTCGACACCGTGACCCGGGATCTGCTGGGGGAGAAGATCAATGCCCTCAACAACCTGAGCGTTTACTTCGTCGGTGGCATCCTGCTCTACGCCTACATTACCTCGTCCGGCCTCATCATCCAGGAGATGACGGGGATCGGCAGCCACGGCGCCTCAGTACTGTTCACCCTGGTCTTCTCGGCCCTGGTGTGGCACTCCACCCGGGCGGTGGATCGCATCTCGGTGCTGCTCATCATCCTGATGATGCTGAGCTTCGCCTTCGGCATCTCGGGTCTGTCGATGAAGATTAGCCCCGAGCTGCTGTTTGACCGGATGAGCGAGCACGCCAGCTACGCCCCTTACGCCCTCGGCATGCTGCCGGTGGCGCTCACCTCGTTCGGCTATCACCACTCGGTGTCGTCGATGCGCGCCTATTATGGCGAGGAGCGCCGTGCCAGCCGCGCCATTCTGGGAGGGACCGTTATCGCCCTGGCCTTCTACACCGTCTGGTTGCTGAGCGTGTTCGGCAATCTGCCGCGTAGCGAGTTCGGCCCGGTGATCGAACAGGGCGGCAACGTAGACGCCCTGCTCAAGGCGCTCGGCTCGGTGATCGAGTCCAAAGCGGTGGCAAGCGCCCTCAACGCCTTCTCCATGGCGGCCATCCTCTCCTCCTTCATCGGGGTGGGGCTCGGGGTGTTCGACTACCTGGCGGACCTGTTCAAGTTTGACAACAGCCGCGGTGGCCGCGCCAAGTCCTGGGCGGTGACCTTCCTGCCGCCGCTGGTGCTCTCGCTGCTGTTCCCGTTCGGCTTCCTGGTGGCCATCGGCTATGCGGGCGCCGTGGCCACCCTGTGGACTTGCATCATTCCGCCTCTGCTGGCGTGGAAGGTGCGCGCTGGCAAGGGTCAACAAGGGGGCAAGCACGAGGGCTTCCGTGCCCCGGGCGGCATCGTCATGATCGCCCTGGTGATCCTGTTTGGTGTGCTGACCGCCGCCTTCCACCTGCTCAATATGGCGGGATTGCTGCCTGCCTATACCGGCTAGGTCACGGACATGGAAAGAGAAAAACGGCGCCTGCGGGCGCCGTTTTTTATGGCTTAAGCACAGCAGGCCGGTTACTGGATGCTGACTGACAGGGTGTGGGGCACCTGCTCGCCGCGGCGGGCGGAGGCGCGCATCTGATAGACCTGGATCAGGTATTTGCCCGAGGTGGGCAGGGCCGATTGCCACTGACCATTGCCATCATTGCGACCCAGCGCCTCGGCCTGACCCGGGATGGCACCGGGAGCAAAGACATTGAAGTTGGCGTTGCTGCTGCCGCCGATCTTGACCGTCATGGTCTGGCCCGCCTTGGCAACCAGGGTGTAGTGGATGGTGTCGTAACCGGAGAAGTTGCCTTTTACCTGGGCGCTGTGGGCTCCCTTGGCAAACTGCACCGGTACCGTAGTGATTTTGTCGGCGGCCTGCACCCCGGCGGCCATGGTTACGACCAGCAATGCGGCCGTGATTGCTCGTTTCATCTTGGCTCCTTATGGATGTGGCCCTGTCACCCAGGCAGAGCCGCCCTGACAAGATATGACTAAATCGGCGAGCTGCCTATACGCGCCGCAGCGGTTCTCGCTTTGTTTTGGTTTTGTTTTGGGACACCCACCTATGGAAGATATTGGGATTCCTGTTTCGGGACATCCACCTTGGGGGAAGATGAATAACCAGAAGAGGCGCGTTTGCAGGTTGGCTGATTTGAGGGTCGCTGAGCATGGAACATCATCGGGGAGAGCGGCGACAGATAGGATCGATTGGTTGAAGTACGGGAAAGGGCTACTCGGCGGCAAGGGGTTATTGTGCCTCGGTGCGGGCACGAGGCTGGTGTCAGAAGTTCATCAAGGTGTACACCAAGCTGATGTCATAAATGGGGTTGGTAACATCGGGTCTGGCCGCAATGCTCGGCATAACGTTGGCAGCAGACTCTGTCACCAACCGCCCGGATGCCGTGGCGTCGAAACAGAGTGACCTGTCCCAACCATTGCTCCTCATGCATACCCAGGCGTTGCAAGACGGGGGCAAGATGATGCGGGATATGGCCACACTTATCCAGGCGGATCGCGCGTCCTGTCCAGTCCACCAGGGTCAGGTAGTCGGCAAAACTGCAGGGAAGGGCTTCATTGCCTTCCTTGGCAAAAGGCAACAGCAATGGGGTCGGATTGACGGGATCCGCTGTCTGTTCAATTCGTTGTTGGATGCTGGTGAAATGGCTCTCTTCCGGCGTAGTGGCAATGCCGGCCCGAATGGGGTTGAGGTCAACATAGGCCATGCAGGCCAACACCGCCGACTCTGTGAGCAGGGCCTGGCTCTTGAAGCGCCCCTCCCAGAAGTGGCCTTTGCAACCGTCCTCCTGATTGGCCTGGCGGGCCAGCGACTCATTCAGCAGGCGCACCAGCCAGCTGATGGAATAGAGGCGCTCTCGCCACTGACCTATCAGCTGGTGCACCACGTCCAACTCGGGCTCTATCAGTTCATCACCCTGATACCAGCGCCTTACCAGCAAGGGCCACTGAAACAGGCGAGCCCAGCGCTCTGCCACTTCCCGCTCGCTCCACTTATTGGCAATATCGGCCTGCACCTTGAGCACCAGATGATAGTGATTACTCATCACGGCATAGGCGCATATACCGATGGCAAAGACCTGCGACAGCTGGCCCAGTTTGTCGGCAACCCATTGGCGCCTGTGTTCGTAGCTTTGGCCGGAGTGCTCATCCTGACCGCAGAGAAAGGCCCGCCGGACACAGCGGCTGACCACATGGTAGTAAGGCGTATCGGCGAGGCTGATCTGGCGTGAACGGGCGATGGTCATGGCAACGTCCTCAGCAGTGATATATCAAGCCAAGCAGCCAGCTATGTGGTTGTCAAAGAGATGGGTGTCCCAGCTTTTAGAGGTTTTGATTGTGGTTGTTGCCGTGTAACCGTGTCGGCCAACCGGAGGGTGGAATTAGGCTGGCCGTTATGGCGGGAGAATCCATTTACGCGAACGTCCGATTACGCCTGACGGCTAATCGAACCTACAGACTAATTGAATCTACGGGTTTCGTGAGATCTCACTCAATTTATAAGTGAGATCTTCTATACAATTAAACAATTCTTTGTTAATTAGGTGTGGCTTTATATGTTTGGATGTTTTAGTAATCACGTTGAATATATAGGTTGTATCGTACTTCCGAATGGAAGGGATTTTAATCAGTATTATACTCGAGACAGGCTAACTAATGCTAGTGAGTTTGGTATGGATGTATTCAGGTATTTTGTTAACGCAATCGAGTCAATGAATAATATTATTGATTATATTTATTTTGATAACTATGACGAGCTTGTTGAACGTGTGACGTTGAAAGATTTTAGAACTGGCATCCTACATAAACATCTCTTTATGTCTGAATTAAATGATTTAGCAAATGCCTATAAACATAGTGTTAGAGCAGCAACAAAGGATAAAAAAACAATTATAAATAAGGGTAAAATAAAAGCGGCAGACATGAATATGGTAGAAATAAAGACAGAACTTACCATCTCGGCGGCGAAAACCTCATCAACAACTAAAATAACATCACACTTTAGGGTGGAATATTACGATATTTTTCTAGAGAATTTTGAATATTGGTTAGAGTATTTTATGACTGGAAATAGAAATGCCAAGTTAAGATCTATTTTAGATGTGGGTCTCGGTAAATAGTTCTTGAGGTGATGGATTGCTCTGTTTTCATCTACTCCTGCACGTTAAAATTGCGCACGGTATTTTTTTCAAATTTGTAGCCTCCCCTAAAACATAAATAAAGTAATCTCTCTAAAACAGAATAATACAAAAAAACGGCGCCTTACGGCGCCGCTTTTAATATCACTTACCCGACCAACATCACTGCAGCAGGGAGATATCCGCCACTTGCAGGAACAGGTTGCGCAGGTTGTTCAGCAGCGCCAGACGGTTGGCCTTGAGGGCTTCGTCGTCGGCCATCACCATCACTTCGTTGAAGAAGGTATCGACCGGCTCGCGCAGGGCGGCCAGACGGGTGAGGGCAGCCTGATAGTCACCGGCGGCGAACAGCGGGGCCAGCTCGGATTGCAGTGCTGCAACCTGGGTGGCCAGCGCCTTCTCGGCAGCATCGACCAGCAGTTCCGGTTTGACGGCAGTCGGCAGTTCGCCTTCGACCTTGGCCAGAATGTTGCTCACGCGCTTGTTGGCGGCAGCCAGTGCCAGGGCGGCATCCAGCGTGCGGAAGTGGCTGACGGCCTTGACGCGACGATCGAAGTCGAGCGGACGGGTCGGGCGGCGGGCCAGTACGGCCAGCACCACGTCGGCACCGATGCCTTCGTCCTGATAGGCGGCACGGAAGCGGCCCAGCATAAAGTCGACCACGTCGGTGACGACGGTTTTGTTGGTCAGCTTGTCGCCGTAGACGCGTACCGCTTCTTCAACCAGTTCAACCAGATCCAGATCCAGCTGCTTCTCGGTCATGATGCGCAGGGCACCGATGGCGGCGCGACGCAGGGCGAACGGGTCCTTGTCACCCTTCGGCAGCATGCCGATGCCGAAGATGCCGGCCAGGGTGTCGAACTTGTCGGCCAGCGCGACGGCGCAGGCAACCAGACCGGACGGCAGGGCATCACCGGCAAAGCGCGGCATGTACTGCTCGTTGAGGGCCACGGCAACCGCTTCGTCTTCGCCATCGTGACGGGCGTAGTGCATCCCCATGACACCCTGGGTGTCGGTGAACTCGCCGACCATGTTGGTCATCAGATCACACTTGGAGAGCAGACCGGCACGCTTGGCCTGAGCCACATCGGCGCCGATACGCTCGGCGATAAAGCCGGCGACGGTTTCGATACGCTCGACCTTGGCCTTGACGGTGCCCAGCTGTTGCTGGAACAGCACGGTTTCAAGGCGCGGTAGGCGGGAGGCCAGGGTCTGCTTGAGGTCGGTCTTGAAGAAGAACTCGGCGTCAGAGAGACGGGGGCGAACCACCTTCTCGTTGCCGCTGATGATCTGGCTCGGGTCTTTGGACTCGATGTTGGTGACGAAGATGAACTTCGGCAGCAGCTTGCCGTTCTTGTCGTAGACCGGGAAGTACTTCTGGTCACCCTTCATGGTGTGCACCAGCGCTTCGGCCGGCACGGCCAGGAACTTCTCTTCGAAGTTGGCGGTCAGCACCACAGGCCACTCGACCAGGGCGGTCACTTCTTCCAGCAGGGCGTCGTCCAGATCGGCCACGCCACCGAAGGCGGCAGCGGCCGCTTCGGCGTCAGCTTTGATCTTGGCCTTGCGCGCCATGAAGTCGGCAATCACCATGCCGCGCTCCTGCAGGATCTGCGGGTACTGGCTGGCGTTGTCGATGGTGAACTCGCTCTCACCCATGAAGCGGTGACCGCGGATGGTGCGGGCAGAGTCGATACCCAGAATGTGAGCGGGGACCAGCTCGCCATCCAGCAGCAGGGTCACGGTAAAGACCGGACGCACGAACTGGATGGTCTTGTCGCCCCAGCGCATCATTTTCGGGATGGGCAGCTTGGCCAGAGCAGAGGCAACCAGTTCGCCCAACAACTCTTTGGCCGGACGGCCTTCGACCTTGGCGGTGTGAACCAGCCACTCGCCCTTGTCGGTGACCAGACGCTCGGCCTGCTCAACGGTGATGCCGTTGCCACGGGCCCAGCCTTCGGCGGCCTTGGTCGGCTTGCCTTCGGCATCGAACGCCTGGGCCACGGCCGGGCCGCGCTTCTCGACGCTCTTGCTCGGCTGTTCGCCAGCCAGTGCGTGCACCTTCAACGCCAGACGGCGCGGGGAGGCAAACCACTCGACGTCGCCAAAGGCTAGATCGGCCTTGGTCAGCTCGGCTTTGAAGTTGTCGGCAAAGGCTTCGGCCAGGGAGCGCAGGGCTTTGGGCGGCAGCTCAGCAGTACCGATCTCTACCAGAAATGTATGTTGTGCCATGTCCGTTCCTTAACCTTGCTTGTTCTCACTGCGCTGACACATAGGGAAGCCCAGCGCTTCGCGGGAGGCGTAGTATGCCTCTGCCACGGCCTTGGTCAGGGTGCGAATGCGCAGGATGTAGCGCTGACGCTCGGTGACCGAGATGGCCTTGCGGGCATCCAGCAGGTTGAAGGAGTGAGCGGCTTTGAGGATGCGCTCGTAGGCAGGCAGCGGCAGCGGTTTTTCCAGTGCCAGCAGATTCTGGGCTTCCTTCTCGTACTGCTCGAAGCAGTGGAACAGGAACTCCACATCGGCGTGTTCGAAGTTGTAGGTGGATTGCTCCACTTCGTTCTGGTGGAACACGTCGCCGTAGGTGGTCTTGCCCAGCGGGCCGTCAGACCAGACCAGGTCGTAGACGCTGTCGACGCCCTGAATGTACATGGCCAGACGCTCGAGACCGTAGGTGATCTCGCCGGTCACCGGCTTGCACTCGAGGCCGCCAACCTGCTGGAAGTAGGTGAACTGGGTCACTTCCATGCCGTTCAGCCACACTTCCCAACCCAGGCCCCAGGCACCCAGCGTCGGGTTTTCCCAGTTGTCTTCCACGAAGCGGATGTCGTGGATCTCGGGATCCATGCCCAGCTCTTTCAGGGAGCCCAGATAGAGTTCCTGAATGTTGTCGGGGGAAGGCTTGATGATCACCTGGAACTGGTAATAGTGCTGCAGGCGGTTCGGGTTTTCACCGTAGCGGCCGTCAGTCGGACGGCGGGACGGTTGCACGTAGGCGCAGGCGATGGGCTCGGGGCCCAAGGCGCGCAGGCAGGTCATGGGGTGAGAAGTACCGGCACCCACTTCCATATCCAGCGGCTGAATGATGGTACAGCCCTGGCGGGACCAATAGTCCTGCAGCTGCAGGATCAGGCCCTGAAAGGTTTTGACATCGAATTTTTGCATAATTTTTTTCGCGCGAAATGAAATCAGAGCAAGATTTGCTGAATGTGAACCGAAGGAGTATACCGTCTGGCATGGTCGGATAATAGGCGAAATTACAGCGGATTAATGTGATGGCGCTGCGCCGGGCCTGGGCGGGAGGGGTTGTGGGCACTCCCACGCCCGGGTTGGCATCGACCCCGGGGATTGGATGAAATGACAGGAGAGAGGGAATGGAGTTGCGTTGCGCCTGGGTGACCAAAGACCCGGAATACATCGAATACCATGACAAGCAGTGGGGAAGGCCGGTCCATGACTCGCGCGAGCTGTTTGCCAAGCTCTGCCTCGACGGCCAGCAGGCGGGGCTGTCGTGGATCACCATCCTGAAGCGCACCGAGAGCTACCATCGCGCCTATGCCGATTTCGATCCGGTGCGCATCGCGCAGTTCGACGAGCAGGATGTGGAACGGCTGATGCAGGATACCGGCATCATCCGCAACCGGCTCAAGGTGCAGTCGATCATCAAAAACGCCCGCGCCTATCTGGCGCTGGAGGCCGAAGGCATCGACTTTGTCGATTATCTGTGGGGCTTTGTCGGCGGCGCCCCCATCGTCAACCAGCGCCAGGGCAACGGCGACATTCCGGCGACCTCGCCGGAGTCGGATGCCATGTCGAAGGCGCTCAAGAAGCGCGGCTTCACCTTCGTCGGCAGCACCATCTGCTACGCCTTCATGCAGGCGGTGGGGATGGTGAACGATCATCTGGTGACCTGCCCCTGTCACGCCGAGTGCCAGCAGGTGATGAGGCCAGCTGATCAGGTCCGCGGGTAGCCAGCCGCGTGGTGGCCTCACTCGGTTTAGCATAAAAAACCAGCACTCTCGTCAGCCGTTCAGGTCTGCGTCAGACAATGGCGCGATGGCACGCTACAATCCGGCCCCCGGCATGGTGCCGGATTGTTTTTACAGAGGTTTTTTCCATGCGAGCCAAGATTCTGGTGCCAGCTCTGGCGCTGACCGTTGCCCTGAGCGGCTGTACTACCAACCCCTATACCGGTGAATCCCAGACTTCCAAGGGCGCCTGGGGCGCGCTGGCGGGTGCGGCGGCCGGGGCGGCCGTGGGGGCACTCTCCTCCAGCAAGGGCGATCGCAAGAAGGGCATTCTGACCGGCGTGGCCGCCGGCGCCGCCTTGGGCGGTGGTATCGGTTACTACATGGACGTGCAGGAGGCCAAGCTGCGCGAGAAGTTGCAGGGCACTGGCGTCAGCGTGACCCGCAACGGTGATCAGCTGATCCTCAACATGCCGAACAACGTCACCTTCGACAGCTCCAGCGCCCAGCTGAAAGCGGCCGGTGCCAACACCCTGTCCGGCGTGGCCATGGTGGTCTCCGAGTTCGACAAGACCCGCCTGAACGTGGTCGGTCACACCGACAGCACCGGCTCTCGCGAGCTGAATATGCGTCTCTCCCGCGAGCGCGCCGACGCCGTCGCCGCCCAGCTGATTGGCCAGGGCGTGAGCGGTAGCCGCATCTCCACCTACGGCGTGGGTCCGGATCAGCCGATCGCCACCAACAGCACGGCCGTAGGCAAGGCCCAGAACCGCCGGGTGACTATCACCCTGACCCCGATCGGTTAATCGGTCCGGTTGTCGTCTACGAAAAGGCCCCGCCAGCGATGGCGGGGCCTTTTGTTATCCAGTGGCCGGATGACTATGTATCGTCGGGGCCATGCCGTTTCGGGTCAGACCGCTGCAGTCAGCTGCACTTCCACCTTGTAGCCTTCGTGGGCCAGGCGGGCCTGGACGCAGGCGCGGACGGGGGCGGTACCTGCCGGGATCCAGGCATCCCACTGCTCGTTGAAGGCGGCGATGTCAGCGATATCTTTGAGATAGATGTTGGCCATCAGGATCTTGTCGACGCCGGAGCCGTTGGCTTCCAGCAGGCGTTGCAGGCTCTCAAGCACCTCGCGGGTCTGCTGGTGGATATCGGCCTCTTCGCTGGCAGGCACTTCCACCACATAGAGGGTGCCGTTATGGATGACCACGTCTGACCAACGCTGAGTAGTGCCGATACGGGTAATGGTTGTCATGGTGTGCTCCGGTGCAGGATTCACTGACCCTTGCGGATCAGATAGCGATAGGGGGCCTGTTCTGTCTCACTGGCGATCAGGGTGTGATCCATGAAGCGGCAGAAGCTGGGAATGTCGCGGGTGGTTGAGGGATCATCGGCGCTGACCAGCAGGGTCTCACCCTCGGCCATCAGGCGTACTTTTTTGCGCACCATCATCACGGGTTCCGGACAACGGAGCCCGATCGCGTCCAACTCATGGTTTGCATCGCAGAATAAATCACTCATCTCTTGTTAACCTTCAACCAATTCGGCTGCCAATGATACTCAGGGCTAAAAAATAAGCAAATTATCGGCCTTTTCTTGGCACATGTAACTGAAATGTTGTCACGGGCCTACCCACCTTGCGCCGGATGAGTAATATAAAAATTGCACCATATTCAACAAGGAGGTGAATATGCAAGTCTCCTACGGCAGATTGCAGGCCTACGCAGGCATGGGGTTCTTGTCTTTCGCCATGATAGTGATGGGCAGCCCGATCGGGAACACAGGCACCTGGTTCGGTTCTCTGGTGATGGTTGGATTGGGGCTCTGGATCGAGCTCAGCGATTACTACGACGAAGAAGATGAGGACGAGAACGATCAACCTTGAACCTGATGCAGGGTTCACCACAAAGGCGGAGCAACTCCGCCTTTGTCATTTCCGCCGTCCGGTGGCTTATCAGCGGGTCGAGCGCATGGCCCGCTCCAGATGTTGCGCCGTCAGCTGCGGGTTGGCTCTGGGGTCGTTGAAGAAGTTGCTCAGCACATCGAAGATTGCCTGGCGCATGTTGGTGGAGGTGGCCATCCCCTCCGCCATGCTGGGCAGCAGGTTGTGCTGTTTCTCGGCTTGCAGGAAGTCCTGATAGGAGCGCACGGCGCAGCGATCGAACTTGCTCATGTCCGGGTTGACCAGTGCCGGGATCGAACCCTTGACCCGGTTGAACTCCTGCTGGAAGGAGGGAGTCATCAGCAGGCTGGCCAGCTCGCCCTGGGCCTGCAGCTGGGCAGGATCCCGCTGCTTGAACATGGCGATGGAGTCCAGATTGTAGCTGAACAGTCCCTCGCTACCCGGGCTTGGCAGGCAGGCCACGTCCTCGCCAGGCCGGTAGTTGCCGGCGCTCAGTTCCCCCTTGACCCAGTCCCCCATCACTTGCATGGCGGCGCCACCGCTCTCCAGCAGGTTGGTGGCCTGGTGCCACTTCAGTCCGGCGTATTTCTCCGGCACATAGGCGCGCAGCTGCTGGAAGCGGGTCAACACCTTCACCATCACGGGGCCGGTCAGGGTGTCATTGTCCTGTTCGATAAAGGCCTTGCGGTAGAACTCCTTGCCCCCTTCACCGAGCGCCACCGTTTCGAACAGTACCGCCAGCTGCCAGGGTTCGTTGCCAATGGCCAGCGGGGTGATCCCGCGCTTTTTGAGCCGTTCGGCGACCGCCACGAACTGGGCCCAGTCGGTAGGCGGGGTGAGCTGGTACTTGTCGAAAATCTTGTGGTTGAGCCACAGCCAGTTGACCCGGTGGATGCCGGTGGGCACCGCCATCAGGGCGCCGTTCTGGCTGAGGGTCTCCCGCACCATGGGGGGCATGCTGTCATACCAGCCGAGGTGCTCGGCCATGGGGGAGAGATCGCGCAGGAAGCCGAGACCGGCCCACTCCTTGAGCTCGAATCCCTTGAGGTGGGCCGCCTCCGGCGGATTGGCTGCCAGCGCCCGGCTTTTCAGCACCGTCATGGCGCTCTTGCCACCACCACCCTGCACCGCGAAGTCGTTCCATTCGTTGCCCTTGGCGATCCACTCGGATTTGAGCACCTCGACTGCTTTTGCCTCGCCCCCGGATGTCCACCAGTGCAGCACCTCCACCTGGGAAGCGCTGGCAGAACCGGACAACAGAGCAAATAGGGTGAGGGGAAGCCACTTCATGGGAGTACTACCTTGGCAGGGAGAGTGTGGCCTGCAGGCCACCTTGCGGACGATTTTCCAGCACCAGATCGCCGCCGTGGGCATGGGCGATGTTTCGGGCAATGCCGAGCCCGAGGCCGGTCCCGGCCTGATCCGTGCTGAGTCGGTAATAGGGCTCGAAGATGCGTTCGAACTGATCTTCCGGCAGGCCGGGGCCCTCATCCATGATGAAGAGGATCAGCATCTCCTCGTCGTCCATGATGATGATGCGCACCTTCTGGCCATATTTGATGCCGTTGTCCACCAGGTTGCCGATGCAGCGCTTGAGGGCCAGCAGCTTGCCGCGATAGGGCCACTTGCAGTGCCCTTCTATGGTCAGTCGCTCGTCGTGCAGGTTCATCGACTCGGCCATCTGCTCCAGCAGGGCGTTGATGTCGATCTCTTCGATGTTCTCGTGGATGTCGGTCTCTTTTACCGTCTGCAGCGCCCCCTTGACCATCAGCTCCAGCTCGTCGAGATCCTTGTTGAACTTGCCGATCTGGACTTCGTCGTCGAGCAGCTCGACCCGCAACCGCAGCCGGGTGATGGGGGTCTTGAGGTCGTGGGAGATGGAGCTGAACAACCGCTCCCGATCATCGATATAGCGCCGGATGCGGTGCTGCATGATGTTGAAGGCGCGGGTGGCGGCGACGATCTCGGAGGCGCCTTCCTCCCGAAGGGGTGGCTGGTCGATATCCTTGCCGAGGTTGACCGCCGCCTTGGCGAGGCGGCGCAGGGGCCGGGTCTGCCAGCGCACCAGCATGAAGGTAAAGAAGCAGAGGAACACCGTCATCAGGGCGATGAAGCGCACCTGGTTGCTCGGCATGACGGTGTCATCCAGCGTCATGTAAGGGGCCGGCAGCAGGGCGGCCAGATAGAGCCACTCGCCCGGCTCTATCTCGATCTGGGTCACCAGCACCGGCGGGTTGATGGGTTCCAGCGACAGGGTATAGCGGGCCCAGGAGGAGGGGAGATCCGCCAGCAGGGTGTCGTTGTTGAAGACGTGGAGATCCTCGGGCCGGGAGAAATCCACCTTGATCGCCATGGCGTCGGAGAGCTTGCGGCTCAGCACCCCCTCGACCTCCTGCAGCACCAGCATCTTGCGTTCGCTGTCCGGAATGGCGCTGATGTGGATCTCCTCCTCGTTCAGGGAAACGAAGAAGCGGCTGCCCCCCATGTTGCGCAGCTGGTCCAGGGCGATGTGGCGATACTGCAGCGGCAGCGACTTGAAGAAGTTGACGGTGGAGGCGGCCGATAGCGCCAGGTTGCGGGTGGTGCTGAGCATCCCCTCCAGCTCCCGCTTCTGGATCTGTTGCATCCAGATGCCGGTGAGAATGGTTTGGGAGAGCAGGATCGCCAGCAGCAACAGCAGCAGCATCCGCGATAGCAGGGAGCGGGGCACCAGTATCCCCCAGGACCATTTATTGGTCATGGCCGTTCGTGCCTGTGGTCGATCAGCATGCTGTTGCTACCTGTCTGCTCGTCATGGGAGCTCGTGAACCTCGGCGATCAGCATGTAGCCGCTGCCGCGAATGGTCTTGATGATGCGCGGGCTCTTGCCGTTGTCACCCAGCTTCTGGCGCAGTCGGCTGATCTGTACGTCGATGCCGCGCTCCATCGGCAGGCTCTCGCGACCGCGAGTGGCGTCCGAGATGGTATCCCGGTCCAGCACCACGCCGGGCTGCTGCAGGAACATGCCGAGCAGCATGGCATCGCTGCCGGAGAGATCCAGCAGGCTGCCATCTTCGTGAGTCAGCTGGTGGCTCAGGGTATCCAGGGTCCACTCGGCGAAGCGCAGCCGACGGCTCGGCTCCTTCTCTTTCTCCGGCTGGCGAAATTCGGCGCGGCGCAGCAGCGCCTTGATGCGGGCCTGCAGCTCGCGCGGGCTGAACGGCTTGGCGATGTAGTCGTCGGCACCGAGTTCCAGCCCGATCACCCGGTCAGCCTCGTCGGAGGCGGCGGTCAGCATGATGATGGGGACCTGAGAGTCGCGACGGATCTGCTGGCAGAGGGTAAAACCGTCGTCGCCAGGCATCATGATATCGAGAATGATGAGGTCCGGGCTGTGCTGGGCGAGCTGCTGACGCATCTCGTTGCCCTCCGCTGCGGTCAATACCTCGAAGCCAGCCCTGGTCAGGTATTCATTGAGCAGCTCGCGGATCTCTTGGTCGTCGTCGACGATCAGCAGTTGTTTGCTCGTTGACATATGTATGTGCATCCACCCATTTTTTTGTGCAGATTGAACCTGTCGGGGGAGCAAAAAGCAAGCAAGCCCCCCATCTAATGTGAGGTTATGGGCAATATCCTCCCATATCCTGCCGTGCAAATAAAAAAGGCCGACCCAAACGGGCCGGCCAAGACGCAGATGCTGACGACAGAAGTGCACCCCGTGTGGCGCACTCCACAGACTCGATGGCGGGGCAGTCTGACCGGCCCGGCGGACCGGTCCGGGGGATACAGTTACACTCGCTCGAACACGGTGGCGATGCCCTGACCCAGGCCGATGCACATGGTGGCCACGCCCAGGGTCGCGTCCTTCTCCTCCATCAGATTGATCAGGGTGGTGGAGATGCGGGCACCGGAGCAGCCCAGGGGGTGACCCAGGGCGATGGCGCCGCCGTTCAGGTTCACCTTCTCGTCCACCAGGTCTTGCAGACCCAGATCCTTCACGCAGGGGAGGGACTGGGCGGCAAACGCCTCGTTCAGCTCGAACAGATCGATGTCGCCGACGGTTAGACCGGCTCGCTTGAGCGCCTTCTGGGTGGCCGGCACCGGGCCGTAACCCATGATGGCGGCGTCGCAGCCGGCGATGGCCATGGCACGTACCTTGGCGCGGGGCGTGAGGCCGAGGGCCTTGGCGCGGTCCGCACTCATCACCAGCATGGCGGCGGCGCCATCGGACAAGGCCGAGGAGGTGCCGGCGGTGACGGTGCCGTTGACCGGGTCGAACACTGGGCGCAGTTGGCTCAGCGTTTCGACCGTGGTCTCGGGGCGGATCACCTCGTCATAGTCGTAGAAGAAGCGGGTGCCGCTGGCGTCGTGCCCTTCCAGCCCGACGATCTCCTTGGCAAAACGCCCTTCCACGGTGGCGGCGTGAGCACGGCGGTGGGAGCGAGCGGCAAACTCGTCCTGCTGTTGACGGCTGATGCCGTGCAGCTTGCCGAGCATCTCGGCGGTCAGCCCCATCATGCCGGAGGCTTTCGCCACCGACTTGGCCATGCCGGGGTGGAAGTCCACCCCGTGGCTCATGGGCACATGACCCATGTGCTCGACGCCGCCGATGATGAAGATGTCGCCGTCACCCACCTGGATGGCGCGAGAGGCGTCGTGCAGCGCCTGCATGGAGGACCCGCACAGGCGGTTGACGGTAACCGCCCCCACCTGTTTCGGGATGCCGGCCAGCAGGGCGGCATTGCGGGCAATGTTGAAGCCCTGCTCCAGGGTCTGCTGCACGCAGCCCCAGTAGATATCCTCGATCTCGTTCGGGTCGAGGTTGGGGTTGCGCAGCAGGATGGATTTCATCAGGTGCGCGGACAAGTCTTCTGCACGCACGTTGCGGAAGGCGCCGCCCTTGGACCGGCCCATCGGGGTCCGGATACAGTCGACAATGACTACGTCTTTCATGAATGGATCTCCTTTCCGCAATCAGTAGAAGGTTTTGCCCTGGGCGGCCATCTCACGCAGCTTGTCACTGACGCGATAGAGCGGGCCCAAGTCGGCATACTGGTCGGCCATGGCCACGTAGCGATCCAGACCAATGGTGTCCAGATAGCGGAACACGCCGCCGCGGAAGGGAGGGAAGCCCAGACCGTAGACCAGCGCGATGTCGGCTTCGGCTGGCGTGGCGACTATGCCCTCTTCCAGACAGAGCACCACCTCGTTGATCATCGGGATCATCATGCGGGCGATGATGGCGTCCTTGTCGAAATCCTGTTTCGGCTTGGCAATCGGGGCCAGCAGCTCGTAGCTGGCGGCGTCGGCCACCTTCTTCGGCTTGCCCTTCTTGTCGGCCTCGTAGGCGTAGAAGCCCTTGCCATTTTTCTGACCGAAGCGGCTCGCCTCGTACATCACGTCGATGGCGGTACGGCCCTCCTTGGTCATGCGGGCCGGGAAGCCCTGCGCCATCACATCACCGGCATGGTGGCCGGTGTCGATGCCGACCACGTCCAGCAGGTAGGCGGGGCCCATGGGCCAGCCGAACTCCTTCTCCATCACCTTGTCGACGGCGGCGAAGTCGGCGCCATCGGCGACCAGCTTGTTGAAGCCGAAGAAGTAGGGGAAGAGCACCCGGTTGACGAAGAAGCCCGGGCAGTCGTTGACTACGACCGGGGACTTGCCCATGGCGGCAGCGTAGGCCACCACGCGGTTGATGGTTTCATCGGAGGTCTGCTCGCCGCGGATGATCTCCACCAGCGGCATGCGGTGCACCGGGTTGAAGAAGTGCATGCCGCAGAAGTTCTCTGGGCGCTTCAGGCTCTTGGCCAGCAGGGAGATGGGGATGGTGGAGGTGTTGCTGGCGAGCACGGCGTCTTCGCCGATCACGCCTTCCACTTCACTCAGCACGGCCGCCTTCACTTTCGGGTTCTCGACCACGGCCTCGACCACTACGTCCACATGCTTGACGTTGTCATAGCTGAGGGTCGGGGTGATGGCGGAGAGCACCTGGCCCATCTTGATGCCGTCGATGCGACCGCGCTCGAGCTGGCCGTTGAGCAGCTTGGTGGCTTCGCCCATGCCAAGTGCCAGCGCCTTCTCGTTGATGTCCTTCATCACCGCCGGGATGCCCTTGCTGGCGGACTGGTAGGCGATGCCGCCCCCCATGATGCCGGCACCCAGCACGGCGGCATGGCCGGTGGCCTTGTTTGCCTGCTTGGCGGCCTTCTTGGCCAGCGCCTTGATGTGCTGATCGTTGAGGAAGATGCCGACCAGCGCCTTGGCTACGTCGGTTTTGGCCAGCTTGATGAAGGTGGCGGCTTCGGCGGCCAGCGCGTCGTCACGGCCCATGCCGGCGGCGGCTTCCACCGTCTTCACGGCGGCCATCGGCGCCGGATAGTGTTTGCCCGCCACGGCGGCAACCATGCCGGCGGCGGTGGTGAAGCTCATCATGGCTTCCAGTTTGGAGAGGCGCAGCGGGGCCTTCTTGACGGCGCGGCGGCCCTGCCAGTCCAGCTTGCCCGCGATGGCGTCCCTGATCATCTGCACGGCGGCGCTCTGCAGCGCGTCGGGGGCGACCACGGCATCGATGGCACCCACCTTGAGGGCGTCATCGGCACGGTAATCCTTGCCGGTGGTGATCCATTCCAGTGCGTTGTCGGCGCCGATCACTCGCGGCAGACGGACGGTGCCGCCAAAGCCGGGCATGATGCCGAGCTTGGTCTCGGGCAGGCCGATCTTGGCCGTGGTGTCGGCCAGCCGGAAGTCGGTGGAGAGAATGGTCTCGCAGCCGCCGCCCAGGGCGTGGCCCTTGATGGCGGAGAGGGTCGGCACCGGCAGATCTTCGATGGCGTTGAAGATGTCGTTGGCCTTTTTCAGCCAGCCGAGCAGATCTTCCTGCGGCAAATCGAACAGTTCCAGGAATTCGGTGATATCGGCGCCGACGATGAAGGCGTCTTTGCCGGAGGTGAGGATCAGACCTTTTAGTTCACGTTCTTGTTGTAATGCGGCGATCGCTTCGCTCAGGGAGAGCAGGGTGGTGCGATCCAGCTTGTTGACTGAACCCGGTGCGTCGAACCTGAGCTCGGCAATGCCGTCTTCCAGGTAGCTGACCGACAGGGTTTCGCCTTGGTAGATCATGAGAGTGTCTCCTTGTTCCCACACAGTGGGGCGTGGTGCTCCTTTATCCCCAGCAGGGGGCGAGGCTCACTATTGATCCAAAAGGAGACATTTTCAACACCTATTTAAAACATTTGTTTAACAGTTTTTGTGGGGCGGCTCGCCATCACAAAACGGATAAAAATAGGCGCCTTGCGGCGCCTGTTGTGAACTGAGATTTTTGTCAGCTGGCCAACTCCGCCCGGTTGCGGTACTGGTTCAACACCTCGGGGTCGGCGAGGGCGTGGGTGTTGTTGACAGGCCGGTTGTGCACCACTTCCCGTACTGCCAGCTCCACTATCTTGCCGGACTTGGTGCGGGGGATGGCGTCTACCTGCAGGATGCGGGCGGGCACGTGACGGGCGGTGCAGTGCTGGCGGATCTGCTGGCGAATGCGCTCGCGCAGGGCATCATCCAGCTTGAGGCCAGCCCTGAGCTTGACGAACAGCACCACCCGCTCGTCCTGCTGCCACTGCTGGCCGATGACGATGCTCTCCTCCACCTCGTCGAGTTGCTCCACGTAGCGGTAGATCTCGCTGGTACCGATGCGCACGCCTCCCGGATTCAAGGTGGCGTCGGAGCGGCCATAGAAGAGGATGCCGCCGGTCGCGGTCAGCTCGATCCAGTCGCCGTGACACCAGATGTTGTCGAACCGCTCGAAGTAGGCGGCGTGGTATTTCTCGCCGCTCTCATCTCCCCAGAAGCCGATGGGCTGGGCCGGGAAGGGCTTGGTGCAGACCAGCTCGCCCTTTTCCCCCTGCACCGGCTGGCCCGCCTCGTTGAACACCTGCACAGCGAGGCCGAGGCCGCGCCCCTGGCTCTCGCCGCGATAGACGGGGCTGAGCGGGTTGCCGATGACGAAGCAGGAGCAGATGTCGGTGCCGCCGGAGATGGAGCACAGTTGTACATTTGTTTTTATCTGCTCATAGACGTAGTCGAACCCCTCCTGCGACAGCACGGAACCTGTGCTGCAGATAAGCCGCAACTGCGGCAACTTGTGGGTCTTGATGGGGGCATAACCCTGTTTGTGCAGCGCGTCGAGATACTTGGCGGAGGTGCCGAACAGGGCGACCTCTTCGTCGCGGGCGAGATCCCACAGCACGTTGCCGTCCGGGTAGAAGGGGGAGCCATCGTAGAGCACCAGGGTGGCGCCGGAGGCGAGCGCGCTCACCAACCAGTTCCACATCATCCAGCCGCAGGTGGTGAAGTAGAAGATACGCTCCCCCGGCTTGATGTCGCAGTGCAGCTGGTGTTCTTTCAGGTGTTGCAGCAGGGTGCCGCCGATGCCGTGCACGATGCACTTGGGCTTGCCGGTGGTGCCGGACGAATAGAGGATGTAGAGCGGATCGTTGAAGGCCATGGGCTCGAACTGCAGACCTGCATCCGGCTGACCGGCCAGGATCTGGCGCCAGTCGTGGCCAAGCTGCAATGAGTGGTTCAGCAGGGGGATCAGCACAGTCTGCTCTATGCTGTCGATCTGTCCGACGACGCCCGCCACCTTATCCTGAATGTCGATGGCCTTGCCGTTATAGCGATAGCCATCCACCGCAAACAGCACTCTGGGGCGGGTCTGGCCGAAGCGCTCCACCACACTGGCCTCGCCAAAATCCGGGCTGGTAGAGGTCCAGATCGCCCCCAGGCTGGTGGTCGCCAGCATGGCCACCACGGTTTCCGGAATATTGGGCAGATAGGCCGCTACTACATCGCCACGGCCTATGCCCTGGCTGCGCAGCCATTGGGCCAGCCGGGCCACCTGATCTGCCAGCTCGCGCCAGCTCAGGGTGCGACTGGCACCTCCTTCGATGCGAGAGATGATGGCCGGCGTATCATCCTGGCGGCGTAACAGGTTTTCGGCAAAGTTGAGCCGGCTGTCCGGGAACCAGCGGGTGCGCTGCATATCCTGGCGGTTCTCCGCCACTATGTTGCCGAGCTCCCCCTTGACGCCACAATGCTGCCACACCAGCGGCCAGAAGCGGGTCGTCTTTTCCACCGACCACTGATAGAGCTGGGGATAGTCCTGCAGCTGCAGGCCATGGAAGCGATTGACCTCGGCCATAAAGCGATAGAGGTTGGATTGCTGCATCCTGAGCGGATCCGGTTGCCACAGGCGGAGGTTGTCCATGAGTGATCCCTGACTTCATGTTATCTACCGGCAGTGTATTGAATTGTTCTTCATTTGTTAATTATTGGTTTCTTGTTGATAACAAACGTTTTGTAACGTATGCGTTACCTCACGAAGCGGCAGCGTGACGGGTCGAGCCTCACCGTGCATGATGTTATGCTGCAATCACATTCACCTCGGAGCAGGACGCCATGAGCAGCTACAGCCAACTTTTTGCCCAGCACCTCGATACCTTGCAGCAGCGTACCCGCGACATTCTGCAACAGCAGGGGCTCAGCGGGCTGGCCATCCACTCCGGCCAGACGCATCGCATCTTCCTCGACGATCAGGATTACCCCTTCAAGGTGAACCCGCACTTCAAGGCCTGGTTGCCGGTGCTGGACAATCCCCACTGCTGGTTGCTGGTGGACGGCGTGAGCAAGCCGGTGCTGCTGTTCTATCGTCCAGTGGATTTCTGGCACAAGGTAGCGGACTTGCCCAACGCCTTCTGGGTCGACTTCTTCGAGATTCGCTTCCTCACCCGACCTGAGCAGGTGGCGGATCATCTGCCTGCCGACAAGCAGGAGTGGGCCTATCTGGGCGGACATCTCGAGGTGGCCGGCTTGCTGGGGCTGACCCAGCCCAATCCGGAGGCGGTCCTCAACTACCTGCATTATCACCGCGCCTACAAGACGGACTACGAGCTGGAGTGCCTGCGTGAGGCGAACCGGATCGGGGTGCGCGGCCATATCGCAGCCAAGGACTCCTTCATGGCGGGGGCAAGCGAGTTCGAGATCAACCTGGCCTACATGAAGGCGGTCGGGCAGGGGGCCAATGAGGCGCCCTACGGCAATATCGTCGCCATCAACCGCAATGCAGCCATCCTGCACTACACCCACCTTTCCGCCCTGCGGGTGCCGGATGCCGAGCGTTACTCTTTCCTCATCGATGCCGGCGTCGACTTTCATGGCTATGCCTCCGACATTACCCGTACCTGGGCGTGGCGCCGTGGCGAGTTTGCCGACCTTATTGCCGCGCTGGATGTGCAGCAGCAGGAAATCATCAAGGAGATCAAGCCGGGTCGCCGTTACAGCGAGCTGCACCTGCTGATGCACCACAAGCTGGCGCGCCTGCTGCAGGCCACCGAGCTGGTGGACATGTCGGTGGACGAGATGATCAACACAGGGGTGACCAATGTCTTCTTCCCCCATGGCCTCGGTCACTTCCTCGGTCTGCAGGTGCACGATGCCGGTGGCTTCATGCAGGACGAACGTGGCACCCATCTGGCGGCGCCCGAGCTGTTCCCCTATCTGCGCTGTACCCGGGTGATGGAGGTGGGCCAGGTGTTCACTATCGAACCGGGGCTCTACTTTATCGACACCCTGCTGGAGCCGCTGCGCCAAGGCGAACAGGGCAAACGAGTCAACTGGAACAAGGTGGAAGCGCTGCGCCCGTTTGGTGGCATCCGCATCGAAGATAACGTGGTGCTGCATGCCGACGGGGTGGAGAACATGACCAGACAAGCAGGGCTCTGATGGCGGTTGCCTATTCCATCCCGGCTGCACCGCTGGAGCTCAGCGAAGAGATCAAGAAGAGCCGCTTCATCACCCTGATCGCCCATACCCCGACGGTGGAGGCCGCCAAGGCGTGGGTGAACGAGGTCAAACGACAACACCCAGCGGCCCGTCACCACTGCTGGGCCTTTGTGGCGGGCGACCCGCAAGACAGCCAAGTCTATGGCTTCAGCGATGATGGTGAGCCCTCGGGGACGGCGGGCAAACCTATCCTGGCCCAGCTGATGGGTTCCGGTCTTGGCGAGATCTGCGCCGTGGTGGTGCGCTATTACGGCGGGATCCAGCTTGGCACCGGCGGTCTGGTCAAGGCCTATGGCGGTGGCGTCGGAGCCGCCCTCAAGCAGCTGACCACATTATTCAAGGTACCGCGCACCCCTTCTATCATCCACTGCGATTACGGTGATATGGGGGTGGTCGAAGCTCTGGTTGGCAACTATGGTGGCGAGGTGCTGGCGGCCGAGTATGGTCAACAGGTCTCCCTGCAGGTGGCCTGGGAATCGTCCGTCTGGGCTCAGGTCGCTCGGGAATTGACCGATCGGACTCATGGGCGGGTATCCCTTGGCCCCTTAGATGGCTAGAATCCATCGCTCTTTGATTATTGATAGGGAGCAGGAATGCACATCCTGAGCATTATCCGCATTGTTGGCCTGCTGGTGGCGCTGTTCAGCTCGACCATGTTGTTGCCAGCGCTGGTGGCGTTTGGCTATCGGGATGGGGGCGGTTCTGAATTTGTCAGTGCCTTTGTGATTGCCCTGCTGCTCGGGGTGGCACTCTGGTTTCCCAATCGTCATCACAAGCGGGAATTGGGTTCCAGAGAGGGGTTCCTCATCGTGGTGCTGTTCTGGACCGTACTTGGCAGCGTCGGTGCCTTGCCCTTTATGCTGGGTGACGTGCCTGACATGTCGGTTTCAGAGGCCTTTTTCGAATCCTTTTCCGGGTTGACGACCACAGGGGCAACTGTGCTGACCGGGCTAGATGAGCTGCCCAAGGCGTTCCTGTTCTATCGCCAGCTGCTGCAATGGCTGGGAGGCATGGGGATCATCGTGCTGGCGGTTGCCATACTGCCGCTGCTCGGTATCGGTGGCATGCAGCTCTACCGTGCCGAGATCCCGGGGCCAGTCAAGGACAACAAGGTGACCCCGCGTATCGCCGAGACGGCCAAGGCGCTCTGGTACATCTACCTGTTCATCACCACTGTCTGTGCCTTGGCATTCTGGGTGGCAGGAATGACGTTGTTCGATGCCATCTGCCACTCCTTTGCCACCGTGGCGATCGGTGGATTCTCGACCCACGATGCCAGCATGGGCTACTTCAACAGCTCGACCATCAACCTCATCACGGTGATCTTTCTGTTGATCGCTGGGGTGAATTTCACTCTGCACTTTGCGGCCTTCACCCATCGGCCATTGCGGATCGGGGTCTATCTGCGGGATCCCGAAGTGAAGGTCTTCCTTGCCATCCAGCTGGCTTTGACACTCGTCTGCTTCCTGGTGTTGATGGCACACGGCAACTACGACAACTGGAAGGAAACCCTGGACCATGCGCTGTTCCAGTCGGTCTCCATCGCTACGACGGCTGGCTTCAGTACGGCAGGATTTTCCGAATGGCCGCTGTTCCTGCCGGTACTGCTGATGTTCTCCTCGTTTGTGGGGGGCTGCGCCGGGAGTACCGGCGGCGGGATCAAGGTGGTGCGTCTGATGTTGCTGCATCTGCAGGGGGTGAGGGAGCTCAAGCGTCTGATCCACCCGAGGGCTGTCTATCGCATCAAGCTGGGCAACAAGGCGCTGTCCGAGCGAGTCATTGAGGCCGTGTGGGGGTTCTTTGCCGCCTACGCCATCATCTTCATTTTGTGTATGTTGGGGTTGATGGCGACGGGCATGGATGAACTCACTGCATTTTCAGCCGTCGTGGCGACTCTCAACAACCTGGGGCCGGGCTTGGGGGCGGTGGCGCCTCACTTCGCTGATACCAGTGAAACCGCCAAATGGATAATGATCCTGGCTATGTTGTTTGGCCGATTGGAAATTTTTACGCTTCTGGTACTGTTTACTCCTGCATTCTGGCGTAGCTGAGGTTGTTATGGACAAGATTCTGGTGCTTTATTCTTCTCGGGATGGCCAAACCCGTAAAATTATTGATGTCATGCTGGAAGAGATGCCGGGATGCGATGTAGTGATGCATGATTTGCACACCTTGCCGATGTGCAACCTCAGCAAGTACAAGAAGGTGCTGATCGGCGCATCTATCCGCTATGGTCATTTTCATCCCAGCCTGCTCAGCTTTATTCATGCCCATGAAGAGCAGCTGGAAGTGGCCAATGCCGCCTTCTTCTGCGTCAACCTGACCGCCCGCAAGCCCGAGAAGCAGACGCCGCAGACCAACGCCTATATGAAGAAGTTCTTGCGCCTCTCTCCCTGGAAGCCAAAGACCCTGGGGGTATTTGCCGGAGCGCTGCAGTATTCCCGCTACAACTGGTGGCAGACCCGCATCATTCAGCTGATCATGAAGATCACCGGTGGCAGCACGGATACCAGTAAAGACATCGAGTTTACCGATTGGGAAAAAGTACGGGCATTTGCCCGGGAATTCTGGGCAAAAAGATAGCAACCGAATATTTTGATCGATGCCTTGGCATACAAAAGCCCCGTGATAACGGGGCTTTTGTTTAATAAAAAAGCGGTTGGCACTAAAAACTGCAAAAAGTGTCATTTTTTGCAGTTTTCCCCTTGTCATCCCGGCGCGGTTCCCTATAATGCGCCCTCACCAGCACGGCGGTTCACGCCAACCTGATGAGCCAGCTTCACTAAGAAGCCGGCGCCGAAAGAAAAGCGAAAACAATCGCTTGACTTTCGAAGTGAGAGGCGTAATATGCGCTTCCTCAACGCGACAAGCGTAGCGCTCTTTAACAATTTGAAT
>NZ_CDCG01000032.1:0-836 GCF_000819845.1 Aeromonas enteropelogenes
CCCCTTGGTAGACTTCACCACCTCCCCCCCCAGCGCCTGGGCGATCACCTGATGGCCGAAACAAACGCCGGCCAATTTGACATCGGCGTCGTGAGCACGACGGATCCAGTCGCGTAGTGCCTGGATCCAGGGAACATCGCTGTAGGCATCGTGGCGGGATCCCGTGATGAGCCAAGCATCGCACTCGCGCAGATCCTCCGGCAATTCGCCGTCGAGGGCCGACCAGACCCGAAATTCCAGTTCAGGCGCCAGCGGCTGGAATCCCTTGATAAACATGTCGGAGTAAACGGGGCCAAAACGATCCACCAGATCGGGATCCAGCCGGTCACAATCAAGAATACCCAATCGCATCTGTTATTCCTTTACAAAGTTGCCCCCGCAGATCCATGACCTGCGGGGGCAAAGCGTTAGTCCATGGCAGTGGGGCTGAACGTCACTTCATGGTCGGCATGGAGAATTCGGCGCCGCTGCGCAGACTCTGGGGCCAGCGTGCCGTCACCGTCTTCATCCGGGTATAGAAGCGCACCCCATCCGGTCCGTGCATGTTGAGCGGTCCGAAGATGGACCGCTTCCAGCCGCCAAAGCTGTGAAACGCCATGGGCACGGGGATAGGAACGTTCACCCCTACCATACCGACCTGCACCCGCGCCGTGAAGTCCCGCGCCGTATCGCCGTCACAAGTGAAGATGGCGGTGCCATTGCCGTACTCGTGCTCGTTGATGAGCTTGAGCGCCGTCTCGTAATCGGGAACCCGCACGATGGAGAGCACGGGGCCGAAAATCTCCTCCCGATAGATGCGCATCTCCGGGCTCACCCGATCGAACAGGCAGCCACCG
>NZ_CDCG01000032.1:1078-56103 GCF_000819845.1 Aeromonas enteropelogenes
GATCGAACAGGCAGCCACCGATGAAGTAGCCCTCTTCATGTTGCAAGCCACGACCATCGACCCGCAGTTGAGCCCCTTCGGCCACCCCCTGATCCACATAACCGCGCACCTTGGCCAGATGCTCGCGGCTGATGAGGGGGCCCATTTCGTTCTCTTGTGCCTGCCCCAGCCCCGGGCCGACCCGCAGTTTCTCCACCAGCGGCGCGAGGCGTGCCACCAGCGCATCGGCGGTTTCATCCCCTACCACCACGGCTACCGAGATGGCCATACAGCGCTCCCCGGCCGCCCCGTAGGCTGCCCCCATCAGGGCGGAAACTGCCTGCTCGAGGTCTGCATCCGGCATCACCACCATGTGGTTCTTGGCGCCGCCCAACGCCTGCACCCGCTTGCCGTGGGCCGAAGCGGTCGAGTAGATGTACTCGGCGATGGGGGTGGAGCCGACAAACGACACGGCGCCGACTCTCGGGTCGGTCAGCAGCACGTCCACCACCTCCTTGTCGCCGTTCACCACGTTGACCACGCCATCCGGCAGGCCGGCCTCCTTGAGCAGCTCGGCCATGCGCAGGGAGAGGGACGGATCCTTCTCGGACGGTTTGAGGATAAAGGTGTTGCCGCAGGCAATGGCCACCGGGAACATCCACAGCGGCACCATGGCCGGGAAGTTGAACGGGGTGATGCCGGCGCACACCCCGACCGGTTGCATCATGGAGTAGCTGTCCACTCCGCGCCCCACGTTGAGGGAGTGCTCCCCCTTGAGCAGATGGGGAATGCCACAGGCGAACTCCACTACCTCCAGACCGCGGGTCAGCTCGCCCTGAGCGTCGGAGAAGACCTTGCCGTGCTCGCGGCTGATAAGCTCCGCCAGCTCGTCCCTGTGTTGCTCCATCAGCTCCTTGAAGCGAAACAGCACCCGCGCCCGCACCAGCGGCGGGGTCTGCGACCACTCGGCAAAGGCCTGCTGGGCCACAGCGATGGCCTCCTGGCACTCCGCCGCGCTCGACAGCCCCACGCTTCCCTGCTGCTTGCCACAGGCCGGATTGAAGATGGCCCCCTGGCGTTCGCTGCGACTATCCTGACGTACGCCGTTGATAAAATTGCTGACCCTGTATGTCATGTATCCTCCGTGATGGGTAATGGCTGGGTGCACCCGACCTGCTCAAGGCCCCGCCGAAGCGGGGCCATTGGCGGGATCAGGGCTGGGCCTGCAGGACATCCTGCAGCAGGGTAAAGAGATCGTCGATCTGGCTGCGCTCTATGATGAGGGGCGGCGACAGGGCGATGATGTCGCCGGTGACCCGGATCAGGGCCCCCTTCTCGAAGCAGCGCACAAACACCTCGTAGGCACGCTTGCCCGGCGCATCGGGCATGGATTCGAGCTCGATACCCGCCACCAGACCATAGTTGCGCACATCCTTCACGTGCTTGCAGCCCTTCAGCGAATGGGCTGCCTCTTCCCAGTAGCCCGCCAGATCGGCGGCGCGGCTGAGCAGGTTTTCGTTGCGGTAGATCTCGAGGGTCGCCAGGCCCGCGGCCGCCGCCACCGGATGACCCGAATAGGTATAGCCGTGGAACAGCTCGATGGCCCCCTTGCCCGCCGCCATCATGTCGTCATAGATGTGGTTCTGTACCAGCACGGCCCCCATGGGGATGGCGCCGTTGGTGAGCCCCTTGGCACAGGTGATCATGTCGGGGATGACGTCGAACTCCTGGGCAGCAAACGGGGAGCCGAGGCGGCCGAAACCGGTGATCACCTCGTCGAAGATGAGCAGGATGCCGTGTTTGGTGCAGATCTCCCGCAGGCGCTTGAGATAACCCTTGGGCGGCATGATGACGCCTGTACTGCCGGCGATGGGCTCGACGATGACTGCAGCAATATTGCTGGCGTCATGCAAGAAAACGATCTTCTCCAGCTCGTCGGCCAGGGTGACATCCTCGTCAGGCAGTCTCTTGGTGAAGGCGTTTTTGGCGATGTTGAGGGTGTGGGGCAGATGATCCACCCCGGTCAGCAGGGAACCGAACCATTTGCGGTTGCCGGGAATGCCACCCACCGAGATGCCGCCAAAGCCGACACCATGGTAGCCGCGCTCGCGGCCGATGAGCCGGGTGCGGGTCCCCTGACCCCGGGCACGCTGCCAGGCCAGTGCGATTTTCAGCGCCGTATCGACGGATTCGGACCCGGAGTTGGTATAGAAGACGTGGCCGAATCCCTTGGGAGCTATCTCCACCAACCGGTTGGCCAGCTCGAACGGCAGGGGGTGGCCCATCTGGAACGTGGGAGCAAAATCGAGGTGGGAAATCTGCTGGGAGACCGCTTCGGCGATCTCGCGGCGACCATGACCCGCGTTGCAACACCAGAGCCCGGCCGTGCCATCCAGTATCTTGCGGCCATCCTCTGAGTGATAATACATCCCCTCTGCCGACTTCAGGATGCGCGGCGCCGCCTTGAACTGCTGGTTGGCGGTGAACGGCATCCAGAAGGCGGACATGTCGGAGGGGGTATTGATGTCGCTGATCGGTTTCATGGTCACCTCATCCTTAAGGTGTTTAGCAACTATCGGCTATCGCCTATTAAATTAAACACCTGAATTCCTAAAAAAGGGCTCATTATTGCCCTGTCCGGTGTCACCCCGGCTAGATGGCATGAGCAGGGTGGTATAAGATATTTAACACAAATTTAATAATAGTAAACAGCAAGGAGTGTCTATCGATGGATATCGGTCACCGTCTCAAGGCGGTTCGCACCAAGGCCGCCCTCTCCCAGCGGGAGCTGGCCAAACGTTCGGGCGTGACCAACGGCTTTATCTCCCAGATCGAGAAAAATCAGGTGAGCCCCTCGGTCGCTTCCCTGCGCAAGGTGCTGGAAGGCATTCCCATGTCCCTGGCCACCTTCTTCACCGATGAGACGGAGATGGACTCCGAGGTGATCTTCCGCGCCGCCGACATGCCGGACCTCGGCACTCATCCCATCAGCTACCGCCTGGTGGGCCACAGCCGTGCCAACCGCGCCATCGGCATGCTGCAGGAGATACTGCCGCCGGGCGCCGACACCGGTGACGACATGCTGAGCCACGAAGGGGAAGAGTGCGGCATCATCATCCGCGGTGAAGTCGAGGTCACGGTGGGCGAGCAGATCTACTTGCTGGCGGCCGGGGATGGCTACTACTTCGACAGCCGCACCCCGCACCGGTTTCGCAACGTGGGCGAGCAGGAGTGCGTGCTGATCTCGGCCAACACCCCCGCCAGCTTCTAAACGACGGCCTCCTCGGCAGGGAACAGTGTTTAAGAAATTGTTACAAGATTGATTTACAAGTGGCGGGTTGTTTAGCATATTGATACGCGGGAACTGACTTAAGACCGGTTCAAGGAGTGAACATGAGTGACCTGACCCTGGCCCAGTGGCAACACAAGGCCGCCCACCTGACCCTGCCCTCGCAAGCCTTCATCGACGGCAGCTACCGGGACGCCATCAATGGCGCCACCTTTGACTGCATCAATCCGGCCAACGGCCAGCTGCTGACCAAGGTTGCAGCCTGCGACGCCGCCGACGCCGAACTGGCGGTGCAGGCTGCCCGCACTGCCTTCAATGACAAGCGCTGGAGCGGCCTGTCACCGAAACAGCGCAAGCAGATCCTGCAGCGTTTCGCCGAGCTGATGCGCCTCAATCTGGTGGAACTGGCCCTGCTGGAGTCGCTGGACATGGGCAAGCCCATCGGTGATGCCATGGGTTACGATGCCCCTGCCGCCGCCAACTGCATCGCCTGGAACGCCGAGGCCATCGACAAGATCTACGATCAGGTCGCCCCGGTGGAGGAGTCCGCGCTGGCACTGGTGACCCGCGAGGCCCTCGGCGTCGTGGCCGCCATCGTGCCCTGGAACTTCCCGCTGGTGATGGCCTGCTGGAAGCTGGGTCCGGCGCTGGCTACCGGCAACTCGGTGATCCTGAAACCCTCCGAAAAATCCCCCCTCACCGCCCTGCGCATCGCGGGTATTGCCAAAGAGGCGGGCATTCCGGACGGGGTCTTCAACGTACTGCCGGGCTTTGGCCACACGGTAGGCGAGGCGCTGGCCATGCACATGGACGTGGACTGCATCACCTTCACCGGCTCCACCAAAATCGGCAAGCATCTGGTGGAGTGTTCCGGCAAGTCCAACCTCAAGCGCGCCTTTATGGAGTGCGGCGGCAAGAGCCCCAACATCATACTGGCGGACGCGCCGGATCTGGACGCCGCCGCCCGAAGCGCCGCCGGCGCCATCTTCTACAACCAGGGCGAGGTGTGCACCGCCGCCTCCCGCCTGCTGGTGCAAAACAGCATCAAGCCGCAATTCATGGAGCGACTGCTGGCCCACGCCCGGGAGTGGATCTCCGCCAACCCCCTCGACCCCACCACCCGCATCGGTGCCATGGTGGACGACATCCAGATGGCGCAGGTGCTGCGCTATATCGATATCGGCCAGCAAGAGGGGGCCAAACTACTGCTGGGAGGCAAGCGCACCAACGAGGAGAGCGGCGGCTTCTACATCGAGCCCACCATCTTCGACGAGGTGACCCCAGAGATGCGCATCTTCCGCGAGGAGATCTTCGGCCCTGTGCTGGCGGTGACCGGCTTCGATACCCTGGAGGAGGCGATCGCCCTTGGCAACGACACCGACTACGGCCTGGCCGCGGCGATCTGGACGGCGGATCTCAACAAGGCGGTCAAGGGCTCCCGCGCCCTGCGCGCAGGCACTGTGTTCGTCAACAACTGGGATGGCGGCGACATGACCATGCCGTTCGGCGGCTTCAAGCAGTCCGGCAACGGGCGCGACAAGTCATTGCATGCGCTGGAGAAATATACCGAGCTGAAAAGTACCTGGATCCAGCTGGAATAATCGCAGAAACAGCTTCCATCTTCGCAAAAGGGGGTTAAAACCCCCTTTTTCATTTTTCCCCTTTCATCGCACGTCTCAATCGATATAATTATCAAACAGGCAAGTCGTTAAATATTAAGATAAAAATGTTATTTTTTCTGGGAAGTGTACTGTTTCTGGTGATCGGCCTACCCCTGCTGTTTTTCGCACTGGGGCATGGTGAAGCCTACGTGACCTGGGGCCCCTGGATCTCGGCCATCGCCCTGATGCTGTGGCTGCTGCGGGACGTCGACAAGATCCGGCGCGGTGGCCGCTAGACGGTAAAACATATCGTCACCATCCATCTTTCCCCATTTATTCGCTTCTGTCCCTCCTAAAGGATCGCTACACTGGTTTTTTGCGATGCGTTCTCGCATCCGACTCTCCAGTGAAGGTTATCCGCATGCAGCAACAAATTCAGCGCCAGGGCGTCATCTACGCCTTGTGCGCCTACACCCTTTGGGGCCTGGCCCCCATCTACTTCAAGACGATTTCGGCCGTACCGGCCGCCGAGATCCTGACCCACCGCATGATCTGGTCCTGCGCCCTGCTGCTGGTGCTGACCCTGCTCGGCCGCCAGTGGCACAAGGTACAGGCAGTGCTGCGCCAGCCCAAAGTGTTGCTCACCCTGGCCTTCACCTCGGTGACCGTTGGCGGCAACTGGCTGCTGTTCATCTGGGCCATCAACAACGGCCACATGCTGGATGCCAGCCTCGGCTACTACATCAACCCCTTGTTCAACGTGCTGCTCGGCATGCTGTTCCTGAGCGAGAGGCTGCGTCGCCTGCAGTGGTGGGCGGTCGGGCTAGCGGCGATCGGCGTCGCCATCCAGATCATCGCGTTCGGCTCCCTGCCCTGGATCGCCCTGGTGCTGGCGGCGAGCTTCGCCATCTACGGCCTCATTCGCAAGAAACTGGCCCTCGACGCCCTCACCGGCCTCTTGATCGAGACCCTGATCATGCTGCCGCCGGCCGCCTTCTATCTGTGGGGCATTGCCGACAGCCCCACCAGCCACATGACAGAAAACAGCTGGCACCTGAATCTGCTGCTGATCGCCGCCGGCGTGGTCACCACGGCCCCCCTGCTCTGCTTCACCGCCGCCGCGACCCGGCTCAAGCTCTCCACCCTGGGCTTCTTCCAGTACATAGGTCCCAGCCTGATGTTCATCCTGGCGGTCACCCTGTACGGCGAGGCACTGGCGCTGGACAAGATGGTCACCTTCGCCTTCATCTGGAGCGCCCTGGTGCTGTTCAGTCTGGACGGGCTGCGCAGCGGCAGCCGCCGGCCGGTGACACAGCAGGATTGACGGTGTGGCTCATCGCGCTGCAATAATCTACAAGCCTTGAGCCGGCTTTCAGGTTATCAATAGACGATGAGCACACCCCACTCCCGCATCCACTACTGGCAATCCCGGCTGTTGCCGGGGGTTGAACTCTCCCACTCCCACCACAGGGAGTTCAGCTATGGCCGCCACGTTCACCTGGACTACCACATCGGTCTGGTGCAGCAGGGCGGCCAGAAGTTCATCCACAAGGGCAGCAGCCACAACCTGGTGCGCGGCGAGCTCTCCACCGTCAACCCGGACGAGATGCACGATGGCCTGAGCCTGCTGCCGGAAGGGTACGAGGTGCGGGTGTTCGCCATCGCTCCCGAACAACTGGCCATCTGGCTGCCGGACAGCCCTGAACCCTTCTTCGACAAGGGACTGCAAAGCCGTCCCGACCTCTATCTGGGTTTCGCCCGCCTGCACATGTATCTGGGCGAGGCTCCCGAACCTGACGGCCTGCTGGCGGAGAGCCAGCTGCTGGCCCTGCTCGGCGAGCTGCTGCATCTCGCCCCCGAACGCCACGCCCTGGCCGATACCCAGCTCAGATACCTGCGCGACCATCTGCTGGCCCGGCTCGACGAGCGCCACAGCCTGGAGGATCTGGCCGCCCTGTTCGGGCTGGATCGCTTCGCCTTCTTGCGCCAGTTCAAGAAGAAGACTGGCATGACCCCCTACGCCTGGCTCAAGCGGCTGCGGCTGGAACGAAGCAAGCGCCTGCTCGGCAGCGGCCTGCCGGTGAGCGAGGTAGCGCTCGCGGTCGGCTTCTTCGATCAGAGCCACTTTCACCACGGGTTCCGGCAGGCCTTCGGCCTCACTCCCGCCGAATATCGCCAGCAGATGCGCCCTGTCTCAGCCGTACCGGACAGATGACGGCCACTGGCACGGACGAATCCGCGACGATCGGTGCAATCTTTTACAATCAAACCGGCCCCGCCTCCTTCATCCTGTGACCTCATCATGTCGTTGAGGTTATGCCCATGTTTACCAGCCTGTTTCTGACCATAGGTCTCATCCATCTCGTTGCCCTGGCGAGCCCGGGCCCCGACTTCGCACTGATCCTGCGCACCAGCCTGCACAGGCCCACTGCCCTTGGCGCGGCGCTGGGCATAGCGCTCGCCATCTTGCTGCACGCCACCCTGAGCCTGACCGGCATCAGCTTGCTGATCGCCGAACATCACTGGTTGTTCATGGTGGTGAAAATGGTCGGCGCCCTCTATCTCGGCTGGCTCGGCTGGGGGGCGCTGATGGCCGCCTGGCAAGGGGCGGGTGAGCAGGCTTTCAAGGCCGGCGGCGAGCGCGCCGGTTGGCGCAAGGGGGTGCAGAGCGGCCTGGCCACCAACTTGCTCAATCCCAAGGCGCTGTTGTTCTTCATGGGACTGCTGGCCGCCATGGTGACGCCCCAGGTGGACGGCCTGACCCGGGGACTGCTGGTGCTGGAGCTGTTCCTGCTGTCGCTCTTCTGGTTCGGAGCCCTGGCCTGGAGCCTCTCCACCGTCCGGGCACAACGCCTGCTCGGCCGGGTTCAGCGCCCCCTCAACCTGGTGACCGGCCTGCTGTTTGGCGCCGTCAGCCTCTCCATCCTGGGTGGCATGCTGGGCGAACTCTCCCGCGCCTTCTCCTGATCAGTGAAGCGTCGCCCCCTGTCGTGCTGGCCCCTGTTGTGCACCATGTCGGCAGACTAGCCCCACTCTGCTGTTCACCCTGTGAGCAAGCCGCACAGTAAATTGATCTGGATGGGGTTTTCATTTCACTTTCGACGCGAAGAGCCAATCAGAACTGGTCCCGTTTGTCGTGGAGGAATAGGATGCTCGGCTATCTTCCATGACACACAGGAAACAACATCATGAATCGAAAATGGTCGCTCCCCATCGTGGCAATCGCGGGGGGAGCGTTACTCTGGCTCGGCAACACCTTTGGTATGAAATGGGCGCTGATGGCCCTGATCGGATTCGGCTTCGGCTTCACCCTCTCCTTCAGCCGCTTCGGCATCGTGTTCGGTTGGCGCGAGATGCTGACCAAGCGCAACAGCTACTACGTGCGGGTTCACCTGCTCACCATCGCCATCGAAATTCTGCTGTTCACCTGCTTCCTCTCCTTTAGCCACGCCCTGTTTGGCGATGCCATGGTGGGCAACGTGATGGCCATCGGCATTCCCTTTATCGTCGGTGCCTTCTTGTTCGGCATCGGCATGCAGCTGGCGGGCGTCTGCGCCACCGGCACCCTTTACTGCTGCGGCGAGGGGCAACCCCGCTTCTGGCTGGTGCTGCTCTGCTACGGCATCGGCACCCTGATCAGCAACCAGTTCCGCCCCGAGCTGGAGGCCACCTTCTCCAGCCATGTGGTGCTGGCAAAAGACCTGACCGGCAATATCTGGAGCGGCATGCTGCTCAACCTGGCGCTGGTCGCCGCGCTGTTCCTGCTGTTTCGCAAGAGCGAGCTCAAGCGCACCGGTGAGCTCAAGCCCCTCTTCAGCGGCGGCAACCTGTTCTGGCGCGATGGCCGCTTCACCGTGCTGACCGGCGGCATCATCATCGCCGTGCTCAACTCCAGCGTGGTCGCCCTGCACGGCTCGGCCTGGACCATCACTGGCGCCGTCTATGACATGGCGCTGCGCGGTGCCTCCCTGTTCGGTCTGTTCGAGGGGCACCCCAAGCTGGCCCAGCCGCTCTTCATCAACCCCATGGTCGGCATGTTCTGGCTGGGGATCCTGGGGGCCATGCTGGCGCGCTGCATCAGCGGTGGCGGCCAATTCGCCCCGATGCGGCTTGGCAACAGCCTGGCGGCCATTCTCGGCGGCCTGCTGATGGGCATGGGGGCCATGTACAGCGCCTGCAACCTGGGCGGCTTCTTCGATGGCACCGCCTCCGGTAGCCTGCACGGCTGGGTCTGGATGCTGATGGCCCTCGCCGGCAGCCTGATCGGCATCCGCCTGCGGCCGCTGTTCGGGCTCTGATCTGCCACACGAAACACCATAAAAAACGGGAGGCCAGGCCTCCCGTTGTCGTCTCTACGGCTGTTACTGCGCCGGCTGGGAGACGCCTTCCAGATGGATTTCTACCCGGCGATCCGGCGCCAGACAGGCGATCAGCTGCTGCCGGGACTGGCTGGCACAGCTGTCACCGGTCACCGGATTGGCCTTGCCACGCCCCTCGACCCGCACCTTGTCGGCATACAGACCCTTGCTGACCAGATAGTTGGCCACGCTTCTTGCACGCTGTTCGGAGAGGGAGAGGTTGTAGGTGTCGGAACCGATGCGATCCGTATAGCCCACCACGGTGGCCTCCCCGTCTTTCGGATTGGCCGCCACTATCTGGCTGAACAGGTTGTCCAGCGCCTGGTTGGCTTCCGGCTTCAGGGTTGCCTTGTTGAACTCGAACAATACGTCAGAGCTCAGGCTGAAAGTCTTGGGCGCCACCACGGGAGCGGGTTCGGCAACCACGGGGGCCGGTGCCGGCGCGGCGACCGTATCGCCGACCTGACCGAAGCGATAGAGCATGCCGACGGAGAGCAGGCCGTTGTCCAGCTCGATGCCGGACTCATCCAGCGAGGTCTTGCCAAGCGGCGTGGTGTACTGGTACTCGAGGCGGGCGGCCCAATCCTTGTCGATGGCGTATTCGATACCCAGCGCCCCGACAAAGGCGGCACCGTGATACTTGTTGCCCTTGCTCTCGGCAGACAGATTATTGCCAGGATTGGCCGAATCGCGATACCAGACAGAGACGTCGCTTTCGGTCCAGGCATAAGCGCCCCCCAGACGGCCGTAGATATCCAGCGCCGAGGTAGCCGGGAAGCCAATCTTCATAGTCGCTTGCAGCATCTGGGCTTTAGCTTCGCCATTGAAAGCCGCTGACTCGGTCCCCCGAGCAGCCGTCTTGTCCAGCTTGTATTTGCCAAGCCAATCGTAACCAAATTCGAACGCCACATTCTGGTTCAGCTGATAGCCGGCAAAGGCACCAAGGCCAAGATCGTTATCCTTCTGGCCGGGATCAACCAAATCCAGCACGTCCTTAACCTGCTGGTCATAATCCACACCATAGAAATTGGACCAACCGGCCTTGCCACCGACATACCAGGTGTTGTCCTGAGCGGCAGCCTGTACCGCCCCCGTTGCCAGCAAACCACTGACCAGAACGGCAAGCATCGATTTTTTCATTTTTAGCCTCTGCAATAAGTCGTTATGGGCGCCTGAGTGCGCACTCTCCCTGTGTGAAGCCGTCAGGCGGCCTCGCCGCCACTCAGGGTATCCCATCCCGAAGAAGCCTCAAATGACCAGCAAGTCAGGAGTGTGAACTTGGCTGCATTATCGCCGCATCGTCAACCAAAATGGCCTGTGCCAGCGCACGAGCCTGCTCCAGCGCCGGCGGCTGCTGATAGCTGTGAGCCATCACTATGGCCCCCTCCAACAGCAGGCAAAGCCCGGTGGCCTGCGCCAGGTTGCAGTCGAGCCGGTGCATCACCCAGTTCAGCAGCGCCTGCTTGTGGGCCACCACCAGCTTGCGCACCGGATGGCGCGGGTCGGCAAACTCGGCGCTGGCGTTGATGAAGTTGCAGCCATAGAAATCGCTGCGGCCGAACCACTCCCCGAAGCCGTCGAACAGCGCCTGCAGGCGAGCCTCGCGCCCCGTTAGCCCGGCCAGCCTCTGGTCGAGCAGGGCGAAGAACTCCCGGTCACGGGAGATCAGCACCTCCTCGATCAGCGCGTCCTTGGTGGGAAAGTGGCGATAGAGGGTGCGCTTGGTGCTGCCTGCTTCGGCCCAGATGCGATCCACACCGGTGGCATGAAAGCCATGGCGGTTGAACAGGCGATAGGCCGTCTCCACCAGTTGCTGACGCTTTTCACTCATGATTGCCTCTTGAAGTACACCGATCTGTCTACCTAATGTGCCTAATCACGACTGACAAACCAAGAGGGAACTGCAATGACAAGATGGTATGGCTCACTATGGGCGGGAAGCGGGGCGGCGTTGGCGATCGGCCTGTTGGGCTGGATGAACCTCAGCTGGCATGCGGCGCTGGTGATGGCGCCTTTCGGGGCAAGCTGCGTGCTGCTGTTTTCACTGCCCCACAGCCCTCTCGCTCGCCCGAAGAACGTGCTGGGCGGCCACCTGCTGGCGGCTTGTGTCGGTCTGGCCGTCTCCTGGCTGCCGTTGCCGGTGGAGCTGCAGATGGCATTGGGGGTGGGGCTGGCCATCGCCCTGATGCAGCAGCTGGATATCATCCACCCTCCGGCAGGCGCCAACCCCCTGCTGATCCTGATGACGGGACTGGACCTGCCCTTCCTGTGGCAGACTGTGTTGCCCGGCACCCTGCTGCTGATGGCGCTGGCCTACGGTTTTCAGTGGCTCAGGCGGCCTGGCCCGCAAACATCCTGAATGAAAAAGGGAGGCTGGCGCCTCCCTCTGTTTTGCTCTGCCGTCAGCTAGCCAGAAACAGCCGGTAGGCGGGGTCGTCGCTCACCTCTTTCCAGCCGTAGCCAATCTCGTGCAGGTAGTCGTGAAAGGCCGCCACGTCCTCATCCGGCAGCTCGAAGGCGCAGAGCACCCGGCCGTAGTCAGCGCCGTGGTTGCGGTAGTGGAACAGGCTGATGTTCCAGCGACAGCCGAGGGTCTCGAGGAAACGCATCAGGGCGCCAGGCTGCTCCGGAAACTTGAAGCTGTAGAGACGTTCACCGAGGGGCCGGGCCGGGCGGCCGCCAATCATGTAACGCACGTGATTCTTGGCCAGCTCGCTCTCGGTCATGTTGACCACCGGATAGCCGTTGCCGCCGAGCTGATCGATGATCTGGCCCAGCTCCTCGTCACCGCCGCTGAGGCGCACCGAGACGAACAGCGACGCCTGCTCGGCATCGGCGTAACGGTAGTTGAACTCGGTCACCATGCGCGGCCCAAGCTGACGGCAGAAGTCGAGGAAAGCCCCCTTGCGCTCGGGGATGGTCACCGCCAGCATGCCCTCGCGCTTCTCGCCGATCTCGCAGCGCTCCGACACATAGCGCAGGCTGTGGAAGTTGACGTTGGCGCCGGACAGAATGGCCGCCATCCGGCCCCCCCTCACCTGCTCTCGTTCGCTGTAGGCCTTGAGGCCGGCCAGCGACAGGGCCCCCGACGGCTCGGCGATGGCACGGCAGTCGTCGAAGATGTCTTTCAACGCGGCGCAGATTTGGTCGTTGGAGACGGTCACCACTTCGTCCAGATACTGGTTGCAGAGGCGAAAGGTCTCCTCACCGATGCGCTTGACCGCCACCCCGTCCGCAAACAGGGAGACCCGTTCCAGGTTGACCGGCGTGCCGGCCTCCATGGCCGCCTTGAGGCAGGCGGATCCCTCCGCCTCCACCCCGATCACCTTGACGTCCGGCAGCAGCTGCTTGATGTAGACCGCCACCCCGGCGGCCAGGCCGCCGCCCCCCACCGGCACGAAGACGTGGGTGAGGTGGGTGTCCTGCTCCAGCAGCTCCTTGCCGATGGTGCCCTGGCCCGCGATCACCTCGACGTCGTCAAACGGCGGGATCAGGGTGTAGCCCTCCAGCTCGGCGAGGCGGCGGCTCTCGCCGTAGGCCTCGTCGAAGCTGTTGCCAAACAGCAGCACGTTGCCGCCCTGGCGGCGCACCGCGTCGATCTTGATGTCCGGCGTGGTCTGGGGCATCACGATGATCGCCTTGATGCCGAGCTTGGCGGCCGACAGGGCTACCCCTTGCGCGTGGTTGCCGGCGGAGGCGGCGATGACGCCGCGATCCTTCTGCTCCTGGGTCAGGGTGGCGATCTTGTGGTAGGCGCCGCGCAGCTTGAAGGAGTGGACCGGTTGCAGATCCTCCCGCTTCAGGGCCACGTGGTTGCCGAGCCTGTCGGACAATTTCTTCAGGGTTTGCAAGGGGGTGACCCGCGCCGCCTCGTAGACGGGGGAGAGCAGCACCTTGCGTAGATAATCCGCCGCAGAGACCATGGTTTATTCCCCCAGCATCGAACGATCACGCACAGCGCCTTTATCTGCGCTGGTGGCGAACATGGCGTAGGCGCGCAGGGCAAAGGAGACCTGGCGCTGGCGATCGACCGGCTTCCAGCCACGGGCCTCCACCGCAACGCGGCGGGCGGCCAGCACGCTGTCGGCCACTTCCAGCACCATGCTGCGGGCCGGGATGTCGATGTTGATGATGTCCCCATCCTCCACCAGCCCAATGGTGCCGCCGGAGGCCGCCTCCGGGGAGACGTGGCCGATGGAGAGGCCCGAGGTGCCGCCGGAGAAGCGCCCGTCGGTAATCAGCGCGCACGCCTTGCCGAGGCCCATGGATTTCAGATAGGTGGTGGGGTAGAGCATCTCCTGCATGCCCGGGCCCCCTTTCGGCCCTTCGTAGCGGATCACCACCACTTCACCCGCTTTCACAGTGCCGTCCAGGATGCCAGTCACGGCGCTCTCCTGGCTCTCGAATACCCGGGCCGGGCCGCGGAAGGTGAGGTTCTCCTCGTCCACCCCGGCGGTCTTGACGATGGCCCCGTTGAGGGCGAGGTTGCCGGCGAGCACGGCGAGGCCCCCCTCCTGGCTGTAGGCGTGTTCGAAGGAGCGGATGCACCCCTCGGCGCGGTCCAGATCCAGCTCGGGCCAGCGGCAGTCCTGGCTGAACGCCTTGGTGGTGCGGATCCCGGCCGGGCCGGCGCGGTAGAAGTCCACCACCTCGCTGCTCGGCTGACGGCTGACGTCATACTCGGCCAGCAGCTCCACCAGCGAGGTGCCCAGCACGTTGCGGGCATCGCCGTGCACCAGACCCGCCTTCTCCAGCTGGCCCAGGATGGCGATGACGCCGCCGGCGCGGTGCACGTCTTCCATATGATACTTCTGGGTGGAGGGAGCCACCTTGCACAGCTGGGGCACCTTGCGGGACATGCGGTCGATGTCGGCCATGGTGAAGTCGACACCCGCCTCCTGGGCTGCCGCCAGCAGGTGCAACACGGTATTGGTGGAGCCGCCCATGGCGATGTCGAGCGCCATGGCGTTCTCGAACGCCGCCTTGGTGGCGATATTGCGCGGCAGTGCCGACGCATCGTCCTGCTCGTACCAGCGCTTGGCCAGAGTGACGATGCGCTGGCCCGCCAGCTTGAACAGCTGCTCGCGGTCGCTGTGGGTCGCCAGCAGCGAGCCGTTGCCCGGCTGGGAGAGACCCAGCGCCTCGGTCAGACAGTTCATGGAGTTGGCGGTGAACATGCCGGAGCAGGAGCCGCAGGTGGGGCAGGCACTGCGCTCAACCTGTTCGCTCTGGGCATCGGAGACCTTGGGGTCGGCGCCCTGGATCATGGCGTCCACCAGATCCAGCTTGATGATCTGATCGGAGAGCTTGGTCTTGCCCGCTTCCATCGGGCCGCCGGAGACGAAGATCACCGGGATGTTGATGCGCAGGGCGGCCATCAGCATCCCCGGGGTGATCTTGTCGCAGTTGGAGATGCAGACCATGGCATCGGCACAGTGGGCGTTGACCATGTACTCCACCGAGTCGGCAATCAGCTCGCGCGACGGCAGGGAGTAAAGCATGCCTCCGTGGCCCATGGCGATGCCGTCATCCACGGCGATGGTGTTGAACTCCTTGGCGACCCCGCCGGCGGCCTCAATCTCGCGCGCCACCAGCTGACCCAGATCCTTGAGGTGGACGTGGCCCGGCACGAACTGGGTGAAGGAGTTGACCACGGCGATGATGGGCTTGCCGAAATCCTGATCGGTCATGCCGGTGGCACGCCAGAGGGCGCGGGCCCCGGCCATGTTACGTCCGTGGGTGGTGGTGGCGGATCTCAACTTCGGCATTGTCTCTACTCCCTGAATGCCCAGCGGGCTCATTATCTTTGGAAATGAAAAAGTGACTCTCGGATCGGGAATCGATCCTGGTGAGGGCACCGCCGGGTGCCTCACCGGAAGCGACTCGGGGAGGCACATCGCCTCCCCTCATTTGTCAGTCAGCCACCGGCGTCAACCAGCCCCACTTGTCTTCGGTCTGGCCGTTGAACAGGCCGAAGAAGGCGTTCTGCAGCTGCTCGGTCACCGGGCCACGGCAACCGGCGCCCACCTTCATGCGATCGACGGAGCGCACCGGGGTCACCTCGGCCGCCGTGCCGGTCATGAAGATCTCGTCTGCGACGTAGAGCGCCTCGCGAGGCAGCGCCTGCTCGCGCACCTCGTAACCCAGATCCCGCGCCAGCGTCATGATGGTGTCACGGGTGATGCCGGGCAGGATGGCGGCGGTGGCGGGCGGGGTAAACAGCACGCCGTTCTTCACCAGGAACAGGTTCTCTCCCGCCCCTTCGCTCAGGTAACCGTTCACGTCCAGCGCCAGCCCCTCGGCGAAGCCGTTGCGCTTGGCCTCGCGACTGATCAGCTGGGAGGACAAATAGTTGCCACCCGCCTTGGCGCCGGTGGGGATGGTGTTGGGGGCGAGCCGGTTCCAGGAGGTGACGCACACATCCACCCCGTTCTTCAGCCCCTCTTCGCCGAGATAGGCACCCCAGGGAATGGCCGCAACGATCACGTCGGCCTTGGCATCCTTGGGAGGATGCAGGCCAAGGCCCACGTTACCGATGAAAGCCAGCGGGCGCAGGTAGCCGCTTTTCAGGCCGTTCTCGCGCACCACGGTGCGGCAGGCATCGTTGATCTCGGCCTCGTTGTAGGGAACCTCCATCCAGTAGATCTTGGCGGAGTCGAACAGGCGGCGGGTATGCTCCTGCAGACGGAAGATGCAGGTCCCCTTTGGGGTGTGGTAGGCGCGAACCCCCTCAAACACCGAGGAACCGTAGTGCAGGGCGTGGCTCATCACGTGCACCTGGGCATCCTGCCAGGGCACCAGTTTGCCGTTGAACCAGATGTATTGGGGATGAGTGGCGGATTGGGAAGGCTGTGACATTGGCTTGGCTCCTTAAGCTCTGATCCGGGGTTGCTGTTCCAGTGCATCGACCCGGGAGACGTCCACCAGCTTGACCAGCTGGCTCCACAACTGCTGGATGGGACGCACCGACTCGACAGTAACCGTGATCCGCAGTTGTTGGCAATCCTGCTCCATGTTGAGAGCGCAGAGGTTGAAACCGCGGTGACGCACCACCCGCAGCACCCGCTCCATTACTTCGGGTCTGGGCTGGGCATGGATTTGCAAGGTATTGAACTGACTCATGGGCGTTGCTCCATCATCTGGTGGTTGGCGACTCCTGGCGGAACCAGGGGCCAGACGTTTTCTTCCTCTGAAATGGCCACATGCAGCAGATAGGCGCTCTCACTCGCCAGCAGGCGGTCGAGGGCCGGGGCTATCTCCTCCTTGCATGTGATGGTCTCGCCCGGAATGCCGAAGGCGGCGGCCAGAGCGACGAAATCGGGGTTGTCGGAGAGGATGGTCTCGCTGTAGCGGCCGTCGAAGAACAGCTCCTGCCACTGGCGCACCATGCCGAGGCGCTGGTTGTCCAGCAGCACCATCTTCACCTTGAGCTGGGCCCGGCGGATGGTGCCGAGCTCCTGCACGTTCATCATGAAAGAGCCGTCACCGCTCACCAGCACCACTTCATCTTCGGGGCGCGACATCTTGGCGCCGATGGCGGCCGGCAGCCCGAAGCCCATGGTGCCGAGACCGGCGCTGGAGAGGTGATTGCGCGGGCTGGTGAAACGCATGTGCTGGGCCACCCACATCTGGTGTTGACCCACGTCGCAGGCCACCACGCTGGTGTCAGGCAGCCGGCTTGAAAGCTCCTTGAGCAGGGCCGGGGCGTAGATGGCCTGACCCGGATGGTCGTAGCGGAAGGCGTACTCGCGGGCCATGGTGGCGCAGTGCTCGCGCCAGGGCTCGATGGCCAGCGCCATGGCGAGGGCCGGCAGCACCCGCTTGAGATCCGTGGTGATGCCCACCTCGGCGGCGCGGCGCTTGCCAAACTCGGCGGCGTCCACGTCCAGGTGGATCACCTTGGCCTCGGGGGCGAACTCCTCCAGCTTGCCGGTCACCCGATCATCGAAACGGGCGCCCACCACCACCAGCAGGTCGCACTGCTGCACCGCCAGGTTGGCAGCCTTGGTGCCGTGCATGCCGAGCATGCCCAGATAAACGGGGCTGTCGGGGTCGAGCGCACCTATCCCCTTGAGGGTGGTGACCGCAGGCATGCCGGTGGCGGCGGCGAATTTGCGCAGTTGCTGTTCGGCATTGGCCATACCCACCCCGCCACCAACGTAGAGCACCGGGCGCTCAGCGGCGGCCAGCAGGGTGCGAGCGGCCGTCAGCTCGGCTGGATTGAGATGCTCGGGCTCCGCCACCGCAAACAGCGGACTCTGGGCCGGCACCGCGGCCAGTTGCACGTCCTTGGGCAGATCGATCAATACCGGGCCGGGGCGCCCCTCGCTGGCGATGGCGAAGGCCTCGGCGATGACCTGAGGCAAATCCGCCACGTCAGTCACCATAAAGGAGTGTTTGGTGCAGGAGAGAGACATGCCGAGCACGTCCACCTCCTGAAACGCATCTGTGCCCACGGCGGCGCAGGGCACCTGACCGCTGATGGCCACCAGCGGCACCGAGTCGAGCAGCGCCTCCGCGAGGCCAGTCACCAGGTTAGTGGCACCCGGACCCGAGGTGGCGATGCAGACCCCCACTTGACCGGAGGCGCGGGCATACCCCACCGCAGCCATGGCGGCCCCCTGCTCGTGGCGGCAGAGCTGGTGCGCCAGACCGCCGTCATACAGGGCATCGTAGACCGGCATGATGGCCCCGCCCGGGTAACCAAACACCTGGGTCACACCCTGTTTCTTGAGAGCCTGTACCAAAAACTGCGCACCGTTCATCTGGAAAATCCTGTCCTTTGGTCGAAAAAAAACCCCCGGGCCGTGAGGCTCGGGGGTCGCTTGTTTCGTTCTGTCCGGTGGTGGGTCTATCCCTTGTTCCGTGCAGCTAAACGAGCCCCGAGCGGTGAGATAATAATCACCACTAGGACCACAATAATGCTGACGAAACGGGAGGCCATGTTCATAGTTACAACCGGAAATCCTGTGAAATTGGGGCGGTTTATGCCGCGAATGGCTATTAGAACTAGCACGGTGATTTTTATTGGGCAAGCGTTTTTTTAGATGACAACCCTCTAATTTTGGCTATTTAGCAGCCGACAGATTGGGATAAAAAACCATCAAAGAGCAGTTAACCAGAACATATACCAACTCAAGGACGAGATTTATGTCATTAGCTGTGGTTTATAGCCGTGCCAGCTTAGGTGTCGCGGCACCGCAAGTCACGGTGGAAGTTCACCTCTCCAACGGCCTGCCCGCCTTCAACATGGTGGGATTGCCGGAAACCTCGGTGAAGGAGTCGCGGGATCGGGTGCGCAGTGCCCTGCTCAACGGCAATTTCGAGTTTCCGTCCAAGCACATCACGGTCAATCTGGCCCCCGCCGATCTGCCCAAGGAGGGGGGCCGTTTCGACCTGGCCATCGCCATCGGTATTCTCGCAGCTTCCAAGCAGATACCTGCAAAATACCTGCTCGATTACGAATTTTTGGGCGAGCTGGCCCTGACCGGCGAGATCCGTCCCGTGCTCGGGGTGCTGCCCGCCGTGCTCGCCTGCCGGGATGCCGGACGCACCCTGCTGGTTCCGCGGGAGAACGGCCCCGAGGCCTCGCTGATCCAGGACGCCGAGGTGCGCACCGCCCACCAGCTGCTGGCCGTCACCGCCTGGCTGGCGGGCCAGTACGAGCTGCCGCTGCCGGATCCCCAGAGCACGGAGAGCCTGCCCGACGTGCCGGACCTGCAGGACGTGATCGGCCAGTCCCAGGCCAAGCGGGCGCTGGAGATCGCTGCCGCCGGCAGCCACAACCTGCTGTTCATTGGCCCGCCCGGTACCGGCAAGAGCATGCTGGCCAGCCGCCTGCCCGGCATTCTGCCGCCGCTGAGCGAGCAGGAGGCGCAGCAGACCGCCGCCATCCACTCCATCGGCGGCCTCACCCCGCGCGCCGGTCACTGGCACCACAGGCCCTATCGTACGCCCCACCACAGCGCCTCGGCGGTGGCACTGGTAGGCGGTGGCAGCCACCCGAGGCCCGGCGAGATCTCGCTGGCCCACAACGGGGTGCTGTTCCTCGACGAGCTGCCCGAGTTCGAGCGCAAGGTGCTCGACTCCCTGCGTGAGCCGTTGGAGACGGGCCATATCACCATCAGTCGCGCCGCCCGTCAGGTGGACTTTCCCGCCCGTTTCCAGCTGGTCGGCGCCATGAACCCCAGCCCCTGTGGCCACTATGGCGACGGTCAGACCCGCTCCAGCCCGGATCAGATCCTGCGCTACCTAGGCAAGCTCTCCGGCCCCTTCCTCGACCGCTTCGACCTGACGGTGGAGGTGCCGCTCTTGCCCAAGGGGAGCCTGACCGGCAAGGCGGGGCGGGGGGAGTCGAGCCAACAGATCCGCGAGCGGGTGCTGGCGGCGCGCGAGCGCATGCTGAGTCGCAATGGCAAGCTCAACAACCTGCTTGATAGCCGTGAAATCGAAGACATTTGCCGATTATCACCACAGGATGCCGAATTTCTGGAGAACGCCATCCAGAAGCTCGGGCTCAGCATCCGGGCCTGGCACCGCATCCTGCGGGTGTCGCGCACCATCGCCGATCTGGCGGGCCAGCCTGCCATCGGCAAGGAGCACCTGATCGAGGCGCTCGGCTATCGTGCCATGGACCGCCTGCTCTCCAGGCTGCGCAGCGGCTGAGCTGAGGAAGCGTCTCACCAAGGGCCTGTCCGTGGTCTTGGGAAGCGTCGGCTGATATTATGGCCACAGATCTGACCACTTGATGCGTCGCTACAGACTGCAAGACGGACCCAAATCATGCCCAACAAGCTGATAGAGCGACTGCGCGGCAGCCTCTCCACCCTGCTCTACTTTTTCAATACCCTGTTCTGGTTTATCCCCGTGCTCTCCCTGGGTCTGCTCAAGCTGTTGCTGCCCGTCAGGGGCTGGCGAACCTTCTGCAACTGGCTGCTAGATGGCAGTGCCGGCTGCTGGATCGGTTTCAACAACCTGATCCAGAAAACCATCATCAAAACCCCTTTCGATGTGGTCGGAGTGGACAAAGGGCGCCGGAATGAGTGGTATATGGTGATTGCCAACCATCAGTCCTGGGTCGACATACTGGTACTGCAGCGGGTTTTTAATCAAAAAATCCCCTTCCTGAAGTTTTTCCTCAAGAAAGAGCTGATTTGGGTGCCTTTTCTCGGTCTGGCCTGGTGGGCGCTCGATTTCCCCTTCATGCGGCGATATTCCAGAAAATTTCTGAAAAAGAACCCTCATTTGAAGGGAAAAGACATTGAAACGACGCGTAAAGCCTGTGCCAGATTCCGCCACATTCCGGTGAGTGTGATGAATTTTGTCGAAGGCACCCGTTTCACCCCGACCAAGCATCAGAAGCAGGGGTCACCCTACCGGCACCTGCTCCATCCAAGGGCGGGTGGCATCGCCTTTACCCTGGCAGCCATGGGTGATCAGTTGCATCAACTGGTGGATGTGACCATTGCCTATCCGGACGGCATTCCCAGCTACTGGGATTTCATGTGCGGCCGGGTCGGGGAGATCAAGGTCCAGATCCGCTATTTGCCGATCGACCGCAAGCTGGTGGGGGACTACTTCAATGACCCCGACTTCCAACAAGAGTTTCAACAGTGGCTGAACGGGATCTGGCGCGAGAAAGACCAGACCCTGACCCAGCTGCTGGCAACCAAGGCACAGTAAACACCCATGTTATCCCTGCTTCCCGGCCCGCTGGTGCTACTCATCAGCGCCGGCCTGACCATTCTCTTCACTGCCCTGTGTGCCAGCATCATACTGCTGATTTCACTCGCTAAATTACTGCTGCCCATAGCGCCGTTCAGCCGCGCCTGCAGCCACCTCAACAACCGCATCATGCGCCTGTGGCTCGGCTGCAACGCCCTGGTGATCCGCCTCACCACCCGCATCGACTGGCAGGTCGAGGATGACACCCGACTGCGCAAGGATGGCTGGTATCTCATCATCAGCAACCACATGAGCTGGACCGATATCGTGGTGCTCGGCCACCTGTTTCGCGACCGGTTGCCGGTGCCCAAGTTCTTCATGAAGCACGAACTCATCTACATCCCGCTGCTGGGGTTGGCCTGCTGGGGGCTGGATATGCCCTTTATGCGCCGCTACTCACGGGAGTTTTTGCTGCGCAATCCGCATCTGCGGGGCAAGGATATCGAGACCACCCGCAACGCCTGCGAGAAGTTTCGCCACATCCCTACCACCGTCATCAACTTCGTGGAGGGGACCCGCTTCACCGAGGAGAAACGCGACGCCTCCCGCTCTCGCTTTCGCCACCTGATGCCGCCCAAGGCGGCCGGGCTGGCCTTTACTCTGGCGGCCATGGGGGAGCAGTTCGACGGCCTGATCAACGTCACCATCAGCTACCCGGACAACACAGAGGCACCGTTCAAAGACTTCCTGATGGGGCGGATGAAGCGGATCCGGGTGCGGATCGAGGAGCAGCCGATCGATGAAGCACTGATCGGCGATTACTTCAATGACAAGCAGTTCAAGCGCAGCTTTCAGGAGTGGCTGAACCAGCGCTGGCAGGAGAAGGACGCCGTGCTGGCACAGTGGCAGAAGGATGATATGACAACCGAGTCCCGTCAGGACGCCGACAAGGCGAGCGCCGAAGCCAGCTCAGGCAGCTGATCCTCGCTGAACACGGCGATGCCGTGGCGGCGCAACAGGGCAGTAGTCATGCCCTCGCCCGCCACCGAAACCCCTTCGAAGCGGCCGTTGTAGATGCGGCCGCTACCGCAGGAGGGGCTCCCCTCTTTCAGCAAGGCAAAGCGAATCCCCTGCTGCTGACAAGCCTCCAGCGCCAGCACGGCGCCGCGCGCAAACTCCGCCGTCACATCCAGCCCGCTTTCGGTCACCACCCGCACCCCCTGCCGCTCGGCAGGTGGGCGCGGGGTCGGCAGGCCGCCCGCCACCTCGGGACAGAAGGCCAGCACCCGCCCCTCGGCCCCCAGCGTCTGCAGCCAGTCGCTGACGATGCCCTTGCTCTGGCCGTCGTAACGCACTGGCTGACCCAGCAAGCAAGCGCTCACCAGTACCTTGTGCACGCCTGCGCCACTCATGCTTCCGCTCCGTGCATCACCTGATCGAACATCACGCAGCAGGGACTCTCCAGCCGGTAGAGGATGGCCGGACGCTGCTTGCCGGTCCGTTTGCGGCCGGTGTCCGTCAGTATCTCGGCGCGATGGATCCGCTTGCGAAACGCCGCCGTGTTCATGGGGGTCTGCAGGATGATCTCGAAGGCGCGCTGCACCTCGGAGAGGGTGAATTCCGTCCCCAGCAGTTGCAGCGGCAGTGTGCTGTAGCGGCTCTTGATCCGCAGCCGCTCCAGCCCTCTGGCGATGAGTTGGGGATGGTCGAAGGCGAGGCTGAGACCGGGCAGGGCCGAGAGCGGATGCCAGCAGCCGCGCGTCACCTCGACATCGGGCTCGGCCAGACAGAGATAAACGAGCGTGGTGGACCAGCCACGGGGATCCCGCTCCAGATTGCCGAGGGTGCAGACCTGCTCGCTGTAGCAATGGCCCAGCCCCCATTCGGTCAGCAGGCGGCGCAGGGCGGCGTCCAGATCCCGGTCCCGCGTCTCGTCGATGCGCAGGGCAGGCAGTTGCCAGCAGTGGGCGAAGGGGGGGCGATCGCGGGTCTCCAGCAGCAGTTCCAGCCGCTCGTCACGCAGTCGCAACACCACCATATCCAGACTCATTCTCAACATGTCGATCGCCCTGCTCGCCTTCCATTAATGTTTGGTAGATAATATCACACGAATAATATGTGCAGGAGCCACTCATGGGAATCATCGCCAGCCTGGATATTGATGCGCAGAAGGGATTCACTCCCCTCTGCCCGAATGAACTGCCCGTCGCAGGGGGGGATGATATTGTGGCTGCGCTCAACGCCCAGGCCGCTCTCGCCTCGCTGCGCATCGGCAGCAAGGACGCCCACCCCGCCAATGCAGACTGGGCAGTCTCCGATCCCGCCGGCATGCTGCTGCCGCTGGATTTGCCCAACGCCGACCTCACCTGGCCGGTGCACTGCGTGCCGGGCACCCGCGGCTTCGAGCTGCTCGACGGCCTGCCGGCCCCGGTCGATTACGACTTCTTCGTCTGGAAGGGGGTCGAGCCGGATCTGCATCCCTATGGCACCTGTTTCCACGATTTGGCGGAGCGGCGCAGCACAGGACTCATCGAATTCCTGCAAGCCCGCGGGGTCGATACCCTGCTGGTCGGCGGCCTGGCCACCGACTACTGCGTCAAGACCAGCGTGCTGCAACTGCGTCGCGCCGGTTTCCGGGTGATCGTCCACCTCGATGCCTGCCGTGGCATCGCCGCCGGGACGGTTGCCAGCGCCTGCACCCAGATGATCGAGGCTGGCGCCGAACTGGCCCAGACCCTGACCGATGTACAACGCCTGCTGGACGCCTGATATGTCCCCGACCCTCATGGGTCTGCCCGACAGCGGCGTCTGCAAACTACCTATGCAGCAGGGGTGGGCCATCTGGCTCACCGGCCTGCGGGGATACTGATATGCTGCCCATACTCAACAGCCTGCTCGACACCGATGCCTACAAGCTGCATATGCAGCAGGCGGTGTTCCATCGCTATCCGGATGCCGAGGTGGTGGCCGAATTCCACAGCCGCAACGAAGAAGACCTGTTGCCCATGATGGGCCAGATCGAGGAGCAGCTGCGCCTGGCCGGCTCCCTGCGGCTGACCAGACCCGAGCTCGACTTCCTGGCCGAGCGCCCCTTCTTCACCACCGATTATCTCGATCACCTGCGCCGCAAGCCGCTGGACGCCTCCCTGCTCAAGGTGTTCGAGCAGGATGGCCGCATCAATGTGCGGGTCGAAGGCACCTGGCAGGACGTGATCCTGTGGGAGATCCCGGTGCTCGCCATCATCAGCGAGATGCGCAACCGCTTCCGCTATCCCCAGTTTGGCGTCACTCAGGCGCTGGAGCGGCTCGACCAGAAGATCGACAAGCTGGAGCGGGATCTCAGCCCGGAAGAGATGAAGGAGTTCAACCTCATCGACTTCGGCACCCGTCGCCGCTTCTCCCACGCGGTGCAGGATGCCGTGGTGGGTCGCCTCAAGGAGCGCCTGCCGGCGTTTCGCGGCACCAGCAACTACCAGCTGGCCCAGAAATACCGGCTGCCGGCGGTGGGCACCCAGGCCCACGAGTGGTTCCAGGCCCACCAGCAGCTCGGCTTCCCGCTCGAGCACAGCCAGCGCGCCGCCCTCACCAGCTGGCTGGACGAGTTCACCGACCATCTGGGGATAGCCCTGACCGACTGCATCACCATGGATGCCTTCCTGCGCGACTTCGACTTCGAGCTGGCCAGCCGCTATCAGGGGCTGCGCCACGACTCCGGCGACCCCGTGGTGTGGGGCGAGAAGGCCATCAGCCACTACCAGCGGCTCGGCATCGACCCCACCGAGAAGACCCTGGTCTTCTCCGACGGTCTCAATCTCGACAAGGCGGTGCAGCTGATGCGCCACTTCCGCGGTCGTATCAACACCAGCTTCGGCATCGGCACCAAGCTCACCTGCGATCTGCCCGGGGTCACCCCGATGAACATCGTCTTCAAGATGATGGAGTGCAACGGTGGCCCGGTCGCCAAGATCTCCGACAGTCCGGGCAAGACTCTGTGCCGGGATGCGGACTTCATCCGCAACCTCAAGCAGGCCTTCCACGTCGGGGTGTAGCCCCCATTTTTGCGGGGAGCATCTTGCGCCCGGGGCCGGTGGCCCCCTACCATGACCCCCCTGATAAGGTCCGACTCGTGTCGGGCCTTTCTATTACCCGAACGACAGACCACAAAGGAATGCACCATGACCCGTAAATGGATCCTCGCTCTCACCACCTTGTTCGCCAGCCTGAGCGCCGTCGCCGCCGAACCGCTGCGGGTCTCCGCCATCCCGGACGAAGCCCCCACCGAGCTGCAGCGCAAGTTTGCTCCGCTGGGTGACTACCTGGCCGAGAAGACGGGCCGTGAAGTAGTGTTCGTGCCGGTCAACGACTACGCCGCCGTGGTTGAAGCGCTGGCCGCCGGCAAGCTGGACATGGCCTGGCTCGGAGGCTTCACCTATGTGCAGGCCCACCGCCGTGCCGACAAGGTGGTACCCCTGGTGCAGCGCCAGGAAGATGCCCAGTTCACCTCCAAGTTCATCGCCAATGCCGACAGCGGCATCAAAACCCTGGCCGACACCAAGGGCAAGGACTTCGCGTTCGGCTCCCCCTCCTCCACCTCGGGTCACCTGATGCCGCGCCACTTCCTGGCCGAACAGGGCATCAACCCGGAGCGTGACTTCGCCCACGTCGCCTTCTCCGGCGCCCACGACGCCACCGTCGCCTGGGTCGCTTCCGGCAAGGTGCCGGCCGGCGCGCTCAACGCTTCCGTGTGGGAGAAACTGGTGGAAGAGGGCAAGGTCGACACCGCCAAGGTCAAGGTGATCTGGACCACCCCCACCTACTTTGACTACAACTGGACCGTGCGCGGCGACATGGATCCGGCCCTGCAAGAGAAGATCAAGCAGGCCTTCCTCAGCCTGGATCCGGTGGTACCCGCCCAGGCCGAGATCCTCAAGCTGCAACGCGCCAGCCGCTTCATCGAGACCAAGCCCGAGAACTACCTGGGCATCGAAGCCGCCGCAACCCAGGCCGGCCTGCTGAAGTGATCGCCGTCGCGCTGGACGGGGAAGGATTGCGGCTCGGCCAGAGCCGCATCCTGCAGCCGTTTCGCCTGCAAATTGCGGCGGGCGAGTGCGTAGCCGTCATAGGGCCAAGCGGCGCGGGCAAGACCAGTCTGCTGCGGCTGATCGGCACCGAGCTGCGCGGCGAAGGCAGGCTCGCCCTCTGGGATCAGGATCCCTGGTCCCTCTCTACCCGGGACCGCCAGCGGCTGCGCAGCCGGATCGGCATGGTCTGGCAGCAACCGCCGCTGCCCGCCTCCCAGAAGGTGGTGACCGCAGTGCTGGCCGGTCGGCTCGGCCAGTGGTCTCTCGGCCGTTCCTTACTCTCCCTGCTGCGTCCTTGCGACCCCGAAGGCGCGCGGACCGAGCTGGCCCGCCTCGGCCTTGCCGACAAGTGGCAGCAACGCTGCGGCGAGCTCTCCGGTGGCCAGTTGCAACGGGTCGGCATCGCCCGGGTGCTCTATCAACAGCCGGATCTGATCCTGGCGGACGAACCCGTCTCCGCCCTCGACCCCGTGCTCGCCCAGAGCAGTCTGGATGCCCTGCTGGCCCAGGCCCGAGCCCGGGGCAGCACCCTTGTCGCCAACCTGCATGCAGTCGAGCTGGCGCTCGGCCGTTTCCCACGCATCATCGGTTTGCGCGAGGGGCGGGTGCAGTTCGATTGTCCGGCGGCAGCCGTTACCCAGGCCATGCTGGCCGACCTCTACGCCGGTGATGACGAGGCGGCGGCGTGTTCAATTTGACTACTAGCCGCTGGCGCCATCCCCTGCCCTGGCTGTTGCTGCTGATCGGCTACAGCCTGTGGCAACAAGCCGATGGCTGGCTCGGCCTGTTCGACGGCCAGAGCTGGCGGCAGATGGGCAACTTCCTCGCCACCAGCTGGCCACCCCGCGTCGATCGGGACTTTCTCGCCCTGACCCTGACCGCGACCCTGGAGAGCCTGGCCGTCGCGACCCTGGGGCTGGCGGGTGCCCTGCTGCTCGGCGTGCCTTTTGCCCTGCTCGGCTCGCGCGCCCTGTCGCTGGCCGAACTGGGTCCGGTTCCCAGTCCGCTGCGCGGCGCCTTGCGGGCCCTCTCGCGCCTTGTCGCCATCGTGCTGCGCAGCCTGCCCGAGCTCATCTGGGCGCTGCTGTTCGTGCGCCTGTCCGGGCTCGGGCCGCTGGCCGCCATCCTGGCCATCGCCGTCAGCTACGGCGGCATGCTGGCCAAGGTTTACAACGAGATCATGGAGAGCGGTGCCCTGCAACCGGCCCGCGCCCTGCTGCTCGGCGGCAGCGGCCGGTTGCAGGCACTCTGGTATGGCGTGCTGCCTGCGGTGCGCCAGGAGCTGCTCTCCTACACCGTCTATCGCTGGGAGTGCGCCCTGCGCGCCTCCGTCATCATGGGCTTCGTCGGGGCCGGCGGACTTGGCCAGCAGCTCGAACTCTCCCTGCGCATGTTTGCCGGTGGCGAGGTGGTGACCCTGCTGCTGGCCTTCATCCTGCTGGTGACCCTGGCGGATGGCCTCAGCGCCTGGCTGCGCCATAGCCGCTCCCCCGGCCTGCTGTTGCTGATCTGCCTGGGGCTGGCCGCAGCTCTCGCCCTTTACCAGCTCGACTGGCGCATGCTGAGCTTCTCCCTGAGCGGGCTGGGTTCCTTCGTGGGGGAGTTTTTGCGACCGGACTGGTCATGGCCCTTCCTCAAGACTGTGGCCAGCGGCCTGCTCGATACGGTGCAGATGGCGCTGTTGAGTACCCTCTTCAGCGCCCTGCTGGCCCTGCCGCTCGCCTGTCTCGCCCGTCACTGCTGGCCGCTGCGCCTGCTGTTCAACCTGCTGCGCTCCGTGCCCGAGCTCATCTTCGCCAGCCTGCTGGTGATCGCGGTCGGACTGGGTCCGGTGGCAGGCATACTGGCGCTGACCCTGCACACCACGGGCGTGCTGGCGCGCCTCTTCGTGGAGACCCTGGAGAACGCGGATCCCGCCCCTCGCCTCGCCCTGCAGTTGAGCGGGGCTGGCCCCATCGCCAGTTTCTGGTACGGGCTGTTTCCGCTGGTGACGCGCCAGTGGCTGGCCTACAGCCTCTATCGCGGCGAGATGAACCTGAGGGCCGCCACCATACTCGGCGTAGTCGGTGCCGGCGGCCTGGGGCAGCAGCTCTATGTATCGTTGAGCCTGTTTCGCTACGATCAGACCGCCACCCTGCTGCTGGCCATACTGTTGCTGGTCTGGCTGGCGGAGGCCATCAGCCGCCGCACCCGCTTGCCGCGCCCGGCCCCCACCCAGCAGAATTGCCAGATCTGACGCAGGCTCCGGATAAACAAAAAGCCCGCCGGTTTGCACCGGCGGGCTTTTTTCATCGGGTCACTCCGGATCAGTCTTTCTTGGCCAGCAGGAATTTCACCAGCTGGTTGAACTGTTCCTGGGAAGTAATGGATTCGATTTTCACCATGTACTTGCCGTTGACCAGGAAGGCCGGTACACCACGAATGTTGTAGCTCTCGGTGTTGCGGTCAAACTGGGAAACCATGCCGGAGACGGCGAAGCTGTCGACGGCACCGTCAAACTCCTCGGCCGGCACGCCGTTGTCCACGAAGATCTGCTTCACGTCATCGCGGCTCATCGGCGGTTTGCGCTGGGTATGGATCTTGTTGAAGATGGCCGGAGTCAGCTTGCCTTCAACGTTCAGCAGGGTCGCCAGCGCGTAGGCACGCTGCATCTCCGGGCCCATTTCACGGCCCAGGAAGGCAACCGGGTTCTTCTTGAGAGGAACGCCCTGCGGCAGATCCTGCTTCAGCTGTTCCACGATCGGTTCGAACGTCGAGCAGTGCGGGCAGTAGTAGGAGAAGAACTCCAACACTTCCGGCTGGGCGGTGCCAGTCTGCTTGACCACGTCATAGTTAACGCCTTCCTTGAATTCGGGGGCGGCGTGAACCATGGGCATCATCAGCATGGCAGCGAGGAAAAATAGGATTTTTTTCATGATGTTTCCTGTTAAGGGATCACTGTGAGGCACGCCCGGCGAACCGAAGCAGTGCCAAGCCTATTGCGTCCCCCCTTCGCCGTCAATGGCAAAGAAGTGACCGGGGATCCCTCCTCCCGCGCTCGTCACCAGCCGGGTTGCGCCCCGATCACCAACCCGGCGTCAGAGTCAGGGGCGGCGCCTTGAGCGCCTCCAGCTGGTCGTGCAGGGTCGCGATCTGCTGACGCCAGTAATGCTCGGTATTGAACCAGGGGAAGTGACGGGGGAAGGCGGGATCTTCCCAGCGCCGCGCCAGCCAGGCCATGTAGTGGACGATGCGCATGGCCCGCAGCGGTTCGATGAGCGTCAGCTCGCGCGGATCAAACTCCATGAACTCCTCGTAACCCGCCAGCAGGGTATCGAGCTGGACCAGCTGCTCGTGGCGCTCGCCGCTCAGCATCATCCAGAGATCCTGGATGGCGGGACCGGTGCGGCAATCATCGAGATCGACGAACAGGGGGCCATCGCGCCACAGGATGTTACCCGGGTGGCAGTCGCCGTGCAGGGAGATGTGGGAGACATCCAGGCTCATGGCATCGCCGACATGCTTGATCAGCTCGTCGAGCACGCCGAAGAACTGTTTGGCCAGCCCGCTCGGCAACCACTCGCCGGCCGCCAGCAGCTGCCGCGGCTCGTGCAACATGCTCTCCACATCCAGCCGGACGCGATGGTGAAACGGCTTGCTGGCACCAATCTGGTGGATGCGGCCAAGGTAGCGCCCCACCCACTCCAGCTGATCCAGGTTGTCCACCTCGAACTGGCGGCCACCGACGCTCTGCCAGATGGCGAAGAGGTAGCCCTGATGCTCCAGCAGGGTCTCCCCCGCGAAGGAGAGAGGCGAGGCGACCGGGATCTCCGCCTCGGCCAGACGGGCGGCAAACTCGTGCTCCTCCAGGATCTGGGCCCGGCTCCAGCGGCCGGGGCGGTAGAACTTCACCACATAGCGACGACGATCCTCGTCCTGAAACTGATAGACCCGGTTCTCGTAGCTGTTGAGTTCGATAAGGCCGGAGTCGAGCCGCAGACCGCTGAGATCCAGCGCATCCATGATGAGGTCGGGTGTGAGATCGGAATAGTTGAAACGCATGTCATCCACCATGAGAAAGGGGCGCCGTAGCGCCCCATTCTATCACCACTCGTTGAGATGGATGCCTGAACCGGGCAACCACTTTTATGAGTGCTGACTGCCGCCCCTGCCGTTATAGCCGGCTGATAAACTTGCTGGCCTGACGCAGGGTGCCCTTGCTGTCATCGTCGGCAGCGCCTTCGCGTTTGAGCACGAACTGGATGTCCAGCGCCGGCCGCTTCAGGTTGTAGGGGTCGACCGCCAGACTCACCGGCAAGGTATAAATTTCTCCCGCCTTCAGGGTCACCTCGCGCGGACCGAACCACTCGTGCTCCGGCAGCCCCTCCACGTCCAGCTGATAGGTCTGGGATTGCAGGGTCTTGTTGAGGATCTTGAGGGTGTAGGTGTTCTCGATAAGCCCTTCGCTGTTCTCGCGGAACAGCTGGTTGCGATCCCGCAGGATATCGAGCCCCATCGGCATGATGGACATGGCGTTGTAGACGAAGACCCCCAGCATGATAGCCATCACCAGGCCGTAACCAATCAGCTTGGGCCGCGCCACATGAGTGGAGTCGTTGGCCAGCTTGTGCTCGGTGGTGTAGCTGATGAGCCCCTTCGGATAGCCCATCCGCTCCATGGTCTGGTCGCAGGCGTCGACACAGGCGCCACAGTTGATGCACTCGTACTGCAGGCCGTCACGAATGTCGATGCCGGTCGGACAGACCTGCACGCACAGATCGCAATCGATGCAGTCTCCCAGCCCCAGCGCCTTGTGGTCCGCCTTGCGGGCACGGGCACCGCGGGTCTCGCCGCGCTTGGTGTCATAGCCGACGATGAAGGTGTCCTTGTCGAACATGGCAGACTGGAAGCGGGCATAGGGGCACATGTGGATACACATGATGGCGCGCATCCAGCCGGCGTTGCCGTAGGTACAGATGGTGAAGAAGATCACCCAGAACATCACCCAGCCACCCGCCTGCAGGGTCAGAACGTCGGGCACCAGGTTGGTCACATCCTGGAAGTAGGCGACGAAGGTAAGGCCGGTCGCCAGCGAGATGACTAGCCAGGCCAGGTGTTTGGCCCCCTTGCGGGCCAGCTTCTCGCCGCTCCAGGGCGCCGCATCCAGCTTGCGCCGCTTGTTGGCAGGTCCCTCCAGCTTCTCTTCAAACCAGATGAACATGAAGGTCCAGACCGTCTGCGGGCAGAGATAGCCACACCAGACCCGGCCAAGGAAGGTGGTCACGAAAAAGAGCGCGAAGGCCGCGATCATGAAGATCCAGGCGAGCAGAGTCAGGTCCTGCGGCCAGATGGTGGCACCGAAGATGTGGAACTGCTGGTGAGCGAGGTCGAACAGTATCGCCTGGCGCCCTTCGTAGCGCAGCCAGGGCAGCAGCACGAACAGGGCGACGAAGAACCACCCCATTCCCTTGCGCACCCGCTGCCAGTACCCGGTCTGGGCCCGGACATAGATGCGGTTGCCGGGGTTGAATCTGTCGTCGCTGGCTTTGAACGTGTTGGGGTTGAAAGTCCCGGTTACGCTCTTGTCGGTGACATCCTTGATATCGATTTTTTCATGATCGGCCATTGCAAGACATCGCTCCCTTATTTGTTATGGAGCGGATTATATCTTAAACAACCTGCTAATTGTGTGGATTAGATGTATCTAATATTGGCGATCGATCGCAAATTTCGGTAACAAAAAAGGCGTTTCGCCCATTGACGAAACGCCTTTAAAGAGATTCCACTGAAACCAGGCCAGGTGTCCAGCACACCGCCCGGGGTCACTTGATGCCGCGTGCCTTGAGCAGGGCTTCCTTGAAATCCGGCACATGATCCTTGGCCAGACCGGGGATCATCGCCTGCTTGTCGGATTCCCGCATCTTGAGGTGATAGATCAGCATGTCGTCGGTCAGCTCGGACAGGGGACCTTCAAATCCCGCTTCTTTGGCCAGTTTGGCAACAAACTGCACCAGGCTGAGATCCTGTTCCTTGATCCAGGCAGGCTGCAACAACTCCAGCAGCTCTTCGATACGATGACATTGCATAGACAACCTCTTCAATCTGTCACGTTAAACTCAGGCAACCTTACCCATCAAGGCCACTTCGATTCGATCCCGCCCATTATGCTTGGCCTGATAGAGGGCCGCATCCGCTTTTTGGATCAAATCGGCAATTTTCATGCTGTTGTCCGGGATCAGGGTGGCCACGCCAAAGCTGCAGGTGACCCGGCTCGAGACCAGGGACTTCTGATGGGGAATGCCTAATTCCTTGAGTGCGGTGCGTATCCTGTCCGCCACCTGCAGTGCCCCCTGCATGCCGGTACAGGGCAGCAGCAGGGCAAACTCTTCGCCCCCATAACGGGCCGCCAGATCATCTTCCCGCCGCTCGACCCCGGCCAGCAGTCTGCCTACCTGCTGCAGGCAGTCATCACCCAGCTGGTGACCATAGAAGTCATTGAACTGTTTGAAATAATCCACATCCAGCAGGACCAGCGAGAGCGGCGCCCTGGCACGATGACAGCGCCGCCACGCCCGCTCGAGACAGTCATCAAGATGGGCACGATTGGCAATACCGGTCAGTCCGTCGAGACGGGAGGTGAGGCGCAGATGCTCCGACACCGCCTTCAATTCGGCCACCAGATCGGCGTTGGAGAAACGGTGATAGAGGGAGGCCACCTGATCCCGGCGCAGGCGGCGCAGCAGGGTCGGCAAAAAGACGAACAGGTAGCCGGCCAGCATGGTGGAAACGATCCGCTCCTGCTCGTTGCCGACTCCGAGCTCGAACAGCATGGCGAGCCCCAGCGGCAGCACGGCGCCATAAACGATGCGGCGAGAGCCAAACAGCATGATGGCGCTGCCGGTGAGGATCAGGCTGGTCAGCATCATCATGGCGGCACGATAGGTATCCGGCAGCTTGTCCATGTAGAGCAGCACGCCGAGCGCCCAGATGATGGAGGTGACGGTCACCCCGATGAACATCTCCCGCTCCAGGACAGGCACCGCAGTCTGCTGCAACGCGGGCTGACGCCAGCGCAGATGCCAATAGCGGAACAGCAGCAACAGGAACACAGCGGCCAACCAGCCCAGCGCCTCACTGACGGGCAGATAGTCATGAAACAGCAGACTCCAGCCAAACGCCAGCAGGCCCAGACAGGGAAGACTGAACAAGGCGTGAGTATAAAGCTGAACCATAATGGCCTGCTTCACCTGGTGTGTGACACTCTGGGTCAACTGAGTACTCCTGTACAAGAGCCGAACAGTCTACCATCCCCCCCAGTGAGCAACAATAAAGCGCCTTTTATTAAGAAGTTAGTCAACTTTGCCGCAGCCGGATGCCGACCAAAAAGAGGGAGGCAAGCCGTTCACAAACGACCTGTCTCCCTCTTTTTTCCATCATGACGCCGGCGTCTGCCGGGCCGGATTTCAGCCTTTTTCCAGCTCGTCGAGGATCGGGCATTCAGGATTTTCATCCCCGTGACAGCAACCGACCAGCCCCTCGAGGGAGCTGAGCATGGCCTGCAGCCCGGCAATGCGAGCGCGCAGATCGACGATCTTCTCCTGGGCCAGTTTCTTCACCTGGGCACTGGATCTGTGCTCATCCCGATAGAGCGCCAGCAGCTCCTGACACTCCTCCAGATTGAACCCGGTCTCCCGTGCCCGCTTGACGAAACGCAGCTCCCGCAGCGATCCCTCGGTATAGCTGCGATAGCCGTTGTCGCTGCGGATCGGCGCCGAAATCAGGCCGATGCTCTCGTAGTAACGGATGGTCTTGGCGGTCAGCCCAGTGGCTTTGGCTACCTTGCTGATGTTCATGGATGACTCCTTACATGTCTGTTCGAGTGCCAGCATGGTTGCCCGCCTTGGGCTGCCAGCGTTTCAATAACAGGGAATTGCTCAATACCGTGATGCTGCTCAGGGCCATGGCAGCCCCCGCCAGCTCGGGGCTGAGGTAGCCCAGCGCCGCCAGCGGAATACCGATGATGTTGAACACGAAGGCCCAGAACAGATTCTGCTGTATGGTGCGCCAGGTGGCCGCCGAGATGTCGATGGCATCGGCCACCAGCCGCGGGTCAGCTCGCATGAGCGTGATGGCGGCAGTCTCCATCGCCACGTCGGAGCCGGAGCCCATGGCGATCCCCACGTCCGCCGCGGCCAGCGCTGGGGCATCGTTCACCCCGTCCCCCACCATGGCTACCAACCCCTGGGTACGCGCCCGCAGCGCCTCGACTTTCTCCACCTTGCCGGCTGGCAGCACTGAGTCAAACGCCCCGTCCAGCCCCAGCTTGGCGGCGATATGGGCCACCGGCGCCGGCGCATCGCCGCTCACCAGCCAGCTGGCGATGCCGCGCTGGCGCAAGGTGGCGATGGCGGCTGGGCTCTCCGGTCGCAGGGTATCGGCCAGGGCGGCGATGCCCACCGCCACTCCATCGATGGCGACCCAGACCCGGGTTGCCCCGTCAGCGGGCTGTTCATCCTGCTGCGGCTGTGCAATGCCAAGCTGAGCCAACAGGCTGGTGTTGCCGATGGCGACCGTATGGCCCGCCACCTGACCCATGATGCCAGCGCCAACCCGCACCTCCACCGCTTCCGGTTGGGGCAACACGGCGTCCTGACCGACCGCCTCGCGCATGGCTTGCGCCAGCGGGTGCTCGCTCGCCTGCTGCAGGGCCGCGGCCAGGCGCAGCTGCTCATCGGTGCCGCTCCAGCTCGCCAACACAGGCCGACCCTGAGTAAGCGTGCCGGTCTTGTCGAAGATAAGCGCCTTGATGGCGTGAGCCTTCTGCAGGGTGTCCACATCTTTTATCAGAATACCGTGGCGCGCTGCCACCCCGGTGCCGGTCACTATGGCCGCCGGCGTGGCCAGACCCAGGGCGCAGGGGCAGGCAATCACCAGCACGGCCACCGCAGCCAGCAGCGCCTGACCGAAGTCACCGCTATAGGCATACCAGGCCAGCAGGGTGAACAGGGCGATGGCCATCACCACCGGCACGAACACGGCGGAAACCTTGTCCACCAGTTGTTGCAGCGGCGCCTTGCCCATCTGGGCATTTTCCACCAGGGCAATGATCTTGCTGAGGCTGGAGTCCTCCCCCACGGTCGTGGCTTCGATCTCCAGCACGCCGGAGCGGTTGATGGCCCCGCCCAGCACGCACTCCCCCAGTCCCCGCGGCACCGGCAGGCTCTCGCCGGTGAGGATCGACTCATCCAGCTCGCTCTCGCCGCTCAGGATCTTGCCGTCCACCGGTACCCGCTCACCCACCAGCACTCGCAGCCGATCGCCGCGCAGCACATCATCGATGGCCACGCTCTGCCAGCTCTCGCCGCGCCAGACGGTAGCAGTATCCGGGCGCAGCGCCATCAGCTCGCGAATGGCGGAGCGGGTGCTGCGCTTGGCCCTGGCCTCCAGCAATTTTCCGAGGGAGATCAGGGTGATGATGATGGCGCTTGCCTCGAAATAGAGCTTGCCGCTGGCGGCCATCCCCAGCGTCAGCAACAGATAGAGGCTGTAGAAATAGGCGGCGCTGGTACCGGTCGCCACCAGCACGTCCATATTGGCGGAGCGATTCTTGATGGCGAGCCAGGCGCCACGATAGAAGCGTCTGCCTACCCAGAACTGCACCGGCGTGGCGAGCACCAGCTCCAGCCAGGCGGGCAGATGCCAGGGCAGCAGGCCAGCCATGGCGAGCATGCCCACCAGCAGCGGCAGGGTCAGCAGCGCCGAGACGATAACCTGGATCAGAGCCTGGTGGGCGGCGGCAGACTCCTGCGCCTCTCGCTCCAGCAACTGCTGGCGGCGGGCACTGGCCGATCCTTGCGCCAGCTGGGCACCAAACCCGAGCGCCTCGATCTGCTCGCGCAGGGAGGCTGGGGTCTGGATACCGGGCACCTGGGTGATGCGGGCCTGTTCGATGGAGAAATTGACCTCGGCCGAGAGCACGCCGGGCAGGGCTGTCAGCATCCGTTCGAGGCGGGCCGAGCAGCCTGCGCAGGTCATGCCGCTGATCTGGAAGGTAAAGGATTCACTGCCGTAGTCGTAGCCCTGCCCCTTGATGCTCTCCAGCACTGCGGACAGCCGGCCCGGATCGTCCAGCTCGATGGCGGCCTGTTCCAGCGCAAAGTTGACGGAAGCCGTCACCCCTTCAAGCTGATTAAGGGCGGCGGAGATGCGGCTGGCACAATTGGCACAGCTCATGCCTGTGAGCGGCAGCTGCAGATGGATGGGTAATTGAATATGAGTGGTCATCTTGTTCCTCCCCGGAACCAATCGGCCAAAATGGCGCCGATGACCAAACCCTAACCTTTACTGTAAGGGTAAACTCAAGCCACATGATCCACTTTTTGCAGATGAAAAAACGGCGCCCGTTTGCTACCCAGGAGCAAATGGGCGCCACATTCAGCTATTGCGCGGGATGAACGGCAGCTCAGATGCCGTACTGGGCGCGATAGGCTTTCATGGCAGTCAGTTGCGTAACCAGTTCCGGCTGCTCTGCCTGTTTCTCTTCCAGATAGGCGATGAGATCGCTCATCTGGATGATGGCGATGATGTGGGCACCGTAGTCACGCTCCACCTCCTGAATGGCGGAGAGCTCGCCCTTGCCCTTCTCCTGGCGGTCCAGCGCGATCAGCACGCCAGCCAGGGAAGCGCCGTTGGCCTGGATCAGGTCCATGGATTCGCGAATGGCGGTACCGGCGGTGATGACGTCATCCACCAGCATGATGCGCCCCTTGAGCGGGCTGCCCACCAGGTTGCCGCCCTCGCCGTGATCCTTGGCCTCCTTGCGGTTGAAGCACCAGGGCACGTCCACGTCGTGCTGCTCCACCAGTTGTACCGCAGTGGCGGAGGCGATGGGGATCCCCTTGTAGGCCGGGCCAAACAGCACATCGAACTCGATGCCGGCATCCATCAGGGCGGCGGCGTAGAAACGGCCGAGGCGGGCCAGATCGCGACCACTGTTGAACAGGCCGGCGTTGAAGAAGTAGGGGCTCTTGCGACCGGATTTCAGGGTAAATTCACCGAATTTGAGGACCTGTTTCTCCAGGGCGAACTCGATAAATTGACGCTGGTAGGCTTTCATTCTGGCTCCTTGCTTGGCTTGCGTATGTGGGGGTAAGTCTCGGGTATAAAAAACGCGGCCAATGCCGCGTTTTTCAAAACAGAAATCAGGAGAGCGACTGCTTCTGCAGCGCGATAATCTCTTCGATGCCGCCCTTGGCGAGCGCCAGCATGGCCAGCAACTCCTCATGGGTGAATGGCTCGGCCTCCGCAGTGCCCTGCACCTCGATGATGCGACCATCCTCGGTCATTACCACGTTCATGTCGGTCTCGGCGGCGGAATCTTCTATGTACTCCAGATCGCAGATGGCTTCCCCTTCGAACATGCCGACGGAGACGGCGGCGATCATCTGTTTGAGCGGGCTCTGCTTGATCAGCCCCTTCTCCACCATCCAGTTCAGGGCATCCACCAGGGCCACGCAGGCACCGGTAATGGAAGCAGTGCGGGTGCCGCCATCGGCCTGCAACACGTCACAGTCCACCGTGATGGTGTGCTCGCCGAGCGCGGTCAGATCCACGGCGGCGCGCAGGGAGCGGGCGATCAGACGGGAGATCTCCAGGGTGCGGCCACTCTGTTTGCCGGAGGCTGCCTCGCGGTTCATCCGGGAGTGGGTGGAGCGCGGCAGCATACCGTACTCGGCGGTCACCCAGCCCTGGCCCTTGCCCTTCAGGAAGCGCGGCACGCTGGTGTCGACGCTGGCGGTGCAGAGCACGCGGGTATTACCGAACTCCACCAGCACCGAGCCTTCCGCATGCTTGGTGAAATGACGGGTGATGGTAACCGGGCGAACTTGCGCGGCGGTGCGATCGCTGGGACGTGGCATGGGACGGACCTCTGGGCTGGCTGAATTGGCGCAGGAGTATAAGTGATCCTGCCCCAAATATCAGCCGCTAAAACCAAGGCAGCGGCTGACGGCACCAGCCTGGCTGGGTATACTGCCCCCACACTTCATCAAGCCCGGAACAATCAATGATTCACAGCATGACCGCCTACGCCCGCAAGGAATTCAAGGGCGACTGGGGCACAGCCGTTTGGGAAATTCGTTCGGTCAACCAGCGCTATCTGGAAACCTACATTCGCCTGCCGGAACAACTGCGCAGCCTGGAGCCGGTACTGCGTGAGCGTTTCCGCGCCAAACTGCAGCGTGGCAAGGTGGAGTGCAACCTGCGTTTCGAGGCCGCTCAGGCCGCCGCCAGCCAGCTTCATATCAATGAAGAGCTGGCCAAGCTCATCATCGACAGCGCCAGCTGGGTAATGAAAGAAGCAGGCCAGGGCCAGCTCAACCCAGTCGACGTACTGCGCTGGCCGGGCGTGATGGCCGCCGCCGAGCAAGACATGGATGCGGTCGCCACCGAACTGATGGGCGGTTTCGACCTGACCCTGGACGACTTCCTCGCCTCCCGCGCCAGTGAAGGGGCCAACCTCAAGGCACTGATCGAGCAGCGTCTGGCCGGCATCCAGGTGGAAGTGACCAAGGTTCGCGCCCACCTGCCGCAGATCATCGAGTGGCAGCGCCAAAAGCTCACCGACCGGCTGGCCGAAGCCAAAGTCGAGCTGGATCCGGCTCGCATCGAGCAGGAGATCGTGCTGCTGGCCCAGAAGATCGACGTGGCCGAAGAGCTGGATCGTCTGGAGATGCACATCAGCGAGACCAACAAGATCATGAAGAAGGGTGGCGCCTGTGGCCGTCGTCTCGACTTCATGATGCAGGAGTTCAACCGCGAATCGAACACCCTCGGCTCCAAGTCCATCAACGCCGAAGTGACCCAGTCCGCCGTCGAGCTGAAGGTCCTCATCGAGCAGATGCGCGAGCAGATCCAGAACATCGAGTGATGCCTCGCAAGGCGAGCCTGTCGCCGCAGTAATCGAGTGAGAGAGCCCTTGAATTTCAAGGGCTTTTTATTTGTCCGGCCAGCGCGGCCCAAGAGCAAGCTCCTGGCGGCCTCCCCCTAGCCTATCGGCCGGGTCAGGGCCGGTTGCTGGGGGGCGCCGAGCCGCTCGGCGAGATAGTCCACCAGCAGCCGCACCTTGGGAGAGAGGTGGCGGTTGTGGGGATAGAGGGCCCAGATCCCCTCCGCCGGCGCTCGCAGCTCGGGCAGCAGCTCGATAAGCTCGCCGCTGGCCAGATGGTCGCTGACGTAGTAGTCCGGCAGCTGGATGATGCCGATCCCCTTGAGCGCCGCATCGAGCAGGGCGTGGCCGCTGTTGCACTGCAGCAGGCCGTGCACCCGCACACTGTGGGAGCGGCCATCCAGGGTGAAATACCACTCGTCGCTGTTGCCCACCAGACAGGTGTGACGGGCAAGCTCCGAGAGACTGTTGGGCATGCCGTAGCGGGCTGTGTAGGCCGGCGAGGCACAGACATAGGGCACCCGCTGCGCCAGCTTGCGCGCCACCAGGCTGGAGTCCTTGAGGTGGCCGAGCCGCAGTGCCAGATCGTAACCCTCGTGCACCAGGTCCAGCAGCTGGTTGGTGAGGTTGAGGGTCACCTCCAGCTGGGGGTAACGCACCATGAAGTCGTTCACCAGCGGCGCGACCCGACTCTCGCCGTAGGAGACGGGGGCCGTGATGCGCAGGGTGCCATTCGGCACCGCCTGATGGCGCCCCACCGCCAGCTCCGCCTCGTAGAGGTTGTCCAGCAGCTGGCGGCAGTGGCGGTAATAGATCTCGCCGAGCTCGGTGAGTCGCACCTGACGGGTGGTGCGCAGCAGCAGCTTGGCCTGCAGCCTGTCTTCCAGCTGCGCCACCTGGCGGCTGACCTGAGCAACCGACACCCCCAGCTTGCGAGCGGCCGGGGTAAAGCCCCCCTGCTCCGCCACGCTGACAAATTCACAGATCCCTTCCCAGCCGAACATTATTACCTATGTGTAAAAGTGATTTGAGATTTCGCCTTATTATCACTAAATCGACGGGAAACTACACTGGATGTCCGAACCCAATTCCGTTCACCCTGCTCAACCATAAGGACATCATTCATGGCACAGGTTCAAAGCATCAAATGTAAGGCCGCCATCGCCTGGGGCCCGGGCCAGCCCCTCTCCATCGAAGAAGTCGAGGTCATGCCGCCCCAGGCTGGCGAGGTACGAGTGCGCATCGTCGCCACCGGCGTCTGCCACACTGACGCCTTCACCCTCTCAGGTGAGGATCCGGAAGGGGTCTTCCCCTGCATTCTCGGTCACGAGGGGGGCGGCATCGTCGAGTCGGTCGGCGAGGGCGTCACCAGCGTCAAGGTGGGGGATCACGTGATCCCGCTCTACACCCCCGAGTGCGGCGAGTGCAAGTTCTGCAAATCCGGCAAAACCAACCTGTGCCAGAAGATCCGCGCCACCCAGGGCAAGGGGCTGATGCCGGACGGCACCACCCGCTTCTCCAAGGATGGCCAGCCCATCTATCACTACATGGGCACCTCCACCTTCAGCGAATATACGGTCCTGCCCGAGATCTCCATCGCCAAGGTGGACCCGGCCGCCCCGCTGGAAGAGGTCTGCCTGCTCGGCTGCGGCGTCACCACCGGCATCGGCGCCGTGATGAACACCGCCAAGGTCAAGGAAGGTGAGAGCGTCGCCATCTTCGGGCTGGGCGGCATCGGCCTCTCCGCGGTGATCGGCGCTCGCCTGGCCAAGGCCGGCCGCATCATCGCCATCGACATCAACGAGAGCAAATTCGAGCTGGCCCGCAAGCTGGGGGCCACCGACTGCATCAACCCGAACGACTTCGACAAGCCGATTCAGGAGGTGATCGTCGAGATGACCGACGGCGGCGTCGACTTCTCGTTCGAGTGCATCGGCAACGTCAAGGTGATGCGCGCGGCGCTGGAGTGCTGCCACAAGGGCTGGGGCGAATCCGTCATCATCGGCGTGGCCGGTGCGGGCCAGGAGATCAGCACCCGTCCGTTCCAGCTGGTCACCGGCCGGGTCTGGCGCGGCAGCGCCTTCGGCGGAGTGCGCGGTCGCAGCGAGCTGCCGAGCTACGTGCAGCGCTACATGCAGGGTGAATTCAAGCTGGACGACTTCATCACCCACACTATGCCGCTTGAGCAGATCAACGAGGCGTTCGATCTGATGCACGAAGGCAAGAGCATCCGCACCGTCATCCACTACTGAGCATGATCGCCCCGCCCGCCACTGCGGGCGGGGTGCAGGAGTACCTCGATGAATCTGGACATTATCAGCAGCAACAAGAGCTTCGATGGCTGGCACAAGCGCTACCGCCACAGCTCCACCGTGCTCGGCTGCGACATGCAGTTTGCCATCTACCTGCCACCCCAGGCCCTCACCGGCCAGAAGGTGCCCGTGCTCTACTGGCTCTCCGGCCTCACCTGCACCGATGAAAACTTCATGCAGAAGGCGGGCGCCCAGCGCATCGCCGCCGAGCTCGGCATCGCCCTGGTGGCGCCGGACACCAGTCCTCGCGGCGAAGGGGTAGCGGACGATCCCGGTTATGACCTTGGCATGGGTGCCGGTTTCTACGTCAACGCCAGCCAGACCCCCTGGCGCGATCACTACCAGATGTACGACTACGTCACCCGCGAGCTGCCCGAAATCATCGAGACCCACTTCCCGGTCTCGACGAAACGCGCCATCAGCGGCCACTCCATGGGGGGCCACGGGGCGCTTATCGCCGCCCTGCGCGAGCCTGGCCGCTACCGCTCTGTATCGGCCTTCAGCCCCATCAGTCATCCGAGCCGATGCCCCTGGGGCCAGAAGGCACTCGGCGCCTACCTCGGCAACAACCCCCTGCTGTGGCAGGAGTGGGATACCTGCCTGCTGCTGCGCAATGAGCCGGTCAAGCCACTGCCGACCCGGGTCGATGTCGGGCTGGACGATCCCTTCCTGGCCGAGCAGCTGCATATCGATGCCCTAGCCGATGCCGCCGCCGGCAAGGGGTGGCCGCTGGAGCTCAACCGCCACCCCGGCTACGACCACAGCTACTACTTCGTGGCGAGCTTTATCGAGGCGCACCTGCGCTTCCATGCCCGCCATCTGGGTGAGCCGGCCCAGGAGTGACGACTCGCCATTAGACACATACCCAGTGGCCGCCGTGATTCGGCGGCCCTGATACACAAGGAACGAGAAACAAGGATACCTCTCTTCACTACCCTGCTGGCCATGCCGGATCAATTTGAGCAACTGCTGGCACAAGTTCCAGCCGACCATCTGGACTGGGAGCCGGCCAACTGGGCCGGCATCCCCTCCGAGCGCTTCAGCGCCCGGGGGCACCTCTGCCACCTGCTGGACATCGAAACCCTGGGCTATCAGGTGCGCTTTCGCCGCACTTTGGAGGAGAGCCTGCCTGCGCTTGCCTCCCTCGATGGCTATCAACTGGCGCAGGACAACCAGTACCGGCAGCAGGATCCCGCCGTGCAACTGGCACGCTTTCGCAGCGCCCGCAGCGAGACGGTCGACTGGCTTAAGGCCCTGCCCTCCCCGGCCTGGCAGCGGCGCGCCCGCTATGGCGGTTATGGCGAGGTAACCCTGGATGGCCTGGTACGTCTGCTCGTCAGCCACGACCATCAGCATCTCGCCGGCATGCAGTGGCTGCTGATGCGCCTGAATGCGGATCTGCGTCTCGCAATCCCGCTCGCCTAAGGCTGCAGACCCCGACAGCCCAACATGACAAAAGGCCCCTGCGGGGCCTTTTGTCATCTGTCATCACGCCGGGCAACTGCCCTGCCGACTCACGGCGCCGGAACGCGCGAGGCTGACGACCCGTGCAAGTTTTTGGTTGCTGCGCCGGTCTGTTGAGCCAATAGTGATACTTTGTGCCCACAGAGCTCGCCAGCGCGGTAATGGATTTACCACCGCCTTGTCAGTCTTCACTGCCAACAAGGAGTCAAAGCGTGACCCAAGCCAGCCCCCTGTTTTCCACCGATGTCTGTCTGCCCGCGCCAACCCGTACTCCGCTGCTGACCGGCAGCGATCCCGAGCACAAGCGCCGCGAGCTGCTCGCCTACTTCTGCCAGACCTTCGATCTCTACGACTCCCTGTTCGACTACCTGGCCGACGAGCGCGCCTGGTTCAACAAGGCGATCCCCCTGCGCCACCCGCTCATCTTCTACTACGGCCACACCGCCGCCTTCTTCATCAACAAGCTGCTGGCGGCCCGTCTCATCGAGAGCAGGCTCGACGCCCGCATCGAGGCCATGGTCGCCATCGGAGTGGACGAGATGAGCTGGGACGATCTCGACGAGACCCACTACGACTGGCCTGCTATCGGCGAGCTGCGCACCTATCGCGCCCGCGTGCGGGCCCTGGTGGTCAACTTTATCGAGAAGATGCCGCTCGAACTGCCCATCGACTGGCAGAGCCCGGCCTGGGTCATCCTGATGGGGATAGAGCACGAGCGCATCCACCTCGAGACCTCCAGCGTGCTGATCCGCCAGCTGCCGCTGGCCTGGGTGCGACCCCGGCCCCACTGGCCGGTCTGCGCCGAGGCGCGCCATCGCCGTAACGAGGTGCCCGCCAACAGCCTGCTGCCGGTGGCTGGCGGCCGGGTGAAACTCGGCAAGCAAGATGCCACCTACGGCTGGGACAACGAATATGGCGAGCGCCACATCGAGCTGGCCCCCTTCCAGGCCAGCCGCATGCTGGTGAGCAACGCCGAATATTTCGACTTCGTGCAGGCGGGTGGCTATGACACACAAACCTGGTGGGATGAGGAGGGTTGGGGCTGGTGCCAGTATGCCAGGGCCCGCATGCCCACCTTCTGGGTCGGCGACCCGGCCAACCCCGGCCAACTGCAACTGCGGCTGATGGCGGAACAGGTTGCCATGCCCTGGGACTGGCCGGTGGAGGTCAACCAGCTGGAGGCCGCCGCCTTCTGCCGCTGGAAAGCGGCTCAGACCGGGCTGCCCGTCCAGCTACCGAGCGAGGCGGAGTGGATGTTGCTGCGCGAGCGGGTGCCTGGGGATCAGCCGGACTGGGTGGAGGCCCCCGGCAATATCAATCTCGCCCGCTTCGCCTCCTCCTGTCCGGTGGATGCCTGCCCGCAGGGCAACTTTTTCGATCTGGTGGGCAACGTCTGGCAGTGGACCGGCACCGCCATCGACGGCTTCGAGGGGTTCAAGGTGCACCCACTCTACGACGACTTCTCCACCCCCACCTTCGATGGCAAACACACCCTGATCAAGGGCGGCAGCTGGATCAGCACCGGCAACGAGGCGCTCAAGTCCTCCCGCTACGCCTTCCGCCGCCACTTCTTCCAGCATGCGGGCTTCCGCTATCTGGTCTCCCGTTATCAGGAACCCGTCATTGTGAACCCTTACGAAACCGACACCCTCGTCGCGCAATACCTCGACTTCCAGTACGGGCCGACCCGCTTCGGGGTAGCCAACTACGCCAAGACTCTGGCCGATCTGGCCAGTGAGCTATGCAGCAACCACCAGCGGGCACTGGATATCGGCTGCGCCACCGGCCGCGCCAGCTTCGAGCTGGCCCGCCACTTCCAGCATGTAGACGGGGTGGACTACTCGGCCCGCTTCATCGACGTGGCACTGGCGCTGGCCAGCCAGGACAGCTTCCGCTACGCCATGCCGCTGGAGGGGGATCTGGTGGAGTATTGCGAGGCGCGGCTATCCAGCCACGATCTGGGCCGCGAGCAGGTGGAACGTATCCACTTCAGCCAGGGGGATGCCTGCAACCTCAAGCCCAAATATGACCACTACGATCTGGTGCTCGCCTCCAACCTCATCGACCGGCTGCGGGAACCCGCCCGCTTCCTGCGGGACATTGCTCCCAGGCTGCGCAGCGGCGGCCTGCTGGTGCTCACCAGCCCCTACACCTGGCTGACGGAGTACACCCCCAAGGCCAACTGGCTCGGCGGCATCCGCGAAAACGGCGAGGCGCTCACCACCTATCAGGCGCTGCAGCGGCTGTTGACGGCGGAGTTCGAGGAGCATATTGCGCCGCGAGAGGTGCCCTTCGTCATCCGCGAGACCGCCCGCAAGCACCAGCACACGGTGGCCCAGCTCACCGTGTGGCGCAAACGCTGACGCGGCAGCAAACGAAAAGGGAGGCCCACTGGCCTCCCTCTCTTTTGCACTGCCAGAACGGCTTATCCCGCCTGATGTGAGACCCGGGACTCGGCGCCCTGCTCGTGGTAGCGACGGGCCAGCACGGCACAGACCATCAGCTGGATCTGGTGGAAGATCATCAGCGGCAGCACCATAATCCCGACGCTGGCAGCCGGGAACATGACGTTGGCCATGGGCACCCCGTTAGCCAGGCTCTTCTTGGAACCGCAGAATACGATGGTGATCTCGTCCGCCCTGTTGAAGCCGAGGCGGCGGCTGATCCAGACGTTCCAGCCCAGCACCAGCGCCAGCAGCACACAGCTCAGCAACACTATGCTGGCCAGATCGTACCAACCTACTTTATGCCAAATCCCCTGCACCACCGCCTCGCTGAAGGCCACATAAACCACCAGCAGGATGGAGCTCTGATCCAGCTTGCCGATGAGCGGCCTGTGGCTGTCGACCCAGCGACCGATGATCGGGCGCGACAGGTGGCCCACCACGAACGGCAGCATCAACTGCACCATGATGGCCTGGATCGAGTGCCAGGTGTCGATCCCCTCCCCCTGAACCTGGATCATCAGCCCCACCAGCACGGGGGAGAGGAAGATGCCAAGGATGCTGGAGGCCGAGGCGCTGCACACCGCCGCTGCCACATTGCCCCCCGCCATGGAGGTGAAGGCGATGGCCGACTGCACAGTCGCGGGCAGGGTGCAAAGGTAAAGGAAGCCGAGGTAGATGGCCGGGCTCAGCCATTGGGGTACCAGCGGAGTGAGCAGCAGCCCCAGCAGCGGGAACAGCAGGAAGGTGCTGAGCATCACCACCAGGTGCAGCCGCCAGTGGCCCAGCCCCGCCAGCAGGTTCTGGCGCGACAGCTTGGCGCCATGCATGAAGAAGAGCAGCGCTACCGCCAGCTTGGTCAGCCAGCCAAACCAGACGGCCACCTGCCCCTCGCAGGGGAAGAAGGAGGCTAGGGCGACCACCAGGATCAGCACAGAGGTAAAGGGATCCAGACGCACGAGCGGTCTCCGGTGAAAGCAGATCCCGTCCCCGCGCAGGGCCGGTGATCGGGGACGACAGGAAACACAACAGGAGCTGTGGCACAGCTCCTGTTGAAACGGATCCCCAGCTTACCCCGATAAGCGGGAGGCGCAAAGTTGAGCGACGCCCCTTTATCTGCCGGAAATTAAGCAAGCCCGGCTGGCCACCGGATCCGGCCAGCCCGATGCTTCAACTCTGCTTGGCCAGCTTGCCGCCGGCAGTGCCGGCCGCCAGTTTGCTCGCCTGGCGCTTCTCGAAGCGGGAGATCCACCAGTAGGCCAGCGCCGAGAAGACAGCAGTCATGAAGACGTTGATGAAGAAGGCGCGCACCAGATCCACCCCGGTCGGGAAGGCGGAGGCACTCATGCTCACCACGAAGATGGCGATCAGCACCGACACCACGCCCATGCCGAACTTGCGCGATCCCATGCGGAACTCGCGGGGAGTGTCGTCATGTTTCCAGCGGAACACGAAGTAGGCCACCATGATGAAAATCGGCGGCAACATGGCAGTCCCTGCAGTGAGATTGATGGCGGTGTTCATCATCTGCTGCACCGACTCTGAACCGAAACCGTTGACCACCAGCATCGCGAACACGAAGACAAACTGCCACCAGGCGGCGCGCACCGGCACCCCGTGCTGGTTGAGCTCGGTGGTCTTCTCGCCATAGACCCCCTTGGGGATCTCGGAGAAGTGGATCTTCACCGGGGCCGAGGTCCACATCATCATGGAACCGAACATGGCGATGAACAGCACGACACCGACGAAGCGGCCCACCAGGGTCTCGGAGATCTGGAAGTACTGGGCCATGCCGGTGAAGATCTCCACCATGCCGCCGGCATAGGTGAGGCTCTCGCGCGGCACGAACACGTTCACCAAAAGGGAACCGAGGGCATACATGGCACCGATCACGATACCTGCGCTGATGATCACCTTGATGAAAGACTTCTGGCCGCCCTTCACGTCATTGAGGTAGGCCGCCGCCGTCTCGGCGCCACCGGCCGCCTGGAAGATCCAGCACATGATACCGAGGGTTGCCCAGTTGACGGTGGGGGTCATGGCCTCCAGGGTGATGGGCTGGGCCGGCACATGGTCACCGCCGAGCGCCATCAGGGCCCCCAGCACATAGATGGCGAACAGGGCAAACACGCCGTAGGCTACCAGCTCGGCAATCTTGCCCAGCCAGCTCGCCCCCTTGGTGGAGATGTGGGTCGCCGCTGCGAACAGGACGATGGAGATGATCGAAGTGACCATGGGTGAGAAGTTGTACTCATACCCCAGCATGGCGTAGGAGGCGTAGGCGATGACGTTGGGCAACAGGGAGACGAACCAGAACAGGTTCACGAACCAGTAGAGAAACGAGCCCAGATAGGCCATCCGGGTGCCGAGCGGCTTTTTCAACCAGTCATACATCCCCGACTCGGAGTTTTTGTTGGCCGAGACGAACTCGGCGATGATGAAAACAAAAGGGATGAAGTAGACGATGGTCGCCAGCAGGAAGATGGGCGCGGAGCTCAGCCCCAACTCGATGTTGTTGTTGACGATGTTGCGCACGTTGAACACGGCGGCAAAGGTCATCGACAACAGGGCAAACTTGCCTATGGTACCGCGTACGGATTCAGACATGATGTCCTCCAATGGAATCGCGCCTCCTCTGTGAGGCGCTGATGACTCTGAATGTGTTCGGCAAGGGTCTGTCGGCCCCGCCCTTTACTCTCTTGTTATGGTCAAACTGGCCGTCTGTGGCGGCCTTGCGGCAAGCCGGCGCGCAGTGGTCGCGCCGGCGCCGTCAATCACTCATACAATCGGGGTACCCGGCGCCATCGGCACCCGGGGCTGCAGCAGCACGCTCTGGCTCTCGTCCGGGGTCTCGGCGCAGAGCAGCATGCACTCGGAGCGCTCTCCGCGCATCTTGGTAGGTTTGAGATTGGTCAGCACCACCACCTGGCTGCCCAGCAGCTCAGCTTCGCTGTAGTAGGGCACCAGGCTGGTGACGGTCTGCAGGGGGCGCTCGCCACCCACATCGATCTGGACGATATAGAGCTTGTCGGCGCCTGGGTGGCGCACCACCTCCAGCACCTTGCCCACCTTCATCTCGACTCGCTTGAATTCGGCAAACTCGATCACATCGCTCATTGTGCTCTTCCTTTTCTTGTTGGGTTTAACGGGGTACGGGTGGCCATCGGCCACCCGCTTTGCTTGTGTTGGCCCCTCGGGCCTGTCTGTTCAGGGACGCGGCTCATGACGCCTGGAGCGACACCTGCGCGGCCGGCTGGGCCTCTTTGGCGCGCGCTTCATCACTCAGGGAGGCTTCGTATTTGTTGTATTTCCACCAGGCGAAGCCGAGGAAAATCACAATCCCGCCCACGTTGTAGAAGATGATGGTCATGATGTCGGCGCCGGTCGGGAAGGTGGAGGCCAGGAAGCCCACCGCAAAGATGGCGATCAGCACCGAGACCACGGCGATGCCGGTGGTGCGTGAGCCCATCTTGAAGTCCCGCGGCAGGTGATCCAGCTTCAGGCGCAGATTCAGGTAGGCCAGCATGATGAACAGGGGCGGCAGCATGGAGGCGGCGGCGGTCATATTGATCACGGTATTCATCAGATCCTGCGCGGTGTTGGAGCCCAGGGTCGGCACCACCATCAACGGCAGCACGATCAGGTACTGGATCCAGGCCGCACGAGCCGGCACGCCGTTCTCGTTCAGCTCGACCGTCTTCTTGCCGAAGATGCCGGCCGGGATCTCGGAGAAGAAGATCTTCACCGGAGTGGCAGTCCACATCAGCAGGGAGCCGAACATGGCGGTGAAGGAGACCAGACCCACGAAACGGTTCACCAGGATTTCAGGCAGACCGAAGTAGTAGGCCAGCCCCTCGAACACCTGCACCGAGCCGCCGGTGTATTTCAGGGTATCGCTCGGGACAAACACGTTGATCAGCAGGGAGGCGATGGAGTAGAGCACGCCGATGAAGATGCCGGCGACGATGATCACCTTCACGAAGGATTTGGAGCCGCCCTTGACGTCGTTGACGTAGACCGCCACCGACTCGGCGCCACCGGCCGCCATAAAGATCCAGGTGGTAATACCCAGGAAGGCCCAGCTGAAATCGGGAACCATGGCTTCCACCGTGATGGAGTCGGCCGGCTGCACGCCGCCGATCAGGGCCGCGCCCGCCAGCAGAATGTAGGAGAGTGTCAGCAGCAGCATCAGGGACGAGGTCACCGAGGTGATGGGGCCCAGCATTTTGGCGCCGTTGGTAGAGACATAGGTGGCAAAGGCGAACAGGATCATGCTCAGGCCCGTGGTGGCCAGCGGAGTGAGGATGTACTCGTAACCCAGGAAGGCGTAAGAGGCGTAGGCGATGACCCGCGGCAGCAAGGATGTGAAGAAGAAGAGGTTCACGAACCAGTAGGTGTAGGCGGAGATGAAGGCCCAGCGACCGCCGAGGGAACTCTTCACCCAGGCATAAACCCCCGCTTCGGAGTTCTTATTCAGTGACACAAATTCCGCAATGATCAGGCAAAACGGAATGAAGTAAAAAATGGTGGCCAGAAAGAACATCGGGGCTGACGCCAGACCGATCTCGATGTTGTTGTTGATGACGTTGTTGAAACTGAATACCGCCGCAAAGGTGAGCGACAGCAAACCGAACTTGCCTATCGTATTCCGTTTGGAATCAGACATGGTGCATCTCCAGACCTGTAGTAGTTGTCTGCGAAAGAGCGGGGCCTGAGCTGTAGGGTGAGCCCCGCGCCTTCCGGCTTTTTATCAGTACAAAATCAGCGGCTTGTTATTTGTTTTTGAAGTAGCCGCCTTCGACGGTGACCTTGATGATCACCTTGCGCACCGGCGCGTCGCCTGCGAAGCGATAGGCCTCATCGTTCTCGAAGATCACCACCTGGCCGTTGCCCACCTTCTGGCGCTCGCGCACCTCGCCGGCCAGCCACTCGCGGTCTGTGGTGTCGTCGTAAGCCTGTTCGACCCGCAGCTCATTCTTGGCAGCCCACTCCACCGTCTCTTCCCCTTCCAGGTAGTAGTGGACGTCGAAGTAACGACGTTGCCCCTCGAACAATGAGGTGGCCGGGCTGGCCCCCTCCTGCAAGCGGTAGGTGAGGGAGTCACCGATGGAGTGACAGATCCCCGGCTTGAGGTTGCCAACGTTGTTGATGGCCTCCACGCAGCGGCCCCACTTCTTGCCCTCCCGGTAGATGTTTTTGAACAGGGTCAGGTTGTCCAGGGTGATCATGCGAGGTTCCTCCCGCCGTTGATGGTGAGATCGAGCCCGGCCAGCGCAGCCGGATTGAGGTTGCCACGGGCGATGGGCAGCAGGGTCAGGCCGAAGCTGAACGGCTCGAAACGTACCCGCCAGGAGTCCAGCACCTCGGAGCCCCAGGAGTTGGAGCCGAGCCCCAGCACTTTGTGATCCAGATTGAGGGTGAGATAACCACTCGGCTCCAGCTCGTTGATGTGCTGCGCCGCGTGGATGTGCTCCCAGCTGTAGGGCCAGACGCTCAGGTTGATGGGGGCATCGGGCCGCACGTAGAGACCGGCGCCGTGACGGTTGGTCAGGGTTGCCCAGCGCACCTGCTGACGGTTGCCGTTGTCCTGCGGGAAGGGGTAGTGCTCCCACATCTCGCCCACCGTGCTCTGGAAGCAGTCGATCCAGTTGCTCTGGCGGCTGTCCAGATAGTTCTCGCCCGGACCCATACCGTAGTAGTGCACCCGATCGAGATCCTGGCGAATACCCAGCTCGAAACCGATCTTTGGAATGATGTCGTCATAGCTGCCGTAGGGCTGGCCAGAGAGGGCCACGTGCAGCTGGCCGTTCTGGCTCAGGGTGTAGACGTAGCGGCAACGCATACCGAAGTCGAACACCGGCGGGGCGATCAGGCTTTCCACCGTCACCTCCACCGCCTCACCGAGCTGGCGCCAGCTCAGAGTACGGAAGTGCTCCTGCATGATCTGCAGGTGGTTCGGGTGCCACAGGCTCTCGTACTCCTGCTTGTGGTTGTCGATCATCGGCTTGAAGAAGGTGAGGCGCGGCGCCCGCTCGATGAGCTCGATGCCATCCTGCTGCCAGCTCACCAGCTTGCCGTCGAGGCGCGAGAAGCGCAGGGCAAAGCCGCTACCGCTCAAGGTCAGCGCGAGCCGCTCGTCGGCGATCTGCAACGGTGTGGCGTTGGGATTGGCAAAGGGTTGCAGCTGACGGGTCGACTCTTTGAGCTGGAACTGGTACTGGCCCAGCTCGTGCTCCGCCGCGCTGTAGCGGGTCGCGCTGGCCTTGATGATCCGCAGCTGGACGAAAGTTTCCCGCCCATCGAGGGTCGGCAGCGCCAGTTGCAACTCTGCGGTGGCGCCGGGGGCAATACCCTCCACCCGCAGTTGCTGGCTCGCCAGCAGTTCGCCTTCCGCCTTCACCTCGACCAGCAGGCGGATGTCGTCCAGGTTGGAGAACCAGTAGCGGTTTTCCAGCTCAAGCCGGCCGCTCGCCAGATCCAGAGCACGCACCTTGACCGGGCAGAGCACCTGCTTGTATTCGCGCAGGCCAGGACCCGGAGTCTGATCCGGGTAGATGAGGCCATCCATGCAGAAGTTGTAGTTGTTGGGATAGTCGCCGTAGTCGCCGCCGTACTTGTAGACGGGGCGTCCCTGCTCGTCCTGATCCAGGATGCCGTGATCGCACCACTCCCAGATGTAATGGCCCTGAATATGGGGATGGTGGTCGAACACCTGCTGATATTCGCTGAGGCCACCCGGGCCGTTGCCCATGGCGTGGGCGTATTCGCAGAGGATGCGCGGCTTGGTCATAGGGAACTCGCCGAAGCAGTTCATCTGGGAGACGCGGGAGTACATGGTGCTCACCACATCCACCACCTCGGCATCGCGATCCTCTTCGTAGTGCACCAGACGGGTCGGGTCGATCGCCTTGCAGCGCCGGTACATGGCCCTGATGTTGCAGCCGTAGCCGGACTCGTTGCCCAGCGACCAGATGATGATGGAGGGGTGGTTCTTCTGGGCATGAACGTGGCGTTCGATGCGATCCACGAACACCGGCTCCCAGAAGGGATCGTCGGTGATGCGGCTGAGGTCGCCGACGTTGGCAAAGCCGTGAGTCTCCACGTCAGTCTCCGCCATCACGAACAGACCGTACTGGTCGCACAGCTCGTAGAAGCGCGGGTCGTTCGGGTAGTGGGCGGTGCGCACCGAGTTGAGGTTGTGCTGCTTCATCAGCACGATGTCACGCTCCACCCGGTCCATGCCGACGGCGCGGCTCTTGAGGTGGTCGTTGTCGTGACGGTTCACCCCGTGCAGCTTGAGATAGCGGCCGTTGACGTAGAAGAGGCCGTCCTTGACCTTGATCTCGCGCACCCCGACCCGCTGCGGGATCACCTCCAGCAGCTCGCCCTGACCGCTGTAGAGGGAGAGCATCAACTGATAGAGGTAGGGATCCTCGGCGCTCCACAGATGGGGGTTGGCCAGATCCAGCGTGAAGCGGCAATCACACTTGCCGTCGATGGCGAGATGGTCGAGAGAGCCGCTGGCGATCTCGCTGCCCTGATCCAGCAGCGACCAGACCAGACGGTGATCTCGGGCCGACTCGCCCAGGTTTTCGAGCTGGATATCGCAGCTCAGGGTAGCGCTCTGGTTGTCGTCAGCCAGCGCGGTCTGGATGAAGAAGTCCTGCACATGGACCGCCGGTTTGCCCACCAGGTAGACGTCGCGGAAGATCCCCGCCATCCACCACATGTCCTGATCTTCGATGTAAGTGGAGTCGGCCCACTGCATCACCCGCACCGAGAGCAGGTTCTCGCCGGTTTTGGCATAGGCGCTGATGTCGAATTCAGCGGTGAGGCGGCTCCCCTTGCTGAAGCCAACGTAGTGGCCGTTTACATAGACCTCGAAGTAGGTCTCCACCCCGTCAAACTTGATGATCACCTGCTCGCCGTCCCAGGCCGGGCTCAGCACGAAGCTGCGCTGATAGGCGCCGGTGGGGTTGTTGGTCGGCACGAAGGGCACGTCGATGGGGAAGGGAAAACCTTCGTCGGTGTACTGCAGCTGGCCATGCCCTTCCATCTGCCACATGTTGGGCACGGTGATCTGGCCCCACTCGCTCATGAGGCTGTGATAGAAGGCCTCCGGCACCTGCAGGGGGTGGTCGAAGTAGTGGAACTGCCACTGGCCGCTCAGGCTCAGAAAACGGCGGCTCAGCTCGCGCTGCATGGTGGCCGCCAGCGCGTGGTCGGAATAAGAGAAGAAGTAGGCGCGCGGGGCCAGCCTGTTTTCACCAACGAAGTGGACGTTTTCCCAGTTATTCACATGTCCTCCCGGAACAAGACAACATAGACTGGGTAAACTTTAGATAAACATTTACTAAATATCAGTTTGAGATCGGTAAAGTTTTAACCCGATCACACAGAAGAGTCTGTTTTGTGAGCGAGATCAGATGTGGCGGAGAAAGGATGAACTAGTCCATCCGAATGGCATGGATGTTGATATGAAAATCAAGGGAATGAACTATATCTCTATAAAACAGAGATATGAATCATCCTTAAATGGAGAAAGATCTGAAGGGATCGATGTTGTCGCGCCATAAGGGTATGACGCGACTAAAACAAAAATATATTTTACTAAAATTAGCGTGTTGTACCACGCAGGGTCAACCGGCTCGGCACCAACACCCGCAATGGAATATCCCGCTCGTCACGCAGCCGCTCAACCAGCAGGTTGACCCCCTGGGACCCCATCAGCTCGGAGTGAATGCGCACCGTGGAGAGGGGTGGGAAGGTGAACTTGGCGGTCGGGATATCGTTGACGCTGATAAGCTCGATCTGCTGGGGAATGGCCAACCCCTTCTCGTGAATGGCCCGCAACACGCCGATGGCAATGGAGTCGGAGGCGACGAACAGCGCTTTGGGCCAATCCCCGGCCAGCATCTCCTTCGCCAGCCGATAGCCGGAGGCACTGGAGAAATCCCCACGATGGAGATCGCCCTCTTGCACGACCCCCAACCGCTGACCGTAATCGAGAAAGGCGAGCTCGCGCAGATCCGGGCTATCGTCCTGGCCCCCGATATAGCCGATGCGCTTGTGCCCCTGCGCGATGAAGTAGTCAACGACCTGCTGGCTGATCAGGGCCAGATCCACGTCGACCGAGTCAAACTCCCCCTGGGAGCGACAATCGATGAAGACCAACTGGCTTGAGCACTGCTGCAACTGAGCCAGGCGCTCGGGAGTGAGACTTCCCACTACAAGGATGCCATCTACAGCGGTCAGATCGCGTCCTTCAGCACAGTTGTAGAGATGGGTCAGCTCGATGTTGAGGCGGGCACTCTGGGTCTCGATACCATAACGGATGGCGAGATAGTAAGGGTCATTGACCTCGGTACTCTGGGGATAGGCATAGACCACCAGGAAGTGCAGCTTGCTCTTGTGGACGCCCTTGCGGGCGCTGCTGGTCTTGTACTCCAGCCGCTCGGCAATCTCGAAGATCCGCTGCTTGGTCTCTTCCTTGACGCTCAGGCTGGGATCCTCGTTCAATACCCGGGATACCGTGGCGAGAGAGACTCCCGCCTCCTGTGCAATTTCCTTCAACGTGGCCATCAATACCTCTCTGGCAGCATCAACTGTTAATCGACAACGGCTAAAGAGTAACGAGCAATTCCTTGATAGCCCAGCATTTTTACTAAAATGTCGGTGGCGGATTGTGATTTTTGCGAGCCGGAAATGCAAAAAGGCCTCCCGATTGGGAGGCCTCTTCTGAATAGGTGCCTGGCAGTGTCCTACTCTCGCATGGCGAATGCCACACTACCATCGGCGCTACCGCGTTTCACTTCTGAGTTCGGCATGGGATCAGGTGGTTCCACGGCGCTATGGCCGCCAGGCAAAATCTTTTAAAACTAACTTGAAAATGGTGCTGATACCCAGAA
>NZ_CDCG01000033.1:0-945 GCF_000819845.1 Aeromonas enteropelogenes
AGGGCAGCCACTGGCTGCCCTTTGTGCGTAACGGCGATGACTCTGCCTCGGGGTTTACGTCGATCAGTTGCAACCGTCAGTAGAGGTGGAGTTCAGGTAGCTCACCTCACCGGCAGGCTGATAGTCAGCCACATTGATGGTCTTCTTGATCTCGATATACTCCTTCAGCACAGCCGCATCCACCAGCCCGGCATTGATGGTGTCGATCTTGGGATAGCCATCGCCACCGGCTGCGCTGAAGCTCGGAATGGCGAAGCTGTAGGTCGCCGCCGGATCGAACGCCTTGCCACCAATGCTGGTGATGTTCACGCTCTTGGCCTGGCAATCCACCGCCATGTTGATGCCGCCAAACTGGGCATAACCGCCGGTATTGCGAGTCTTGGTGGCAACCTGTCCCAAGTAGCTGGCCAGCTCACTGCCATTCATGACGGCCTTATTGACCGTGTTGCCGAACGGGTGCACCAGCAGCACGCTGCGATAGGTGATGTCGCCGGCCGGGATGCTGTCCCGTACGCCGCCGGAGTTGACGATACCGAAATCGGTCGCCAGTTTGCTGGAGGTGGCGGTTGTGATCAGGCGTCCCAGATTGGTCTGCATGTTGCGCACGCTGGCACGATCGCCAACCAGCAGGCCATCGCTGGAACCGATCACCACGCTCAGCTCCTGCTGGCCCTTCTCCTGATAGCCGAGCAGGGTGTTGTAGAGTTCGGGATCCTTGGTGATCTCGTCCTGGACGAACTGCATCTTGGCCGGATCCTTGGTGGCGGCGCCGGTCGCGTCGATGGGATCACCCTTGGCATTGCGCTTGACGAGGTTGACCGGGATCAGCTCATAGCTGGTGAGGGTCAGCTTGCCATTCTGGTAATCAAACTGGGCACGACCCACATACTTGCCCCACTCGTGGGCCTGCATGATCCAGGTACCGTTCTGCTGATCCGGCAGGCA
>NZ_CDCG01000033.1:1224-4385 GCF_000819845.1 Aeromonas enteropelogenes
GCATCCAGGGTGCCTGCCGGCAGGGCGCGGGCCATCTCCACATCACCCGGTGCATTGCTGCCGTGCTGGCCATCGGCATAGTGGCCCATGTGAGTAATGGCGAAGACCAGGTTGGCCTCATTTTTGTCACGGATCTGCTTGCCCAGTTGGGCCGCTTCGGTGGTGGGATCGCGGAATTCCAGGGTCTTGACGTTGTTGGGGTCGACCAGCTGGGCGGTGTCTTCCGTGGTCAGGCCGATCACCGCGACCTTGAGGCCGTTATCCAGCCTGAATACCTTGTAGGGGTCGAAGTAATGCTTGCCGCTGGCCTTGTCATAGATGTTGGCCGACAGCATGGGGAACCGGGCCCACTCACGCTGCTTCTCCAGCACATTGAGGGGGTTGTCGAACTCGTGGTTGCCCACCGCCATGGCGTCGTAGCGAATGCTGTTCATCGCGACGAAATCGGGCTCGGCATCCTGCAGATCCGACTCGGGCACCCCTGTGTTGACGTCACCCCCGGAGAGCACCAGCACTTCGCTGCCGGCGGCCCTGGCTTCGGCGCGCAGCCGCTCGACCAGGGTCTTCTGGGCCGCCATGCCATATTCGTTCTCGGTGTTGTGCCAGAAACGGCCATGGGTGTCGTTGGTGTGCAACACAGTCAGCTTGCAGACATTTTCAGTGCAGGGGGCAACGGTGTCATTGCCAGAGGAATTACAGCCAGTCAGGGCAGCCAGCACGGCCAGCGCCACGGTGCCTCTGATGAAGTTCTTATTCATATCCATATCACCTTGATTATGTTGTTATTTATGACCCGATCCGGCGGGTCGGGCGCCAATATAACAAACAACAGATGACGATTTTTCATCAATGACTCACAAAATGCGTTAATTGTGATCCTTGGCTCAACATCCGGATTTCCACCGTTTTCTCGTCTCTTTTTATGAGTGGTCGCGCAAAATTCGGCGCCGGGGGATGGTAAGCCGCTTCTTGCCACACCTTTGTGGCATACTCTCCCACCCCATCGGAGCCCGAGGAGAGAGTTGATGGCCAAATACGACAAGATTTCCCCAGAAACCCAGCAGGAGGCGATGAAGATTGCCCGCGCCAACCAGAAGCCGGGGCAGACCAAGGAGCAGACCCAGCTGATCGCCCAGGGGATCCAGAAGGGCATAGATGAATACAAAAAGCAGATGAAGGCGCGGGCCCGCGAAGCCAATCGCCTGAAGAAGCAGCAGGCCAAAGCCAGACAACAGCAGAGTGAAAACCAGCTCGATGAACAGGACGAGTCGCTCGAACTGGTGGAAGTGACCCGCCAGCATCCCCTGCCCTGGGCACTGCTGGTATTGAGCTGGCTGGGTTTCGCCGCGGCTTGGCTCTGGCTGCGCTGACCCCGGCGCTGCAAACCTTTGCCTGGGATCTTCTTCACAGCCCTGGCCCATATGGCTGGTCATCGCCGCTCCGGGCTGATTAAATCCCGCCACTCGTTTTCAGGACATCTGCTATGAACCCGGCTCCGCTCTACCTGCTCGCCCCCTTCGTGCTGTTTCTCGTCACCATGCTGCTCTATCGCATCTCGCCGCTGCGGGCGGTGGCCAGCGGCAATGTGCGCTGGTTTATTCTGCCCGCCTTCACCCTCTTCATCCTGCTCATCGTGATCAATGGCGCGGCCGATCCGACCCTGCGCAATCCAGCCTTCCACTGGTTGATGCCAGGCCTGGGATTTGCGCTCAGCCTGTTCCCTGCCCTGCCCAAGGCGCTGGTGCCCCGGCTCGCCATCAAGGAGGGAGCCTTCGCTGCTCTGGGCCTGATGCTGATGAGCCTGGCTATGGTCTACTGACAGACCGGCTGTGGTGACATGATCCGAGGGGCGCTCTGTGACGGGCGCCCCTTGTACAAACAATGGCCGGCAGGCATCTTGGTGACAGGATCGCCAGCAAGGAGGCCGAATGGACAATCCGCCCGATTTCATGGCGCTGTGGGATTATCAGGATCCCGCCGCCAGTGCCCTGCGTTTTCATGCTCTGCTGCCCGAGGCGTGCGCCGCCGCCGACCTGCAGTACGAGCTGGAGCTGCTCACCCAGATAGCCCGCACCCATTCGCTGCAACGCCAGTTTGCCGAGGCGCACCAGCTGCTCGACGAGATAGAACCCCGCCTCACCGATGCCACCCCGCGGGCGCGTCTTCGCGTCCTGCTGGAGCGCGGCCGCACCTTCAACTCCGCCGGCGACAAGGCCAGTGCCAGGACGCTGTTTGAACAGGCTTGGCAACAGGGGCTGAAACACAAGGAGCTTTATCTGGCCATCGATGCGGCCCACATGGTGGCCATCGCCGCCCCTCTGGAGGAGCAGAGCCGCTGGCACCAGCTGGCGATGGAGCTTGCGGAGCGCAGCCAGGATGAGCGGGTGCGCGGCTGGCTCGCCCCCCTCTACAACAATCAGGGCTGGACCCTGTTTGAACTGGGCCGCCTGGAAGAGGCTCGCCAGTGTCAGCAAAAATGCCTGGCCTGGCACGAGCAGAATAACAACCCGGCCAAGGCCTTTATCGCCCGCTGGAGCCTGGCCCGCCTGAGCCGGGCCCAGGGGCTGCACGAACAGGCACAGGCCGAACTGACGCAGTTGCAGGCCGACATGGCGGCCGCCGGCGCCCCCGAGGATGGCTATGTATTCGAAGAGCTGGGAGAGAATGCGCTGGCGCTGGACGATCCGGCGGCGGCCGAATATTTCGCCCGCGCCTGGTTTTTGCTGTCGCGCGATGAGTGGTTCAAGCGCCAGGAAGGGGAGCGGCTCGCCCGTCTCAAGCGGCTCGCCAAGCTTTGACAACGCAGGGGCGGCCTAGCGCCGCCCCCGAGTCAGGCGAGATTGGCCTCTTCCCACCCCTGCTTCTTGCGATAGATGGTCGAGGGGCTGATCTCCAGCAGGGCCGCGGCCTTGGGTATGTTGCCGTCACAGCTGGCGATGGCCTGCTCTATCACCTCTTTTTCCACCAGCCAGAGCGGGCGGATCGGCCCTTGGGCAGGCCGCTCCGGCGCGCTGGCCACAGCAGGCTGGGCCACAGGGGCTGCCCCGTTCAGGGAACGTCCGCCATTGAGCGGGGGCGGCAAAATATCCTGGCTCACCTGATCCTTGTCGTTCAGCACCACTATGTTGCGCACCACGTTCTGCAGCTCGCGCACGTTGCCG
>NZ_CDCG01000033.1:4652-5388 GCF_000819845.1 Aeromonas enteropelogenes
TAGTAGAGATCCTCGCGAAAACGCCCCGCCTTCACCTCCACCAGCGGATCCCGGTTGGTGGCACAGACGAAGCGCACATCCACCGTCTCCAGCTTGCTGCTGCCGACGCGCTGCAGGGTACCGGTCTGGATGAAACGCAAGAGCTTGCTCTGCAGGTCGAGATCCATCTCGCAGAGCTCGTCCAGAAACAGGGTGCCGCCATCCGCGAGACTCGCCGCCCCCTTGCGATCCCCCTGGGCGCCGGTGAAGGAGCCCTTCACGTGGCCGAAGATCTCGCTCTCCATCAGATCGTGGGGGATAGCGGCGCAGTTGAGAGCAATGAAGGGCTGATCGCGGCGAGGGCTACACTGGTGAATCGCCTCGGCACACACCTCCTTGCCGGTACCGCTCTCTCCTGTGATGAACACGGTGGCCTTGCTTGGGGCCGCGCTCTCTATGATGCGATAGACAGCCTGCATCGGCATGGAAGCACCGATGAAGCCGGCGAAGGAGTGACGATCGAAGTTTTCCCGGTACTGGGCCACCAGCGAGCTCAGTTGCTGGTGTTTCAGGGCGTTGCGCGCCGTGGCGCACAGCCGCTTGCTGTCAAAAGGTTTGGTCAGGAAGTCAAAGGCGCCGAGGCGCATCGCCTCTACCGCCACGTCCACCGAACCATGGGCGGTGATCACCACCACGGCGCAGGGCAGCTGCTGTTCGGTGATCTGCTGCAGAATGTCCATGCCGGACATGTCCGGCA
>NZ_CDCG01000033.1:5543-6041 GCF_000819845.1 Aeromonas enteropelogenes
CATGCCGGACATGTCCGGCAGCTCCAGATCGAGCAGCACCACGGGCGGGGGGCTCGCCATCAGCTGGTCCAGCGCCTGCTGGCCACAATCGGCCAACAGTACCTCATAACCATCCTGACGCAGGTACTGCTCATAGACGACCGCCAGACTCCGGGTATCTTCCACCAACAGCACACGCGGTTTGTTTTCAGCCACAGGATTCATCCTTGTCATTGATTGTGCGCTTTTATTTTGCAACCTTTCTCGGGCAAACCCAAGGTGACGCCCCTCCAGTTATCCCGCGGATCCCGAAGAGACACAAGAAAAAACGGCTCCCTAAGGAGCCGTTTTTGCGCAAGATGAACTTACTTTTTAGCGTCGTCAGCCGCCGGCTTCTCGATGTCCAGCAGTTCAACGTCAAACACCAGCACGGCATTGGCCGGGATGGTGCCTGCACCATGCTCGCCATAGGCCAGCTTGGACGGCAGGAAGAACTTGAACTTGGAGCCAACCGGCATC
>NZ_CDCG01000033.1:6197-8413 GCF_000819845.1 Aeromonas enteropelogenes
CAGCCCGGGATCACCTGGTTCAGCGGGAAGGTCGCCGGCTCGCCACGATCGACGGAGCTGTCAAACTTGGTGCCATCGGTCAGAGTGCCAGTGTAGTGCACCTTGACGATATCGGTGGCCTTCGGCTTGGCGCCTGTGCCCATCTTCTCGACCTGATACTGCAGGCCGGATTCAGTGGTCTTCACGCCCTCTTTCTTGGCATTGTCAGCCAGGAAGGCTTCGCCCTTCTTCAGGTTCTCAACGGCATCTTTCTCGGCCTTGGCCTTGGTCAGCTCGTTGATCTTGGCGTCGTACTGCTGCAGAACCTTCTGGATCTCTTCATCGGTCATCTTGGCGTCTTTGCCCAGACCGTCAGTCACCCCTTTCAGGATCACGGCGTTGTCCAGCTTGATGCCGAGCTCTTGTTGACGCTCCAGGGTATTGGCGATGTAACGCCCCATGGAGAGGCCAATCGCATAACCGGATTGCTCTTCAAAGCTCTTGGCTTCAGCCTTGGTCGCCTCTGCAGGCTTGCTGGCCTCTGCCTTCACCTCGGCGGTATTGGCCGCCGGCTTCTCGTCTTGGCAAGCAGTCAGACCCACGGCAACCGCCGCAGCCAACAGGGACACCTTCAGAAATTTATTCATCAGTTTCTCCAAACTTCAAATACCGCTCTCGGTTCCATCGTGAAATGAGAGGTTTATCGTGACAAGCGCCTTATACTAACGCCGTGATTGCAGGTAACAACAGCGTGAGACCGCAAAAATGTTAAAAAGTGCTATTTATCTGGTAAGCCTCTGCTTGATGCTGACTGGCTGCGAGCAAAGCGCCCGGCCAGACCAGCAAATTACCCTCGCCAGCACAGGCCTGCTGACCGCCGATCTCTCCAGCGATGGCAAGCAAGCCATCGTCTCCAGCTTGAGTCAGGGTATCGTGGTATGGGACCTTGAGCAAAACCGCCAACGCTGGCGCTGGACGCAATCAGACGCACCGGACAACCTGGTGTTCATTACCCGTTTTGCCGAAGGCAACAACCACGCCGTCACCGCAACGTCAAATACCTTCGCCATCTGGGCCCTCCAGAATGGGCATTCGCAAGGCTACTACTCCCTTCCTGAATCCAGGCTGAGGGACATCGCCCTGTCGGCAGATGGCCGTCAGGTGCTGATCGGTCGGGAAGATGGCAAGGCGGAGGTGGTCGACACCCAGAGCGGGCGCCGCCTGCAATTCCTGGGGCATACTGAGCAGATCAATACGGTGGATCTCTCCGCCAATGGCCGCTATGCCCTGACCGGTGGCAACGACTACAGCGCCTATCTGTGGGATACCCAAAGTGGCCAGGTAGTGTGGCGTTTCAACCACGGCGGCCGGGTAGTGATGGCCAGACTGGAGCCCAGCGGCCGCTACGCCTTCACCGCTGACAGCCGTCAGGCCAGCATCTGGGATCTGAAAACAGGTAAAGAGGTGAGCCGGCTGCAGTTTGATCACCGTTTCGAGGTGTACAGCAGCGCCCGCTTCGCCAACGACGGCAAATGGCTCATTACTGGCGCCCCGTCCCGTCAGCTCTCCCTGTGGCGGGTGAGCGATGGTACCTTGCTGCAGAGCTGGCGCGTCGCCCCCTATCCCAAGGCAAAACCGCCCAGCGCTGTGGTCTACGGCGTGGCTTTGCGCGACAATAGCCACCTTGTCAGCGCCAGCTCCAGTGGTCTGGCCGAAATCTGGACAATCAAGTAAGGACCCGAAGGCCCATGAGTCAGCAAGTAAACGATCGCATCGAAACCCTGGAAACCCGTCTTGCCTATGCGGAATACACCATAGAGCTGCTCAACGACGAGGTCACCACCCAGGGGCGCGAGCTGGATCGGCTCAAGCATCAGATCCAGCTGCTGGTGGACAAGCTCAAGAGCGTGCAGCCGAGCCAGATTGCCAGCATGTCCGAAGAGACGCCGCCCCCTCACTACTGATCCGGTGACGCCAGTCACCTGTTCATAAAAAAACCCGCGCCAGGCGCGGGTTTTTTATCTCGGGTCGAACCCGGATCAGTGGTGATGGCCCTTGCCACCGCAACCGCCGCCACCGCAGCAGCCGCCGTGACCATGGTCGTCACCGTGATCATGGCCGTGGTCGTGACCGTGGCCGGCACCGCCGCAGCAACCACCATGGCCATGCTCTTCTTCATGATGGTGATGACCACCACCACAGCAGCCACCGTGATCGTGGTCATGATCATGATCATG
>NZ_CDCG01000034.1:0-144478 GCF_000819845.1 Aeromonas enteropelogenes
CTCACTGAGCGGGGTTTTTTTATTGCCTGAAATTCTGCGTCTTGCTCAATATTTGTCTTTTTGTGGCTCTTGTGAGTCTCTCTTCCGCTGTTTTCGTTTGTGTATTTCGCTCATTTCAAACGGTTAGTGTGGGATGGGGCTACACATTGGATGCCGCTTAATGGTCATGGCTGCAAGCAAGCACCATATTGACCACCCCCTCTTCCATGTGCAGTTCGACCTTGAATCCCAGGCGCTTGGCTAGATTGATCATACCGCGATTGCTGGGCATGGTCATGCCTGATAGCTGTTCAATCCCCTGTTCTCTGGCGTAGCGAATAATCTTCTCCATCATCAGTTTACCGAGGCCAAGCCCCTTTAAATCGGAGCGTACCAGGATGGCGAATTCGGCATCACTGTGATCCGGGGTGCTGATGGCGCGCACGACACCCAGGATCTGATCCCGGAAATCACCATCCTGGCCAATGGCCACAAAAGCCATCTCGCGGTGGTAATCTATCTGGGTCATCCGTGCCAGCTCTTCATGCCCCAGCTCTCCCACATCCGCGAAGAAGCGTTTGTACCTGTCTTCATCGGACACTTGCAGTACGAACTGCTTGTGGGCCGGTTCATCCTCCGGGCGGATCGGCCGCAGCAGTATATGGCTCTGATCCTTGAGCCAGGCCCCCTCTTCAAGCTCGGTAGGGTAGGGGCGGATGGCCAGCCGATTGGGTGGCGATGCGCTGGGATCGGCCAGGGTGATGCTGGCATCCAGCACCACCATTTCGCTGTCGCATGCCTGCAGTGGGTGGAGATCCAGCTCCTGGATGTCGGGAAAAGCCAGTATCAGCTCGGAAAGCTGACAGAGCACCTGGCTGAGCGCATCGATATTCAGCCGCACTGGCGTCGCCTGCTCACGGATCTTGCGGCTCTTCATGGCACCGATGATTTGGTAACGAGCCAACGCCTGATTCAGTGGCGGCAGGGCCGCAACCATCTCCTGGGGCTCGGCTCCTGATTCTCCCAGCAGGATGACGGGGCCAAACACTGCATCCTGCTGGATCCGCACCCGCAGCTCCAGGCCGCCGCTGCGGCGTGCCATCCGCTGCACCAGCAGACCTTCGATGCGGGCGCCCGGGTCATGCTGCCGTACCCTGTCCAGAATGGCGTCGGCGGCTTGTGCCACCTCGGTCGAGGTGCGCAGGTTGAGCATCACGCCATGCACGGCAGATTTGTGGAAGATGTCGGGCGAACGCAGCTTGACCGCGACCGGGTAGCCAATCTGCTCCGCCGTCAAGGTGGCTTCGATGGCATCAGTGACGATCCAGGTCGGCAGAGTCGAGAGGCCGGCCGTTTGCAATATGGGGTGGGCGAGATGGGTATCCAGCCTCGACTGGTTGCGCTCTCTGGCCTGGCGAAGCAGCTGTTGGCACAACTCGATATTGAGCTGGTTGCCTTGCAGGGAGGCGGGAGTTTCCATCAACTGCTTCTGGTTGCGACGATATTCCACCATATGCATGAAGGCGGCCATGGCGCTTTCGGGTGTGCGGTAGGTAGGAATGCCCGCCTCGGTGAACAGCCTGCGCCCCTCCTGCGCCGAATATTCCCCGGCCCAGTTGGTCAGGATATTGAGCCGACGAGCTCTGGGATGTTGCTTGAGATGGGTGATGAGATGGTTTGCCAGCGGCGCACTGGGGGCGGTCAGCGAAGGCGCATGGATGATCAGGATGGCGTCTATCCCCTCCTCTTGCAGCAAGTGGTCCAGCGCCTCCTGATAGGTGGTGATGGTTGCATCGCTGCCTATGTCCAGCGGAGGGAGGGCAAGTTTGCCTCCACGCTCCAGCAGCACATCCATCGCCATGTTGGCCAGGCCCCGGCCATTGGAGATGATGGCCAGTCGCTCCCCCTTGAGGGTCATCGAATGGCTCAGGGTCTCTACCGCCGCAAACAGCTCGTGGGTATCTCTAACTCGCAGCATGCCGGCGCGGCGAATGGCGGCATCATAGACGTTGTCGAGGCCATGGCTTGGGTTGTGGCGACCGCTTTTGAGTATCAGGATGGGCTTGTTGCGCGACGCGGCCCGGGCGGCGGAGAGAAAGTGGCGGGCATCGTGCAGCTTGTCCATATAGAGCAGGATGGCGCGGGTTGTGCTGTCGCGGGAGAGTTGATCCAGCAGCTGGCCGAAGTCTATGTCACAGTGATCGCCGAGGGAGATGAAGGCAGAGAAGCCCAGCTCATGTTGCTTGGCCCAGTCCAGTATGGTGGCGCTGACGGCGGCCGACTGGGAGAGAAAGGCGACCTGGCCTGGCTTGGCCGTGATGGGAGAGAAGCTGGCGTTGATCCCTTGCCCGGGCAGCAGCATACCCATGCTGTTCGGTCCCAGCAGGCGGATGCCGTATTGCTGGCAGACCCGCTTCAGCTCCCGCCGTTCCTCATCGGAAAAGTCCCCTGCCAGTATGATGGCAGCCCCCGTGCCTTTCTGGCCGAGCGCTTCCAGCAGTGGCAGGACTCGTTCCCGCTTGGTGCAGATGATGGCGAGATCCGGCACCAGCGGCAGGCTGGCAACATCGGGATAGGCCAGCACGCCGGCGATGGCCTTGTCCTTGGGGGTGACGGGAAGTATGGGTCCCTTGAACTGCCCTGCCAGCAGGTGGCGGACGATCACATGACCCGCCTTGAGCGGGTCGGTAGAAGCGCCGATCACGGCAATTGAGTGAGGCTTGAACAGACGATCCAGACCGCTTGCTTTCATGGGCACTCCCGGCGAAAGGGGGAAGATACCAGTCTAATACCTCTTTGCAGCGGGTTCTGTGACCGGTTCCTGATCACTGTTTGTTCAGGGCATTGGCGCGCAGATAAAATCTCAGCTCGCCCTGCACCTGGCGGATTGCGCCCAGATGGCGATCCTGCAGATAGATATCCCGTTCCCTGTCCAGCAATGTGTTCGGGACCCCCATGCTTTGCAGGTACTCCTCGAACAGGGTTGCCCCTTTTATCTCGACCAAATGCTGTTTCATGGCTCTTCTCCCTGAATAGTCGGTCCCTTGTCAGCAGCCCGAGTCTGCGGTTATCTGCCGGTTTTTCCTATTGTCATATTTGACACGGGACGGTTCACACATCTGCCACGCCGCACTCCCCTCGAAACCGTGGGGCGTTATAGTAATGGGAGGCGTATGACATCCGGGTGCTAGAGCATGGTCAGGGCATGGCTACTGTGTATCACATTGATGGCGACCAACCTTGTGGCAGCTGAACAGCCGATCCGTGTCTGGAATCAGTTGCTGCAGCACCCCAATCCCGCCGTTCCCGAGTTGCTGCGCCTCTCCCTCGAACTCACCATCCCCGAATATGGCCCCTATCGATTGATTGCCAGCGCACCCATGGAGCAGGGGCGTGTGGTCAAGGAGATGAGCGGTGACGGTTCGGTGCAAGTGGCCGTGTTTGCACCGGACAGCGAGCGGGAGCAGGATCTGCTGGCGGTGCATATCCCGCTGGCCAAGGGGCTGCTGGGATGGCGGGTCTGCCTGATCCGGCAGGGAGATGAGGGGCGCTTTGCCAATATCCAGTCCCTGGCACAATGGCAGCAATCCGGGTTGACCATTGGCCAGCACAGATTCTGGCCGGATACCGAGCTGCTCAAGGCGAATGGTCTGAAGGTGGTGGTGGGCAGCTTGTACGACGTATTGTTCAACATGTTGCGCAAGCGGCGCTTCGACTGCTTCCTGCGTTCCGTCATCGAAGTCGAGGACGAGCTCAAGGCGCACCCCTATCTGGCCATCGAGCCGCACCTGGTTTTTCGTTACCCGCTGGCCTTGCTGTTCTTCGTTTCGCCCAAATACCCTGAGCTCGCGCAGCGCATTGAGCTTGGGTTGCAGCGGGCGCGGCAGTCAGGTGCCTTTGAGCAGGTATTCGAAGAGTCGTTTGGCAAGACGGTGCGGAATCTGAAGCTGGAGCAACGGACGCGCTTTGAACTGCATAACCCCGGATTGCCGCTGAGCAGCCGGCCCATGATGGCCGACCCAACCCTCATCTACAATCCGGATCAACGCAGCGCCCCCTGATTCTGGGCAGTGTCCCAGAAGGCACGGATGAGGGGCTCCTCAAGCCGTTTGCGTGAAACCACTATGCCGACGTCGAATGGCTTGAGTGCCGGCTTGGGTTCGACGATGCGCACCTTCTCGCCCATTGGGCTGTGATCGATGACGGCGGCGGGTACCAACCCCACACCGCAGCCAAGCGCCACCATGGCGACGATCCCCTCGTTGCCCACCACTTCGGCATAGATGTTGGGGGCTATCCCTTTGTTGCGAAACCACTGGTCACTGCGTTTGCGGGCCAGCCCCTGTTCCGAGAGGATCAGGGGCAGCCGCTCCCAGTCCGGTTCTCCCTGATGAAACCACTGGTTGAGTTGGGGGGCGTTGCGCGGGGCGATAAAGACCAGCGGGACCCGCTGCAGGCTGGCAAATTCCAGTTTGGCGGGCAGGGCATCCGGGCGGGCTGCGATGGCCAGATCGACCTCATCGGCCAGGATCTTGTCCACCGCCAGCGCCGGGTCGCCGGTTTCCAGCTTGATCTCCAGCTGGGGGTAGCGACGGCGAAAGCGCTCCAGTACCTCGGGCAGCAGAAAGTAGCTGGCGGTGACCGAGCAGAAGACTCGCAATCGCCCTTGCAGCGGTTCGTCGTTGCGTTTGAGCTCCTGCTTGAGCTGGCGCCACTCCTGCAGCAATCCACCACCAAACTCGCGCAGCTTCTCGCCGGCCGGGGTGAGGCGCACGCTGCGGTTATCCCGTTCGAACAAGACGCAGCCGGTTTCCTGCTCGAGGCGCTGGATGGCGCGGCTCAGGGTGGAGGGGCTGACCGCCATGGCATCGGCGCTCTTGCCGAAGTGGAGGGAGTCGGCGAGGTGGAGAAACAGCTCGAGGTTGCGAAGGTCCATCTTTTTTCTTCCTGCTGTGGCCTGCTTTGCCGAGTCAATCTGCCCGGGTCATCGCTTCCACCCATTCAGAAAATAGGGGGAAACAGCCCGACATTGCGCAGACTCACATTTCAATTCCTGCAACGTACTGTTTCGAATATATCAGTTCAGGCAATATGTGTCCCGCGCTATAGTGGTTCAGACAACGCCGTCACCGGCATGGAATCAATCGAACGGAGCAATCACCATGGCTAACTATTTCAACACCTTGAACCTGCGTCAGCAGTTGGCCCAGCTGGGCAAGTGTCGTTTCATGCAGCGCGTGGAATTCGCCGACGGCTGCGACGTGCTGAAAGGCAAGAAGGTGGTGATTGTGGGCTGTGGTGCCCAGGGTCTGAACCAGGGCCTGAACATGCGCGACTCCGGGCTGGATATCGCCTACGCCCTGCGCAAGGCCGCCATCACCGAGAAGCGCGCCTCCTGGCAGAAGGCTACCGACAACGGCTTCGCGGTCGGCACCTATGAAGAGCTGATCCCGACCGCCGATCTGGTGCTGAACCTGACGCCGGACAAGCAGCACTCCGACGTGGTGAAAACCGTTATGCCGCTGATGAAGCAGGGCGCCGCACTGGGTTACTCCCACGGCTTCAACGTGGTGGAAGAGGGCCAGCAGATCCGCGCCGATATCACAGTCGTCATGGTGGCGCCCAAGTGCCCGGGTACCGAAGTGCGTGAAGAGTACAAGCGCGGTTTCGGCGTACCGACCCTGATCGCCGTTCACCCGGAGAACGATCCCAAGGGCGAGGGCATGGCCATCGCCAAGGCGTGGGCCTCCGCCACCGGCGGCGACCGTGCTGGCGTGCTGGAGTCCTCCTTCGTGGCGGAAGTGAAATCCGACCTGATGGGCGAGCAGACCATCCTCTGCGGCATGCTGCAGGCCGGTTCCCTGCTCTGCTACGACAAGCTGGTTGCCGAAGGCACAGACCCGGCCTACGCCGGCAAGCTGATCCAGTTCGGCTGGGAGACCATCACCGAAGCCCTGAAACAGGGTGGCATCAGCCTGATGATGGACCGCCTCTCCAACCCGGCCAAGCTGCGCGCCTTCGAGCTCTCCGAGCAGCTCAAGACCCTGATGCGCCCGCTGTTCGAGAAGCACATGGATGACATCATCGCCGGCGAGTTCTCTCGCGGCATGATGGCCGACTGGGCCGAGGATGACATCAAGCTGCTGACCTGGCGCGAAGAGACCGGCAAGTCTGCCTTCGAGAATGCCCCAGCCTATGCTGGCAAGATCGCGGAGCAGGAGTACTTCGACAATGGCGTGGTGATGGTGGCCATGGTCAAGGCGGGTGTCGAGCTGGCGTTCGAGACCATGGTGGCCTCCGGTATCTACGAGGAGTCTGCCTACTACGAATCCCTGCACGAGCTGCCGCTGATCGCCAACACAGTTGCTCGCAAGCGTCTGTACGAGATGAACGTGGTCATCTCCGACACAGCCGAATATGGCAACTACCTGTTTGCCAACGCCGCCGTGCCGCTGCTGCGTGAACACTTCATGCCGACCCTGAAAGCGGGCGACCTGGGTGCCAGCCAAGCCGAGAGCCAGAGCGTGGACAACCAGGCGCTGCTGGCGGCCAACGAGGCGACTCGCAACCACCCGATCGAGAAGATCGGTCAGGTACTGCGTGGCTACATGAAGGACATGAAGCGCATCGCTGTCGGCGGTTAAGCCTGCATCGGGCTGGATGATGAAGGGGCGGGGATGACGATCCCCGTTACTGCCCGGCTTGGACACCTGGCCAGTCCTCCGGATCATGTAAGCAGACCGACTGATAGCCATAAAAAAGCCCCGCTCATCGAGCGGGGCTTTTGCATTCAGGTCAGCCGGGAAAATCAGGCCTTCCAGGCTTTCCAGGTGTTGATCAGGCCGTTGGTGGAGCAGTCGTGGCTGGTGACAGCCTCGTCGGTGCCCAGCTCCGGCAGGATCTTGTTGGCCAGCTGTTTGCCCAGCTCCACGCCCCACTGGTCGAAGCTGAAGATGTTCCAGATTGCGCCCTGCACGAAGATCTTGTGCTCGTACATGGCGATCAGGGCACCCAGGGTTTTCGGGGTCAGGCTCTTGAACAGGATGCTGTTGGTCGGGCGGTTGCCTTCGAACACCTTGAATGGCACCAGATCCTTGACCTGCTCTAACGTCTTGCCAGCGGCCAGGAATTCGGCCTCTACGGCTTCCTTGCTCTTGCCGAAGGCCAGGGCCTCGGTCTGGGCGAAGAAGTTGGCCAGCAGTTTCGGATGGTGATCACCGATGGGGTTGTGGCTGATGGCCGGGGCCAGGAAGTCACAGGGGATCAGCTTGGTGCCCTGGTGGATCAGCTGGTAGAAGGCGTGCTGGCCGTTGGTGCCCGGTTCACCCCAGATGATGGGGCCGGTCTGGTAGTCGACCTTGTTGCCGTTGCGATCCACGTACTTGCCGTTGGACTCCATGTTGCCCTGCTGGAAGTAGGCGGGGAAACGGTGCATGTACTGGTCGTACGGCAGGATGGCTTCGGACTCTGCGCCGTAGAAGTTGTTGTACCACAGGCCGATCAGGGCCAGCAGCACCGGCACGTTCTGCTCATAGGAGGCGGTGGCGAAGTGCATATCCATCTCGAAGGCGCCTTGCAGCAGGGCCTCGAAGTTGTCGAAACCGACCGACAGGGCGATAGGCATGCCGATGGCGGACCAGGAGGAGTAACGGCCGCCAACCCAGTCCCAGAACTCGAACATGTTGTTGGTGTCGATACCGAACTCGGCCACGGCCTTACCGTTGGTGGAGAGGGCTGCGAAGTGCTTGGCAACGTGGGCCTTGTCACCGGCATGCCCCAGGAACCAGTCGCGGGCGCTCAGTGCGTTGGTCATAGTCTCCTGGGTGGTGAAGGTCTTGGAGGCCACCAGGAACAGGGTGGTTTCCGGATCGATCTTCTTCAGGGTCTCGGCGATGTGGGTGCCGTCGACGTTGGAGACAAAGTGCATCTCCAGGTGATTCTTGTAGGGGCGCAGGGCCTCGGTGATCATGACGGGGCCGAGATCGGAGCCGCCGATGCCGATGTTGACCACATGCTGGATCGACTTGCCGGTGTAGCCTTTCCACTCGCCGGAGATGACCTTCTCGCAGAAGCCCTTCATCTTGGCCAGCACGGCGTTCACTTCCGGCATCACGTCCTTGCCGTCCACCTCGACCGGGCGGTCGGAGCGGTTGCGCAGGGCCACGTGCAGCACGGCGCGCCCTTCGGTCATGTTGATCTTCTCGCCATTGAACATGGCGTCGATGGCGCTGCGCAGATCGGTCTCTTTGGCGAGATCGATGAGCAGCTTCAGGGTCTCTTCGGTGATCAGGTTCTTGGAGTAATCCACCAGGATGTCGCCGCCGAAGGTGAGGGAGAACTTGTCAAAGCGCTTCGGGTCCTGCGCGAACAGATCCTTGAGACGAGTCTCTTTGTTAGCTGCAAAATGGGCTTCCAGTGCCTGCCAGGCCTGGGTTTGGGTTGGATTGATGTTTTTCATAGGATTCCTGAAATGCCAAGTTGTGTTTGAACCTTGCAGGCAAGGCCCCGCCAAACCTTATTATCCGAGCATTATAGCGAGCCGGCTGGCCGGCTCATGTAACAGAGTTTTACCGATTGTCTTTTACAACCTTGGGTCACCGTGGGGAGTGTACACCCTGAAAGTCGGGATTATGAGTCACGAAAGCAAGCCGGATCTTGCGCTCGCTCATGAATGGGGCCAACCCGGGAGTGTGAAATGGTTTTCATATCGCCGGCCGGGTTATGTGCAGCCGGGGCACCCCAAAAACGACAATGCCAGCCCGAAGGCTGGCATTGTGAGCAAGGGGATGGATTCATCACTCCTCGGCTTTGGCGGTGTGCATGACCATCTGCGGGAAGGGGATCTCGATACCCTCGGCATCGAAGGTCAGCTTCACCTTCTCGTGGAAGTCGAACCAGACACCCCAGTAATCACCGGTTTTCACCCAGGGGCGCACCACGATATTTACTGAAGAGTCGGCCAGGGCGGCGACGGCGATGGTAGCGGCCGGATCTTTCAGGATGCGCGGTTCTTCGTTCACCAGACGCTCAAGGATCTGCTTGGCCTTGCGCAGGTCGGAGCCGTAGCCGATGCCGAAGGTCATGTCGACGCGACGGGTATCCATGCGCGAGTAGTTGACTATGGTGCCGTTGAGAATGGCGGAGTTCGGTACCACGACCATCTTGTTGTCACCGGAGGTGAGGGTGGTGGTGAACAGCTGCACGGACTGCACTACGCCCGCAGTGCCAGCCACTTCGATGAACTCGCCCGCCTTGATGGGGCGGAAGATGATGAGCAGGAAGCCGGCGGCGAAGTTGGACAGCGAGCCCTGCAGCGCCAGACCGATGGCCAGACCGGCGGCACCAATGATGGCCACGAAGGAGGCGGTCTGAACCCCGACCCGACCCAGTGCCGCAATTACCACGAACACCAGGATGGCGTATTTGAGGATGCTGCCGACGAACTCGGTGATGGTAGCGTCGAGCTTGCGGCTCTTCATCACCTTGACCACGCCACCGCTGATCAGGTTGGCGGCGATATAGCCCACCAGCAGGGTCAGCAGGGCGGCGGCGATGTTGACGGCATACTCGATCAGCAGGCCCTGGTTGTTGACCAGCCAGGTCTGTGCTTCGGTGATGATTTCGGGTTCCATAGGAGATCCTGTCAGATGCTAAAGATTGATAACGGATGAATCTAACATTGCAGTGCGACAGACTGGGTCGCATCTGGTGCTTATTTTCTACCGTAAAAAGTTGCCACAAAAAGGAAGGGAGGCCAAGGCCTCCCTTCTCATATGGGTTCGTGCGGGCTCAGCTTTGCAGCAGCTGGTTGCGGATAAATTGCCACTGATCTTCAAACCAGACGGTCGGTTTGATCTTGAACTCGGAACGGACGTACATGGTTGATCCGTCCCTCCGGCTCAGCTTTGCAGCAGCTGGCTGCGGATAAATTGTCACTGATCTTCGAACCCGGCAGTGGGTTTTATCTTGAACTCGGAACGGACGTATATGGTTGATCCGTCCCTCCTGCTCAGCTCTGCAGCAGCTGGCTGCGGATGAATTGCCACTGATCTTCGAACCCGGCGGTGGGTTTGATCTTGAACTCGGAACGGACAAACTGACTAATCCGTCCCTCGGTGTAGGCCAGCAACAGATTGGCCAGCATGGTCTCGTCGAGCTGGAAGCCCTGGCCTTCCCGCAGCCGTTTTTCCCGCAGCACCTGCTTGATCTGGGTCTCCAGCTTGTCGAACAGGATGCTGATGCGATCCCGCAGCCGATCGTGTTCACCCAGCAGGGCATCGCCATTGAGGATGCGGGTGATGCCCGGGTTGCGCTCGGCGAAGACCAGCAGCAGCTGCAGGATGTGGTGGCAGCGGGCCATGGTGTCTTTCTCTTCCGTCATGATGAGATTGACCCGTGACAGCAGGGAATCCTCGATAAAGTCGATCAGCCCCTCGAACATCCTCGCCTTGCTGGGAAAATGTCGATAGAGGGCGGCCTCAGAGACACCGACCTCGGCTGCCAGGCGAGCCGTGGTGATACGCTGACCCGGACTGGTTTCCAGCATGTGGGCGAGCGCTTGCAGGATCTGGTCGCGCCGACTCTGTTTCTGATTACTGCTTGCCATGGATTCCCCTAAAAAAACAATGGCTTGATTCTGTTATTAGGCACCGCCCCAAGGGGCTGTGTGGTCTTGTTATTGGCGACCAGAGGAACCAAAACCGCCTTCACCCCGTTCGCTCTGGTTAAACTCCTTGACCAGTTGGAAGCTGGCCTGAACTACCGGCATGATCACCAGCTGGGCGATGCGTTCGCCGGGTTGCATGGTGAAGCTCTCCTTGCCACGGTTCCAGACCGAGACCATCAGCTGGCCCTGATAGTCGGAATCGATGAGACCGACCAGGTTGCCCAGCACGATGCCGTGTTTGTGGCCGAGGCCAGAGCGGGGCAGGATGGTGGCACACAGACCGGGATCCTGGATGTGAATGGCCAGACCGGTCGGCACCAGGGTGGTATCACCGGGGGCCAAGGTCAGCGGCGCATCCAGCAGGGCACGCAGATCCATGCCGGCAGAGCCCGGAGTGGCGTAGGCAGGCAGCGGGTACTCGGTGCCGATACGGGCATCCAGGATTTTCAGTTCAATTTGTGTAGTCATGAATCGTTTTTTCAATTGGATCTTGTGTGGGCACCCCGTCTCTGCACTGCAAGGCGGGGTGTCATGAGTCTTGCGTTATCGGGAGCCCATGGCGACCCGGCGCTCAGCGCCGGTAGTGGCGCGCAATCAGGGCGACGAGATGACGGGCCAGCGTCAGCTTGTCGGCCAGTGGCAGCGGAGCATGACCCCCTTGCCAGAATACGGTCAGGGCGTTGTCATCGGCATTGAAGCCTTGCCCTTCGCGAGACACGTCGTTGGCGGCGATCATGTCCAGCCGTTTGCGTCGCAATTTGTCGAGGGCGTATTGTTCCACATCCACGGTTTCGGCGGCAAATCCCACCGTGAACGGCTTGTCTGGTAGTGCCCCTACGGCGGCGATGATGTCGGGATTCTTGACCAGGGTCAGCGCCATCTGGTCGTTGTCGCCAGTTTTCTTGATCTTCTGGCTGGCCACCTGCTCGGGGCGATAGTCGGCCACGGCGGCGCATCCGATGAAGAGATCGCACTCGCCAACCCGGCTCATCACCGCCTCATGCATCTGCAGGGCGCTCTCCACATTGATGCGCTCCACCCCGCTCGGGGTCGCCAGCGCCACCGGACCGCTCACCAGGGTCACCTCGGCCCCCGCCTCGCGGGCGGCGCGGGCGATGGCGTAACCCATCTTGCCGGAGCTGTGGTTGCTGATGTAGCGCACCGGATCGAGCGCCTCGCGGGTCGGCCCCGCCGTCAGCAGCAGCTTGACCCCTGCCAGCAGTGGCTCGCCGGCCAGTTGCTGGCAGCAACGTTCCACCAGTTCGAGAGGATCCAGCATCCGGCCCGGGCCCACGTCACCGCACGCCTGACTGCCGGAGTCCGGCCCCCACAGCAGGATGCCGCGGCTGGCCAGGGTCTTGAGGTTGGCCTGGGTGGCGGCATTGAGATACATCTGCTGGTTCATGGCCGGGGCCAGCGCCACGGTGGCCGGAGTCGCCAGGCAGAGGGTGGTGAGCAGCTCGTCGGCCATGCCGGCCGCCATGCGGGCCATCAGGTTGGCGCTGGCGGGAGCGATCAGCACCAGATCGGCCCATTTGGCCAGCTCGATATGGCCCATGCCGGCCTCGGCGGCCGGATCCAGCAGGCTGTCGGCCACCGGGTGGCCGGAAACGGCCTGCAGGGTCAGCGGGGTGATGAACTCCTTGGCGGAGCGAGTCATCACCACCCGAACCTCGGCGCCCTGATCTTTCAGGCGGCGCACCAGCTCGGCACTCTTGTAGGCGGCGATGCCGCCGCTGACACCCAACAGGATGCGTTTATCGGCCAATCTCATCTGCTGTATCTCTATCCGGCTCATTCTGACTGGTCGGCTAAGATACCACAGGCTGGGAGTGACGACAGAGATTGACTTGGGGGAGTTGTGGCCGAGCTCCCGCGATTTTTTGCTATGTTTTTTCTCAACAGGGACGAGGGAGAGACAAATGAGCATCAAAGAGTGGCCGGAGGATGAGCGCCCGAGGGAAAAGCTGTTGCGCCAGGGGCCTGCGGCGCTCTCCGATGCCGAATTGCTGGCCATCTTCCTGCGCACCGGCGTCAACGGCCTGAGCGCGGTGGATCTCTCCCGCCAGCTGCTCAGCCAGTTCGGTTCGTTGCGTACCCTGTTGGGGGCCGACCAGCGTGCTTTCTGTGATGCCCATGGCCTGGGGCCGGCCAAATACGCCCAACTACAGGCGGTATTGGAGATGGCCAGGCGCTATCTGGCGGAGCGGTTGCAACGGGGCGAAGCGCTGACTTCTCCCCAGCTGACCCGGGACTATCTACAGGCCCAGTTGCGGGATCGGCCGCGGGAGGTGTTTGCGCTGTTATTACTCGATAACCAGCACAGGGTCATCCAATTTGTCGAACTTTTCTACGGCACCATCGATTCGGCGAGCGTCTGGCCCAGAGAAATCGTGCAGATCGCGCTCAAACATAATGCAGCCGCTGTGATTCTGGCGCATAATCACCCGTCCGGCGTCGCCGAGCCCAGTAGGGCCGACCGCCAGATCACGGATCGGATCACGGCCGCCTTGGCCCTGATCGATATCAGAGTGCTGGATCACTTGGTGATCGGTGATGGCATCACGGTTTCTTTTGCCGAGCGCGGTTGGTTATAACTGTGCTCTGGCGCCGTATTAGTTGATCTTTGATCACGGATGCTGTATAAAATGCCGCCTTCTGTTTGCCCCGCAATCGAAGGCCAGCGGGGCAGATATTTGCTCGAGCAATGAAGTAAGATTTGGAGAGACTGACATGTCTAGAGTATGCCAAGTAACCGGCAAGCGCCCGGCAGTTGGTAACAACCGTTCGCACGCTAACAACGCTACCAAGCGTCGTTTCCTGCCGAACCTGCACACTCACCGTTTCTGGGTTGAGAGTGAAAAACGCTTCGTAAGCCTGCGCGTATCCGCAAAAGGCATGCGTATCATCGACAAGCGTGGCGTTGAAGTGGTTCTGGCTGAACTGCGCGCCAGCGGTGTTAAGGTATAAGGAATTAGATCATGGCTAAAGGTATTCGCGAGAAAATTCGCCTGAACTCCAGCGCCGGTACTGGTCACTTCTATACCACTACCAAAAACAAGCGCACCATGCCCGAAAAAATGGAGATCAAAAAGTTTGATCCCGTTGTTCGTCAGCATGTGATCTACAAAGAAGGCAAAATCAAGTAATTACTTGAATTTGTCTCAAAAACCCGGCTTCGTGCCGGGTTTTTTTATGGGCCGAATTCAGTACACTGCCGGTTCGAAGGGAGGCTTGCCATGTTCAAACTGAGCCGTAAAGGCTGGAATAACGTGATCATAGTGGCGGTGTTGATCGTGATCACCCTGCTGCACCGGTTGGAGATTGCCCAACAGGAAAACAGCGCCAAGCGGGCGCGTCCCCTGTTGCCGGCGGATGCCGTGGTACTCACCTGGCAGGGGCCGAGCTGGCAGATTGAGCGGGTTGGTCAGGGCTGGCGCAGCGTGCCGGATCTGGGGCTGGACAGCGCCCAGCTGGCAGCCCGCATCGACAGTTGGCAGAGCTGGTCGCTGCCCCCCGGCGAGGCGGTGCGCGGTGCCCCTGTCACCCTCAAGGTATGGATCGCCGGCCAGAGCGATCCGCTGGCATTCGGCCTCTACCAGAACAATGGCCAGTACGCGGCCCAACTGCCATCAGGTAGCTGGCTCACGCTGAGTGCCGAGCAGTATCGCGGCCTGCTGCGTCCCGCCCCCTGATCCCTGTTGCTTGCGAGGTTGTCATGCCTGAATTGCCAGAAGTCGAAGTCAGCCGTCAGGGGATCTCCCCCTGGCTCACCGGCATCAAGGTCACCCGGGTGGTGGTGCGGGACGGTCGTCTGCGCTGGCCGGTGCCCGGCGAAATCCAGGAGCTGGTGGATCTCACCATCCATCGGGTGCGGCGCCGTGCCAAGTATCTGCTGCTGGAGACCGATTTTGGTACCGCCATCCTCCATCTGGGGATGTCCGGCAGCCTGCGGGTGCTGGAGATCGGCACGCCGGCCGAGAAACATGACCACGTGGATATCGAGCTCGAAAATGGCAAGCTGCTGCGGCTCAACGATCCGCGCCGTTTCGGGGCTTTGCTGTGGACTCGCGAACCGGCCGAGGCGCACGCCCTGCTGGCCAAGCTGGGGCCGGAGCCGCTGACCGACGCCTTCAGTGCCGATTACCTGCGGGAGCGGGCCAAGGGGCGCAGCACCGCCATCAAGCAGTTCCTGATGGACAATCAGGTGGTGGTTGGGGTCGGCAACATCTACGCCAACGAAGCGCTGTTTGCCGCCGGCATTCACCCCAAGCGGGCGGCCGGCAACATCAGCGCCGAGCGGCTGGCCACTCTGGTGGCCGAGATAAAGCGGGTGCTGGCCGAAGCCATTCGCCAGGGGGGCACTACCCTCAAGGATTTCACCAGTGCCGACGGCAAACCGGGCTATTTTGTGCAAAAACTGCAGGTCTATGGCCGGGGTGGCCAGCCCTGTTACCACTGTCAGACCCTGTTGAGCGAAGTAAAAATGGGCCAGCGAACCACGGTTTTCTGCTCCCATTGCCAGCGTTGAGGCCGTTTTTTCGGCGGATCCCGTTGAAGTTGTAAGAGAGTATTTCCCGTCTGTTGAAGCTGTGTGCAGCTGTCACTAGTATTCCGGCCGTTCAGGCGGTTAGAGATATAAAATGACAGTAAAATCAATAGACTGGGAATATTTATCCCGGCAGGAGCGCTATTGCGCAAAAAAGATGGCCCGTTACCTCTATCCGGAGGGATGTGCCCGCAAGACCTTCAACCGCGGCAAGTTCGTACTGCGCAGCCTGCTTTATCGCAAGTCGTTGCACCGGGTCTTCAGTCTGTTTCAGGCCGCCCCTCTCAGGGCGTTGCCCGCCCGCTATCCCGAGTTGCTCGACAAGCCGATGCGACCCTATCGCTTCGCCTGTGCCCGCGCCCGCGAGCGGGCCGAGATGCTGGAGGATCACTATCGCCTGCTGCTGGCACGCTATCCAACTCTCATTGAGCCGCTCTATCTGGGGCAAGGGGTCGAGCTGGGGCGTTATCCCCAGAGCGATTGCCGCATCCTGCTGCGCCATGATGGCACCTTTCGCCGGGAGGCCGAGCTGGCACTCTCCATCGTCGATCCACTGGGGTTGCGTCTCTACAGCTGCGCCTTCTCGCTGGCGGGATCGGCTGCCCATCCCGAGCTGATGATAGGCTCCATGCAGGGGCCCGAGCCCGCAGTCGAGCAGGCTCAGGCGCGGGTGCGCGAGCTGACCAGGGAAGGACACGGCCTGCGACCCAAGTCACTGCTGGTCATGCTGGTGCTGCAACTGGCCCGGGCCATGGGGGGAGAGCGGGTGCTGGCGGTGCGCAAGCGGGCCCACGTCTTTCAGGCCAAACGCTACAGCCGCAAACAGAAGGGCAACTTACTGGCCGATTATGATGAGCTGTGGCAGGAGTTCGGCGCCGAAGATGTGGATGCCAACTTCGTGGCCCTGCAGCCAGCGCTGCGCAAACCGCTGGAGGAGGTGGCGTCCAGGAAGCGCGCCATGTACCGGCGTCGTTACGAGTGGCTCGATCGGTTGCAGGATGCGATCGATCGGCAGTTTGCCGATATACCCCAAGGCCAGGCGAGCAAGGCGCCCTAATGAAACAGGCTACCCTCGGGTAGCCTGTTTGTTGCGAAGAGCCCCTGCTCAGCGGCCCAGTTTGGTGGCGATGGCTTGTGCCACAACGGGGTCGACAAACTGGCGGATGTCGCCGCCGTGCAGCGCCACCTCCTTTACCAGGGTGGAGGAGATGAAGGAGTTCTCTTCCGCTGGCGTGAGGAAGACGCTTTCGAGCTCCGGCATCAGGCGGCGGTTCATGTTGGCCAGCTGGAATTCGTACTCGAAGTCGGAGACGGCGCGCAGGCCGCGGATCAGCACATTGGCCTGATGCTCCCTGGCGAAATCCACCAGCAGGCCGGAGAAGCCCACCACCTTGACGTTGGGCAGGTGACTGGTCACTTGCTGAACCAGTTGGACCCGTTCTGCCAGATCGAACAGCGGACGTTTGCTCGGGCTGTTGGCGACGCCGACCACGACTTCGTCAAACAGCTTGGCGGCGCGGCCGATCAGGTCGGCGTGGCCATTGGTCACGGGGTCGAAGGTCCCCGGATAAATTACCCTGGTAGTCATGTTTGCAGTCCTGCAACCTGGAAATTTGGTCGCATTATAGGGTCTGTTGAGGGCTTGCCGCGAGAGCGGTAGCGTCAGTTTGCCGCAGGAAGCGGCGCAAGATGCACAATTTGGTCGCTTAAATCGGGGCACTCTGGCGTCTTCACTTGAGAATAGCCCTGCATCAGGCAAGAATACCCGCATCGCGCATCAAGCCTCCTTGCATTGGTGACAGGGAGCAAAGGGATTTTTTATGAAACGTATTCTGGTCGTTCGCAATGACAAGATTGGTGACTTCATGCTGGCCTGGCCGAGTTTCGCCATGCTCAAGGAGTCCATGGAATGTCATGTGACTGCCCTGGTTCCCGCCTACACGGCGCCGCTGGCCCGGCTCTGCCCCTGGATTGACGAGGTGCTCATCGATCCGGGTGTTCGTGCCGACAAGGAGCAACAGCGCGCGCTGCTGGCGCGCATCAAGGCGGCCGCGTTTGATGCGTCCATCTGCCTCTTCTCCAACTCCCGCAACGCCATGCTGGTGTGGAAGGCGCACATCCCTTATCGCCTGGCGCCAGCCACCAAGCTGGCCCAGGTGCTCTACAACCAGCGCCTGATCCAGCGCCGCTCCCGCTCCCAGAAGCCCGAGTCTGAGTACAACCTGGAGCTGATCCGCCGCTTCCTGGCCGATCATCAGGTGGCGGTGGTAGAGCCCCATACCCCCTTCCTGCAGTTTGATGCACCGGCACTGCGACAGGTGCGCGAACAGCTGGCCACCAGACTGAAGCTGGATGCCAGCCGCCCCTGGCTGATGGTGCATGCCGGCAGCGGCGGCTCGGCCAACAACCTCTCCATCGAGCAGTATGCCCGCATCATCATCAAGCTGAACCAGGCCTGCCCCGAGCTGCAGTGCGTGCTGACCGCCGGCCCCGGTGAGGAGAAGATGGCCGAGCAGCTGGCGGCCGAGTTGCTGGCTCACGGCGGTAACGGCTGGATCTACCGCTCCAGCGACGGGCTGCCGATGTTCTGTCAGGTGCTCGCCAACGCCGCCCTGTTCATCGCCGGCAGCACGGGCCCACTGCACATCGCCGGGGCGCTGGACGTGCCGACCATCGGCTTCTTCCCGATGCGCCGCTCCGCCACACCGCTGCGCTGGAAGCCGCTCAACAGTGAAGGGCGTCATCTCGCCTTCAGCCCGCCGGAGGACAGCGATCATCCGGAGGACATGAGCCAGCTCGATCCCAAGGCCATGGTGCCAGAAATGGTTCGCTGGGCCGCCCCCTTCTGGCGCGGCAACGACCCGCAGTAATGCAAACAGGGCCCCTCGGGGCCCTGTTTCGTATCCGGTGGCGAGTGCCGGAATGCCTGTTACTCCGGCTGCCCGGGTTGCTGGCGCACCCAGAGGTCGGCGTATTTGACGAAGGTGGAGTGGGCGGAGAGGATGGCCAGCAGCAGCCCCTGCTTGCCATCGAGGAAACCCGCCTTGAGCAGGTACATCTTGATGAAGCAGCCCAGCGCATGCACCAGCCCCTGGCTGAGAGAACCCTTCTTGCCGCGGGCGGTGCGCTGATCGGCCCAGGCCCGGGCGTAACCGGCGGATTTGACCAGATAGTGCTCAAGATCCCGATAGGTGAAGTGGAGCAGGTCGCCATGGAGGTTGACGATCTTCATGTTGGCGCGTACCTCCACCTTCTCGTGTACCAGTGCCTCGTTGTAGCCGGTGAGGGCCTTGGGATAGAGGCGCAGCACCCGATCCGGATACCAGCCGCTGTGGCGGATGAAGCGGCCAAACACCCAGGAGAGGCGAGGGATCGAGTAGATGGTGTCGCTGGCCGGGTTGGCCATGACGGCGGCGATGGCCTCTTTCAGCTCGGGGGTGAGTCGCTCGTCCGCATCCAGCCAGAGCACCCATTCGGATTGCACGTGTGACTGGGCCAACCGGCGTTGTTTGCCAAATCCCGGCCACACCTTGTTGACGAAGAAGCGGGCGCCGAATTCGGCGGCGATGGCCGGGGTGTCGTCCTGGCTGCCGGAATCCATGATGACGATCTCGTCCACCAGCCCGTCGAGGGAGGCGAGACACTTGCGCAGGTTGTCGGCTTCATTCTTGACGATCAGAACGGCGGCCAGAGTCGGTTTTTTCACTGATGAGGGCTCACGGTTGCTGCCCGGTTGGCGGGCCATGCTCAAATTGGCGCCCATTCTAGCCTAAAACGACGGGCGGGGCATGGTCGGGGCGTCCGGCCCGAGGTGGTGTTGAGTGGCGCTCGTTTTGAGCCGTTCAGCGGGGCCACCGGGATCTTCTGTTATTTCTCCGACCATTCTTGGGGCATAATCTCGGCCAGTGATGATCAACAGCCGGGCCTGCCCGAGAGAAGACGCGTGATGAAAATATTGGTGATCGGCCCCTCCTGGGTCGGCGACATGGTGATGTCCCAGAGCCTCTACAAGGCGATCAAGGCCAACCACCCGGAGTGCGAACTCCACGTGATGGCGCCCGCTTGGTGCTGCGCCCTGCTGGAGCGGATGCCCGAGGTGGACAAGGCGATCACCATGCCGCTCGGTCACGGTGACTTCAAGTTGCTGGCCCGCCGCCGCCTCGGCAAACAGCTGGCGGCCGAGCAGTACGATCAGGCCATCGTCCAGCCCAACTCCATGAAGTCGGCCCTCATCCCCTGGTTTGCCGGTATCCCGGTGCGTACCGGCTGGAAGGGAGAGCAGCGTTTCGGCCTGCTCAACGATCTGCGCAGCAACAAGTCCGCCTTCCCGCTGATGGTGGAGGGCTATCTGGCGCTGGCTTATCCCAAGGCGCAGATGAAGAGCCGGGCCGATATTCCGGCCATTCCCCATCCCGCGCTTCACGTCGACCTGGTCAATCAGGACAAGGCGCTGGCGCGGCTCGGGCTGGATCGGCGTCGCCCCGTGCTGGTGCTCTGCCCCGGCGCCGAGTTTGGCCCGGCCAAGCGCTGGCCGGAAGGGCACTACGCCGTGGTGGCCCAGCAGCACCTGGACGAGGGCTGGCAGGTGTGGATCTTCGGCTCGAACAAGGACGTGGCGGTGGCCAACACCATCCGGGATCGGGTCAATATGCTGACTCGCCCCAACTGCCACGTGCTGGCGGGCAAGACCAGCCTGCACGAGGCGATCGACCTGATGGCGCTGGCTGGCCGGGTCATCTCCAACGACTCCGGCCTGATGCACATCGCCGCCGCCCTCAACCGGCCGCTGGTGGGTGTCTATGGCTCCACCTCGCCGCTCTATACCCCGCCGCTGGCGGATCGGGTCGAGATCGTTCACACCGACATCGAATGCCGCCCCTGCTTCAAGCGCACCTGCAAGTTCGGCCACCTCAAATGCCTGATCGATTTGCCGCCGGAGCAGGTGATCGAGGCGTGCAACAAACTGGAGCAGAGCGAGTAAGATGCCCTATCGCCTGCTCTACAACCTGCTGATCCATCTGGGATTACCCCTGGCACTGCTGGCGCTCTACAAGCCGAAGAAGGGCAAGCCCGGCTTTGGCAAGCGCTGGGCCGAGCATCTGGGTCGGCTGCCCGCCACCGGCCAGGAGGCGCCGCTCTGGATCCATGCGGTGAGCGTGGGGGAGACGTTGGCCATCACGCCGCTCATTCGCGCCCTGAAAGCGGAGCGGCCCGATCTGCCGATCCTGCTCACCACCACCACTCGTACCGGCGCCGAACAGGCAGGCAAGCTCGGCGATCTGGTGGTACACCGCTATGCGCCCCTCGATTACCCCTGGGCGGTAGCGGCCTTTCTCGACACCTTCAAGCCCCGCGCGCTCTGGGTGATGGAGACCGAACTGTGGCCAAACTGGCTGGCGGCCTGCGAGAAACGCCATCTGCCGGTGACCATCATCAACGCCCGCCTCTCGGAGCGTTCCTGCCAGCGTTATGCTCGCTTTCAGGGGGCCTTCGATGCTCTCAGTCGCCCGTTGACTCGTCTGCTCTGCCAGCATCAGGACGACGCCGATCGCTTCGCCCGGCTCGGCATCGAACGCGATCGACTGGCGGTGACCGGTTCCATCAAGTTCGACATCCAGTTTGGTGACGAGGTGCAGGCCAGAGGCCGCGCCCTGCGCCAGCAACTGGGGGCGGAGCGGCCGGTCTGGATCGCCGCCAGCACCCATCAGGGGGAGGACGAGCAGGTGCTGGCCGCCTTCGACCAGGTGCTGACCAGTCACCCCGATGCCTTGCTTATCCTGGTTCCGCGCCACCCGGAGCGCTTCGATCGGGTGGCCGAGTTGTGCGCCTCTTATGGCTGTGTGCGCCGCACCAGCGCCGCACCGGTCACCGCGACCGACAAGATTTATCTGGGCGATACCATGGGCGAGCTGCCGCTGATGCTGGCGGCGGCCGATCTGGCTTTCGTCGGCGGCAGTCTGGTGAAGGTGGGTGGCCACAACCTGCTGGAGCCGGCGGCGCTCGGCAAACCCTGCCTGACCGGCCCCGTCTACTTCAACTTCAGCGACATCACCCGCCAGCTGGTGGCACAGGGTGGCGCCGCCGTGGTGGCCGATGCGGCCGGATTGGGAGAGAGGGTGAGTGCGCTGCTGGCCGACGAGAGCCGGCGCCGCGAGATGGGAGAGCAGGCCCGCGCCGTGGTGCTGCGCAATCAGGGGGCCCTGGCCCGCACCCTTTCCCGTTGTCTGGCTGATCTTGAAAGCCAGTAGGACGATTTACGGAGCGCCGTGGCAGATATGCGCTGCTGTGCTGATTTGATGCTTCATCTCGAGGAGAGACTCATGTTCAAGGCCCTGTTACTGGAAAACCAAGACGGCAAGACGGTTCCGACCCTCACCCGGCTGGCCGAGAGCCAGTTGCCGGAAGGCGAAGTACGGGTAGCGGTAAGCTACAGCTCCATCAACTACAAGGATGGGCTGGCCATTACCGGCAAGGGCAAGATTGTCCGCCAGTGGCCGCTGGTGCCGGGCATCGACTTCGCCGGTACCGTGCTCGAATCGGCCGACAGCCGCTATCAGCCCGGTGATCAGGTGGTGCTGACCGGCTGGGGCGTGGGTGAAGGACATTGGGGCGGCATGGCCGAGCAGGCGCGAGTCAAGGCGGACTGGCTGGTGCCGCTGCCGGCCGGACTGGATGCCCGTCAGGCCATGTGCATCGGTACCGCCGGTCTCACCGCCATGCTCTGCGTGCTGGCGCTGGAGGAGGCGGGGCTCACCCCACAGAGCGGCGAGATCCTGGTGACCGGCGCCGCCGGCGGGGTGGGGTCCACTGCGGTCGCGCTGCTGGCGGCAAAAGGCTACAAGGTAGCGGCCCTGACCGGTCGACCCGAGGAGCAGGGTGAGATGCTGACTGCCCTGGGGGCCAGCCGCATCGTGCCGCGCAGCGAACTGCTGGAGCCCGTCAAGCCGTTGGAGAAGCAGCTGTGGGCCGGGGCAGTCGATACCGTCGGCAGCCAGGTGCTGGCCAAACTGCTGGCCCAGATGAACTATGGCGGCGCCGTGGCGGCCTGCGGTCTGGCGGGGGGCTTCGATCTGCCTACCACCGTCATGCCCTTCATCCTGCGCAACGTGCGTCTGCAGGGGGTGGATTCCGTGATGTGCCCATTGGCGCGCCGTCAACAGGCGTGGCAGCGCCTGGCTCAGGATCTGCCCGCCAGCTTCTTCGAACAGGCGGTAACCGAGATAGGGCTGGAGCAGGTGGTCGAGGCCGCCGAGGCCATCACGCAAGGCCAGGTCGCGGGTCGCACCCTGGTCAAGCTTTGATCTTTCCCTGACTGGCGAGCCCCATTTTTCTGGATAGACTTTGAGTGCGGGTGCACTATCCAAGGAGAATGAGCATGGGTGGACACAAGCCGGATTACGAGCTCGATGATGAATGGGAGCCGGAATCCTGGGAAGACGAGCTGGAGCAATGGGAAGACGAAAGCTGGCAGGATGACGACGCTTTCGATGACCAGTGAACCACAACATGACACGAACAGGCGGGCATTGAGCCCGCCTGATTTTTTTGTGCGGCTCACAGGAATGGGGGCGAAGGCTTGGTGAGGGGCAAGGCTCTGGCTAGAATGAACTGCCCAAACGACACTCAAGGATGATTATGCGACTCACCGTCATACTGGTTGCCACCCTGCTGGGGGGCTGTGTCTCCAACGATGATCCCTGCGAAAAGGTGTGGAGCGAGGTGGGGGAGGCTGACGGCAAGCTGGGCTTCACTACCGAGCGGATCGAGTTCCATCGTGCCCAGTGTGGCGACAAGGTGGATGGCGAGCTGTGGCAGCAGGGGCATCAGAAAGGGTTGGCCTGGTATTGCCGCCCGGAGCATCTCTATCTGGCCGGGCGCTCCGGGGAGGAGTACCGTGGCGTCTGCCCCAACGACATGCAGGCGCGCAGGCTGTTCGAGCAGGGGCGTCAGGGCTGGACCGATCAATAGGGCCTCGTCGGGTTTGGTCCTACTCCTCTTTTTTCAACCGCAGCGGCTGGCACAGATAACTCTTGTCGTTGGCGCTGCGGGCACACTTGCCGCAGACGAATTTGGGTTTGCGCACGATTTTGCGCAGCGCCTTGAGATCCGCGGGGATTTCGTGGCGACGCCACTCACACAGGGTCTTGCTGCCCATAACGACTACCTCTACGACTCGACGAGCGTATTGTAATCAATTTTCATTTCGAATAAACAGGCGCCAGACGCTTATTGGCCTGAATGCCAATAAGCGTCTGATCCATGGGAGATTACTGATAGAGGAACTTGGTGAAGATCAGCTCGCGGACGGCTTTCTTGCCGGTTTCCTTGAGCAACAACTCGTTGACCTTGGTCTCGCACTCCTTGCGCAGTTCCTCGCGGCTGACCAGAGACTTGATCTGATCGGCGCTCTTGCTGCCCATCAGGCGAATGATGGCGTCGCGGATCAGGGGGTCATGCTGCTCCAGCAGCTTGAGGTCGGCATCGTTTTCGGCCATCAGCTCCACCGTGACCCTGACGTAGCCGAGGGTTTTGCCGTTGCTCAGGTAGTTGGTGATGATATCCGGATCGAGCGCATGGTAGGCAAATCCGGGTTTGGCGGCTCCCTCGGCCCCTTCGGCGGCGGGTTCCTCATCGGCAGCCCGTACTTGCAGGGCGCCCACGCTCAGCAACAACACCAGCAAAATTTTGAAGATCTTCATATAGATGGCTCATCGGCGGAAGATACACCATTTTTGATGCTGCCAAAGGGGGCGTCAAGCACGGATGTTCTTACATTTCGCTATTGATTTACGGATAATAAACCGGATTTTAACCTGAACACGGAAATCTCTGGATGGTGAAGCTGTGAAGTCCGAGTTGACTGTTCCTCTCACGCCGTTAACCGGGTGGTTGGCCCCCGACAGTTGCGAATTGCCGGCCAGCCTGCGTCCCTGGCTGCTGGAGCCCGGCTCCATGACCCGGCGTCTGCGCCAACACAATCGGCACTTCTCGGTCGAATGGCTGGGCAATCGCCCCGTCTCGTTGACCACCGATGAGCAGTGGCTGGTGGATGCTGCATCCCCTGCCGGGATCTGCCGGGAGGTGATCCTCCACGGCGATCTGGGCCCGGCCGTGCTGGGCTGGACCCTGCTGGCCGACGCAGCGCTGCAGGGCAGTGGTCTGGCCGAACTGGGGGAGCAACCCCTGGGGGAGCGGGTGTTTGGCAATGAGCCGGTGCGACGTGATCATCTGCAGCTGGCCCGTTTTGCCATTGCCGACAATCCCCGTTGCCCCGCCGCCATCGTCTGGGGACGTCGTTCCCGTCTATTTCTGGGGCAGTGGCCATTGCTGGTTCACGAGCTGTTTCTGCCCTCTCTCGTCTGTGACAAGGAGCTGGAGTGAATCTGTTAACCAAGGAGCGGGGTCTGGCATATCTGCAGTTGGCCCGCATCGACAAGCCCATCGGCACCCTGTTGCTGCTGTGGCCGACTCTGTGGGCACTCTGGCTGGCGGCCGGCGGACGACCAAACCTCTGGGTGCTGACGGTGTTTGTGGTCGGCGTGTTTCTGATGCGCTCGGCCGGCTGCGTCATCAACGACTATGCGGATCGCAACTTCGACGGTCACGTCAAACGCACCTCGGGGCGTCCCCTGCCGACCGGCAAGGTGGATCCCCGCGAGGCACTGGCGCTCTTCTTCGTGCTTGCCCTGATCTCGTTTGGTCTGGTGCTGACCCTCAACTCCCTCACCATCGCCATGTCGTTCGTCGGCCTGCTGCTGGCGGTGAGCTATCCCTTCATGAAGCGGTTCATTCCGATCCCCCAGTTGGTGCTCGGCATGGCCTTCTCCTGGTCGATCCCCATGGCCTATGCGGCGCAGGCCAACGCACTGCCGGCCGTGGCCTGGCTGGTGTTTATCGCCAACCTGCTGTGGACAGTGGCCTACGATACCCAGTACGCCATGGTGGACAGGGACGATGACCTCAAGCTGGGGCTCAAGTCGAGCGCCATCCTGTTTGGCCGTCACGACAAGCGGATCATCGGCGTGCTGCAGCTGGCTACCCTGTTGATCCTGCTGCTGGTCGGCCAGCTGATGGCGCTGGGCAGCAGTTACTACTGGGGATTGCTGGGGGCCGCCGTGTTGTTCGTCTATCAGCAGCGGCTCATTCGCGAACGGCAGCGGGAGGCTTGCTTCCAGGCGTTCCTCAACAACAACTATGTGGGGGCTCTGGTGTTCGCCGGGCTGGTGCTAGATTACCTGCTGGGGTGACCATTCCTTGAACAAAAAGAAGCCGAGCAAAAAGAAGGCCGCATGATGCGGCCTTCTTCATTTGCGGTGCGGGTCAGCGCTGGTTGCCGGCCCGGATGGTGCGGCGGATCTTGGTGCTCAGGAGCGGCACTATGTTGTCCGCCAGCGCCTGAAAGCGTCCCAGATCCGGTTTGCTCTCGGCGGAGAGGTAACCCTCCTTGCGCAGGGTGTGGATCAGGGTGCTGAACAGCTTCTGGTCGAAGAACTCGGGGGCGTTGATGCCGTGCAGGGTGCCGAGGCGCTCCGCCATCATCAGGCCGTCTGCCTCCAGCTGCTCTGCCTCTATGTAGGGTTGGGCCAGCACCCGGGTCAGCACGATGGCGTAGCGCTGCAGGGTCTCCTGGATGCTTTCGGCCAGCAGCAACAGGCGCATCTGGTTGCCCGGGTTGACCCAGTAGCCACCGTCACGTGCCTCGATCAGCTGCTGGCGCTGCAGCTCGGCCAGCAGGGCATCGATAAGCTCCGGCAGTTCTTCCTCTTCGTAACGCAGGAACAGCTCGGTCTTGAGCAGCGGATAGATGTCGACGCAGCGGGCGATGATCTCGCCGCGACTGATCCCCTCGCAGCGGTCGATCAGTGCCGCCACCAGAGAGGGTATGGCAAACAGGTGGAGGATATTGTTGCGGTAGTAGGTCAGCAGGATCGCCTGGTAGCGATCCAGGCTGATGATCTGGCCCAGCTTGTCCTCGCTCACCTCGAACTTGTTGAGTTCCAGTGCCTGATCCAGCAGGGTGCCGGCATCCTCGTCCGGGATGGTGCTCTGGGCGCTGTAGGGCACCGCTTTGAGCAGATCCAGATAGGTGTTGAGCTGGGCCTGCAACTCGTCACGGGTCAGGGCGTGGCGCTCAGCGGCCAGCAGCGCCAGGGCGCTCAGGGTCAGGCCGTTGACAGCGGCGGCGCCGTTGATGCGGGTCATCAGCAGATCGGCCAGGGTATTGACCGTGCCGGCCATCCACTCCGGGCGTTCCTCTTCCCCGATGTGATCCTTCCAGTCCGGAATATGCTCGCTCAGGTAGCTGTTGAGGGTCAGCGGCTCGCCGAAGTTGACGAAGCCGCGGCCGTAGTTGCGCAGCTTGCGCAGGATGCCGAGTACCTGCAGGAAGCTCTCCTTCTCCTTGCGGCTGCCCTTGAGCTCGTTGTGGTAGGTGTTCACCTCCATCACGTGCTCGTAGCCGAGGTAGACGGGCACCAGGGTGACCGGGCGGTCAAGCCCGCGCATCATGGCCTGCAGGGTCATCGCCAGCATGCCGGTCTTGGGCGGCAGCAGGCGGCCGGTGCGCGAACGCCCCCCCTCGGTGAAGAACTCCACCGAGTAGCCCTTGGCGAACAGCAGGTTCAGGTACTCGCGAAATACCGTGCTGTAGAGCGGGTTGCCCTTGAAGGTGCGGCGGATGAAGAAGGCACCGCCGTGGCGGAAAATGGGGCCCGCCGGCCAGAAGTTGAGGTTGATGCCCGCCGCGATATGAGGCGGCACCATCCCCTGGTGATAGATGACATAGGAGAGCAGCAGGTAGTCCATGTGGCTGCGATGGCAGGGCACATAGACGATCTCGTGCCCTTCCTGAGCCAGCTGGCGCACCTTTTCGGCGCCGTTGACCGAGAGGCCACGATAGAGCTTGTTCCACAGCCAGCCAAGGAAGCTCTCGCCGAGGCGGATCAGCCGGTAGGAGAAGTCGGAGGCGATCTCGTCCATGTAGCCGTGGGCGCGTTTCTGCGCCTTCTCCAGGCTGATGTTCTCCCGCTCGGCCTCTTCGGCGATGGCCTGCTGGATCACGCTCGAATCCAGCAGTTGTTTGAACAGCAGGTTGCGGTTCGGCAGTTTCGGTCCGGTGGCCGCCAGCTGCTGGCGGCTGAAGTGGGTACGGGCGACCCGCGCCAGCTTGTGGGCGATGGCCTCGTCGGTACCGTGTTTGTCTGCCATGTAGCGCAGGGAGAGGGGCGGGGAGAAGCGCACCAGGTTCTCGCGACCCTTGAGGATCACGATGAGCGCCTTCTTCAGCCGGTTCGGCGCCAGACTGCTGATGATGTTGAGGCTGGAGGCCTCTTCTCCCTCACGGCCCGGGGCGCGGCCCCAGAACAGGGTGACGGGCACCACCTGGATATCCAGCGCCGGATCCTGCTTGTGCAGATCCAGCAGCTGGTGGAACTCCTGCAGGAAGGGGAGCGGCTTGCTGCGCTTGCCGAAGAGGGGAGGCGGACGATCCAGACAGACATAGCGCGGCAGCAGCTGGCCGTTCAGTTCCAGCGGCGTAAAGGGGCCCGGCAGACCGAGATCCTCGCAGCACTGCTGCAGGGTCATCAGGTCGGTGATCGAGCTGGTTTTCAGGGCATAGACGATGGGTCTGGCCGGATCCAGCTTGAGTTCTGTGATGGGATTTTCCGGCAGGCTTTTGTGATTGACCAAGCCGCTGACCGGCCATTGCAAGATGGCTCTGGAAATCTTCTGTCCTGGGGACATGTGCGTCTGCTCTCCAAAAAAATGCGGCGTGAGCATAGCAAATCACCGGCCCCTTGTCGCCGAGAGGTACGATGAGTTCAGTCGTACGGGATCAAAACAGGGTGAAATTGCCGGTTGGTCGCGACAAATGTCAGCTGCGCCTTGCCTTGGCCACTGCACTGTATATACTGCCAGTGTGCTGTATAAAAAGACAGGTGCCAATTCTATGAAACCCCTTACCCCCCGCCAGGCCGAAGTGCTGGAGCTGATCAAGGTGAACATGAACGAGACCGGCATGCCGCCGACTCGCGCCGAGATTGCCCAGAAGCTTGGTTTCAAGTCGGCCAATGCGGCCGAGGAACATTTGAAGGCCCTGGCCAAAAAAGGGGTCATCGAGATCATGCCGGGCACGTCCCGCGGCATCCGTCTGCTGCTCGAAGAGGAAGAGGCGCTGGAAGAGAGCGGCCTGCCGCTGATCGGCAAGGTGGCTGCAGGTGAACCCATCCTGGCCCAGGAGCATATCGAGAGCCACTATCAGGTTGATCCCGCCCTGTTCCACCCGCGCGCCGACTTCCTGCTGCGGGTGCAGGGGATGAGCATGAAGAACATCGGCATCCTGGATGGCGACCTGCTGGCGGTGCACAAGACCCAGGAGGTACGCAACGGCCAGGTGGTGGTGGCGCGGCTTGACGAGGATGTCACCGTCAAACGCTTCCAGCGCAAGGGCAGCCAGGTATGGCTGCTGCCGGAGAACGAAGAGCTCTCCCCCATCGAAGTGGATCTTGCCAGCCAGCATCTCACCATCGAGGGGCTGGCGGTCGGGGTGATCCGCAACGCCGACTGGATGTAATCTCCTCTCTCGCCACACGGCCTCCTTCGGGAGGCCGTGTTGTTTCTGCGCCTCTTTCCTGCCAATTCAAGCAGATCCTGAACCTCGCCGTTTTTGTCCCCCGCGCTAGCCCGCAAACCGCCCGTTTCGGATATATGCTCAGATCAGGGCCAGACCGCCAGGGTCTGGCTGCTCCGCCCCACGGGGCGAGCGCCGCACAATGACAACCGCAAGCAGACCTTCACGGGATAGAAGGGGAGTGTCGCAGGGCCGGCCGGCACATAGGCCAGGGTCATCCTGATCTCACTCGAAGCAAGGCAGGACGTTGCCAGGGGATGAGTCGACGTACCTGAGTGACCTGTCAGTCAAGGAGGAGTGGCATATGGCATCGAACACGCCATGGGATTCGAAGCGCTGCGTACCGGCACCTGAATCCTCCATCACCCGTTTTATCAAGGGAAACCGGATGACCTGGTTTTACGGACTCTGGCTTCATCACAAGGGGCCGCACTGGGCGCTCTGGCTCGGCTGCCCGAAGGAGAAAGTGGTGCGCCTGGTGCTGTTGTTCAAGCGGGGTCATGGTGCCCAGGCTGTCGACAGCGTCCGGCTGGCCCCGGTGGTGCCCATCGGTCGTGCCCTCGGCAAGGGGTGGCAGCAGGGGCGCAACGCCAGACCCTGAGCTGCGTCTGTCGCAGAAGTCGAACATGACGAAGAAGGGAGCCAGCGGCTCCCTTCTTGTTTACAGCAGGAACAGGGTGGCCAGCCCCAGAAAGATGAAGAAACCGCCGGTGTCGGTGATGGCGGTGATCATCACGCTGGCCCCCACCGCCGGATCGCGACCCAGCCGGCTCATGGTCATGGGGATGATGACCCCCATCAGCGCCGCTACCAGCAGGTTCAGCACCATGGCGAGGGTCATCACGGCGCCCAGCGCCGCATCCTGATAGAGCAGGAAGGTGACGACCCCCATGATGCCGCCCCACACCAGACCGTTGATAAAGGCCACCCCCAGCTCCCGCAACAGCAGGAAGGAGAGGTTGCCCGCCTGAATGTGCTGCAGCGCCAGCGCCCGCACTATCATGGTGATGGTCTGGTTGCCTGTGTTGCCGCCGATCCCGGCGACGATGGGCATCAGGGCCGCCAGCGCCACCAGTTGCGAGATGGTGTGCTCGAACAGGCCGATCACCCGCGACGCCACGAAGGCGGTGCAGAGGTTGAGGGCGAGCCAGGCCCAGCGGGTCTTCACCGCCTTGGCGACCGGTGCGAACACATCCTCCTCCTCGCTGATCCCCCCCATGCGGCGCAGATCGGTGTCGCTCTCCTCATAGACCACATCCACGATCTCCTCGACGGTGAGGCGGCCCATCAGCTTGCCCTTGGCATCCACCACGGCGGCAGAAAGCAGGTCATCCCGTTCGAAGGTACGGGCCGCCGCCTCGTCGTTGTCTTCGGGATCGAAGGTGATGGGATCCTGCTCCATCACCTCGCTCACCAGGGTGGCGGGTTTGTGCAGCAGCACAGTGGTGAGGGCCAGTTCGCCGAGCAGGTGGTTTCGCCTGTCGATGACAAACAGCTTGTCGGTGTTGGCGGGGATCTTGCCCCGCAGCCGCAAGAAGCGCTGCACCGTTGCGAGGCTCACGTCGGGGCGCACCGTGATGAGCTCGAAGTCCATCATGGCGCCGACCGTGTGCTTGCCGTAGCGGATCACCTCGCGCACCCGATCCCGATCGACGGGGGCCATGGAGGTGAGCAGCCGCCCCATCAGGTTGCGCGGCAGGTACTGGCCCAGATAGATCTGATCGTCGATGTCGAGGGAGCGCAGGGCATGCAGCAGCTCGCGGTCGCTCATGCCGCTGATGAGGCTCTCCCACACCGTCTCCGACGCCTCGACCAGCACCTGGCCGCGTTTGTCTTCGCTCACCAGATGCCAGAGGGCGTGGCGTTCATCGGGAGGCAGGGATTCCAGCGCATCGGCGATGTCGGCGGCGGGCAGGCCGTTGACCAGCCCGCTCAGCTGGCTGGTCTGGTCGCGTTGACCCGCATCCTGTTCAAGCTGGGGGTCGATCAGGCTGTCGGTGAGGGCATCGTCGCCCAGCAGCAGGGTGAGAATGCGGGATCTGTCTTCCGCGCGCTGCTTGGCGCTGTTTTTGAGGGGCAGAGACATGAAAAAATTCCTGAGCTGGTGGCCGATAGGCCGAATGCCCATAGGATACCAGACTTAAAACAACAGGTTATGACCGGGATTTAGTGATGGCTGGATAAAAATGAGGCCACCTTGCGGTGGCCTCATGACTCACATGCCAAGACCGTTCAGGCGAGGGCCTGGCGGGAGAGGGCTTGTTGGTCTTGTCCAAACCAGGCAAGTTGTTCGGCCAGGGTTATCACCGAGCCCACCATGATGAGGGCCGGGCTCTCGACCCCCACCGCCAGCTCGGGCAGCTGCTCCAGGGTGCCGCGAATGACCCGCTGGCTCGGCTGGGTGCCGCGCTCGATGAGCGCCACCGGGGTGTCGCCCCCCTTGCCGTGGGCCAGCAGCTGCTCGCGGATGGTGGCGCAGGAGGAGAGCCCCATGTAGAACACCAGGGTCTGCTTGTCCTTGGCCAGCAGCGGCCAGTCGAGATCCTGTGCCCCGCCCTTGCCGTGGGCGGTGACAAAGCGCACGCTCTGGGCATGATCCCGGTGGGTCAGAGGAATGCCGGCATAGGCGGCACAACCGCTCGCCGCCGTGATCCCCGGCACCACCTGAAAGCCCACGCCGCTGTTGACCAGCGTCTCCAGCTCCTCGCCGCCACGGCCGAAGATGAAGGGATCGCCCCCCTTCAGCCGCACCACCCGCTGCCCTTTTTGTGCCTCATCCAGCAAGAGCTGGTTGATGCCCTCCTGCGGCACGCAGTGGTTGCCCGCCTGCTTGCCGACGAAGATGCGCTTGGCATCGCGGCGTACCAGCGCCATCACGTCGTCGGAGACCAGGCGGTCATAGACCACCACGTCCGCCTGCTGCATCTGGCGCAGGGCGTGCAGGGTGAGCAGACCCGGATCCCCGGGGCCGGCACCGACCAGCACCACCTCGCCGTGAGCCTTGCTCTCCTCGGCAAACAGGGTATCGGCCAGCTGGTGGGCAGAGGCGTGATCGCCGCGAGCCAGCGCCTGACCGAGGCGATCGGCCCCCAGCAGCCGCTCCCAGAAGCGGCGTCGCTCCCCCATGCTGGCGAAGCGGGCCTTGACCCGATCCCGCAGGCTGCCGGCAAAGGTCGCCACGACCCCCAGGTGCTGGGGCAGCATGGCTTCGAGTTTCTCCCGCAGCAAGCGGGCCAGCACCGGCGCCTTGCCGCCGGAGGAGATGGCCACCATCAGCGGCGAGCGGTCGATGATGGACGGCATGATGAAGCTGGAGCGCTTGGGGTCATCCACCACGTTGGCAAAGATCCGCGCCTGGTTGGCGCTCTGGTAGACCAGGGCGTTCACCTCGCGCCGATCGGTGGCGGCCACCACCAGCCACTTGCCCGTCAGGTGCGCTGGCGCAAACTCGGCGGCCAGCCACTCGATGCTCCCGTTGGCAGCCAGTTCCGCCAGCTCGGGGTCGAGCTCGGGCGCTACTATTGTGAGGTGGGCTCCGGCATCCAGCAGCAGGCGCGCCTTGCGCTCCGCTACCTCGCCGCCGCCGACCAGCAGCACGGGTTTGTTGTCGAGTCGGCAGAAGATGGGCAAGTAGTCCATGGGGCCTCCTGATCAGGCGGTTTGGGTCTGGCTGGCGGTGCTGGTGGTGTCATTCACCGCGACCGGGCGCTCAGCCTTGGGGGTGGCATACCAGTAGCCCAGACCCATAAAGAGGGCGCCGGAGACTGTGTTGCCCAGGGTCACCCACAACAGGTTGTGGCCGATGCCGCCCAGGGTGTAGGCCTCGGAATGGGCGCCGAACCAGGAGAGGGCGAACAGAGTCATGTTGGCGATGGAGTGCTCGTAGCCGGAGGCGATAAAGGCCAGCAGGCACCACCAGATGGCGATAAAGCGGGCGGCTCCTTCGGTGCGCAGCGCCATCCAGATGGCGAGGCAGACCAGCCAGTTGCAGAGGATGCCTTTCATGAACAGGGTCAGGGCCGGCGCCTGGGTCTTGGCCAGCGCCACCTTGTGGGCCAGGCTGCCCGCATCCGGCAGCAGGCTGCCGCCGTAGGAGTAGATGAGCGCCACGACGATGGAGCCGAGCAGGTTGCCCGCCCAGGTCTGCGGCAGGATGCGTAGTAGGTCGGTCATGGCGATCTTGCCGGCCTTCACCCCGAAGGTGAGGAACATGGTGTGGCCGGTGTAGAGCTCGGAGCCGGCGATGATCACCAGGGTCAGGGCGATGCCGAAGGTGGCCCCCATCACCAGCGGGCGGATAGCGGGATCCACCAGGTTGCCCAGGGTGAAGATGAGGATGATGCCCAGGCCCACATAGGCCCCCGCCATGGTGGAGCTGAGCCAGAAGCCGAGTTTGTCGCTGCGCTCGAAGCGGTTGATGCGGGCCGCGTTGGCGGCGCACTTGTTAATGGTTTCCGTGTACATCTTGTGAGTCCTTGAAAGGGCTGCCTTCTGGCAGCCCGAAAGAGAGTTAAATCGGCTTTAGACGGCGACCCAGACCTGCTGGTCGCGCACTTCGACGGGATAGCTCTGTACCGACATCGCCGGGTTGTCGAAACAGTGGCCATCGCTCAGGCGAAAGCGCTGCTTCTTGAGCGGGCTGGCCACCCAGAGCTCACCCTCGTGTTCACCTACGATGCCGCGCGACAGCACGTTGGCGGCGAAGAAGGGATCCCGGTTGTCGATGGCGAACACCTCGGCCGCCGCGCTCGGGCGGAACAGGGCGATCTGGCGACCCTCGATCAGGGCGCAGACGCCGGTGCCAGGCAGGATGTCGTTGAGTTGGCAGGCAAGTTTCATGATTGAACCTCCACATCGAGCGGAGCAGGCAGGTGCTGGCGACCTTCAATGAGGGCACATACACCGGTTCCCGGCAGGATATCGTTGAGTTGGCAGGCTAATTTCATCATTTGGTCTCCACCTCGATCTGGTAGACGGGGATGCGCTCGGCCGGGGTCGCCGGTCTGTGCTGGTCACGCTCGCTGACGAACTGGACGTCCGGGTCGCGCTTGTCGCTGTTGATGAAGTGGCTGAAGCGCTGCAACGCTTGCTCTTCGTTGAGGGTGCGTGACCATTCGCATTCGTAGCTGTCGATAAGGCGCTGGATATCGCGCTCCAGGGTCTCGTTTAACCCGAGTTTGTCGTCGACGATCACCTCGCGCAGGTAGTCGACGCCCCCTTCCAGATTGCCGAGCCAGACCGAGGTGCGCTGCAGTTTGTCGGCGCTGGTGACGTAGAACATCATAAAGCGGTCTATCAACCGGACTAACGTCTCGCGGTCGAGGTCAGAAGCCAGCAGGTCGGCGTGGCGCGGTTTCATGCCGCCGTTGCCGCCCACGTAGAGATTCCAGCCCGCGTCAGTGGCGATAATGCCGACGTCCTTGCCCTGGGCTTCCGCACATTCACGGGTGCAGCCGGAGACGCCGAACTTCATCTTGTGGGGGGTGCGAATGCCCTTGTAGCGGTTCTCGAGGAAGACCCCGAGGCCGACGCTGTCCTGCACGCCGAAGCGGCACCAGGTGCTGCCGACACAGGTCTTGGCCATGCGCAGCGCCTTGGCGTAGGCCTGACCGGTCTCGAAGCCGGCCGCCAGCAGCTTGCGCCAGATGGCGGGCAGATCATCCTTCTGGGCCCCGAACAGGCCGATGCGCTGGGCGCCGGTGATCTTGGTGTAGAGCTTGTAGTCGCGGGCCACTTCGGCCACCGCCAGCAGCCCCTCCGGGGTCACCTCGCCACCGGCCATGCGCGGGATGACGGAGTAGGTGCCGTCCTTTTGCATGTTGCCGAGGAAGATGTCGTTGGTGTCCTGCAGAGGTGTGTTGAGCGGGCTCAGCACGTACTCGTTCCAGCAGGAGGCGAGGATGGAGCCGACCGTCGGTTTGCACACCTCGCAGCCATGGCCCTGACCGTGTTTGGCCAGCAGCTCGTCGAAGCTCTTGATCCCCTCCACCTTGACCAGGTGGAACAGCTCCTGGCGGGAGTGGGGGAAGTGGGCGCAGAGGTGGTTGTTGACCTCGATGCCCTGCTTCACCAGCTCGGCGTTGAGCACCTGGCTGATGAGGGGCACGCAGCCGCCGCAGCCAGTACCGGCCTTGGTGTGCTGCTTGATGGCGGCGAGTGTGGTGTGACCCTCGGCGACGGCCTGGGCGATGTCGCCCTTGGTGACGTCGAAGCAGGAGCAGATCTGGGCGCTTTCCGGCAGGGCATCCACCCCCAGGGTCGGCTTGGCACCGGCGTAGGCGGGCAGGATCAGGGTGTCCGGATGGCTCGGCAGCGGCAGGGCGTTGAGCATCATCTGCAGCAGGTTGCCGTAATCCTCCACGTCACCTACCAGCACGGCGCCGAGCAATCGGCTGTTGTCCTCGCTCACCACGATTTTCTTGTAGACGCCGGCCTGGTCGTCCTGGAACACATAGCTGTGGCTGCCCGGGGTGCGGCCGTGGGCATCGCCGATGGAGCCGACGGAGACGCCGAGCAGCTTGAGCTTGGCGCTCATGTCCGCCCCTTCGAAGCGGCTGTCGCCGCCAAGCAGATGGTCGACGGTGATCTGGGCCATCTTGTAGCCCGGCGCCACCAGGCCGAAGAAGCGGCCCTGCCAGGCGGCACACTCGCCGATGGCATAGATGTCGGGGTCGGAGGTGAGGCAGTGATCGTCGATGACGATACCGCCGCGCTCGGCGATGGCCAGATCGCCGTAGCGACCGAGGGTATCCTGCGGGCGGATGCCGGTAGAGAAGACCACCACGTCCACTTCCAGCTGGCTGCCGTCGGCAAAGGCGAGGCGGTGTTTCGCCTGTTCACCGCCATGCATCAGGATCTCGCTGGTGCTCTTGCTGGTGTGTACCTGCACGCCCATGGATTCGATCTTGCGGCGCAACAGCTGGCCGCCCTGGCCGTCGAGCTGCTCGGCCATCAGCACAGGAGCGAACTCCACCACATGGGTCTCGAGACCCAGTGCCTTGAGGGCGCCGGCCGCTTCGAGGCCAAGCAGGCCGCCCCCGATCACCACCCCGCTCTTGCCGCTCTTGGCCGCGTTGCGGATGGCTTTGAGATCCTCGATGGTGCGGTAGACGAAGCACTCGTGGTGCTGGCTGCCCTGAATGGGCGGCACCCAGGGGTAGGAGCCGGTGGCCAGTACCAGTTTGTCGTAACCAACCACAGTGCCCTTGTTGGAGTGCACTTCGCGGGTCGTTTTGTCGATTTTTTTCACCGCTTCGCCGAGCAGCAGGCGGATGCCGTGCTTGTCGTAGAAACCGGGTTTGACGAGGGAGAGATCTTCGCTGGTGTGGTGGGAAAAGTAGGAGGAGAGATGGACGCGATCGTAGGCGGGACGGGGTTCTGCACCGAAGACGGTGATCTCGTACCGGCCCGGGTCGGCCCGTTCGATCAGCTCTTCGATGAAGCGGTGCCCCACCATGCCGTTGCCGACAACGACCAGTCTGACTTTGCTCATAATTGCCTCTAGTTTGGAGTAATAAAACGACATTCTGAGGCTAGGCTACCCAGTCGGAGGGAGCGGACAATTGATGCAAATCAAGTGTCCATTTATATATCTCGTCAGGGGTAATTGGAGAAAATTCAATCATATACATAAATAGGTATATGGATGGAGCATTCAGGCCATGCTTTGGCACGGCCTGGAAGGGGTGTGTTGGGGATATCTATCTGACGAAAAAGATAAAAAATTTTGTGTTCGACGGGCAGGGGCGGCGCTCTGCGTCAGGCCCCCAGCCCGCGGGATTGCGGGACCTGCTCACGCGATATGGCGGCGAAACAGGGCGAGTGCCAAGGAGAGGCTGACGCCGCCGATGGCGATGAGCGGCCACAGGAGCGGCCAGGCCGCCGACCAGCCGAGCCCCTTGAGGAAGACCCCCTTGAGCAGCACGATGAAGTGGGTCAGGGGATCGATGGCGGCGAGCCACTGGAACACTTGCGGCATGTTCTCCACCGGCGAGACATACCCCGAGAGGATCACCGCGGGCACCATGAAGCAGAAGACCCCGAGAAACGCCTGCTGCTGGGTTGAGCACAGGGACGAGATGAAGAGCCCGATGCCGGCCAGCGCCAGGCCGTAGCAGATCATGCCGGCCAGCAGCAGGGTCAGGCTGCCGGAAAACGGCACCGCGTAGACGAAGCGGGCCGCCAGTGCGACGATTGTGCCCTGTCCCACCGCCACCAGGATGCCGGGCACCGCCTTGCCCGCCATGATCCAGCCCGGGGTGAGGGGGGAGACCAGCAGCTGGTCGAAGGTGCCCTCTTCCCGTTCGCGCGCCACCGACAGGGCGGTGACGATGAGGCAGCCGATGGTGGTGATGATGGCCACCAGGGAGGGGAGCACATGCCAGCGAAACTCGATGTTGGGGTTGTAGAGGTGGCGCACCAGCAGCTCGGGGGCGCCGCGCCCCTCGCTCTGCCAGCGGGCGATCACCTGGCTGATGTAGCCTGCCGCCACCTGACCGCCGTTGGAGCGGCGTCCGTCGACGATGAGCTGCAGTGGCGCGCTCTGCCCCCGGGCCAGCCGGCGCGAGAAGTCGGCTGGGATGACCAGTGCCAGCAGGGCCTGCTGCTCGGTGATGGCCGCCGTCACGCCGGCCTCGCCCGCCACCGGCAGCACGGTCGTGAAGGCGGGCATATGGGTGAGGCGCTCCAGCAGTTCGCGGCTTTCGGCGCCCCCGTCCTGGTTGTAGACGGCCAGGGTGTTGCCGGTCACCTCCAGGGTGGCGGCGAACGGGAACAGGGCGGTCTGCAGCAGCACCGGCATGATCAGCAGGAAGCGCCCCTGGGTGTTGCCCAGCAGGATCGAGAGCTCTTTTCGCACCAGCCACCAGAGTCGAGTCAGCATGGTTACTCCAGGGTTCGCCGCGTCTTGCGGGCGGTGAGGGCCAGCCAGAACGCGGCCAGCAGCAGCAGACAGAGGGCGTTGACCAGCAAGATGGAGAGCACGTTGCCCGCCTGATAGAGGGTCTGCAGGGAGCTTGCGAAGTAGCGGGCCGGAATGAGGTGGGTGATGGCCCGCAGCAGGGGCGGCATGCTGGCGATCTCGAACACGAAGCCCGAGAGCATCATGGCCGGCAGGAAGGCCGCCGTCAGGGCCGCCTGGGCGGCGTTGAACTGGCTGCGCATCACGGTGGAGAGAAACAGCCCGAGCCCCAGGGCGCTGCCAAGAAACAGGCTGGTGACCAGGAACAGGACGGCCAGGGAGCCGCGCCAGGGCACCCCCATCACCACCACCGAGAAGAGCAGGCAGATGAACATGGCAGCGATGCCGAGCCCGTAGTAGGGGATGAGCTTGGAGAGCAGCAGCTCGGCCTTGGTCACCGGGGTGGCGAGCAGGGCCTCCATGGTGCCGCGCTCCCACTCCCGGGCCACCACCAGGGAGGTGAGCAGGGCGCCGATGATGGTCATCACCACCGCAATGGAGCCCGGCACCAGGAAGTGGCGGCTCACCAGCGCCGGGTTGAACCAGGCACGGGTGCGCAGCTCCACCGGCTGGCTCTGGGGCTTGCCCTCAGTGAGAAGCCAGCCCTGCCAGATCCCCTGCACATAGTTGGTGACGAAGTTCGCCGTGTTGGGCTCGGATCCGTCGGTGAGCAGGGCGATGCGCGGCGCGCTGCCCCCCTGTCCGGCCAGGGCGCGGGAGAAGCCCTCGTCGATCACCAGCAGCCCCCGGATCTCGCCGCGCTCCAGGCTCCCGAGCAGCGCCTCCTTGCTCGCGCCCCCGTGCACCTCCAGCGCGGTCGAGCCGCGCAGGGCCTGCTCGAAGCGGATCGCCGGCGCCCCGCCGTCGGCACGCCACACCCCGAGGCGCAGGTGGTCCACGTCCAGGTTGATGGCGTACCCCATCACCACCAGCAGCACCACCGGCATGATGAAGGCGACCAGTATGCTGCTCGGGTCGCGCACGATCTGCAGCGACTCCTTGCGGCACAGGGCCAGCAGACGGCGGCGGCTGATGCTCATGCGTCCTCCTCGCTGGCCCGCTCGACCAGGGTGATAAAGGCCTCTTCCATGGTTGGTAAAGAAGTGGTGGGTAAGGCAGTGGCGGGCATGGCCTGCGCCGCCTGCCCCTTGAGCTCGTCCGGGGTGCCGAGCGCCAGCAACTTGCCGCGGTAGATGAGGGCGATGCGGTCGCAATACTCCGCCTCGTCCATGAAGTGGGTGGTGACCAGCACGGTCACCCCGTGATCGGCCAGGGCGTTGATGTGAGACCAGAACTCGCGCCGGGTGACCGGATCGACCCCCGAGGTGGGCTCGTCGAGAAACAGCAGTGGCGGCGCGTGCAGCAGGGCGCAGGCGAGCGAGAGGCGCTGGCGCAGCCCAAGCGGCAGGGCCTCGGCCTGCTGGCCGAGCCAGGGCCCGAGGGCGAAGGCCTCCACCATGGCGTCGATGCGCGCCTGCTGGGCGCGGCCGAACAGGCCGTAGATGCCGGCGAAGAACGACAGGTTCTGGGCCACGGTGAGCTGCTTGTAGAGGGAGAACTTCTGGGCCATGTAGCCGAGGTGCTGGCGCGCCGCCGACGGGCTGTGGGCGAGATCGATGCCGGTCACCAGGGCCTGGCCGCCGCTTGGGCGCAGCAGGCCGCACTCCATCTTGAAGGTGGTGGACTTGCCTGCCCCGTTGGGGCCGAGCAGGCCGAAGATCTCGCCCCGGCGCACCGCAAAGCTGACGTCGTCGGTGGCGGCAAAGTCCCCGAAGCGTTTGGTGAGGTGGCGCGCCTCGATCACCGCCTCGGGGGAGACCCCTGGCGGCAGCTCGGCCTCGGCCATGGTGGCGGCCAGGCTCGACTCCCCGCCCGGCCCGCCGCCGAGCAGATCGATGAAGGCATCCTCCAGCCGGGCCGGGGTCGGCGCGAAGGCCCCCTCGGAGAGCCCCAGCTCGCCGAGGGGAGGCGGCGCTGTATCGGGGCGCAGCAAGAGGCGCACCCGCTCCCCGGCCACGGCACCGTCCATCACCGCCGGGTGGGCCAGGGCCCGGCGCAGCAGGGCGCGCCGCGCCCGCCCGTCCAGGTTGCCCGCCTCCAGCAGCCAGCAGCGGCTCGCCATGGCCCTCATCAGATCTGCCGGGGTGCTGCTGGTGCGTACCGCGCCCTCCGCCATCAGCAGCACGTGATCGCACAGCTCAGCTTCATCCAGATACGCGGTGCTCCAGAGCACCGTCATGCCCCCTTTGGCGAGCTCGCGCACCATCTTCCACAGGGCGCGGCGGCTGATGGGGTCAACCCCGACCCCGGGTTCGTCCAGCAGCAGCACCTCGGGCTGGCCGAGCAGGGCGCAGGCGAGCCCGAGTTTCTGCTTCATCCCCCCCGACAGCTTGCCCGCCGGACGGGCGGTGAAGCGGGCGAGATCGGTGAAGGCGAGCAGCCGGGCAAACGTCGGGCTGCGCTCGGGCTCCACCACGCCGCGCAGGTCGGCGTAGAGGGTGAGGTTCTCCAGCACGCTGAGATCTTCATACAGGCCGAACTGCTGGGGCATGTAGCCGAGGCGTTGGCGCAAGGCATCGCCCTCCTGCACCGGATCGAGCCCGAGCACCCGGCTCTGCCCGGCCTCCGGCACCAGCAGGCCGGCGAGCAGGCGCAGCAGGGTGCTCTTGCCAGCCCCGTCCGGCCCCACCAGGCCTGTGATGCCGCCGCCCGGTATGGTGGCCGAGATAGCATCCAGCGCCACGCGCTCGCCAAAGCGCTTGGTCAGCCCGTCGAGCCGGATGGCGGCGCTCATGGGGCCAGCCTGACGGTGACCGGCATCCCCTGGCGCAGGGCCGGGTCCGGATCCTGCACCACGATGCGCAGCCGGTAGACCAGGTGGGTACGCAGGTCCGGCGTCTCCACCGATTTGGGCGTGAACTCGGCACTGGGCGACACGAAGCCCACCACCCCCTGATAGGGCTGGTCCGGTCGTGAGTCGGTGGTGAGCTGCACCCTGGCACCGCTCGGGAAGTGACCGAGCCAGGGCTCCTCGACGTAGGCGCGCACCCAGACCGGGGTATTAAGTGACAGGTTGAAGGCGGTGGCGCCGGCCTGCACCATGCTGCCCGTCTCGACGGCGCGGGTGAGGATGATGCCATCGCTCGGGGCGGTCAGGGCCGCGTCCGCCAGGGCCAGCTCGGCGCTGGCAAGCGCCGCCTTGGCCCCTTCCAGCTGGGCATCGGACTGGGCGATCTCCTCGGGGCGGTAGCCGGTCTCGAGCTGGGCCAGCTGCTCGCGGGCGGCGCGTACCTGGGCCCGGGTTTGATCCCGCTGGGAGCGGGCGCTGTCGAGCTGGCCGCGGGAGATGGCGCCGGTGGCGGCCAAGGCGCTCTGGCGGCGCCACTGCTTGTTGGCCTCGAGAGCCGCGGCCTCGGCGGCGCTGAGGGACGCCCGGGCGCGGTCCGTCTCCTCGCTGCGATACCCCTTGTGCATCAAGGCGTTGGCGGCGGTGAGCGCGGCCAGATTGGCCCGTGCGCTGTCGCGGCTATGGATCAGCGGCGCCGGGTCGAGGCGAGCCAGCAACTGGCCAGCCTGCACCGCGTCCCCCTCGTCCACGAGTACCTCGCTGACCCGGCCACCGACCCGAAACGCCAGGTTCACGTCGCGGATGTCGACGTTGCCGTAGAGGATGGAGCCGTCGGCGGGCCGCCCCTGCCACCAGAGATAGCCACCGATCAGGGCCAGTACGAGGGCCACAAGCGCGATGCGTTGCTTCATACCCTATCTCCTCCAGGGTGGCCCTGCCACCTGAGGTCACCACTGAGCGGGGTCAGCAGCACGGCCAAGAGTGCGATGCGTTGCTTCATAGGGGTTCTCCTTGGGGACGGCGCAGTCCGCGCAGGGCCCAGATCAGCCGCTGCTGGGCGGCCTCGGGGTTGTCGATTTGGGCGAGGAAGGGGGCAGCCTGCTCGGGCAGCCAGCCGAGCTGGCGTCCGCCACCGGCGATTACCAGGGGCAGGCCGACCGCCCCCATGATGAAGATCATCAGCTGCACCGGGTTGCCCGCCACCAGCGATCCTTCGGCCTGGGCCCGCTGCACCTGCTCGAGCAGCAGCAAGGGGTGGCGGCGCGGCAGGCTGAGCAGGAAGCGCTGGGCGGCCCCTTCGCCCGCCAGGGCATCGCCGAACAGGTGGTTGATGAAGCCGCGATGGCGCCCCACCAGGGCGATCAGCGCCTGCATGGTGGCCTCGAACTGGGTGAGGGCATCGGGGTAGGCGCCGCGGGCGGCCACCGCCTTGAGCTCATCAAAGAGGGGGGCGTACCAGAGCTCCACCAGCTCGTCGATGAAGGCGTCGCGGTTGCCGAAGTGGTAGACAAAGGAGCCTAGGTTCACTCCGGCGGCGGCCGCCAGCTCGCGCACCGTGAGGCCGCGTAGCCCCTTGTCGGTGGCAATCTCAAGGCCGGTGTCGAGCAGTTTCTGGCGGGTCGGGTGCATGGTGCCCTCTCCATGGTATACAGATTTTGCATGATTCTTATACGTATGTATAAATTAAGGTGGTAAAAGAGGAAAGCGCTTTTTTTGAGCAGGGATGGGGAGGGCAAGAAAATAAAAACGCCTCCGCAAAGGGAGGCGTTTGGAAAACCTGAGGCGCGGGCCTTACAGGATAAAGCGGCTCAGATCCTCGTCTTCAATCAGCTTGCCGAGGTGGGCATTGACGTAGTCGGTGTCGATGACGAAGGTCTGGCCGGACTTCTCGGAGGCGTCGTAGGAGATGTCTTCCATCAGTCGCTCCATCACGGTGTGCAGACGACGGGCGCCGATGTTTTCGGTACGCTCGTTGACCTGCCAGGCCGCTTCGGCCAGACGGCGGATGCCGTCCTGGGTGAACTCGATCTTGACCCCTTCGGTGGCCATCAGCGCCTGGTACTGATCGGTCAGTGAGGCGTTCGGCTCGGTCAGGATGCGCTCGAAATCTTCGGTGGTCAGCGCGGTCAGCTCGACCCGGATCGGCAGACGGCCCTGCAGCTCGGGGATGAGGTCGGACGGCTTGGCGATCTGGAAGGCGCCGGAGGCGACAAACAGGATGTGGTCGGTCTTGACCATGCCGTGCTTGGTGTTGACGGTGCAACCCTCGACCAGCGGCAGCAGGTCGCGCTGTACCCCTTCACGGGAAACGTCCGGGCCCGAGCTCTCGCCGCGCTTGCAGATCTTGTCGATCTCGTCGAGGAAGACGATGCCGTTGTTCTCGACTGCGGCGATGGCCTTCTGCTTCAACTCTTCCGGGTTGACCAGCTTGGCTGCCTCCTCTTCGATCAGCACCTTCATGGCCTCTTTGACCTTGATCTTGCGCTTCTTCTTCTGGTTCTGACCCAGGTTCTGGAACAGCCCCTGCAGCTGGTTGGCCATCTCTTCCATGCCTGGCGGGGTCATGATCTCGACGCCCATCGGGGAGGCGGCCAGATCCAGCTCGATCTCCTTGTCATCCAGCTGGCCTTCGCGCAGCTTCTTGCGGAAGATCTGGCGGGTGTTGGAGTTGTCGGCCTTCTCTTCCTCGCCCCAGGTGTTGCGCGGGTTGGGCAGCAGGGCGTCGAGGATGCGCTCTTCGGCGGCCTCTTCGGCGCGGTATTTCATCTTCTCCATCTCGGTCTCGCGCACCAGCTTGATGGCGACATCGGTCAGATCGCGGATGATGCTGTCCACTTCCTTACCCACATAACCCACTTCGGTGAACTTGGTCGCTTCGACCTTGATGAAGGGGGCGTTGGCCAGCTTGGCCAGGCGACGGGCGATCTCGGTCTTGCCGACGCCGGTCGGGCCAATCATCAGGATGTTCTTCGGGGTTACCTCGTGGCGCATCTCTTCATTGAGCTGCATGCGGCGCCAGCGGTTGCGCAGGGCCACGGCCACCGCGCGCTTGGCGTCGGCCTGACCAATGATGTGTCGGTCCAGTTCGTGGACGATTTCTCTCGGGGTCATCTCGGACATGATGGCGTTCCTGTATCCGGGGCGGGCAGGGCCCGCCCCTTGGAAAATGGGGGGCTGGCTTACTTGTCGCTATAGTCCAGCACTTCGATGGTGTGGTTGCCGTTGGTGAACACGCAGATGTCGCCCGCAATCTTGAGGGACTTCTCGACAATGGTCTTGGCATCCAGCTCTGTGTTTTCCAGCAGGGCGATGGCCGCGGACTGGGCGAAGTTGCCGCCCGAGCCGATGGCGATGAGATCGTGCTCCGGCTGCACCACGTCACCGTTGCCGGTGATGATGAAGGATTTGTGCTCGTCGGCGACGGCCAGCAGGGCCTCGAGGCGGCGCAGGGCACGATCGGTGCGCCAGTCTTTTGCCAGCGCCACGGCGGCGCGCTCCAGGTTGCCCTGGTGGGCCTGCAGCTTGGCTTCGAAACGCTCGAGCAGGGTGAAGGCATCGGCAGTACCGCCGGCGAAACCTGCCAGCACCTTGCCGTTATAGAGACGGTGAACCTTGCGGGCATTGCCCTTCATGACGGTGTTGCCAAGAGAAACCTGGCCATCGCCACCGATGACGACCTGACCGTTGCGGCGAACTGAAACTATGGTAGTCACTTTACTTACCTCGCTTGAGCCGAATAACGGCCTGAGTGTGCATGAGAGCTGAGATGGGGACGGCATCCGGGCTTTTCAACCCCGCCCGTCGCAGGGCGCCAGTTGGCTGGGGGCAAGTCAGGCATGAAAAAGAGGGGCCGGGTTTTGCAACCCGGCCCCTCGCTGTCAGGAGACACTTACCCTTTCTTGGGAATACAGCCACTGATGCCCGAGCTTTGCAGCTTGCGGTTGGCCGCATCGGCGGCCGCCTTGCCGTTGAAGGGGCCCACCATCACCTTGTAGACGGTGCCGTTGGCACCGTTGATCACCTGCAGGCTGGAGGAGAGGCCGGCGGTGAAGGCGATGCGCGCCTTGAGCGACTCGGCAGAATCCTGCGAGCGCAGGGCTGCACACTGCATCATGTAGCGACCGCTGTCGGCGGCGGCAGTCTGGGCCGCCTTGGCCTTGGCTGCTTCGGCACGTTCCCGCTCCAGCTCGGCACGGATCTCGCGTTCCATCCGTTCACGCTCGGCCTTGCGGTCGATCACCTGCTCCTGGGCGCTGGCGACCGGCGCCCCCGTGGCCGGGTTGGACGGATAGGGTTGCTGGCCGAGCGGCGTTCCCGGCTGGGGAATATTGGTCGGTACCGGTTGTGGCAATTTATCCGGCTGCAGGGTGACGGTTGGTGCCGGAGGTGGTGGCACACCCGGCTGGGGCGGCGGTTCGATCACATCGACCTGCTTGTTCTCCAGCCGTTCGATGTAGCTCCACTTCTCCTGGGGCAGACCATTGTTCTGGGCCTTGGGCTTGTTGGCCTTCACCTGCTCTTCGATGGTGGGGGCATCGTTGCCCTTGCCATTGATCATGTAGAGGAAGGCACCAAAACCCGCCAGCAGTGCACCGGCCAGCAGGGCCGGGATAACAGGAAAGCGGCGAGGCGCCGCTTTCCTGGTGTTGCGACCACCCGCCCGACGTCGCGGGCGGTTGCCGACATAATCCCGGGTTGCCATCTATTACATGCGCTCCAGGGTGTGGATGCCCAGTACGCCGAGGCCCAGTTTCAGCACCTTGGCGGTGGCGGCGCACAGCAGCAGACGGCTCTGGCGAATGGCCTCGTCGACGCCATCCTTGTTGATCGGGCAGGCTTCGTAGAAGGTCATAAAGTTGCCGGACAGCTCGTACAGATAGGTACAGAGCAGGTGCGGCATGCCCTTGTCCGCCACGCCGTTGACTGCGTCGGAGAACTGGATCAGCTTCTGGGCCAGCACCTCTTCCGCCTCTTCGCTCAGGATCACCTTGCCGGTCAGGGTCTCGGCATTGATGCCGGCCTTGCGGAAGATGGACTGGATCCGGGTGTAGGCGTACTGCAGGTAAGGGGCTGTGTTGCCTTCAAACGACAGCATCAGATCCCAGTCGAAGATGTAGTCGGTGGTGCGGTTCTTGGAGAGATCCGCATACTTGACCGCACCCATGGCGATGGCGTGGACTACCTCGGCCTTCTCCTCGGCGGAGAGATCGCTGTTGCGGCTCTCGAGCAGGGCGGCGGCGCGCTCCTCGGCTTCGTTCAGCAGGTCGACCAGCTTGACGGTGCCGCCGGAACGGGTCTTGTAGGGACGGCCATCCTTGCCCAGCATCATGCCGAAGGCGTGGTGCTCGAGGGGCACGGAGTCCGGCACATAGCCCGCCTTGCGGGTGATGGTCCAGGCCTGCATCAGGTGCTGGTGCTGACGGGAGTCGATAAAGTACATGACACGGTCGGCGCCCAGGGTTTCATAACGGTACTTGGCACAGGCGATGTCGGTGGTGGTGTAGAGGAAGCCGCCATCGCTCTTCTGGATGATGACGCCCATGGGCTCGCCATCCTTGTTCTTGAACTCGTCCAGGAAGACGACGGTGGCCCCTTCGCTCTCGACCGCCAGCCCGCGGGCTTTCAGGTCGGTCACGATTTCCGGCAGCATGTCGTTGTACATGGACTCGCCCATGATGTCCTTGTCGGTCAGGGAGACATTCAGGCGGTCATAGTTGCGCTGGTTCTGCTCCATGGTCATGTCGACCAGCTTCTTCCACATGGAGCGGCAGTACTCGTCACCGCCCTGCAGCTTGACCACGTAGTTACGGGCACGCTCGGCGAAGACTTCGTCTTCGTCATACAGACGCTTGGCCTGGGTGTAGAAGGCTTCCAGATCCTTGAGCTGCATGTCGCTGGCGTGCTCGTTCTCCATCTTCTCCAGATAGGCGATCAGCATGCCGAACTGGGTACCCCAGTCACCGATGTGGTTGGCACGAACCACTTTATGGCCGAGGAACTCCAGGGCGCGCGCGGCCACGTCACCGAGGACGGTGGAGCGGATGTGGTGCACCGCCATCTCTTTCGCCACGTTCGGGGCTGAGTAGTCCACTACCACGGTCTGCGGCGCAGGCAGCTTCACGTTGGCATTGGCACTGGCCACCACGGCTTCCACCTGACCGGCCAGCCAGCTTGGGTCGAAGAAGAAGTTGATGAAGCCGGGGCCGGCGATCTCGACCTTGGCGATCAGATCGGAGGCGGGCAGGTGCTCGATGATGGCGGTAGCCAGCTCACGGGGATTCTTGCGGGCCGGTTTGGCCAGCAGCATGGCCAGGTTGGTGGCCAGGTCGCCGTGAGCTTTTTCCTTGCATCGGTCTACTTGCACGCGGGCTTCCAGGTCCGCCGGCAGGATGCCCGCTGACTTGAGATTGGCTACCGTTTGTTCAAGTAGATGATGAATATGCTCTTTCATAACTGACCACCAAGGTTGCGCGTCGAAAAATGACTGATATATAAGGGCGTGAATTTTACCCGCATCGGCCGGAGAAAACTATAGGGATGACCCGCCGCTCACAGTCGGGCGGATAATTCACTGTTTTTGGCGCCAATATCCGGAAAATTAACCGCAATATGGTGCTTATCCATTTCTACTGCATATCGAAGCGGCTTGTCCAGGCTATTTTCCCCTGATTGTTAAGGGTTTTTTCCTTGCCATGACGGAGCAACCCTGCTCCAGCGACAGGATCAGCGCAACCTGCTCTTCTGCCCGGTCGTAATGGAGATGAAGGATTTGTTCGAGGCTTTTTGGTTGGGGCTGGCAGATCGGGGGTGTAGAGAGCATAAAAAAGGGACCGATATGGTCCCTTTTTTGTTTGGCTGGCGCAGGTTGTCAGGCCACGAACACCAGATAGACGGCGAAGGCCACCACGAAGCGGTAGATGGCGAACGGGATGAAGTCGAGGCGACGGATCAGCGCCAGGAAGGTCTTGATGGCAAACATGGCCACCACGAAAGCAGTGATGAAGCCAACCGCGAACATGGGGAAATCCGCCATGGAGAGGAAGTCGCGGCTCTTGTAGAGATCCAGCGTGCTGGCCGCCATCATCATGGGCACCGCCATGATGAAGGAGAACTCGGCCGCCGCGTGGCGGCTGATCCCCATCAGCATGCCGCCACTGATGGTGGCGCCGGAGCGGGAGAAGCCTGGCCAGAGGGCCAGACACTGGAACAGGCCGATGCCGAACGCCTGCTTGTAGCTGATGTCGTCCAGGGTATCGGCGGTGACGGCGGGACGGAACTTCTCGGCGATGATCAGCAGGATGCCGCCTGCCACCAGGGCGTACATGACGGTGACCGGGCCAAACAGGTTGGCCTTGATCCAGCTGTGGATAGCCAGACCGATGACGATGGCGGGCAGCATGCCGAGGATGACGTGGATCAGCGACAGGGTGGAATGGCCAGGTGCCGGCTTTTGGCCGAAGTGGATGCCGATGAGGCCAAACAGACGGCGCCAGAAGACGGCGACTACCGCCAGGATGGAACCCAGCTGGATCACCACTTCGAAGGTGGCAGCCTTGGGCCCTTCAAAGCCCAGCAGATGGCCGACGATGATCATGTGGCCGGTAGAGGAGACGGGGAGGAACTCGGTCAGCCCCTCGACGACGCCCAGAATAAAGGCGACCAGCAGGCTATAGGTATCAGTCATCGAACAAAAAGTCCTTACTTCGTTGATGTAAAAGCCGGGTTGATGCAAAAAATCCCCGAGAGTGCTCCCGGGGCGGCTTATCTTGCTCGATTGTCAGTAAGGTGGCTATGTAAAAATGATGAAACCTTTAAGTCAGTCGCGGATGAATCGGTAGCGGGTTTGATGGCGGTATTGCTGGCCTGGCAGCAGCCAGACATCCCCCAGTTCGGGACGATTCGGGCTGTCCGGAAACTGCTGTGCCTCCAGACAGAAGCCGTCGTGATCCCGCAAAATCTGGCCATCGCGACCCGCTGTGCCGGCCAGCCAGTTGCCGGTGTAAAACTGCAGCGAAGGCTGGTTGGTGTAGACCTCCATCGCCAGTTGCCGATCTGCGGAAACCACCCGGGCCGCCCACTCCTGCTCGGGGCCATTTAGCACAAAGGCGTGATCGTAGCCTTTGGCCTGGCGCTGCTGGGGATGGCTCAGCCAATCCTGGCCGATGGGGCGCTCATGGCGCAGGTCGAACGGCCCTGCCACCGGCGTGACCGTGAGCGGCAGGCCGCTCGGGTCGGTGGGCAGGAAATGATCGGCATTGAGGCTGATGGTGTGACCGAGTACGTCGCCGCCGTCCGGACGGTTGCCATCCAGATTGAAGTAGGCGTGGCTGGTGAGGCTGACCGGGGTCGGCGCATCTGTGCTGGCACGAAACTCCACCACCAGATCGCTTTGCTCCAGCCGGTACTCCAGGGTCACCCTCAGGTTGCCGGGAAAGCCTTGATCCCCCGCCTTTGATAGCAAAGCCAGCCTGACCCGATCCGCCTCAAGCTCCCTGATCTGCCAGGTACGGCGATGAAAGCCCTCCCTGCCGCCGTGCAGGCAGTGGGGCGGCTGGTTGGCATCGAGGGGCCAGCGCTCGCCCCCTCGTACCAGCTCGGCCCCACCGATGCGGTTGGCAAAGCGCCCAGCCACGGCCCCCAGCCACACCTGTTGGTCGGGGTAATCCTGATCGGCGCAGCCCAGCAACACCTCGCGCCGCTCCCCCGCGACCGGCAGGGTGAGGGAAGTGAGGGTGGCTCCGAAGTCGAGGCCGCGCAGGCGCAGCCCCTCCTCGTTTTCCAGTTCGAAGGCCGTCATAGCCTGCCTGCTCCGGCACTGGCGCGGCAGACATAGCAATCGGCCTTGAGGCCGAAGCGGGCCGGGTATTCGGCATCGACCGCCGCGATCACGCTGGCCACCTTGTCCGGGCGCAACAGGGCGACCACGCAGCCGCCAAAGCCGCCCCCTGTCATCCGCACGCCACCTTCGTCGCCGATCCTGGCCTTGATGAGTTCCACCAGGCCGTCGATGGGAGGAACCGTGATCTCGAAATCATCGCGCATGGCGGCATGAGACTGGGCCATCAGCTCGCCCAGACGCACCAGATCGCCGCGCTCCAGCGCATCGGCGGCGGCCAGCGTGCGCGCATTTTCGCCCACTACGTGGCGGGCGCGGCGATAACAGGCCTCATCCAGCCCGGCCTTGCCTGCCTCCAGGGCGGCCAGATCCAGGTCGCGCAGCGCCTTGACCCCGTAGTGACGGGCGGCGGTTTCACACTGCTCGCGGCGAGTGTTGTATTCGCTGTCCACCAGGCCGCGGCGCACGTTGGAGTTGACGATCAGCACCGCCAGATCGGCCGGCATGGTGATGAGGCGGGTTTCCAGCGAGCGGCAGTCGAGCAGCAGGGCGTGATCCTGCTTGCCACTGGCAGAGATCATCTGATCCATGATGCCGCAGTTGCAGCCGACGAACTGGTTTTCTGCCTGCTGGCCATTGAGGGCAATCTCGGCCTGGCTGATGGCGAGACTCTGGGCCTCCTTGAAGGCCTGGCCGATGGCCACTTCCAGCGAGGCGGAAGAGGAGAGCCCGGCCCCCTGGGGTACGTTGCCGGAGACCACCAGATCGAGTCCGTGCAGGGCATGGCCACGCTCTTGCAGGTATTTCACCACGCCGCGGATGTAGTCGCTCCAGCGCTGGCCGGGGTGGTGCTCGATGGGCTGGTTCAGGTCGAACTGATCGCGCTGGTTGTCGTAGTCGGCGGCGATCACCTGCACCAGGCTGTCATCCCGCAGGCCGATGGCGACACAGGTTTCATAGTCGATGGCGCAGGGCAGCACGAAGCCGTCGTTGTAGTCGGTGTGTTCGCCGATGAGGTTGACGCGGCCGGGGGCGCGTACCAGCAAGGAGGGCGCTTTGGCAAACTGTTCGGCAAAGACGGCGCTGACGCGTTGGCTCGGGGTCATGGGGTTTCCTCATTGGCTGGGGTGATCTGGTTGTAATGAACGGGAGAGAGGGCACGCAGTCGCTCGGCCGCCTGCTCCGGAGTCAGGTCGCGCTGGGTTTCGGCCAGCATCTCGAAGCCCACCATAAATTTGCGCACGCTGGCTGAACGTAAAAGCGGCGGATAGAAGTGGGCGTGCAACTGCCAGGCCTCGGGGCAATCCGAGCGGGGCGGCGCGAAGTGCCAACCCATGGAGTAGGGGAAGCTGCATTCGAACAGGTTGTCGTAGCGGCTGGTGAGCTCCTTGAGCGCTACCGCCAGATCCTGCTGCTGGGCCGGGGTCATATCCAGCATGGAAGGAATATGAACCTTGGGCAGCAGCAGGGTCTCGAACGGCCAGGCCGCCCAGAAGGGCACCACCGCCAGCCAGTGCTCGGTCTCCACCACGATGCGGGATCGGTCGGCCAGCTCCCGCTCCACATACTCCAGCAGCATGGGGCGACCGTGCTCGGCCAGCCAGTCGCGTTGATGTTGATCCTCGCGGGCGATCTCGTTGGGCAGGAAGTCACTGCCCCACAGCTGGCCATGGGGGTGAGGGTTGGAGCAGCCCATGACGGCCCCTTTGTTTTCAAACACCTGCACCCATTCCCACTGCTCTGACAGCTCGGCGACCTGCGCCATCCAGGTGGTGATCACCCCCTCGATGGCAGGCAGGGGCAGCTCGGGCAGCGTCTTGCCATGATCCGGCGAGAAACAGATGACCCGGCTGGTACCACGGGCGGCCTCCAGTTTCAGCAAGGGGTCGCCGGCAGTGTCGGCGGCCGGGGTGTCCTGCATCAGGGCAGCGAAGTCGTTGGTAAAGACGAAGGTGCCCTGATAGTCGGGGTTGATGTCACCAGTGACCCGCTTGTTGCCTGCACAGAGGAAACAGTCGGGGTCGTGGGCTTGTTGGGGGGCCTGGCTCACCTTCTCCACCTGCCCCTGCCAGGGGCGCTTGGCCCTGTGGGGAGAGACCAGCACATACTGGCCGGTCAGCGGATTGAAGCGGCGATGGGGATGATCGACGGGGTTGAACATCATCTCTCCTGATAAGGTATTGAAAATAAGGTCATTGTTTCGCGGGAGTCGGCATGCCTACTCCTCGTAGCCATTGGGGTTGTTGGCTTGCCAGCGCCAGCTGTCGGCACACATGGCGGCGACATCCCGGGTGGCCTTCCAGCCCAACTCGCACATCGCCTTGGACGGGTCGGCCCAGCAGGCGGCGATGTCGCCCGGGCGTCTTGGCTCGATGCGGTAGGGGAGCGGCTTGCCGCAGGCGGTGGAGAAGGCGTTGACCAGTTGCAGCACGCTCTGGCCCTGGCCCGTGCCCAGGTTGTAGGCATGTACGCCGCCATGACCGGCGCAGCGCTGCAACGCCTTGACGTGTCCCTCGGCGAGATCCATCACGTGGATATAGTCGCGCACGCCAGTGCCATCCGGGGTAGGGTAATCGTTACCAAAGACCGAGAGGCAGTCACGACGGCCGATGGCTACCTGGGTGATGTAGGGCATCAGGTTGTTGGGGATCCCCTGGGGATCTTCCCCCATGGTGCCCGACTCGTGGGCGCCGACCGGGTTGAAGTAGCGCAGCAGCGTCATGCTCCAGTGGGGCTCGGCGGTCTGCAGATCCTCCAGGATCTCCTCGATGATTAGCTTGGATCGCCCGTAGGGATTGGTGGCGCTGCGGGGGAAATCCTCCCGGATGGGCAGGCTGGCGGGATCGCCATAGACGGTGGCCGAGGAGCTGAACACCAGGTTGTGGACGTCGGCCCGCTTCATCGCCTGCAGCAGGGCGAGGGTGCCGCTCAGGTTGTTCTCGTAGTAGTCGAGGGGGATGCGGGTCGATTCGCCCACGGCCTTCAGGGCGGCGAAGTGGATCACCGCATCGATACTGTGTTCGGCAAAGATGCGATCAAGCAGGACCTGGTCGCGAATATCCCCTTGATAAAAAACGGGTAATTGACCGCTGATCGCAGCTACCCGAGTCAATACGCCGGGCTTGCTGTTGCAGAGGTTGTCGACAACCACGGGGATCATGCCTGCTGCCTGCAAGGCCAGACAGGTATGGCTGCCGATATATCCGCAGCCGCCGGTGACCAGAACCTTCATCTTGCTCTCCACTGAAAACGTGTCTGGAAGGAGTCTAGCCGAGGGGGCGGCGAGCAAACTGTGAGCTTGCTTGCAAAATAGTGTAAACGATTACACTGTTTTTATGATCCCAATGATGACAGATATTCCTTTCGTCACTATTTTCAATGAGTTTGCTGGGTATAATGGCGCCATTGTGGACTGTGAAATAAGTGAAAACAGCATGAGTACTATCAAGGATGTCGCCCGTTTGGCGAATGTGTCGGTGGCAACGGTTTCACGGGTGATGAACAACTCGCCCAAGGCCAGTGCGGCATCCCGTGCTGCGGTACAACAGGCCATGGCGGAGCTGGGTTATACCCCCAATGCCAACGCACGGGCACTGGTGAACCAGACCTGCGACACCATGGGTGTGGTGGTGGGCGACGTGGCCGATCCCTTCTTCGGCGCCCTAGTAAAGGGGGTCTCTGCCGTGGCTGTCGAGCAGAATCTGCATCTGCTGATGGGCAACGGTTTTCACAAGGCACGCCAGGAGCGCGAGGCGATCGAGCTGCTGATCGGCAAGCGCTGCGAGGCGCTGGTGGTTCACAGCAAGGCACTCAGCGACGAGGAGCTCTGCGATTACGCCATGCGGGTGCCCGGCATGGTGCTGATCAACCGAGATATTCCCGCCCTTCGCGGGCGTTGCATCGCCCTCAACAACCGGCTGGGAGCGGCCACGGCCACCCGTCATCTGATCGAGCTGGGGCATCGCCATATCGCCTTCATCAGTTCGGATCATGCCATCGAGGATGCCACCTTGCGCCAGCAGGGGTACCAGGATGGTTTGCATGACGCGGGTCTGGTCGCCGATCCGGAGCTTGTCGAGAGCGGGCCTCCCAACGAGGAAGGGGGCGAGCAGGCCATGCTCAATCTGCTGGCAAAAGGAGTTCGGGTGACAGCCGTGGTGGCTTACAACGACGCCATGGCGGCGGGGGCCATCTCGGTGCTGGCTGACAATGGCCTGCGGGTGCCGGAGGAGGTCTCGGTAGTGGGTTTCGATGACATCATCTATGCCAGATACCTCAGACCCAAGCTCTCGACCATGCGCTATCCCATTGAATTGATGGCATCCCAGGCAGCCAAGCTGGCGTTGCAGCTGGCCGCGGGGGAGGGTGAGGCGCAGCAGAACCGCATCTATACCCCGACCCTTATCAACCGCCATTCGGTCGCGCCGGTGCGGGCCGGATAGGGGGAATGGGTGAGCCATGGTTAACCATCCCGGCTGATGGCGCTGTAGTTTTACCGGTTTTAATTGTTTTTACTCCGTTTTACTTAACAAAATTAGTGTAATCGTTTACATCGCTGTGAGCGAGATCGCCGTTCCCTGCGCCGGACTTCTCTAAACTGAATACGTTTTCGTATTGGTGGAGAGTATCTGAATGCTCAGGGAGATAGTGGCGCGTCAGGATTGGCAGACCCAGGCGATTACCTCGGTGAATCGCTTGCCTGCCCACACCCCCTTGTTCAGCTGGCGCAACGAGGAGGATGCCCGGCTCGACAGGGCATCGCTCTCCAGATTGTCACTGGATGGTGAGTGGCGTTTCTCTTTCTTCACGGCCCCCGAGCTGGTGCCGGAGGCCTGGCTAAAGGGCGATCTGGCAGATGCCTGCCCCATCCTGGTGCCCGGCAACTGGCAGCTGAATGCAGCCTACCCTGGGAATCGCCCGCTGACCGACGGTCCCATCTACACCAACATCAAGTATCCGTTTCCATGCGATCCCCCCAGGGTACCGGCCGACAATCCGACCGGCTGTTACTCCCGTGAGTTCGAGTTGCCCGCCGACTGGCTGGCCAACGGTCAGAGCCGCATCATTCTCGACGGGGTAAGCAGCGCTTTTCATCTCTTCTGCAATGGCCACTGGGTCGGCTACTCCCAGGACAGCCGGCTGCCCGCCGAATTCGATCTGACCCCCTGTCTGCAAGCGGGCAAGAACCGGCTGGCGGTACTGGTGCTGCGCTGGTCGGACGGGGCCTATCTGGAAGATCAGGACATGTGGTGGCTGTCGGGGATCTTCCGCTCCGTCAGCCTGCTTCATAAGCCGGTCCGTCATCTGATGGACATGCGGGTCACACCCGGGCTCGATGCTTGCTATCGGGATGGGAGCCTCAAGATTGAACTGCAGGCGGCCAATGCCGCCGGGTTGTCGGTGGTGGCCAATCTCTATGACGGCAGTGAGCGGGTTGCAACCCTGTGCCAGCCGATCGGCACTCGAACCATTGACGAGAAAGGGGCTTATGACGATCGCGCCGAGTTGTGGCTGGCGCTGGCGGCGCCGCGCAAGTGGAGCGCCGAGACCCCCCACCTTTATCGCCTGACCCTGACTCTGCTGGATGAGCAGGGCCAGCCCATCGAGAGCGAGGCCTGCGACGTGGGCTTTCGGGTGGTGGAGATCCGTGACGGCTTGCTGCGGGTCAACGGTCAGCCGCTGCTCATTCGTGGCGCCAACCGTCACGAGCACCATCCCGCCAAGGGCTATGCCATCGATCTTGCCACCATGGAGCAGGATCTGTGGCTGATGAAGCAGCACAACTTCAATGCCCTGCGTTGCTCCCACTACCCCAATCATCCGGCGCTCTACCGGTTGTGCGACAGGCTGGGGCTCTATGTGGTGGACGAGGCGAATCTGGAGACCCACGGTATGACCCCCATGGGGCGGCTGGCGCGAGATCCCGCCTGGAGCAACGCCTTCCTGGAGCGTGCCACCCGCATGGTGGCCCGTGATTTCAATCACCCCTGCATCATCATCTGGTCCCTCGGCAACGAGTCCGGCTATGGTCCGGCCCACGATGCCATGTATGGCTGGATCAAGCGCAGCGATCCGAGCCGTCCGGTGCAGTATGAGGGGGGCGGAGCCGATACCCCGGCCACCGACATCATCTGCCCCATGTATGCCCGCACTCATCAGGATCAACCCTTCCCGGCGGTGCCCAAGTGGGCACTGGCCAAGTGGATTGGTCTGCCCGGCGAGACCCGGCCGCTGATCCTGTGCGAATACGCTCACGCCATGGGCAACAGCCTGGGGGGCTTTGCCCACTACTGGCAGGCGTTTCGTGATCATCCGAGACTGCAGGGCGGCTTTGTCTGGGACTGGGTCGATCAAGGGCTCGACAAATACACGACCGACTGTCGCCACTACTGGGGTTATGGCGGTGACTTCGGGGAGGTGCAAAACGATCGCCAGTTCTGCTGCAATGGCCTGCTGTTTCCCGATCGCACGCCTCATCCTGGTCTGTTCGAGGCAAAACGGGCCCAGCAGCCATTCCGGTTTGAGCTGGTGGGGCAAGCGCCGCTGCGGGTGCAGATCGAGAGTGAATATCTGTTCCGTGCAACCGACAACGAGCAGCTGCAATGGCAACTGTGCGAAAACGGGCGCGTGATGCATGGGGGAGAGATTTCCCTCGCATTGGCGCCCCTGGGCCGGTGCGAGCTGACGCTGGTCGATACCTTGCCGGAATTCGCGCCTGGCGCTCTGGTATGGCTCGATCTGGCCATCGTTCAGCCTGCCGTCACTCCTTGGTCCGGGGCGGGCCACGAGGTGGCTCGTCAGCAATTTATGTTGCCTGCCCCCTTGGCGCTACCGGCCCCAATCACTCCGGCAACCCTGACAGAATCCCCCGAGGGATGGCTTGCCTGCGGCGGTGACAACCAGTGGCGGCTGGACAGAGCGAGCGGCCGCATCATCAGCTGGCTGAAGGGGGGGCAGGAGCTGTTGCTGGCGCCGATCGGGGATCACTTCTACCGGGCGCCGCTCGACAACGATATCGGCACCAGTGAGGCGGATCACGCGGATCCCGACTCCTGGATCGCCCGCTGGCAGGCCTGCGGCCTTATCAACTGGCAACATCGCTGCCTCGGCATGGTGGCATCAGAGGGCGAGATCCGGGTGCGCCACGGTTATTTCCACAACGGGCAATTGCTGGTGGTCAGCCAGTGGCGACACGGCTTCACCAGCGAGGGGGCCATGACCCTCGAGATAGAGACGGAGCTGGCGCCTTCACTCCCCTCCCTGCCCCGTATCGGCCTGCTGTTGCAGCTGGCCGGTGTGCCGGAGCGGGTTGAGTGGTTGGGACGCGGCCCCCACGAGAACTATCCGGATCGTCTGCTGGGGGCGGATCTGGGGCACTGGAGTGCGCCGCTGGCCACCATGCACACCCCTTACATCTTCCCTTCCGACAACGGGTTGCGTTGCGACAGCCGCTGGTTACAGCTGGGGGAGGTGAGGGTGACGGGGACCTTCCATTTCAGCGTCAGCCGCTTCAGCCAGCAGCAGCTCGCCGCCGCGCGTCACCAGAGCGATCTGGTGGCAGAAGAGGGGATCCATGTCTGCCTTGATGGCGTCCACATGGGGGTCGGCGGGGATGATTCCTGGAGCCAGAGCGTGCGGCCCGAGTACCAGTTGACGGCACGCCGCTACCATTGGCGCTGCACCCTGATGTGAGCCGTTTTGACAACCTGGCCACAACGACTAGCCTCAACAGACCAGGATTGATTGAGTCTCAAATCTCAATTTCTATTTTATGTATTTGAAAAATAATAAAAAGGTTTCAATGTAACAAAGTGTAATCGTTTCCATTTCGTTGTGAGGATCACAGAAGGAATCACAACAAACCGATTACATTTACTGGCGCTTGCTCAATTGCTCGCCACCCTACAACACAGATAGATACATCGGAGCACACATAATGAAAAAACTCACCACAGTTGCCACCCTGTTGATGGGCCTGATGGCCGGTGCCACTGCCCATGCCGAAACCCGGATCGGGGTCACCGTTTACAAATACGACGACAACTTCATGTCGGTCGTACGCAAGGCCATCGAGAAGGAGGCGGCAGCCAATCCGGATGTGGAGCTGTTGATGAATGACTCCCAGAATGACCAGTCCAAGCAGAACGATCAGATCGACGTGCTGCTGGCCAAGGGGGTGAAGGCCCTGGCCATCAACCTGGTTGACCCGGCGGCGGCCCCCGTGGTGATCGAGAAGGCCCGTGGTGAAGATGTGCCTGTGGTGTTCTACAACAAGGAACCGAACGCCACCGACCTGGCCAGCTATGACAAGGCTTATTACGTAGGCACCGACTCCAAGGAGTCCGGCATTATCCAGGGTCAGCTGATTGCCAAGCACTGGAAAGCCAATCCGGCCTGGGATCTGAACAAGGATGGCGTCATCCAGTTCGTGCTGCTGAAAGGCGAACCGGGCCACCCGGATGCGGAAGCCCGCACCACCTACGTGGTCAAGACCCTGAACGAGGGTGGCATCAAGACCCAGCAGCTGCACATGGATACCGGTATGTGGGATACCGCCATGGCGAAAGACAAAATGGATGCCTGGATCTCCGGCCCCAACGCCGACAAGATCGAAGTGGTCATCGCCAACAACGACGGCATGGCAATGGGCGCTGTTGAATCCCTCAAGGCTCAGGGCAAGACCGCCATTCCGGTGTTCGGTGTCGATGCGCTGCCGGAGGCCCTGGCGCTGGTCAAGAGCGGTGCCATGGCCGGTACTGTGCTGAACGATGCGACCAACCAGGCCAAGGCCACCTTCGATCTGACCAAGAACCTGGCCGAAGGCAAACCCGCCGGTGAAGGCACCAGCTGGAACATTGTCGACAAGGTCGTCCGTGTTCCCTACGTCGGTGTCGATAAAGACAACCTGTCCCAGTTCCAGTAATCCTCCCCTCCAGGGCAAGGGAGATCCCCTTGCCCTCTGTTTCAACCAGATGTGATGGCTGATATGACAACACAGCAACAATCAGAATGGCTGTTGGAGATGATTGGCGTCAGTAAGAGCTTTCCTGGCGTCAAGGCACTCGATAATGTCAATTTACGGGTCCGTCCTCATTCTGTGCATGCGTTGATGGGCGAGAACGGGGCGGGGAAATCCACGCTGCTCAAGTGCCTGTTCGGCATCTACGAGAAGGATCAGGGCAAGATCTTCTTCAAGGGGCAGGAGATCAACTTCACCTCCTCCAAGGAGGCGCTGGAGAACGGTGTCTCCATGGTGCATCAGGAGCTGAACCTGGTGCTGCAACGCTCCGTGATGGACAACATGTGGCTCGGTCGCTACCCCACCAGGGGGTGGTTCATCGACCATGACAAGATGTATGACGACACCAAGCAGATCTTCGACGAGCTGGATATCGACATCGACCCCAGGGTCAAGGTGGCGACCCTGTCGGTCTCCCAGATGCAGATGATCGAGATCGCCAAGGCGTTCTCCTACGATGCCAAGATCGTCATCATGGACGAACCCACCTCCTCCCTGACCGAGAAAGAGGTCAACCACCTCTTCAAGATCATCAACAAGCTCAAGGAGAAGGGGTGCGGCATCGTCTACATCTCCCACAAGATGGAAGAGATCTTCCAGCTCTGTGACGAGATCACCATATTGCGGGATGGCCAGTGGGTGGCGACCCAGCCCCTCAAGGGGATGACCATGGATCAGATCATCGGCATGATGGTTGGTCGCGAGCTCACCCAGCGCTTCCCGGAGAAAACCAACCAGCCGAAAGAGGTGATCCTCGAGGTCGAGCACCTGACGGCGAAGAACCAGCCCTCCATCCAGGACATCACCTTCAACCTGCACAAGGGGGAGATCCTTGGCATCGCCGGTCTGGTGGGGGCCAAGCGTACCGACATCGTCGAAACCCTGTTCGGCATCCGTGAGCATGTGGAGGGTTGCATCCGGCTTCATGGCAAGGAGATCGCGAACCACAACGCCCACGAGGCGATTCGCAACGGTTTCGCCCTGGTTACGGAAGAGCGTCGTTCCACCGGCATTTATTCCCGTCTCGACATCGCCTTCAACTCCCTGATCGCCAACATGGACAACTACAAGGGCTCCATGGGGCTGCTCAGCGACCAGAAGATGAAGAGCGACACCCAGTGGGTCATCGACTCCATGCGGGTCAAGACACCGACCCAGCAGACCCAGATCGGCTCCCTCTCGGGAGGCAACCAGCAGAAGGTGATCATCGGTCGCTGGCTGCTGACCCAGCCGGAGATCCTGATGCTGGACGAGCCGACCCGCGGCATCGATGTAGGGGCCAAGTTCGAGATCTATCAGCTCATCCTGGAGCTGGCGAAGAAGGACAAGGGCATCATCATCATCTCGTCCGAGATGCCGGAATTGCTCGGGATCACCGACCGCATCCTGGTGATGAGCAATGGCCGGGTCGCCGGGATCGTCAATACCAAAGAAACTGACCAGAGCGAGATATTGCGTCTGGCATCTCTGTACCTCTAGAGACAGGAAGACATTTATGGAGTCGGCAAAAAATTTCAACCTGATGCAGGCGCTCAAGGAGAACGGCATCTATGTGGTGCTGCTGGTGCTGCTGATGATCATCGTCATCAAGGAACCCTCGTTCCTGAGCCTCACCAACCTCAGCAACATCCTGACCCAGTCCTCGGTGCGGGTCATCATTGCCCTCGGGGTGGCGGGCATCATCATCACCCAGGGGACTGACCTGTCGGCCGGTCGCCAGGTGGGCCTGGCGGCGCTCATTGCGGCGACCATGCTGCAGGCGCTGACCAACGTCAACAAGGTCTTCCCAACCTTGGGCGAGGTGCCCATCCCGGTGGTGATCCTGCTGGTGTGTGCCGTCGGGGCCCTGATTGGCCTCATCAACGGCCTAATCGTGGCCTACCTGAACGTGACCCCCTTTATCACCACTCTGGGGACCATGATCATCGTCTACGGTATCAACTCCCTCTATTTCGATTCGGTGGGCGCTTCACCGGTAGCCGGCTTCGATCCCCGCTTCTCCAGCTTTGCCCAGGGCTTTATCCGGATAGGCGGCTTCAAGCTCTCCTACCTGACCTTCTACGCGGCCATCGCCAGCGTATTCGTCTGGGTGTTGTGGAACAAGACCCGCTTTGGCAAGAACATCTTCGCCATCGGTGGCAACCCGGAAGCGGCCAAGGTCTCCGGTGTCAACGTGGCGGTCAACCTGGTGATGATCTATGCCCTGGCCGGTGTCTTCTACGCCTTCGGCGGCATGCTGGAAGCGGGCCGGATCGGCAGTGCCACCAACAACCTGGGCTTCATGTACGAGCTGGACGCCATCGCGGCCTGCGTGGTGGGTGGGGTGTCGTTTGCCGGCGGCGTGGGTACCGTGGCCGGGGTGATCACCGGGGTACTCATCTTCACCCTGATCAACTACGGTCTGACCTATATCGGCGTCAGCCCCTACTGGCAGTTCATCATCAAGGGCGGCATCATCATTCTGGCGGTTGCGCTGGACTCCATGAAGTACGCCAAGAAGAAGTAATGGCAACTGCCTGCAGGCAGTACGGCAATAAAAAACAGGGCCATTCGGCCCTGTTTTTTATATGTTTCTTTCGGCTTAACCAGCCTTGCGCTTCAAATAGACCCCGGCTTCCATGTGGTGGGTCCAGGGGAACTGGTCGAACAGGGCGAAGCGGGCGATCTCGTGGGTCTCGCCGAGTACCTGCATGTTGGCCTGCAGGGTCTCCGGGTTGCAGGAGATGTAGAGGATGTTGTCGTAATCCTGCACCAGCTTGACGGTGGCATCGTCGAGACCGGCACGGGGCGGATCGACGAAGATGGTGTTGCACTGGTAAGCGGAGAGGTCGACCCCCTTGAGGCGGTTGAACTCCCGCTCACCGCGCATCGCCATGGTGAACTCCTCGGCGGACATGCGCAGGATGATCAGGTTGTCGACCCCGTTGGCGGCGATGTTGTACTGGGCTGAATCGACGCTCGGTTTGGCGATCTCGGTGGCCAGCACCTTGCGGAAATTCTGGGCCAGGGCGATGGAGAAATTGCCGTTGCCGCAGTAGAGCTCCAGCAGATCACCCTCGCTGCCCCGGGTCACGTCCAGCGCCCAGCCCAGCATCTGCTCGTTGATGGCGGCGTTGGGCTGGGTGAAGCTGTTCTCCACCTGCTTGTAGGTGAGCTGGCGGCCGGCGACGTTCAGCTGCTCGACGACGAAATCGTTGCCCAGGCAAATCTTCTGCTTGTGGGCGCGGCCAATCAGCTGCAGATCAAACCCCTTGGCGCGCAGGTCGGCCTGCAATGCCTCGGCGGCCTGCTGCCACTCGGCCTCGAGCTTGCGATGGTAGAGCAGGCTGACAACGATCTGGCCGGACTGGGTCGAGAGATAGTCGATCTGGAACAGTTTGCGGCGCAGCACCGGCTGCGGGCGCAGCCCCTCCAGCAATACTGGCATCAGCTGGTTGATGAGGCGGCTGGCGGTGGGGAACTGGTCGACCCGGATGATCTCTCTGGTGGCCGGTGCATACATGCAGTGGAAGAGGTCGTCCCCCTCGTGCCAGATGCGAAATTCGGCGCGCATCCGGTAATATTCGGCGGGCGAGGCATGCACCTCCAGCTTTGGGAGCGGGTAGCTGGCGAACAGTCGGGTGAGTCGCTCGCATTTTTCGTCGAGCTGGGCCTGATAGTCGGCAGGAGTCCGCAGGGGCTGGGAGTCAGCGGAAGCCCGTTGGGATTGGGTCATAGATACCTCATATGCACACCGGCCGGGCCGGAACGAAAACGGGGGAAGGCAACAGGCCACCCAAAGGGGCCCGATTTTAAAAGGCCGCTCTGGATTGTCCAGTATTTTGTGGTCAAGAAGTGTGCAATCGGGCCGATATCCGATCTACAGGCATGATGGGAGGACACATGATGCAAATCGATGGCGTGGGCGCGGCCCAACCCAAGGGAGTGGGTGTTTCTCCCAAATCGCCCCAACAGGCACAGGCAAAGCAGAATCAGGGCGGGGAGGAGGTCTCCCTGCACCAGCCACCGAAGTGGGCTCAGGTGCTGATCCAGCAGGCGCTGCAATTCTCCCTGGAGATCAACGGCCAGCACTATCAGGCGCCCAAGACGAAGGCGCCGGAGGAGATCACCCCCGAGACCCTGTTCGACTTCCAGTCGGTGGCGGACAACGTGCTGCAGTTCGTCACCGGTCGTCTGGGGGCAGCTCGTGCCGATGGCAAGTCCGACGACGAGCTGACCAAGATGATGGAGCAAGCCCGCAAGGGGGTCGACATGGGCTTTAACGCAGCCAAGCAGCAGCTGGGGGATCTGGCTACCGACAACGAGGACATCAAGACCGGCATCGAGCAGAGCTACAAGCTGATCCAGGACGGGCTCGAGGAGTTTGAACGGGAGTTTTTCGGCAAGGTCTCCCCCACCGAGCGGGCCGCGATCGAGATGGCCAGCCGCCAGCAGGGTATCCTAGAGATCGAAACCAAGGATGGCGACAAGGTGCTGCTGCGTTTCAACGACAGCTGGCAGATGAAGTCCAGGCAGGGTGAGGGGGGCAGCCAGTTCAGCCTCAAGTCGAGCCAGAGCTTCAGCTTCTCCCTGGAAGGGGATCTCAGCAGCGAAGAGATGGACTCTATCGGCAAGCTGGTCAAGGGGATCGACGATCTGGCGGGGAGCTTCTTCTCAGGCAACTTCGACGATCTGCTCAAGAAAGCGGGCGAGCTGCAACTGGATGACAGCCAGTTGGCCTCCTACTCCCTCAAGCTCAAGCAGAGCGTCAAGCTGAGCCAGACCTATCAGGGGGCCCACTCCCTGCAGGAGATGCTCAAACCGCTGGCCGACTACCTGCCCAAACTTGATCAGGTGCAGCAGCAGGCGGATACCCTGTTGCCCGCCTCCCAGCAACAGGCGCTGGTGCCTGCCGTGCTGGCCGCCAGAGGGGAGGAGGAACCGGCCCAGGTCAACAGCTTCACCAGCTTCAACCAGCGTATGCTGGAGGCGCTGCGGATGATTGGCCAGTTCCAGCCCGCGACCGGAACCGACAGCCAGTACGGCTGATAGCCGGCCTCACTCCTTAATAATCAGCCGTTTGCCACGCCCGCCGGGGGCTGGCAAACTGGCCTTTTCTTCAATCCGGTCGTCCCATGAACCCCAAGAAGCCCAGAGACAAGCGCGAGCTCTGCTACCCCTTTATTTTCGAAACGTCGCTCAAATGTGATTTTGAAATTGCCACCGACGAGCTCTGCTGTCAGGTGGGCGCCGTGTTGTCACACCTTGCACCGGATGCCGATATTCGGCCCATGCTGGCGGATCTCGCAGCGTTGCAACGGCTTATCTACAACCTCAACGGTTCGGTGCGCGGCAAGCTCGGCATCTTCGAGGAGGATCTGGACTGGCTCAAGGGGCGTTACGATCACTATAACGAGGCGAGCCGTGGCCGGGTCACCGGGTTCGTGTTGCCCCAGGGGCCGCAACCCATCCCGACCCTGCATCTGTGCCGCTGTGGCAGCAAGAAGGTGGTGCGACTGCTGGTGCGGCTGGAGGAGAGTGGCGTCGCATTCGACCCCATCCTCTATCGTTTTGCCAACCTGTTGGCCAACTTCTTCTTCGTGCTCACCGTCTACCTCAAGCAGCTGTGGCAGGTGCCGGAAGTGCCCTACGTCAGCATCAACTACTGATACGATCGGGCCGTCATAGGGCGCTGCCCGCCGCCATGTGCGGGGTTGCCAGCCAGCGCCGATTGCACAAACGAAAAACCGGAGCACTGGGCTCCGGTTTTTATTCTCAACTGGCGAGCGTCACTCTCAGCTGGACAGCAGCACCCTGGCCGAATTGGCGGGGACGGTCAGTTGCAGCTCTCCCTGCACCACTTCGAACTTGTCGCCGTTGAAGGCATCGGTGAAGCGGCTGGCCGGGCTGGCGGTCTGCCACAGGGGCAGGCTGATGGTGCGCGGCTCGCTGGGATGACGGTTGCAGGCCACCACCACCTGATCGCTTTGCAGGGTGCGGGCGAACACATAGCTGTGGGGGCCGGCGTAGAGGGTCTGGATATCGCCACGGCGCAGGGAGGGGCGCTGGCGGCGGTAGTGGTCGTGCAGCACGTGATCCCAGGCGGTGGTCTCCCACGGGAAGCAGCGACGGCAATCCGGGTCGTTGCCACCGGAGAGCCCCACCTCGTCACCGTAGTAGATGGAGGGCACGCCGATATAGGTGAGCAGCAGGGTGGCGGCGAGGCGCATCCGCTGTTTGTCCTCTCCCAGCAGGTGGAGGAAGCGGGCGGTGTCGTGGCTGTCCAGCAGGTTGAACTGGGCCAGCTGGTTCTTGAACGGGATGTGGGCCCGTGCCAGCCTGAGCCAGCGATCCAGCTCCTCGGCGCTGATCTTGATGGGGTGATAGGCGATGTCCTGGCCGGCCAGGAAGGCGCGGATCGGGTGAGCGAAGCCATAGTAGTTCATGGCGCCGTCTTCCTGATCCCCCTGCAGCCACTGGCTTGCCTCGAAGAAGTGTTCGCCGAGCACGTAGGCGTCCGGGTTCTCCTGCTTCACCGCGCCGCGAATGGCGCGCACATGGCCGCTGTTGCCCTCGGCGGTGCCCCGCTCACCCAGCATGTGGATGACGTCGAAGCGCCAGCCGTCGATCTGGTAGGGGGCACGCATCCAGTAGCGCAGGATGGCGTCATCGGCCCGGTAGACGGCGTCCTGTACCTGCTCGCTGGAGAAATCGAGCTTGGGCAGGCTGCGAATGCCCTTCCAGCTGACGTAATCCCCATCGCCATCAAAGGTATAGAAACTGCGCCATGGCGAATCCGGGTTGCTCTGGGCCCCCAGCGGCGGGCAGAACCAAGGGTGCTCGGTGGAGGTGTGGTTGACCACCGCATCCAGGATGATCTTCATGCCGCGCTGGTGCAGGTTGCGGGTCAGCTCGGCGAACTGGGCATTGGTGCCCAGATGCGGGTCGACCTTGAAATAGTCCTGGGTGTCGTACTTGTGGTTGCTCGGTGAATCGAAGATGGGGTTGAGGTAGAGCGCCGTCACCCCGAGGGACTGCAGGTAGTGCAATTTGGCATCAATGCCCGCCAGATCGCCGCCATAGAATTCGCAGGCGCCGTGCCCCTCGTCGTGGCGGCTGACCGGCTCGCCCCAAGCCTTGCTGATAACCGCCTTGCCACGATATTCGTACTCGTGATGCTTGACGCTAAGCGATGGGTCACCGTTGCAGAAGCGGTCGGGAAAGATCTGGTAGAACACCTGATCCTGCACCCAGGCCGGCGGCTGGTGGCGGCTGTTGAAGCGAAAATGCTGTTCCCGCGGCGGCATGGCCGAGCTGATGCCGGCGCCGTGCAGCCACCACTGCTCCTCGTCGGTGAGGCACTTAAAGCAGTAGAGATGGATATCCTGGCCTCTGGTCAGCGGCAGGGTCACTTGCCACACCTGCAGCCTGTCCCGGGTGGAGACAGGGATCATGGCGATCAGGTACTCCTCGTTGTCCGGCTCGTGGCGCAGCCACACCTCGCGGATCGGGGCGTCCAGTTCGCTGAACAGGGTGAGTTGCAGTGCATCGGCGCTCTCTTTGAACCAGGGCGCCACCTGGGGATGAAACAGAAACGGATGGGTCATGATTACTTATTGAGTCAGAAGCTCGGCAAGGGCGTTGCCCTGTTCGTGCAGCGTTTCGAGCTGGTTTGCCAGCGACTTGGGGTCCAGTCCAAGCTGGTCGGCCAGCGGTTTGGGGAAGCGGGCTATGATGGCCTGGGCAGGCACCCCCGCATTCCAGGCGAAGGAGATAAACACGGCGAGGCGGATCAGCACCGCCTCCTTGCTGATCGGATCGTGGGAGAGGGGATCCAGCTGCTGGGAGATGGCCTCGACGAAGCTCTCCGACAGGTTCCAGCGCCGTGCCAGCTCGGCTCCGAGCTGGGCGTAGTCAAATCCAAGCATCTCCCGCTGGGCCTCGACCCGGCTGCTCCCCTTCTGGATCGCCAGATTGATGAGTTCGGCCTCTTCCGGCAGAGTGCTCTGGATGAGCAACTCGCCAATGTTGTGGATCAGCGCGCAGGTGAAGGCGGTTTCGGGATCCAGCACATTGGCCTCTTTGGCCAGCGTCCTGGCGATGGTGGCCACCTGGAAGGTCTCGGTCCAGAACTTGTTCTTGTCAAAACTGGGGGGCGTCTTGAAGCTGCCTATGATGCCGGAGGCAACCACGATGGAGCGCAAGCGGTTGAAGCCAAGGCGGATCACCGCCTGCTCGACCGAGGTCACTTCATTGCCACGGCGCAGGGCGGCCGAGTTGGCCATCCGCAGCACCTTGACACTGATCACCTGATCCATGGCGATCTTGGCCGCAATCAGGTCGATGCGGGCGTTGTCATCGTTGAAACTCTGCATCAACTCGTGCAGCAGCTTGGGTATGGTGGGGAGTTGCTTGATCTTGTCAAACAGACGGTCCATCGACATGGCTGAGGCAGCCTCCATTGCGAATTCTGCCTCATATTGTGCCACAGCCGGGCAACATGTTCCTGTTTGTGATGCGGCTTTTGAGCGTCAAAACACCCAGTCGCGCAATTGGTATTCCAAACGGTGCTGCTTGCCCTGCAGGATCAGGGTCTGGCTGTCGCCGCTCAGACGCGCCCCCTCGGTCAGGGTGGTGAGCACCGCCTGTTCGATGGCATCGAGGGGCGGCGTGCAGGCCCTGACTGTGCTGCCGAGGCTGGTGACCCACAACTTGTCTTTTTTCAGATGGCCTTGACCGAAGTAACGGTTGCAACCTGCGATGCCGTTGACGGTGAAGTGCTCGCCGATCTCGAGGTCGGGAGGATTGTCGCGCACCGACGCGACCGGTTGGCCATCCAGCTTGCTCAGCACCCAGTGATGATGTTGCAGATCCTGCTGGACAAAGGCAGTCGAACTGCATCCGGCGAGCATGAAAAGGGGGATCAGCAGGGCGGGCAATCTGGACATATCAAGGCTCCGTTGGGGGGAGCGACAAGCATATCCTGTCGGGACCGCTTGCAGCAGGGGCAGAGGGGAGCAAGCCGACCGCTTCTGTCGCCGCCATTTCGCCCCTGTGTCGTTAAATGGCGACATCTATCTGCTTTTTGCCGGCAATGTGCCCGATCTGCTGGGTAAACAACCGGTCGGGCAACAGACAACAGAATGCCAGCTCCCCATGCAGACAACAGATGATCAGGGGCGTTTGGGAACGTGCACCCGTCGGTCATTTGGTGCCATCAATGCCGGGTGTGATAAAGTGCCGCAACGATTAACGCCTTGATGAAACATATAAAATGACCACCGAGCAGCTGGACTCACTGTTTGACCGCCTGTTTCCCATCTGTCGCAGCATCTCGGGGGCGGGGCTGCGCGAGAGTCTGGCCATCTTTGCCGAGCAGATGCCATTGCAGCTGGAGAGCACGCCCTCCGGCACCCAGGTCTTCGATTGGACTGTCCCGCACGAATGGCAGATCGATTCGGCGACACTGACTGCGCCAGATGGCCGCGTGGTGGCCGATTTTGCCGATCACAATCTGAGGGTGGTCAATTATTCGGCGCCGGTTGAGGGGCGCTATTCGCTCGAGGCGTTGCGCCCCCGGCTTCATACCCTGCCGCATCTGCCGGATCTGATCCCCTACGTCACCTCCTATTACCAGCCGAACTGGGGGTTCTGCCTCACCCACAACGAGCTGGCGCAGCTGGCTCCCGGTGACTATCAGGTGCGCATCGACAGCCGGTTCCAGGCCGGCGAGATCAATTATGGCACGGCCCTGCTGGGCGGCGAGAGCCGGCAGGAGTTTCTGCTGTCGAGCTATCTGTGTCACCCCAGCATGGCGAACAACGAGCTGAGCGGCCCCCTGGTGCTGCTCGGCTTGTACCACAGGCTGGCTCGCTGGCCGAAGCGACGGTTCAGCTACCGCTTCGTGCTGGCGCCCGAGACCATAGGGAGCCTCTGCTACCTGCATCGTTATGGCGAGCACCTGAAGTCCCACTGCATCGGTGGTCTGGTGCTGACCTGTCTGGGAGGGCCGGCCAGCGCCCTCTCCGTCAAGCTGGCGAGGCAGGAGGAGTGCCTGCTCAATCAACTGGTACGCCAGCTGGCCAGCGAACAGCCCGAGCGCTGGGCGGTCCGCGAGTTCACCCCCTGCCATGGGTCGGACGAGCGCCAGTACTGCTCGCCGGGCTTTGACCTGCCGGTGGCGCAGGCGGCCCGCACCGTCTATGGCAACTTTGCCGAATACCATACCAGCGGTGATACCAAGGAGTTCATGCAGATATCCCGCCTGATCGAGGCCATCGATCAGCTCGAACAGCTGCTGTTGCAGCACGAGAATGCCGGGGTGTTCGAGCGTACCAACCCCTACGGTGAACCCCAGCTCGGCAAGCGGGGGCTCTACCCCAACCTGAATTCGCCTGCGAGCTACGGCAAGTCGAGCGATCAGCTGCTTGATGGCCGTACCCAGCTGATGGCGATGCAGTGGATCCTGAACCTGGCCGACGGCCGGCACACGCTGCTGCAGATGGCGCGTCGTGCCAGGATGCCGCTGGCCACCCTGCTGGCCGTGGTACCCTTGCTGGAAGAGGCTGAGCTTATCCGGTTTACTGCCCCGCAGTGCCGCTGACAGGAGAAAACATGTCGATAGTCCTGATTACCGGAGATCACCCCCGCCACCGCTACCTGGCGCGCCAGGTGATGGCCAGCGGCCTGCCGGTGACTTGGTTCGCCGAACGGCGGGAACACTTCACCCCGGCGCCACCGGCTCATCTGAACGGGCGCCTGGCAGCACTCTGGCAACACCACTTCCGCTTGCGTGACGAGTGCGAGCAGCACTATTTTGCCGCCCAGGGGGCACCGCTGGATGCGGCCATCAGCATCGGGCACGACGAGCTGAACGGGCCCGAGATGATCCGCAGGATCAGCCAGTTGCAGCCGACACTGCTGCTCTCCTACGGTTGCCACAAACTCTTCCCCGAGTTGCTGAACTGCTTTGACGGCATGGCGTGGAACGTGCACGGCGGCCTCTCGCCCTGGTACCGTGGCTGCATCACCCACTTCTGGCCCAGCTACATGCTGGAGCCCCAGATGACGGGGATGACCCTGCACGAGACGACCGAGGCCATCGATGGCGGCAATATTCTCTACCAGACGGCCGTCACGCCACGACGTGGCGATCGGCTGCATGATCTGGCCTGCCGGGCCGTCAGGGAGTTTTGCGATACGCTGCCCGCCGTGCTCGGAACCCTGCTGGCCCGGGAGCAACCCGTGTCAGGCATCGCCGCCACCAGCACGGGGCGTATCTGGACGGCCCGCATGTGGCAACCCCAGCATCTGGAGGTGGTATACGGCCAGTTTGAGGACAAGATAGTCGACTACTGTCTCGATTCCGGCATCGCCATGCCGCCGGCCAGGCTGCTTTGCGTCGATGGCCTCGACATGACCAGCCCTCAGCCCTGAGGGTCTGCATGAGAAACAACAGGGAGGCCATTGGCCTCCCTGTTGTTTTGTGGCACTCCTGAGCCGGGGCGGTTATTCCCCCTGATTCGCCGAAGCGAACAACCGCTCCGCGTAACGGGCCAGGCCGGCGGCGACCGAGCCGAAGTCATCGCCCCCTTCCAGCGGAATAGCCGGGAGCTTCTGGCGGATAAAGCTGGCGATCAGCGGCGAGCGGGCGCTGCCGCCGGTGACGAAGATGCGATCCGGCTGTACGCCGGCGGCGGCGATGGCCTCATCCATCAGCTCGCCGATCTTCTCCAGCAGCGGCGCCGAGGCGCAGGCCAGCTGCTCGCGATTGAGTTCTGCTGCCAGACCTCGCTCCAGCTCGTCCAGGGATTGGCGGTTCAGATCCTGCTCCGAGAGGGCGATCTTGCCCTGTTCGGCGCGCCACACCAGCTGGTGGCTCAGTTTGTGGGCCCGCAGGTTGGCAAGGCGCGATAGCTTGCTGCCGGGCTGGCTGTCGAGCTGCAGATCCTGCAGCTGGCGGGCGGTATCCAGGCTGTAGAAGCGGCTCTGGGCGCTGACGTCGTTGATAGCGGCCGCGTCCCAGAACAGGGGGTGGGGCAGCGGCTTGCCGGTCTTGAGGGTCTCGTGCATGCCGAGCAGTGGCATCATGCCTTCCACCGTCAGGCGGATGTCGAAGTCGTTGCCGCCGATGCGCTGGCCGCTGTGGCCGAGCAGATCGCCGCTGCGATCCAGCTGGTCGCGGTAACTCGGGCCCATGCGCAGCATGGAGCAGTCTGTGGTACCGCCGCCGATATCCACCACCAGTACCACGGAATCTTCGGTGAGGCGCGCCTCGAATTCGAAACCGGCCGCCACCGGCTCGTAGAGAAATTCCACCTGCTCGAACCCGGCGAGGCGGGCCGCCTCGGTCAGGATGGCGATGGCCTGGCGGTTGCTTTCTTCCCCCGCCAGCCCCTGGAAGTTGACCGGGCGGCCGATCACCGCCTGGCGGATGGGGGCTCCGATCTGCTGCTCCGCCTGCTGGCGAACGTGCAGCATCATGGCGCAGACGATGTCTTCAAACAGGGCAATCTGGGGGGCCTTGAGACCATAGGCACCGAGAAAGGATTTCGGCGACTTGATGTAATAGCCCTCGTCCGGCTCTTCCAGATAGCGTTCCAGCGCCGCGGTGCCGAAGCTGAGCTCGTCGATCAGCCCCTCTTCCCGCATCTGGCGGCGCACGCTCTGGGCCCGGGTCACTACGGGGCCGCGCAGCTTGAGGTATTCCGCCTGACGGGTCGGGGCCAGCCCTTCGGCCAGCAGACCCGCGATGGCATCCCGATGGGGGGCGTGCAGGGTGGAGGGGAGATAGCGGGAGGCGCCGAGATTGAGCAGCCTGGGGCTGCCTTGCTCCATTACGGCAACGGCACAGTTGGAGGTACCGTAATCAAATCCGATAAACATGGGCAGCCAGACTCCTGAATAAAAAAGGGGGGCTAGCCTACCCGATGGCGCCGGGTCTCACAACCCGGCGCAGGGTGAAGAAAGGGGTTATCCCTTACTCCACCTCGTTGTCGCAGTGACCCTGGCCGTCGAGCGCCCGGATGTTGCTGAGGGTGGTATCGGCGATGGCGTGCAGCGCCTCGCGGGTCAAGAAGGCCTGGTGGCCGGTGAACAATACGTTGTGGCAGGCCGACAGACGGCGGAACACGTCATCGGTGATCACCTCGTTGGACTTGTCGGCGAAGAAGAGATCTTCCTCTTCCTCGTAGACGTCCAGCCCCAGGGCGCCGATGCGGGCGGTCTTGAGTGCCTCGATGGCGGCGTTGGAGTCGAGCAGGCCGCCACGGCTGGTGTTGATGATCATCACCCCGTCCTTCATCTTGTCGAACGCCTCCTTGTTCAGCAGGTGGTAGTTCTCCTTGAACAGCGGGCAGTGCAGGCTGATGACGTCGGACTGGCGGAACAGGGTGTCGAGATCCACGTACTCGGCCCCCAGATCGAGTGCCGCCTGGTTCTGGTACGGGTCGCTTACCAGCAGCCGCATACCGAACCCCTTGAGGATGCGCAGGGTGGCGATGCCGATCTTGCCGGTGCCTATGATGCCGGCAGTGCGGCCGTGCATGTTGAAGCCGACCAGCCCCTCCAGCGAGAAGTTGGCGTCGCGGGTGCGCTGATAGGCCTTATGGATACGGCGGTTGAGGGTCATCATCAGCCCCACCGCGTGCTCGGCCACCGCCTCCGGCGAGTAGGCCGGTACCCGCACTACCTTCATCCCCAGCTCCCTGGCGGCAGCCAGATCAACATTGTTGTAGCCGGCGCAGCGCAGGGCGATGACCTTGGTGCCGTTGGCGGCCAGCTCGGTCAAGACTTCGCGATCCGCATCGTCGTTGACGAACAGGCAGACGACCGGGAAGCCGTGAGCCAATCGGGCCGTCTTGGCCTCCAGACGAACATCGAAAAACTCCAGGTTGAAGCCGTACTGGCTGTTGGCCTGGTTGAAATGCTCTTTGTCATAGCTCTTGCTGCTGAAAACGGCGACTTTCATGTTGGAACTCCGTATCGGTTGATGGCGTCACGTTACTACAAACCGTGATCCTGATCACCATGCCCGCATGGCGTACTCACTCCAGCTCGAACGGCGGCCGGAAGGTCATCTCGTGGACGATCACGTCCGCCGGCAGGTCAAGCAGGGTGGTGATGGTGGTGGCCACGCTGGCGGGTTGCATGTAGTGAGGCTTGGCCTCGACCCGAAACGGGGTATCGACGCCGCCCGGGTAGAGGGTCGAGACCTTGATACCGTGGGGCTGGGCCTCCTTCATCATCACCTGGCTCAGGCTCGCCAGGCCGCTCTTCATGGTGCTGTAGATGCCCATGGGGGTGGGGTGGCGCAGGGCGCAGGTGCTCACCACGTTGATGATGTAACCGCTGCCGCGCGGGATCATCTCGCGCAGGGCCTCGCGTCCGAGCAGATAGGGGGCGCGCAGGTTGAGGGCGTACTGCAGCTCGAACTCTTCCAGCGTGGTGTCGGCGATCGGCGCCTTGCGCGGGTTGGCGCCGGCGTTGTTGATCAGCACATCGACCCGCCCCAGCGCTTCGCGAGCCCGCTGATAGAGGGCCATGGCCTGCGGGGGATCGGTGAGATCGGCGGTGCTGCCAAGGCAGCCGTTGGCGGCCATCAGCTCGGCCAGGGCTGCCTCATTGCGGCCGGTGGCATAGACCCGGTAGCCGCGTGCGCACAGGTCGTGCACCAGGGCGTGGCCGATGCCGCTGGTGGCGCCGGTGATCAGAACGGTTTCGTACATGCTTGCCTCCTTGCGGGGATCAGCCCCAGGGCATGATGGGCACAGCGCTGACGGCGCTCTTGTAGGAGCCGTCCACCAGCTTGGTGCTGTAGGTGAGATAGACCAGCGCATTGCGCTTCTGGTCGTAAAAGCGCACCACCTTCTGTTCCTTGAACACCAGGGAGGTGCTGACGTCGAATACCTCTTCCCCCGCCTTCAGCTTCTCGGGCAGGGTGATGGGGCCGATCTGGTGGCAGGAGAGGGAGGCGTGGGACGGATCTTCCGCCAGACCCAGCCCGCCCTTGACGCCGCCGGTCTTGGGACGTGCCAGATAGCAGGCGATGCCGTCGATCCTGGGGTCATCGAACGCCTCCACCAGGATCTTGTGGTTGGGGCCGAGCAGCTTGAACGAGGTGCTTACCTCGCCGACGGGGTCGGCCTTGTCGGCGAGGGCCGGCATGGCCAGCAGGCAACCCGCCAGCAGCAGGCTCATCTTGGTCTTTTGCATATCAACTCCTGGGCGCGGTGGAGAGTGGCCAGCCTGGCGTTGGGGCGGCCGCTTGCGACAAACGCCCCTTTAGCGGGGCGGATATTGCCAATATTGGGCCGGAATGCGTTGGAGCAAGGGGGTCATGTCCGGATTATCCAGCTTGATGGTGACCCGCCGATCCAGGTTGGCGCTGGCCAGCGCCTCGCGGATCCTGGGGTTCTCATTGAAGAACTTCATGAAGCTGCCGTCGGCGTAGGCCCGCTCCAACCCGGTCTGGATCGCCTTGGCCAGCTTGGGATTGTAGGGACTGACGAAGAAGAACTGGGCGAAGGGGTAGCGCAGCAGCAGGTGTTGCTCGATGGCGAGGCGGGGATATTGCTCGGCCAGTTCGCCATGCTCGGCGAAGATCTCCACCAGGCTGCGGGGGAAGAAGTCCACCTTGTCGCCGTCATTGATGAGGCGGAACAGGTTGCTGTAGCGACCCGAATAGGTAGGGATGCCGGCATTCTCCAGGATCCTGTTGTCGGCCCAGCCGACACCCTGCAATGCCTTCATCTGCTTGAGATCGGCCAGGGTGTTGACCTGGTTGAACTTCTCCTGGGCATCTTGGTGGATGAACGACAGGCGCAGCCCTTCCAGCCCGCGAAACAGCGGGATCGGGATGGCGATGAGGGCGGATTCGAGAGCACTGGAGGTACCCATCCAGAACACATTGATCTTCTTGCCCTTGACCAGCTGCTGCTGCAGGGTGAACTGGTTGAGATCGAGTTCGACGGGGTCGATGCGAAAGGGTTGTCCGGAGCGGGTCAGGGCCAGTTCCAGCAGCTTGATCTGGTACTCCTGATCCAGGCTGTTGATGGGCCGGCTGGGGATCTTGACCTGCAGAACCTGTGCTTGTGCCAGCAGGGGCAGACACAAGCACAGCTTGATGAGCCATTTCACTCTCTGTTCTCCTCTAGAATCCGGGGCTAGCCCGGAGTCTATCAGAACTTCTCCGCGATCTTGTGGCGAAGTCATGAGCAAGGCGTGTTCGCCGTCAGGCTCGCGGTTCATCGAGATGAACCGGATACCTTGGGCCGTGCAGCCTGCCCGCGATTCACCGCGGATCGCGACGGTCTACAGAGATCAGGCGACGCGGCGGAATACGTGAGTGTCGTTGAATTCCTTGGTGCTCTGGCACTCGACGCAGAAACGGGATTCTGGACGAGCCTGCAACCGCTTGAGAGAGATCTCGTCACCGCAGGATTCGCAGTAGCCGAAATCTCCTTCGCTGATGCGCTTCAACGCGCCACGCAGTTTGCGCAGGTGCAGTTTGTCGTGCTCGATGCGGTTCAGCTCCAGACGGCGGGCCTCCTCGATGCTGGCACGGTCAATTTCATCAGCCATCTCGTTGGTATCGGTGGCGATGGCCTGGCTGGCCTGGGAGTTGAGGCGTTCCTCGAGCTCGACGATCTGTTGCTCGATCTGCCCCTTGTAAAAGGCCAGTTGGTCTTCAGTCATGAAATCACACATACGATTTACTACCAGTCAGTTTACTAACCCAATTATCCCTGTTTATGGGGGCTGTCTGCCTGCAGACCAAGCCCTTGTGTCTGATTTGCACCCGAATCGTGCAAGAGAGTGCAAATCAGGGCGGGCCTTGTACCAAAAAAATGCAGCCAAGCAAAGCAAATGGGACAAGGATTGTGCGCCCTTGCAAAGAAAAGCCCATTCGGACCACTGTTCGGCCGGGTTCTGTCGCGTCCTGAAACCCCTGTTGGCACTGGCTTTGCAATGAGCTGAGTCCGGGATGAAGTGTTTAGTATTTGGTGCCGTCTTGGTCATTATATGCACCGATATTTATATTTTTTTAAACAGTTCACCTTGACATTGCCCTTGATGGCGGGCTTTTATGGTGATGTTGATTACAATTTGATAACAAGGGTGTTCCATATATTAGACACCCTTGCCAATGACAATCGAAAGTCGGGGTTTAACATGGACAGTATCAAAGGCTGGATGGAGAACAATCGCATCACGGAGGTGGAGTGCCTGTTTCCGGATTTCACCGGCAACGCCCGGGGCAAGATCATCCCAGCCAACAAGTTTCTACGCGAGGGGGGCATGCGCCTGCCCGAGGTCATCTTCACCCAGACGGTAACCGGCGAATACCCGGACGATGACAGCATGATCGACCCGCTGGAGCGGGACATGCAGCTCTATCCCGATCCCAACACCATCCGCTTCGTGCCCTGGGCACTGGAGCCGACCGCCCAGGTGATCCACGACTGCTTCGACGTCAATGGCAAGCTGATCGACATCGCCCCCCGTTCGGTACTGCGCCGGGTTTTGTCATTCTACGAGAAGCAGGGCTGGAAGCCGGTGGTGGCGCCCGAGCTGGAATTCTACCTGGTGACTCGCAACGAAGATCCCGACTACCCCCTGGTGCCTCCCGTGGGACGCAACGGTCGCCCGGAGACCGCCCGCCAATCGTTCAGCATCGATGCGGTCAACGAATTCGACCCCATCTTCGAGGACATGTACGACTACTGCGAGGCCCAGGAGCTGGAGGTGGATACCCTGATCCACGAATCCGGCGCCGCCCAGATGGAGATCAACTTCCTGCACGGGGATGCCATCGATCTCGCCGACCAGGTGTTCCTGTTCAAGCGCACCATGCGGGAAGCGGCTCACCGCCACGGCATCTACGCCACCTTTATGGCCAAGCCGATGAGCAATGAGCCCGGCTCCGCCATGCACATCCACCAGAGTCTGGAGGACATGGACGGCCGCAACCTGTTCGGCACCGAGAGCGGCGGCCACTCCGAGCTGTTCATGCACTTCATCGCCGGGCTGCAGAAATACACCCCGGCGGTGACCGCCCTGCTGGCGCCGAACGTCAACTCCTACCGCCGTCTCACTTTCGGCGAGAGCGCGCCGCGCAACGTGCAGTGGGGGGTGGAGAACCGCACCTGCGGGTTGCGGGTGCCCTTCTCCGAGCCCAATGCCCGCCGGGTGGAGAACCGCTTCGCCGGTGCCGATGCCAACCCCTATCTGGCGCTGGCCGCTACCCTGGCCTGCGGCTATCTCGGCATGATGGAGAAGCTGGACCCGCTGCCCGAGATGAAGTCGAGCGCCTACGAGCTGCCCTACAGCCTGCCCCGCTCGCTGGAGGAGGCGCTCAGCCATCTCGAGCAATGCGAGCCGATCAAGGAGATGCTGGGCGAGCGCTTCACCCGCGCCTTCGTGGCGGTCAAGCGCAAGGAATACGAGACCTACTTCGGGGTGATCAGCCGCTGGGAACGGGAATTCCTGCTGCTGAACGTGTGACCCGGATGCGTGCCCGTCACGCATCCCCCCTGTGGGGAGGCTGAACCTCCCCGCTCATATCGAGAGTGCTGGCAGCGCGCCAGCAGCCTCTCGATTCACGAAACAAACCGCTTGAGTCGAAGGAACCGAGGAGCAAGAAATGCAGCACACCACCCGTGAGTGGCAGCAACTGGATGCCAGCCACCACCTGCATCCCTTTACCGATTTTCAGGCCCTGAACAAGAAGGGCAGCCGCATCATCACCAAGGCCGATGGCGTCTATCTGGAAGACTCCGACGGCAAGCGCATCCTCGACGGTATGGCGGGGTTGTGGTGCGTCAACATGGGTTACGGCCGCCAGGAGCTGGTGGATGCAGCCACCCGCCAGATGCAGCAGCTGCCCTACTACAACCTCTTCTTCCAGACTGCACACCCGCCGGTGATCGAGCTGGCCACCCTGCTGACCGAGGTGACGCCGGCCCATCTCAATCACGTCTTCTTCACCGGCTCGGGCTCCGAGTGCAATGATACCGTGCTGCGCATGGTACGCCACTACTGGGCCAGCAAGGGGCAGCCCGACAAGCAGGTGATCATCAGCCGCCACAACGCCTATCACGGCTCCACCGTGGCGGGGGCGAGCCTTGGCGGCATGAAGGGCATGCATGCCCAGGGTGGCTTGCCCATCCCCGGCATAGTGCACATCGATCAGCCCTACCACTTCGGCGAGGGACAGGGGATGAGTGCCCACGAGTTCGGCCTGGAGCGTGCCCGCCAGCTGGAGAAGAAGATCCTGGAGCTGGGGGTGGACAAGGTGGCCGCCTTCATCGGCGAACCGATCCAGGGGGCCGGCGGCGTCATCATTCCGCCCGACAGCTACTGGCCCGAGATCCAGCGCATCTGCGATCAGTACGGCATCCTGCTCATCGCCGATGAAGTGATCTGCGGGTTTGGCCGCACCGGCCACTGGTTTGCCAGCGAAGGGTTTGGCATCAAACCGGATCTGATGTGCCTGGCCAAGGGGATCACCTCCGGCTATCTGCCGCTGGGTGCCGTGATGGTGAGCGATCGGGTCGCCAGGGTGCTGGTGGAGGAGGGGGGCGAGTTCAACCACGGCTTCACCTACTCGGGTCACCCGGTGGCCTGCGCCGTGGCGGTAGCCAATATCCAGCTTATGCAAAACGAGAGCATAGTTAAGCGAGTGCATGATACTATCGGCCCCTATTTGCAGCGTCGCTGGAGCGAGCTGGCCGACCATCCTCTGGTGGGCGAAACTCGCGGCAAAGGCCTGGTGGCCGCGCTGGAAATTGTCCGGGACAAGCAGACCAACCAGCGTTTTCCGGCCGAGGCAAATGCCGGAATGACGTGTCGGGAATTCTGCTTTAACAATGGCTTGGTGATGAGGGCGGTCGGCGATACCATGATCATATCGCCCCCCTTGGTCATCACCGAGGAACAGGTTGATGAATTGGTCAAACTGGCAAGGCTCAGTCTGGATCTGACTGCTGCGAAGCTGAAGGGATAGCTGGTGCCAGGCAGGTTGGCATGCGCATACAATTTGCTTAGGAGACAAGGATGATGTCTTTCAAAACGGGAGTGATCGCTGCCTCTGTGGCGTTGGTCATGGCAAGCGCCGGAGCAATGGCTGAAGAGAAGGTGTTGCACGTCTATAACTGGAGCGACTACATCGCCTCGGATACCCTGGATAATTTCCAGAAGGAGACGGGCATCAAGGTGGTCTATGACGTGTTCGACAGCAACGAGGTATTGGAAGCCAAGCTGCTGGCAGGCAAGTCTGGCTACGATATCGTGGTGCCGTCCAACCCCTTCCTGGCCAAGCAGATCAGGGCGGGCGTGTTCCAGAAGCTGGACAAGTCCAAGCTCCCCAACTGGCAAAATCTGGATGACAACCTGCTCAAGGCGCTCGAGCCTAGCGATCCGGGCAACCAGTACTCCATCCCCTATCTGTGGGGCACCATCGGCTTTGCCTACAACCCCGAGAAGGTGAAGGCCGTACTGGGTGACAAGGCCCCGGTGGATTCCTGGGATCTGGTGTTCAAGCCGGAAAACATGGCCAAGCTCAAGGAGTGCGGCGTCTCCTTCCTCGACTCGCCGACCGAAATGCTGCCCGCGGCCCTGCAATACCTGGGCTTCAAGCCGGATAGCCAGAAGCCGGCCGAGCTGAAGAAGGCCGAGGAGCTGTTCCTCACCATTCGCCCCTATACCGCTTATTTCCACTCCTCCAAGTACATTTCGGATCTGGCCAACGGCAACCTGTGTGTGGCGGTCGGTTACTCCATGGACTTGCAACAGTCCAAAGCACGTGCTGCCGAGGCCAAGAATGGTGTCGCGCTGACCTACATCATTCCGAAGGAAGGCGCTGGCAGCTTCTTTGACATGATCGCCATTCCGGCCGATGCCAAGAACGTCGAATCTGCCCATACCTTCATCAACTACCTGATGAAGCCGGAGGTGATCGCCAACATCACCAACCAGATCCAGGCCCCGAACGGCAATAAGGCTGCCACTCCGCTGGTGGATGAGGCGATCCGCACCGATCCGGGTGTCTACCCCGATGCGGCGACCCTGCAGAAGATCTACACCTTCCCGGATCTGCCGGCCAAGGTGCAGCGGACCATGACCCGCAGCTGGACCAAGATCAAGTCCGGCAAGTAAGTGACGAGTGCTCCTCCCGGTCCGCAGTTCGGCCGGGAGGATTGTGATGCCATCCCTTCGGGATGGGCCGCGCGAAGGGATGCGCAGCCGGAATACCACAAAACAGGAGAACTGACACAGTGCATACTACCAAGTTGATCACCCTTGCCCTGACCATGGGGCTGGCGAATGTGGCCCAGGCAGCCCCTGTGGTGCACTTTTACAACTGGTCCGATTATATCGGCGAGACGACCCTCAGCGATTTCCAGCAGGCGACCGGGATCAAGACAGTCTATGACGTGTTTGACTCTAACGAGACCCTTGAGGGCAAGCTGCTGACGGGACGGACCGGGTACGACCTGGTGGTGCCCTCCAACAATTTCCTGGCCAAGCAGATCCAGGCGGGGGCGTTCCAGAAACTGGACAAATCCCAGCTGCCCAATCTGGCCAACCTGGACCCCGTGCTGCTCAGCCAGCTCGACAAGGTGGATCCGGATCAGCAATACGCGGTGCCCTATCTGTGGGGAACCAATGGCATCGGCTACAACGTCGACAAGATCAAGGCGGTACTGGGGGTCGACAAGATTGACTCTTGGGCCACCATCTTTGAACCGGAAAACATGGCAAAACTCTCCCGTTGCGGCGTCGCGTTTCTCGACTCTGCCGACGAGATGATCCCCGCCGTCCTCAACTACCTCGGACTCGATCCCAACAGTCACGAACCGGCCGACATCAAGAAAGCCGAGGCCCAGCTGTTGAAGGTGCGGCCCTATGTGGCCTACTTCCACTCCTCCAAGTACATCGGCGATCTGGCCAATGGCGACATCTGCGTGGCGGCCGGTTTCTCCGGCGACATCCTGCAGGCGGCGGCGAGAGCCGAGGAAGCGGGCAAAGGGGTGAATATTGCCTACAGCATTCCGAAGGAGGGAGCCAACCTCTGGTTCGACATGATGGCCATCCCGGCGGATGCCCACAATGTCAAAGAAGCCCACGCCCTCATCAACTATGTCCTGCGGCCCGAGGTGATCGCCAAGATCAGCAACTATGTGGGCTATGCGAACCCCAACGCCAAGGCCGGAGAGTTCATGGATGAGGAGGTGCGCAAGGATGAGCGGGTCTACCCGCCTCAAGCGGTGCTGGAGCATCTGTTTGTGCAGGAGGCACATCCACGTGCGGTACAGCGCCAAATGACCCGGAGTTGGACGAAGATCAAGTCCGGAACCTAACCTTGGTGCCCGCTCTGGGGCGCCAGATCGCTTTTATGAATCGACCCTCTGGTCGGTGTCACGCTTGGGAGTTTGGTAATGGCGATAGCCTCCAGTGCCTACAAGAAAGCCCTCGAGGGCAGTCAGCAGCGCAAAGAAGTGCTGGTCAAGATCGATCGGGTCAGCAAGCAGTTCGATGAAACGCTGGCGGTCGACAATGTGTCGCTCAACATCCACAAGGGCGAAATCTTCGCCCTGCTCGGAGGGTCCGGTTCGGGTAAATCCACCCTGTTGCGGATGCTGGCCGGGTTCGAGCGCCCCACCGAGGGACGTCTGTTCCTCGACGGGGTCGACATCACCGACATGCCGCCCTACGAGCGCCCCATCAACATGATGTTCCAGTCTTATGCCCTGTTCCCCCACATGACGGTGGCGCAGAACATCGCCTTCGGTCTCAAGCAGGATGGCCTGCCCAGGGCCGAGATCGATGCCCGGGTGGAGGAGATGCTCAAGCTGGTGCAGATGACCCAGTATGCCCGCCGCAAGCCGCACCAGCTCTCAGGTGGTCAGCGTCAGCGGGTGGCCCTGGCTCGTTCCCTGGCCAAGCGCCCCAAGCTGCTGCTGCTGGACGAACCCATGGGGGCACTGGACAAGAAGCTGCGTTCCCAGATGCAGCTGGAGCTGGTGGAGATCATCGAACGGGTCGGCGTGACCTGTGTCATGGTGACCCACGATCAGGAAGAGGCCATGACCATGGCCGAGCGGATCGCCATCATGCATCTCGGTTGCATTGAGCAGATCGGCAGCCCGATGGATATCTACGAGACCCCGGCCAGCCGGCTGGTGTGCGAGTTCATCGGCAACGTCAACCTGTTTGACGGCATGCTGGTGGAAGATGAGCAGGACCACGCCACCATTGCCTGTGCGGATCTGGAGCAACCCATCTATGTGGGCCATGGCATCAGCTCCCGCGCCGAGAACAAGAAGGTGACCTATGCCCTGCGGCCGGAGAAGCTGCTGATGAGCCTGCAAAAACCGGTCGAGATCGAGCACCCCGATTTCAACTGGACCAAGGGCGAGGTCTATGACATCGCCTATCTGGGCGGCCACTCCGTCTATTACATCCAGCTGCCCTCGGGCAAGATCGTTCAGGCTTTCATCGCCAACGCCGAACGCCACGGCAAGCGGCCGACCTGGGATGACCAGGTGTTCCTCTACTGGGAAGATGACAGCGGCGTGGTGCTGCAATCATGAATGCATTGAAACGACTGAAGATATTGGGCGGGCGCCAGTTGGTGATCGGCATCCCGTTCTTCTGGCTGTTCCTCTTCTTCCTGCTGCCCTTCATCATCGTAGTGAAGATAAGCTTCGCCGAAGCAGATGTGGCGATCCCGCCTTACACCGATGTGGTGAGCTGGGCCGACAACCAGCTCACCATACTGCTCAACATGGGCAACTACCTGCTGCTGCGGGAAGATGAGCTCTATATCGCTGCCTATCTTGGCTCCCTCAAGATGGCCTTCATCAGCACCCTGCTCTGTCTGCTGATCGGTTATCCGATGGCCTATGCCATCGCGCGGGCCAACAAGGAGACCCAGACCGTTCTGCTGCTGCTCATCATGATGCCGACCTGGACCGCGATCCTGATCCGGGTCTACGCCTGGATGGGCATCCTCAGCAACAACGGCCTGCTCAACAGCCTGCTGATGGGGATAGGCCTCATCGACGAGCCGCTGCAGATCCTCAACACCAACCTGGCGGTCTACATCGGCATCGTTTACTCCTACCTGCCGTTCATGGTGCTGCCGCTCTACGCCAACCTGGTCAAGCACGACCAGAGCTTGCTGGAGGCGGCTTCCGATCTCGGTGCCCGCAACCTCACCCGTTTCTGGCAGATCACGGTACCGCTCTCCAAGAACGGCATCATCGCCGGCTGCATGCTGGTGTTCATCCCTGTGGTGGGTGAGTTCGTGATTCCGGAACTGCTGGGCGGCCCCGAGACTCTGATGATTGGTAAAGTGCTGTGGCAGGAGTTCTTCAACAACCGTGACTGGCCGGTGGCCTCTGCCCTGGCGGTGGTGATGCTGGCGGTGCTGATCGTCCCCATTATCCTGTTCAACCGCAACCAGGCCAAAGAGCTGGAGGGTAAAGCATGAAGCGTTTCGGTTTTGCCAAATTGATGCTGTGGCTGGGTCTGCTGTTCATCTACCTGCCCATGGTCATCATGGTGATCTACTCCTTCAACGCCTCCAAGCTGGTAACCGTATGGGGTGGCTGGTCGCTGAAGTGGTACTTCGGCCTGCTGGACAACAAGCAGCTGATAGGTTCAGTGCTGCGCTCGCTGGAGATCGCCTTCTACACCGCGATTGCGGCGGTGGCGCTGGGGACGGTGGCGGCCTTTGTGTTGACCCGGATCCCTCACTTCCGCGGCCGGACCATGTTCGGCGGCATGGTGACGGCGCCGTTGGTGATGCCCGAGGTGATCACCGGTCTCTCCCTGCTGCTGTTGTTCGTGGCCATGGCCCAGCTGGTGGGCTGGCCCGCAGAGCGGGGCATGGTGACCATCTGGATTGCCCACACCACCTTCTGTACCGCCTATGTGGCGATCGTGGTGTCGGCCAGGTTGCGGGAACTGGATCTCTCCATTGAGGAGGCGGCCATGGATCTGGGGGCCAAACCCTGGAAGGTGTTCTTCCTGATCACCATCCCGATGATCGCCCCCTCGCTGGCGGCGGGCGGCATGATGTCGTTTGCCCTGTCGCTTGACGATCTGGTGCTGGCAAGTTTCGTCTCCGGCCCGGGCTCGACCACGTTGCCGATGGAGGTCTTCTCGGCGGTGCGTCTCGGTGTGAAACCCGAGATCAACGCGGTGGCCAGCCTGATCCTGCTGTCGGTATCCCTGTTTACCTTTGGCAGTTGGTATCTGATGGCCAAGGCGGAGAAACGCCGCCGCGCCGAGATCGCCATGACAGCCCAGATGCAGGCTGTCGCCTGACCTCGTGTTAAGATCCGCCTACTCTCGTCAATTCGGAGGATGAGTATGCGGATCTCTCTCTTTACCGGCCGTGGTGCCGAACTGGTGCCCGGTCTCACGACAGCCATCCACAAACACCCCGCCACGGCGCCGCTGTTTTGCGGCCAGCTTGGACTGGAGGGGGATGAGCAAAGCGATCAACGTCATCATGGCGGCCCGGATCGGGCGCTGCACTACTATCCCGCCGATCACTACCCCTGGTGGCAGACCTGGCAAACCGCGCTGGGCTTGCCTGCACCCAAAACGCCATGGCAACCCGCCGCCTTTGGCGAGAATCTCTCCGGTGTCGGGCTGACCGAAGCACAGGCCTGCATCGGCGACGTCTATCGACTCGGCGAGGCACTGATCCAGATAAGTCAGCCCAGATCGCCCTGTTTCAAACTCAACCAGCGCTTTGGCTATGGTCAGATGTCCCAGGTGATGCAGCTCAGTGGTCGCTGTGGCTGGTTGCTGCGGGTGCTGGAGGAGGGCATGGTCGCACCGGATCAGACTCTGGAGCTGGTGGACAGGCCCTATCCAGAGCTGACGGTGAAGCGCACCGCCGATATCCTGTTCAATCAGGTACGCAACGAAGCCGATCTACTGCTGTTGCTGGAGAACCCGGCGCTGTCACCCAACTGGCGTCAGAATGCGGCTAGCTGGCTGGAGCACGGGATGGTGGCTGACTGGCGACCCCGTCTACTGGGGCCCGAATCGCTGCAGTTGCCTTGAGCCCGGTTGCCGGAATGTCATCGCCTGGCTGCATTCCGGTAAACTCGTGCGTAAAACGCTGAATAGTTGAGCGAACGGCAGTTTTTTTCCCTTTTAATGCAAAAAAGGCTTGTGTCGGGTCGGGGCTTTCGGTAAATTCCCGTCCCGCAGACATCGGTGTGTAGCGCAGCTTGGTAGCGCACTTCGTTCGGGACGAAGGGGTCGGAGGTTCGAATCCTCTCACACCGACCACTTTTGAAAAGGCCGCTCAATGAGCGGCCTTTTCGCATTTATACTCTCCGCTTTTCTTCTCTCTGCCAGCCGGCAGCTTCTCTTTCCTGACGTAGCTTGGGCCATCTAGTTCCGCATCCGGAATATCTGGGGCATTCCCGGGCTGAGCACTGCCGATGATGGTTGAGTCATGACTGTATTTTGCGGTCACAAGAAGTGGACGAGTGCTGAGGGGGATTGCAGCAGGCATGAAAAGGGCCACCGCCCGGTGGCCCATGGGTGGAGTCTGATCCTGACTCCGGCACTCTCAGATTGTGGCAATCTCGCTATGGGTCTTGTCTATCGTGCCCTCCTTGCGCGCCAGGCGCTTACTCAGATATGCCAGTGCTGATGCCGCAATGCCTTGAAGCTGTGCTGAGGTTGCAAGGCCGCGTGCTTGGGGTACTCACTAATGAAATGTTCGATTCCCTCCATCAGTTGTGCACGTAATGAAATCACGGGCTCATGCCAGGCTTGCAGGCATAGATGGCCGGGGATCAGCTGCTCCTGATAATCTTCCAGCAGCTGTTCTGGCCAGGGCTCAATACCGGAATTGCGTTGCAGCAAATAGTGGGCGGCGGGCTCACGGGCATAGATGAACTGAATTTGGGCCAGATCGCGTTGGCATAGCGTTTGACTGTTGATATGACAGGTCAAATATTTTCCCGTCTTCAGATCCAAAAAGTGACCGCGTTGCCGGCAGGGAACGATGCGATACCAGGGCAAGGGCGAGGAGAGCGCATAGCCCTCAAGCTCCTGTTCCAGCCAGTGACGACACTCGGGTGTCTGCACCTCGTCGAGCATGGACTCGATACGCATCAACAAGGCTCTGGATGGTGTGGTCGCCAGTTTCGCACTCATCGCCTGCAATCCTCCCTCTGCAAACAATCCCGGATCTCAGTATGGCTCTTTATCGGGCGGAGGGGGTAAGGAATCTAATGATTAAAAGTGGATTAACAGAGTGGTTTTTATGCATTAAGCGGGCTCATCCAACCAGATAGGTACCGGTTCCGAAGGCGATATGGGTCCCCTCCTCGTTGTGCAGCTCCATACGGGCAACGGCGACCTTGCTGCCAGCGCGGATGATGTGGGCAGTAGCGATGAACTCGTTGCCCCGGCCCGGGCGCAGATAGTCCACCCGCAGATCGATGGTGCCGAGGCGGGAGAAGCGCTCCTTGAGGTAGCTGGGGGAGAAATCCTCCAGCTCGTCGATGCAGGAGGCGGCGACTATCATGCCGCCCGCCACGTCCAGCAGGCTGGCGGTGACGCCGCCGTGCAAAATGTTGTGGAAGGGGTTGCCGATGAGCTTCTCGTCCATCCTGATGCGCAGCTCCACCTTGTCGAAGTCGTAGTGGGTCACCTGCATGCCGATCAGCTTGTTGAACGGCATCTTCTCGGCGAACAGGTTGGCAATGCCACTGAGCGCCATCTTCTTGAGCATCTGTTTCATCCTTGATCCCGATCCCTGTCAGCAAAGCCGAGTAAAAACTCCAGCCAGTCTGCAACACTTCCTTAACAGTCGCAATGGCAGGTTTATTGTGGGCGGCGGCTGCTTTAGAATGGCGACCCCAAAGGAGAGCCCATGACTGCGATTGCCGAAACCCTGCCTGACCCTCAGCCAGAGACACCGCTAGCCCTGCTGCAAGCGGTCTTCGGCTATCAGCAATTTCGGCCGGGTCAGCTCGAGATCATCGAGCAGATAGTGGCGGGGCGCGATGCCCTGGTGCTCAAGCCCACTGGCGGCGGCAAATCGCTCTGCTACCAGATCCCGGCGCTGCTGCGACCGGGGCTCGGGGTGGTGGTCTCACCCCTCATCTCGTTGATGAAGGATCAGGTCGACACCCTGCGTGCCAACGGCGTGGCGGCGGCCTATATCAACTCGGCCCTGAGCCGGGAGGAGATGATCCAGAACTTTGCCGCCATGCGCCGCGGCGAGATCAAACTGGTTTATGTTTCCCCCGAGCGCTTGCTGCAGCACGAGTTCATGGACCGGCTGGCCGAACTGCCGCTCGGTCTGTTCGCCATCGACGAGGCCCATTGCGTCTCCCAGTGGGGGCACGATTTTCGGCCGGAATACGCGGCGCTCGGGCGGCTCAAGCAGTGGTTCCCCCAGGTGCCCGTGGTGGCGCTCACCGCCACCGCCGACGAGGCGACCCGCAGCGACATGCTGCACCGCCTGGAACTGAGCGATCCCTTTATCCACACTGCCAGCTTCGATCGGCCCAATATCCGCTACAGCCTGGTGGAGAAGTTCAAGGCGGCGGAGCAGTTGCTGCGCTATGTGCAGAGCCAGAAGGGCAACTGCGGCATCGTCTACTGCTCCAGCCGCAACCGGGTGGAGGAGGTCGCGGAGCGCCTCTCCCGCCACGGCTGCAAGGCGGCACCCTATCATGCCGGCCTGCCGCTGGCGCTGCGCCAGCAGACCCAGGAAGCCTTCCTCAAGGATGACGTGGAGATAGTGGTGGCGACGGTGGCGTTCGGCATGGGCATCGACAAGCCCAACGTGCGTTTCGTGGTGCACTACGACATCCCCAAGAACATCGAATCCTACTACCAGGAGACAGGCCGGGCCGGCCGTGACGGCACCCCGGCGGAGGCGCTGCTGCTCTACGATCCCGCCGACATCGGCCGGGTGCGGCGCCTGCTCGACAACATCGAGAACCCCCAGCAGCTGCAGGTGGAGCAGTACAAGCTCAACGTGATGGCGGCCTTCGCCGAGGCGCAGACCTGCCGTCGCCAGGTGCTGCTCAACTACTTCGGGGAGTACAACGACAAGCCGTGCGGCAACTGCGACATCTGCCTCGATCCGCCGAAGAGCTATGACGGCACCGAAGACGCCCAGAAGGCACTCTCCTGCGTCTGGCGGGTGGGGCAGAACTTCGGGGTGGGCTATGTGGTGGAGGTGCTGCGCGGGTCGCTGAACCAGCGCATCAAGGATCACGGTCACGACAAGCTGTCGACCTATGGCATCGGCAAGGATCAGAGCCACGAATACTGGATGAGCGTGATCCGCCAGCTGATCCACAAAGGCCTGCTGACCCAGAACATCACCCGCAACCTGGTGTTGCAGCTGACCGAGGCGGCCCGCCCCGTGCTGCGCGGCGAGGTGAAGCTGGAACTGGCGGTACCCCGCCTGCAGCCCATCTCCAGTCGCAAGGAGAAGCGCAACGGCCTGCTCGACAACGCCAACTACGACAAGCGGCTGTTCAAGGAGCTGCGCGCCCTGCGCAAACAGATCGCCGAGGATGAAGAGGTGCCTCCCTACGTGGTGTTCAACGATGCGACCCTGGTGGAGATGGCACAGCTCATGCCGATGACCGAAGACGAAATGCTGGCGATCAACGGCGTCGGCCATCGCAAGCTGGAACGCTTCGGTGAAGCCTTTATGGACCTGATCATCGACTACTGCCGGCGCTAGGGTTGATTAGCGAAGCATCATCGACTGCGGCAGACTCAGGCCGGGAGGGGGCACATCAGGGGGAAGGAGCCCATTATCCGGACGCCGTGAATTATTTCAGGCTGGCGTAATAGGCCGCCAGGTTTTCCATGTCCGCCTCGCTGAGCGGGGCCATGAAGGGAACCATCAGTGGCTCCTTGCGACTGCCATCCTTGAAGGCTTTCAGCTGTTTCAACAGATAGGCCTCCTGTTGGCCCGCCAGGTGAGGATAAACCGGCACGCTCGCCTTGCCTGCGACGCCGTGGCAGGCGGCGCACACCGCAGCCTTGGCCTTGCCAGCCTCGATATCCGCCGCCCTGGCGTTGTGTCCCCAGGCCAGAGCCAGCAAAGGCAGGGCATACACCCATTTCTGCATCTTCTTCTCCTTGATATGAAATACGCGATCGCCTGTTAGCCGGAAATGGCCGGGGGCGGTATAAAGAGTGACACGAGCATACGCAGGGACGACCCGCATCACCATGAAGTTGATCAACACTTTTGCCACCGAACTGCCCTGGGCCTGCGAGCCCGTCGCCCCCCAACCACTGCATGCCCCCGGCCTGCTGCACCTCAACCGTGCGCTGCTCGGCGAGCTGGGGCTGGGGGCGGTGAGCGAGGCCGACTGGCTGGCCTGCTGTGGTCATGGGCAGCCTTTGCCCGGCATGCAGCCGGTGGCCCAGGTCTATGCGGGCCATCAGTTCGGCGGTTACAGTCCGCGCCTTGGTGACGGACGGGCACTGCTGCTGGGAGAACAACTGGCGCCGGATGGCCAGCGCTGGGATCTGCATCTGAAAGGGGCGGGCAAGACACCCTTCTCCCGCTTTGGCGATGGTCGTGCCGTGCTGCGCTCCAGCATTCGCGAGTATCTGGCCTCCGAGGCGCTCCATGCCCTCGGCATCCCGACTACCCGGGCGCTGGTGCTGGTGGGTAGCCAGGAGCCCGTTTATCGGGAACAGGTGGAGACGGGGGCGACCGTGCTGCGTACCGCCTCCAGCCACCTGCGCTTCGGCCACATCGAGTATTTCGCCTGGAGCGGGCAGGGAGAGAAGATCCCGGCCCTTATCGATTATCTGCTGCGCCACCATTTCCCCGAGCTGGCCAATGGTGCCGAGCTGTTTGCCGAAGTGGTGCGCCGCACAGCGCGGCTCATCGCCAAGTGGCAGGCGGCAGGTTTCTGTCACGGGGTGCTCAACACCGACAACATGTCGCTGCTCGGGCTGACCCTGGATTACGGCCCCTACGGCTTCATCGATGCCTATGTGCCGGACTTTGTCTGCAACCACTCGGATCCGGGTGGTCGCTATGCGCTGGATCAGCAGCCGGCGGTTGGCTACTGGAACCTGCAGAAGTTGGCCCAGGCGCTGGCCGGTCACGTCGATGGCGACGCGCTGGCGTCGGCCCTAGCTCAGTACGAGCACCAGCTGATGCTGCACTACTCCGAGCTGATGCGCGCCAAGCTGGGGCTGGCGGTGTGGGAAGAGGAGGATCCGGCGCTGTTTCGTGAGCTGTTCCGACTGCTGGCGGCACACAAGGTGGATTACCACCTGTTCTTGCGCCGGCTGGGCGAACTGACCCGACAGGGGGAGTGGCCCGCCTCCCTGCTAGCCTTGTTGCCGGATCCTGCCGCCTGGCAGGGATGGTTGACGGACTATCGTGAGCGCCTAGCCCGGGAGGGGAGCGAGGATGCTGTCCGCAAGACGAAGATGGATGCGGTCAATCCGAAATATGTGCTGCGCAATGCCCTGGCCCAGCAGGTGATAGAGGCTGCAGAGCGAGGGGATATGATGCCGTTTGAGCGGCTGTTTGCCGCCTTGCAAAATCCCTATGATGAACACCCTGAATATGAGGAGCTCGCCACGCCGATTGCCAGCTGGTATTGCGGTGGCGAGCTGTCGTGCAGCAGTTGAGAGGCAAGGGATGAACTGGCGCATTACACAGACAGATACGGAGGCCGGCGTGGTGATGCTGGCGTGTGATGGGCTTGAGTGGGACAACTTTCCCGCCCGTGCCGAGTTGTTGCTGGCCGCGTGGGAGCTGGTTGTGATCGAACGGGAATGGGGGGCAGACCGCCACAGCTGGCTGCTGGAATTTGAAGGCAGTCGGCTGCGACTCGAGTATGAACACTACAGCGGTTGCTGGCTGACCGCGGTTCACCCGGCCGATCAGGAGGTGCTGTTCTGGCTTGCTGAACAGCATAAAGATTGAACTATCGATAGGGGGCGGTATAATGCCGCCCCTCAATTATCGCCAATGGTGGCGGTATGGGTTCCCTAACCCCATTAACCAAAAAGGTCACAATATGAATCTGACCCCTGCTCAGCACCAGACGGCGCTGGTGCGTCTCTCGTTGTTCCACATCCTGATCATTGCCAGCAGCAACTATCTGGTTCAGCTGCCGATCACCATCTTCGGCTTTCACACTACCTGGGGTGCGTTCAGCTTCCCGTTTATCTTTTTGGCTACCGATCTGACGGTGCGGATCTTCGGTGCCGGCCTGGCGCGCAAGATCATCCAGACCGTGATGTTGCCCGCTCTGGCTATCTCCTATGTGCTCTCGGTGCTCTTCTTTGAAGGGAGCTTCCAGGGGGTCAGCCATCTGGCCGAGTTCAACCTGTTTGTGGCACGCATCGCCCTGGCCAGCTTTATGGCCTATCTGGTGGGGCAGTTCATGGACGTGGTGGTGTTCAACCGGTTGCGGCTGCTCAAGCACTGGTGGATTGCGCCGGCTGCCTCCACCCTGTTTGGCAATCTGGTGGATACTATCACTTTCTTCAGCATCGCCTTCTGGCGCAGCACGGACCCCTTCATGGCTGAACACTGGGTCGAGATCGCGACCGTGGACTATGTATTCAAGCTGCTGATAAGCCTGGGGTTGTTCGTTCCGCTCTATGGTGTATTGCTGCGTTACCTCAGCCGTAAGCTGGTGGGCGAGGCTGGATTGGCCAGCCTGCAGACGGCCACACGACAAGCCTGACGAAATTGACCACCCTTAGCGGTGGTCAATTTTTTTGCTTTTTTGGCAAATAAGGGTTGCACAGTTAAATGAGAATGATTATTGTTAACTTGTTTTCCGGGAAAGACTTCATTTGTTCCAACGTGATGGACTTCTTGTGAAGGCACGACATTGCTCACATTGCTTCCAGTTAAAGGGCCAGTTTTTACTGGCCCTCTTTTTTTGTCTGCGTCTGGCGAAAAGCGGCCATAAAAAACGGGAGCCTTGGCTCCCGTTGTCACTCTGGTTGCGGCTTACTCGATATCGAGCGCCTCGGGGGAGAGGATCACCCCGGTCGTATCCGCGTAGAGATGGTCATCCGGCAGGAAGGTGACACCACCAAAGTTGACCGGCAGATCTGTCTCGCCTACGTCCTTGCTGTCGGCACCCACGGGAATAGCCGCCAGTGCCTGAATGCCGATATCCAGATCTTCCAGGATGTCGACTTCGCGCACGCAGCCGTAGCAGACGATCCCTTCCCATTCGTTTTCGGCCGCCGTGGTGGCGATCTCGCTGTCTATCAGGGCGCGGCGCATGGAGCCGCCGCCATCGATCAGCAACACGCGGCCGACGCCGTTCTCTTTGACGATTTCACGGATCAGGCCGTTCGATTCGAAGCATTTGACCGTGGTGATGACGCCGCCGAAAGAGGCGCGGCCGCCGAAGGAGCAGAGCATGGGTTCGAGCACATCCACCATATCCTGATAGATGTCGCACAGTTCTGAAGTGTTGTATTCCATTGTGTCAAATCCACCGCCGGAAACAGGTGGATCCAGTATAAGGAGTGGGCCCGGCATTTCAATGAATATTCCTTGAACAGGTTGGCACGCTCCCGCTTTTGTGCCAGCACCTGCACCATGTTGCCAGCCGGTGTCGCTTTCTTGTCTGGTCGGTCAAGATTGGCGGGGAAGGGGGTTTTCATCATACCCGTATGTCTCTTCCCGCAAGGTTTTTGCCCCAGAGTGGCCAGGATTTGATCCTGATGGCTGTTATTGACGGGATTCGCTCATATAATCGCCGCCACTATGATGATTCGGAAGGATTCGATGGCAAAGTTGCTGGCGGCCGTGCTCGGGCTGCTCTGCTCCTGTCTGGCGTTGGCAGGAACATCCCCCGGGAATGGTTCGCCCACGTCGAGCATGGAGCCCTTGCTTTCCTGGTTCAGCGGAGAGTTCTCGAGCAAGGAGCAGGCCAGCTATGATAGCCGCTTTACCAGCGCCGAGCTGCGGCTGATGGAGATCTGGCGCGGCCGTCAGGGCTATCGCTGGGTATATGCCGAGCAATATCTGACCCAGCGTGCGGTGCGCCCTTTTCGCCAGCGCATCTACCGCTTCTCGCCTGCTCCTGACGGACGCATCCTGATGGCCGAGCTGACCATGCCGATGGCGACCGATTTTGCCGGTGCCTGGCACAACCCTGCCTTGCTCGATTCTCTGACCCCGCAACAGCTCTCCTTGCGTCAGGGGTGCGAGATCTGGCTGGCGCGCACCTCCGCCGGCGAATATGCCGGCCATACCCGGGTCGGTCACTGCGCCACCAACTTTGGCGGGGCCGCGACCCTGGTACAGCATATCTGGATTGGGCCGAACAGCGTCAGGCTGCTGGATCGGGCATATGATCTGAAAGGCAAGGCGCGCTGGGGCAGTCCGGGAGAGGGATACGTCTATCTGCGCCGAAGCGAGGAACGGGGACAATGATCCGATTATCGGGTGGGTGAATTTGGGATGTAAAAAAGGCGCCCATCGGGCGCCTTTTTCAGAATTCTTCAGAAGTAAGATTACTTCTTGGTGGTCATCGCACCGAAACGCTTGTTGAACTTGTCTACGCGGCCGCCGCTAGAAACTTCTTTCTGCTTGCCGGTGTAGAACGGGTGGCACTCGGAGCACACGTCCAGGTTCAGATCTTTACCAACGGTAGAGAAAGTGTTGATGACGTTACCGCAAGAGCACTTGGCGGTGATGGCTACGTAGTCAGGATGGATACCAGCTTTCATGGACAACCTCAATTAATAGGCCGTGTCGCCATCCGATCTCTTGTCGGACACCACACGATTGTTGAACACAGTTTCAAAGGCTGCGAATAATATAGGAAATGCCTGAGATCAGGCAAGTGGCTTCGCAGAAAAAATAGGCAACCCCTGGTGAATTCTTCCCAAACGCTGGATCTGGTTCGTGTGGCTGTGCCGGTGCCGTTACGCCGTCATTTCGACTATCTCTCCCCCCTGCCTCTGCCCGAACCCGGTTGCCGGGTCGAGATCCCTTTCGGCCCCCAGACTCTGGTTGGTCTGGTGGTGGATCACCCGGCCGAGAGCCAGGTGCCTCGCAGCAAGCTCAAGCCCATCAAGCGCGTACTCGATGCGACGCCGGTGCTGGGGCCGGACATACTGGCACTGATGGCCTGGAGCGCCAGCTATTACCAGCATCCGCTGGGCGAGGTATTGCCCCACGCTCTACCGGTGCTGGTGCGCAAGGGAGAGCCCGCCGCCTATCGGGAGCTGGAGTTCTGGTTTGCGACCGAGGCCGGTATGGCAGTCGATCTCAACGAGCTCAAGCGGGCTGCCAAGCAGCAGCAGGCCCTTGCCCTGCTGCGCAAGGGGCCGCAGACCCCCTCCGCCCTCAAGCAGGAGGAGATCCAGAGCGCTGCCCTCACTGCGCTGGAGAAGAAGGGGCTGCTGGAGAAGCGCAGCCTGGAGCCGAGCCACGACGGTGACTGGGCCGCCCGTTTTGAGCCGGGCGAGGGGCTGCGCCTCAACGGCGAGCAGGCGCTGGCAGTCTCCGCCGTCACCAGCCAGAGCGACAAGTTCGGCGCCTTTTTGCTGGATGGCATCACCGGCTCCGGCAAGACCGAAGTCTATTTGAGCATCCTCGAACCCCTGCTCAAGGCGGGCAAGCAGGCGCTGGTGATGGTGCCGGAGATCGGCCTCACCCCGCAGACCATCAATCGCTTTCGCCGCCGCTTCAACGTGCCCGTGGTGGCGATGAACTCCGCCATGAACGACAGGGAGCGTCTCGACGCCTGGCTCGCCTGCCGCGACGGGGGCGCCGCCATCCTGATCGGTACCCGCTCCGCGGTGTTCACCCCGTTCCACAACCTCGGCATCATCATCATCGACGAGGAGCACGACGGCTCCTTCAAACAGCAGGACGGCTTTCGCTACCACGCGCGGGATCTCGCCGTGATGCGGGCCCATCGTGCCGGCATTCCCATCCTGCTCGGTTCGGCCACTCCCTCATTGGAGACGCTGCACAACGCCCGCAGCGGCAAGTATCTCCACCTCAGCCTGACCCGCCGCGCCGGTAACGCTCAGACTGCTCGCCAGGTGATCCTGGACATCAAGAACGTGCGACTGCAGGCCGGGCTTTCGCCCCAGCTGGAGCAGCTGATGGCGGAACATTTGGCGGCCGGCAATCAGGTGATGCTGTTTCTCAATCGCCGCGGCTATGCGCCGGCCCTCATCTGCCATCAATGTGGCTGGAGCGCCGCCTGCGAGCGGTGCGATGCCTGGTACACCTGGCACCAGGCCGGCCGGCGCCTGCACTGTCATCACTGCGACAGTATTCGTCCTTTACCCCACCATTGTCCCGAGTGTGGCAGCAGCGAACTGATCGGCTCCGGTGTCGGCACCGAGCAGCTCGAGCAACTGCTCACCACGGTTTTTCCGCAATACCCTGTGGTGCGCATCGATCGGGACAACACCCGTCGCAAGGGGGAGCTGGAGACCCATCTCGGCGACATCAAGGCGGGCAAGTACAAGATCCTGATCGGCACCCAGATGCTGGCCAAGGGCCATCACTTTCCGGACGTGACATTGGTAGGACTGCTGGATGTGGATGGCGCCCTGTTCAGCGCCGATTTTCGGGCCGCCGAGAAGCTGGCCCAGCTCTACACCCAGGTGGCGGGCCGGGCAGGTCGCGCCAGCAAGCCGGGGCTGGTAGTGCTGCAGAGCCACCATCCGGAACACGCCCTGCTGCAGGACCTGACCCAGAATGGCTACGGCCACTTTGCCGACACGGCGTTGAAAGAGCGCCGCCTGCTGGGGCTGCCCCCGTTCAGCTATCAGGGGCTGTTTCGGGCCGAGGCCAACGGCCGTGACGAGGTGCAGCTGTTTCTTACCCGTCTCGCCGAGACGCTACGCAGCGCCCGTTATCCCCATCTGCAGGTGCTCGGGCCCATCAGCGGTTTTATGGAGCGCAAGGCGGGTAAGTTCCGCATGCAGTTGCTGGTGCAGGGGCCCAGCCGGGCAACCCTGGCCCAGCTGCTGGATTGGGCGGTGAAGGAGCTGGAGGGCTGGCCCGAGACCAAAAAGGTGCGTTGGAGTCTGGATATCGATCCCACCGAGCTGAGCTAAGCCGGTTCAAGCGGTCACTGGCATGTCTCGTCAGTGGCCAAACTTGCGATCTTGCATCCGGGTTCAGACCCTCAGATCGATCTGCTGTACCCAGCCTCCCTTGCCTTGTTCGGTCACATAGAGGCCGGACTGGCGCAACACCCCCTGACTGCCGCTCTCGCCAAGGTGGTTGAAGGGGGTATCGAGGGGGCGCAGCAGGATGGCGCCGATCCCCAGCTTCACCAAGGCGATGGGGGCCTGCTCCGGCTGCCAGAACTGCAGCGCCGAGAACTGGCTGTCCCGCCCATCCAGCACCCCGTTGCCATCTTCATCCAGGGCCGCCAGCTCACTGAAGCCGTTGCCGGAGCGGGCGCCAAACAGCTCGCCGCCATCGTCTATGGTGCCGTTGCCGTTGCGATCCAGCGCCATGAAGCCACTCCCCTCGCCGAGGCCAGGCAGGCTGTCCGCCTTGCCATCCTGATCGATATCGAAATTGACCCGGGCGTCGGTCAGATCGGCTATCTTGCCGTCCAGGCTGAGCACCAGCGGATCCTTGAGGGCATTCAGGGTGGTGCGGCGCTGGCTCACCTCCAGCTGACGCCAGTCGAGTACAAAGCCCAGATCCAGCTGCAGGGTCTGGCCATCGTTGGTCTGGACGCTGGCCGATGCGATCACCTTGAGTTGTTCCTGTTGCAGCAGGGTGTCGGTCACCTCCACTACTTGATCCTGACTGGCAGCCTGGCCGGTTGACCCTCTTTGAGTGGCAGCTACCCCCTCCTGATGGCTCTGCTGGATAGGGTCGGGCACCTCGATCTCGTGGCCGACCATGGCTTCGATCATCAGCTTGATGAGGCGCTGGCGGTTGTCGAGCCCGTCGTTGGGGATGCCGTCCTGTTCCTCGCTCTTGCCGGTTTCGGCGGGTTTGGCCAGCGCTGGAGTGGGGGTGGCCTGCGGCTGACTGGTGGTGGCGCGGTTGGCCCCTTGCAGTGTCAGGGCGCCGGTCTGTGTCAGCGTGAGGCTGGTGTGCGCCTCGCTGGTGGTGGCGGGCGTTTGCGTGCCTGCCGGATTGATAGCCGCAGCCGCGGGCCCCAGGTTGCGTACCTTGCGGGCCTGCGCCTGTTGCTGCTGGTATTGCACCTCCCCCTGGAGGTCGTAGTGATCGATGCGCATCCCTGTGCCCTCGGCGCTATCCACCTGGTCATTTATCGACCGCATGCAGAAGAGGGATTAACACCGAATCGTACTAAGCGGCGACTCTGTTATCTTGATGTTGCAAAGTGGCCGCCAGACAGCATGATGGTGAGGCCCGCATGCGGGTATGGGGATGGCGCCCTGTATGAGCTCTGCTGACGGCTGGGCGGCGCCTGAATTGAGCGGGACGGAGGTGGTGATGCGTGATTGTCTGGTGATGGGGGCGGCGGGTTATATAGGTTCTTATTTGGTGCCCCATCTGCAAACGCTGGGCTACAGGGTGGTTGCCGGGGCGCGGCGTCCCTGCCGGCTGCCGCCCGGGGTGGAGTTTCGTCTTGCCGACAGTCTCAAGCCTGCGACCCTGCCATCGGCGCTGGCAGGCATAGATACCGTCTTCTATCTGGTACACGCCATGGGGGCGGGGGCTGATTTTCACCGGCTGGAGCAGCAGGGGGTGAAGAACTTCGCCGCCGCCGCATGGGCCGCCGGGGTGCGCCGCATCATCTATCTCGGCGCCATTCAGCCGGAGCGGTGCAACAGCCGCCACCTCAACTCCCGCCGTCACTGCGGCGAGCTGTTCCGCGCCGCCGGCGTGCCGACGGTGGAGCTGCGTGCCGGCATCATCATTGGGCCCGGATCCGCCGCCTTTGAGGTGATGCGGGATCTGGTGTTCAACCTGCCGCTGATGGTGACACCCAAGTGGGTGCGCTCGCGCACGCCCCCCATCGCGCTTTCCAACCTGCTGCACTATCTGGGGGGGCTGGTGGAAGCTGAGGGGGTGGACGGCCAGATCTTCAACGCCGCCGGCCCCGAGCTCCTCAGCTATCAGCAGCAGTTGCAGAAGTTCGCCGCCCACATCGGCAAGCGCTGCCCAATAGTGCCGCTGCCGTTTCTGAGCCCGCGCCTCTCGGCCTGGTGGCTGCAGTTCGTGACCTCGGTGCCGCAACCGGTGGCCAAGGCGCTGGTGGGCGGCCTCAAGCACGATATCCCGGCGGATGACGGTCCGTTGCGGGCCCTGCTGCCGCAGACTCTGCTCAGCTTCGATGAGGCGCTGACGGAGAGCCTGGCGCTGGAGCAGCGGCTCGGGGCCGAACAGCAGGGGGAAGAGACGCCGCTCGGTCTGCGCTGGCGCCATCCCGAATACGGCTTCTATGACCGCACCGCCAGCGGGGAAGCCATCTGTCTCGCCGCCCCCGAGGTGGTGTGGCAGGTGTTGCAACAGCTGGGGGGCGAGAAGCGCTACTTCTACATGAACCAGCTGTGGGTGGTGCGCGAATGGATGGATCACCTGATCGGTGGCCCGGCCCTGACTCGTGGTCGCACCAATCCGGATCGTTTCGTGAAGGGGGACATGCTGGACTCCTGGCAGATCCTCGGGGTGGACGAGGGGCGCAGGCTGGATCTGTTGTTCAACATGAAGGCGCCCGGTGTCGGGCGGCTTGAGTTCAACATACTGCCGGAGGAGTCTGGCCTGACCCGGCTCAAGGTGACGGCTCACTGGCATCCGCAGGGGGCCTGGGGGCTGGCCTACTGGCTCGCCATGTTGCCGTTCCACCTCTTCATCTTTCAGGGGATGACGGAGGCGATTGCCCGGGAGGCGGAGGCAATGGCGGGGATACCCGTCATGGATTGAAACAATATCTATAACTAAATAGGTATTATTGACTGGTATGACATGCTGATTACTGGCTTGTTGGCGCCATGATGGCGATACTTTCCTCTGTGAAAGCCCGCCGGTTTTCTTTATGATCCCCAGCCCTCGCCATCGGCGAGCCAATGCACCACTCATTCACATCCGTATCGGGGTCACCCATGTCCGATCAGCGTCACGATCTTCGTCAACAAGCACTCGATTACCACGCTCAGCCCGTACCGGGCAAAATTGCCATCGCCCTCACCAAGCCCGCCGAGACCGCCCGCGATCTGGCGCTGGCCTACAGCCCTGGCGTGGCCGAGCCGGTACGCGAGATTGCCGCCAACCCGGCCGATGCCTACCGTTATACCGGCAAGGGCAACCTGGTGGCCGTCATCTCCAACGGCACCGCCATCCTGGGATTGGGCAATCTGGGTCCGTTGGCCTCCAAGCCGGTAATGGAGGGCAAGGCCCTGCTGTTCAAGCGTTTTGCCGGTATCGACGCCATCGACATCGAGGTGAAGCACGAAACCAGCCAGCAGTTCATCGACACGGTCGCCGCCATTGCCGATACCTTCGGCGGCATCAACCTGGAAGACATCAAGGCTCCCGAGTGCTTCGAGATCGAGCAGGCGCTGATCGAGCGCTGCGACATCCCGGTATTCCACGATGATCAGCACGGTACCGCCATCGTCACCGCCGCCGGCCTGCTCAATGCGCTGGAAGTGCAGGGCAAGGAGATTGGCAGCAGCCGCATCGTCTGCATGGGGGCGGGAGCTGCCGCCACCGCCTGCATGGAGCTGTTGATCAAGTGTGGCGCCAAGCCGCACAACATCTTCATGCTGGACCGTCAGGGCATCATCCACACCGGTCGCACCGATCTGAACCAGTACAAGCAGCGCTTCGCCAACGACACCCCGCTGCGTACCCTGATGGAGGTGATCGACGGGGCTGACGTATTCGTCGGCGTCTCCGGCCCGGACGTGCTGCCCGCCGAGGCGGTGGCCCTGATGGCCCCCAACCCGGTGATCTTCGCCTGCTCCAACCCGGATCCCGAGATCAAGCCCGCCCTGGCTCACGGGGTGCGCGATGACCTCATCATGGGCACAGGCCGCTCCGATTATCCGAACCAGATCAACAACGTGCTCTGCTTCCCCTTCATCTTCCGCGGCGCCCTGGACGCCCGTGCCAGCCGTATCAACGACGCCATGAAGATTGCGGCGGTCGAAGCGATCCGCGGTCTGGCCAAGGAGCCGGTACCGGCCGAGGTGTTGACTGCTGCCGGCGTGAGCGAGCTCGCCTTCGGCAAGGATTACGTCATTCCCAAGCCGATGGATGCCCGTCTGCTGCCGCGCGTCGCCCGCGCCGTGGCGCTGGCGGCGGTGGAATCCGGCGTCGCCCGCACCGAACTGCCTGCCGACTACATGCTCTCTTGAGTCAGCGCAAACGGCCCCGTCATCGGGGCCGTCTTTTTATAAGCAGGATTGGGCTGAGGGGGTGAAGGGGGCAGGAGCCGACAGGTCAATCCGGGCGCAGAGGTGGTCAAACAGCGCTCCCCTCTGACACAATGACTGCATGACGATGCTTACGAGAATCAAGATGCAGCAGCAAATTCACGGCCGTTTGGCCCACGCCCTCTCCTTCTTGCGCCACGATGGCCGCCACTTTATCCAGTTTGTCTGGGGCCGCTTCCAGCAGGACAGGCTGACGGTGACCGCTGGCTATCTCGCCTATGTCACCCTGCTCTCCCTGGTGCCCATGATCGCCGTGGTGTTCGGCATGATGTCCGCCTTCCCGGTATTCCAGAGCATCAAGCAGCAGATGGAGCGGTTCGTCTACCACAACTTCGTGCCCACTGCGGGCGATATGGTCAAGGAGTACATCGACGGCTTCGTGGCCAATGCCACCAACACCACGGCGGTGGGGATCGGCGCCCTGATCGTGGTGGCCCTGATGCTGATCTCGGCCATCGACAAGAACCTCAACTACATCTGGCGCTCGACCCAGAGCCGGCCGCTGGCCCAGGCATTCGCCATGTACTGGATGATCCTGACCCTGGGGCCCGTGCTCATCGGGGCCAGCATCGCCATCTCCTCCTACATACTGTCGCTGCGCTTCCTGTCGGAGGAGAGTCTGTTCGGCGCCGGCTACCTGCTGCTGCGCAGCCTGCCGTTCCTCTTCTCGGTGCTCACCTTCCTGCTGGTCTATACCGTGGTACCCAACTGCAAGGTACGGCTGGTGCACGCCTTCATTGGCGCCCTCGTGGCGGCCACCCTGTTCGAGCTGGCCAAGCGCGGCTTTGCCATCTACATCACCAACTTTCCCTCCTATCAGGCCATCTATGGCGCCCTGGCGACTATTCCGATCCTGTTTGTCTGGGTGTATCTGAGCTGGCTGGTGGTATTGCTTGGCGCGGAAACCACGGCCTGCCTCGGTGAATACGAGAAACCGGCGAACGAGGAGCTGGCCTGAGCCATCGCCTTGCCGGCGGTTTTATTGGTAGCATCGACGACCGCCCTTCCCGAAGGGCGGTCGTTCTGTTTTGAGAGGAGAGGGATGTGATTGCATTGATTCAGCGGGTGTCCGAGGCCAGCGTAACGGTAGAGGGAGAAGTGACCGGGGCCATCGGTCGGGGGCTGCTGGTGCTGCTCGGGGTGGAGCAGGGGGATGACGAGGCCAAGGCCGACAAGCTGCTGCACAAGGTGAGCGGCTACCGGATCTTCTCCGACGAGAACGGCAAGATGAACCTCAACGTGGGTCAGGCCAGTGGCAGCCTGCTGGTGGTCTCCCAGTTCACCCTGGCGGCGGATACCGGCAAGGGGATGCGCCCGAGCTTCTCCGGTGGGGCCCATCCGGCGGAGGCCGAGCGGCTCTATGACTACTTCGTGGCCAAGGCCCGGGCGGGGGAGATCCCGACCGAGACGGGGCGCTTTGCCGCCGATATGAAGGTGGCGCTGGTCAACGACGGCCCGGTGACCTTCTGGCTACAGGTCTGATTCGTCGCCCTGGCGTGGCCGGGTGTGGACGATCACGTTGACGAAGCCGGGCACCGGATAGGGGGTGGTGGGGCCGACCCACTGCTCCAGCAGCAGCAGGGCCTGGCTCAGCTCGAGCCGGGTGCGGGGCAGCAGATTGACGATGAGATCCCCGCTCAGGCGGGGAGCCAGCGCCCGATAGATCCGCTCCTGAAACAGCTGCAGCGGGTTGCCATCCTGGCTGAAGAGATCGAGCAGCACCAGGTCGTAGCTGGCCTCGCTCTGCTCGAGGAAGGCGAGGGCATCGGCCTGATGCACCTGGGGGGCGCGGTTATCTTCTTCCCCGGGATGCTGGAAAAACTGGCGATAGAGGGTGATCACCTCCTCGTCCAGCTCGACGCATTCGTGCCTGGCCGCGGGCCAGCGGCGCCGGATATGGCGTGTCAGATCGCCGCCTCCCAGTCCCAGCTCGAGGATGTTGTCGGCCTGCTGTGGCAGCAGGCAGGCGATCACCTGCTGGTGGGGCAGGCAGAGGGCCGCAGGGTCGTTCAGTGACATGGCGGATTGCACCACGCCGTCGATTTCGAGCCAGCGATGGTGGGCATTTTCCTGCACCGAGAGGCGGCGCCGGGGTTGGACACTGAGGTGCAATAAGTGATCGGCTTGGTACGCTTGCAGATTGAAGTCCATGAATTTGCACGGCAAGATGGTTTTCGACCAGTGTAACTCAAGGATGGAACTATGTACCGGGTGGTCACCCCCCAGACGGCAGCCGAGCTGGATGCCTATTATCAGTTGCGCTGGGAACTGCTGCGTAAACCCTTCAATCTGCCCCTCGGTTCCGAGCGGGACGAATACGACTCCGTTGCCATTCACCGCCTGATGCTGGCACCCGATGGTACTCCCATTGCCGTCGGCCGTCTGTTTGTCGGCGGTGACGAGGCACAGATCCGCTTCATGGCGCTGCGCCCGGAATATCGCGGCCAGGGGCTGGGCGCCCGCATGGTGGAAGATCTCGAGCAACTGGCCCTGAGCGAGAAGGTCAAACGACTGGTGATGAACGCCCGTCAGGAGGCGGTGGAGTTCTACCGCAGGTGTGGCTTTCTCGAGGTGGGTGAAGGGCCCGTCTCCTTCGGTCGCATTCCGCACCGTCAGATGATCAAGTCCCTGACCCCCATGCAGACCATCCAGTACCGCCCCGAGTGGTGCCAGGATCTCACCACCCGCTGGTCCAGGGGGATTCCCATCAGCGAGAAGATGGGGATGCACATCACCCACTACGACGGCCAGACCTTCCACCTCAAGGCCAACCTGGCGGCCAACCTCAATGTGCACGACACCATGTTTGCCGGCAGCATCTACAGCCAGTGCGTGCTGGCGGGTTGGGGCCTGATCTGGCTGCAGCTCAAGGAGGCCGGGCTGATGGGGGACATAGTGCTGGCGGAGGGCAACATCAAGTACTACCGCCCAGTCGACGAGGAGCCGGAGGCGAGGGTCGCCCGGGAGGGCATGCCTGCGGTGCTGGAGCCGCTCAAGAGCGGGGAGTCCGCCAAGTTCAGTCTCAAGATCAAGCTGTTCAGCGGTGACAAGCTGGCGGTGGAATTCGTTGGCCAGTACGTGGTGCAACCCATCAAGCGGCGCGGTCAGGCGCCGGTGCTGTAACCGGTTGTGCGATGCAAACAAGGCCTCATGATGAGGCCTTGTTGTTTACTGCTCTGCCGGCGCTTCCTGCCCGGTCTGGGCTTTTGCCGCGGGTTCCGGTCGCCAGAGCGGGGCGCTGCGACCCTGGGCGGGGTAGCGTACACCCACCTCCCAGCCACATGACGCCTGTTTCTGCGGGAAGGCCCAGGTCAGGGTTGGCGCCGAGAGCGGTCCGCGCCACTGACCGGTCAGTTCGGCGCAGCGCTTGCCATTGAGCACGCCCAGATCCAGCTGCCACTGTTCGTTGACCAGGTCGATCCCCCCCTGCAGGGCCAGCAGGTGGGTGATGGTGGAGGCGCCCGCCTGTTCGACGCTCAGCTGGCCATTTTCGATCTTGCCTTGCAGCCTGATGCGGTAGAAGGGGGTATCCCCCTCCTGCATCGCTTGCCACAGCTGCTCCGGGGTGAGAGTGGGCGGGGTCGCCCCCTTGAACCACTCATCCAGCAGGGGATCTATCTTCACCTTGTCCCAGAAGGGCTCGTCGGCGTCGAGGGCGAAGCTTCCCTGCAGGGTGCTGCGCCACTCGCCGGCGCTCTTGCCGTGCGTCGCCTGCAGATCGGCGCTGAGATCCGCCTTGCCCGCGAAGGAGACGGGGGAGTGCAGTATCTTGCCCCACTGATCCAGATCCAGCCTGGTGGCGTTCAGTTGCAGGCGGCTGAGCTGGCCCGGCTCCCGTCCCCACTGGCCATTCAGGGTGAGGCTTCCCTCATCCGGCAGCGAACTGGTGAGTTTGTCGAGCTGCCAGGTGCTGGGGGTCAGCTCCCCATCCAGCTCGCCGTTACGGGCACTGAGGCCATCCCACACCAGCTCGAACCACTTGCTCTCGACGCGGGCGCGACCGAACAGGGGGCCGGGCTGGTTGCCTCGCAGGCTCAAGTCGGTCAGGTAGAGCTGCCAGCCGGTCAGCGACAGGGGCAGGCTGTCATCGAAGGAGAGTACCTTGAGCTTGTCAAACGCCAGCTTTCGGATGTCGATCTGCTGTGGTCGCCAGCTCTGCCAATCCTGCCACCACCCCTGGGGCAGGCTGATGTCCATGCCGCTCAGGGCTATGTCTTTCAAAGTCAGCTTCTGCTGCTGGCTATCGAGGGCCAGCTCCAGGTTGAACTCCCCCTCGTAGGCCTTGCCCTGCAGTTCGCCCTCGATCTGCAGGGGGGAGAAGGTGAGCTTGCCCTTGATGGCTTCCAGCTGGAACAGGCCGCGCCCCATGTCACCCAGGGTGCCGGCCAGATAGCCGCTCGGCTGGTTGCCCGCCTGCCAGTTGAAGGCGGTCAGCTGGCCGCTGAAGTTGTTGAAGGCGAGCTCCTGCCTGATGTCGTTGATGCTCACCTCGTCGAACTGGCCCCGATCCAGGCTGACCTGGCGCAGGGGGAGGGGATGTTGTGCCAGATCCCCCAGCTCGACCCGCATGCCGCGTGCCTTGAGATCGCGCAGTTGCAGGCTGCGGGCGGGCCAGTCCAGTACCAGACCCGTCTCCAGCAGGCCGTCGAACAGGTTGGTGATCAGCTTGTCGCTGGATAGTACCTCCCCTTCCAGCCGCCCCTTCAGATTGAGGCGGGCGAAGGTGAATTGCGGTGTCTCCAGCTGGCCTATGTTGAGGGTCAGGTTAGCCTGTGGCTGGCGTTTCGGGTCGATAAGCTCCCAGTCGCTCAGGGTGGCGTTGAGGCCGCGCAGGGTCAGGGCATCACTCTGCAGGCTGAGGCGATCTATGGTGCTGTCGGCGATGGTGAGGGAGCGGATCGGCAAGTCTGGCAGCCGGTTCGGCAGCGGCAGTTTGATGGCCGGGCGAATGAGATCGAGATGGGCGATGCGCACGTCCCGGTTGAGCCAGTCGATATCCTCGATTTCCAGATAGAGCTTGTCGAGGGTGACCGCATCACCGTAGCGCACCTGTTCGGCCAGCAGGGTATAGGGGTGGAGCGGATTGAACACCAGCCGGCCTATGGTGACGGGTACGCCGGTCTGCTGGCTGATCCAGCTGGCAATGGGCCCCTTGGCCCGTTCGGCGTCGAACAGCCCGAGGGCGACCCAGACAAACAACAGCAGGAAGGCGAAGGTGTAGAGCAGGCCGCGTAGCCAGGAATTCATGAGTGCTTTCCTCCTGTTTCTGTTTGCGTGATCAGGCGTTGGAGTAGTGGTCCCGCAGTCCCAGCCAACGGCGGATCAGGGGCTCGACGTGACTCGGGTGCTTATCCATCAGGAAGCGCGCCATCTTCTGTACCTGGGGGATAAGCGGCTGGTCGCGCACCAGATCGGCAATCTTGAGATCGGCCAGCCCGGTCTGACGGGTGCCGAGCAGTTCCCCCGGGCCGCGCAGCTCCAGATCGCGCTGGGCGATCAGGAAGCCGTCATTGGTCTCGCGCAGCACCCCGAGCCGGCTCTGGGCCGTCTTGGACAAGGGAGCATGATAGAGCAGCACGCAATGGGAGGCCACCGCCCCCCGGCCGACCCGGCCGCGCAGCTGATGCAGCTGAGCCAGCCCCAGCCGCTCAGGGTTCTCGATGATCATCAGGCTGGCGTTGGGCACATCCACCCCCACTTCGATGACGGTGGTGGCGACCAGCAACTGCAAAATACCCGCCTTGAACTCCTCCATCACCCGCTGCTTCTCGACCGGTCGCATCCGGCCGTGCACCAGGCCGATATGCAGACCGGGCAGCAAGGCTTGCAGCTCGGCGGCAGTGTCTTCGGCGGCCTGGCACTCCAGCACCTCGGACTCCTCGATCAGGGTGCAGACCCAGTAAGCCTGCTTGCCCTCGGTACAGGCGAGCCTGACCCGCTCGATCACGTCCTGGCGGCGGCTGTCCGGTAGCGCCACTGTGGTGATGGGGGTGCGGCCCGGCGGCAGCTCGTCGATGACCGAGGTATCGAGGTCGGCATAGGCGGTCATCGCCAGGGTGCGAGGGATGGGGGTGGCGGTCATGATGAGCTGATGGGGATGGACTCCCTCCCGCTCCCCTTTTTCGCGCAGGGCCAGGCGCTGGTGCACGCCAAACCTGTGCTGTTCGTCGATGATCACCAGCGCCAGACGCTGGAACACCACCTGCTCCTGGAAGATGGCGTGGGTGCCCACCACCATCTTGACGCTGCCATCGGCGATGGCGGCCAGCGCCTCCTCCCGCGCCTTGCCCTTCTGCTTGCCCGCCAGCCAGCCGACCTGGATGCCGAGCGGTTCCAGCCACTTGGCGAAGTTGATGGCGTGCTGTTCGGCCAAGAGTTCAGTCGGTGCCATCAGCCCCACCTGACAGCCGTTGCCGATGGCCTGCAGGGCGGCAAGGGCCGCCACCAGGGTCTTGCCGGAGCCCACGTCTCCCTGCACCAGCCGCATCATGGGGTGGCTCTGCTGCAGATCCTTACCTATCTCCGCCACCACCCGGCTCTGGGCTCCGGTCGGTTTGAACGGCAGGGCGCCGAGCAGTTGTTCGAGCAGCTTGGGGGCCGGTTTGAGAGCCCGTGCCAGCTGGGTTTGCGACTGGGCGCGTACTTTGAGCACCGAGAGGTTGTGAGCCAGCAGCTCCTCCAGTACCAGTCGCTGCTGGGCCGGATGCTGGCCGTTTTCCAGCAGCGGCAGCGCCACCGAGGGGGGCGGGCGGTGCAGCAGGCGCAGGGCGGCGGCCAGCTCAATCTGATGGGGGTAGAGGCCGGCGGGCAGCAGCTCCTCCACCCCGTAGAGGTCGAGCTGGGCCAGCGCCTGATCGGTGAGGTTGCGCAGGGTGAGCTGGCGCAGCCCCTCTGTGGTCGGATAGACGGGGGTGAGGGCAGATTCGGTCTGGCCCGCCTGATCGTCGCCGAGCAGCTTGTATTCGGGGTGGGCCATCTCCAGCCCGTACTTGCCGGGGCGCACCTCGCCGAAGCAGCGCATCAGCCGACCCTGGGCCAGGCTGTTCTTCTGGGCGGCGGTGAAATTGAAGAAGCGCAGGGTCAGGGTACCGGTGCCGTCGCTGATGCGGCAGACCAGCATGCGGCGGCGCCCCATCACCAGCTGGGTGTCCTGGATTTCGCCCTCGACGGCGCCGTGCAGGCCGGGCGGCAGATCGCCGATGGGCCACACCTGGGTGCGGTCCTCGTAGCGCAGGGGGAGGTGGAACAGCAGATCCTGCACCGTGGCCAGCCCCAGCCGCTCGAGTTTCTCCAGCATCTTGCTGCCGACACCCTTGAGGCTATCGAGAGGAATTTTATCCAATTTCATCAATTAGATGCCCGAAAACACTGTAAATATGTCCAGATAATAGGGGCTATTGATGTTGCGGCGCAAGCCGCGTTGCCGTGGCAAGGATGGGATGAAACAGGTGAAAGAGGCTGGTCGGGGCCGTTTTTGAGCAAGGCCTGCCGGGAATGGCAGGCCTTGTGGCAGGCTGCGAAGGGGCGGTAGCGCCTCGCGTCAGATGATGCGCTTGAGCAGCAGATGGGCCTTGACCCTGTGGATCCTGGCCAGCAGTTTGCGCACTTGATCCGGGTAGTCCTTGATCTGCTCTACCTGGTCGAAGTGGCTGATCCGCTTGGTGTTGGTCAGGATGTTCTCGCGCTCGGCGTTGAACTGGGGACGCAACAGGTGGCGACGGTCGTGGATCAGCAGGCCGTTCTCCAGATCCAGCGCCCAGGCGCGGGGGTTGAGATTGTTGCCGGTGAGCAGGGCCCACTCGTCATCCACGAAGATCCCCTTGAGATGGTAGGAGTTGCGCTCGCAGCACCAGAGCATCAGGTTGAGACGGCCATCATCGATGTGATGCTGGTTGCGCTCGGCAAACTTGCGCAGGTTGGTCTCGTAGAGATAGGGCAGGCCGCCGATGGTGGAGAACTTCTCCTCCGGCGGAATGAAGAAGTCGTTGGCGGTCTTGTCGCCCACCACGATCGTCACCTTGCAGCCGCGGGCCAGCAGCTCCTCGATATCCTTGTTCAACTCCTTGGGCGGGTTGAAGTAGGGGGTGCAGATGAAGATCTCCCGCTCGGTGGCGCGCACCAGGTTGCGGATCATCTGGTTGAGCTGGTTGCCTCGCTTGCCCAGACCGGCCAGCGGTGTGATCGCCACCTCCTGGGTGTTGACCGGGGTGCTCTCGAAGCGGTACTGGCTGCGGCGCAGCTGCTGCTTGAAGCGGCGGATCGGCCCCTTTAGCTGCTTGGCGCTGGGGATGTCGGTGCGATCCAGGCGCTGCACCGCCTCGCTCTTCACGAACTGGTCGTCCACATAGTTGACCAGGCTGCGGGCCAGCTCGGGGCTGGCAATCTGGTGGTAACGGTCGAAGCGGTAGCGATCCTGCTGGTGCAGATAGATGTCGTTGAGGCTGGCGCCGGAGTAGAGCACCACGTCGTCGAAGACGAAGCCCTTGAGGTGGAGTACACCGAGCAGCTCGCGTCCCTTGACGGGCACGCCGTAGATTTCGATCTTGTGCTCGTGGCGGTCGGCCATCTCCTGATACATCAGGTGGTTGCCCCCCTGCTTGCCCTTGCCGATCAGGCCGCGCTGGGCGCGGTGGAAGTCGACGAACACCTTGATGTCGAGAGCAGGGTTGCGTTGTTTGGCGGCGTAGAGGGCGGCGAGGATCTCCCGTCCGGCTTCGTCATCCTGCAGATAGAGCGCGACCAGATAGATGCGGCGGGTAGCGCTGGCGATGAGCGCAAGAATGCGGCGCTTGAAATCCTGGGCACTGTAGAGCACTTCAAACTGATCCGCCGCGACGGCGATCTGGGGCAGGCGTGCAAGCAGTTGTCGATAATGGGCCGATGAATGCATAGAGAAACCTGAAATCACGGGGTTAAGCGTTCCACTCGGAGCGATGAATAGGCGATTCTAGCAATCTCGCCCTTCCAGCCAAAGAAAGAATCGTCAGAAAGATGAAAAAGGCCTCACGAAGGAGGCCTTTTTCCGGGGGATGACAGCAACGTTTAGAGGAAGCTGTAGATGATCATCGCCATCACGCCGCCTGTGGTGCCGATGATGGTTTCCATCACGGTCCAGGTCTGCAGGGTCTGCTTCTCGGAGAGGCCCAGATAGCGGTTGGCCAGCCAGAAACCGGAGTCGTTGACGTGGGAGAGCACGATGGCACCACCGCCGATGGCAATGGTCACGGCGGCCAGTTGGGCACCGTTCAGACCCAGCGGCTCCAGCATCGGCAGCACCAGGCCGCAGGCGGTCAGCATGGCCACGGTGGCAGAACCCTGGATGACCCGCACCGCGGCGGCCAGGATGAAGGCCAGGGCGACGATGGGCAGGCCGGAGTCCGCCAGCATGTTGCCAAGAGCCGCGCCCACACCGGAATCCACCAGTACCTGCTTGAACACGCCACCGGCACCGGTCACCAGGATGATGACGCCGGCGGGCTGGATGGCGCTGTTGCAAACGTTCATCACCTCGTCACGGGACATGCCGCGACGAATGCCCAGCAGATAGAAGGCGGCCAGACAGGCGACCATGATGGCGGTGAAGGGGTGGCCGACAAATTCCAGCCAGCCGTGCAGGGTGGAACCTGTCTCGACGAAGCGACCAACGATGGTCTTGAGACCGATCATCAGCAGCGGCAGACCGATGAGGCCCATGGCCAGCCCGAAGGAGGGGAGGGACTTGCTGTCGTCATGGACGCTGTTCTGGGCATCGGCGGGCAGCGGCACGTCGACGATCTTGCTGATGAAGTCACCGAACAGCGGGCCTGCCAGGATCAGTGCCGGCACGGCGGCGATCAGGCCGAACAGGATCATGTAGCCAAAATCGGCACCCAGCTGGGAGGCCACCAGGATGGGGCCCGGCGCCGGGATGAGGAAGGCCTGGCAGGTGGCGATGCCCGCCAGCAGGGCGATACCGATCTTCACCACACTGCCGCCGCCACGACGCACGATGGCAAACGCCACCCCGATCAGCAGCACCACGGCCACGTCGAAGAAGAGCGGCAGCGCACAGACGAAGCCGGTCAACGCCATGGCCCAGTTGGCGCGCTTGACGCCGAACTTGCCAAGCAGGGTATGTGCCACCCGGTCGAGGGCGCCGGTCACTTCCATCACCTTGCCGAACATGGCGCCGAGCGCTACCACCACGGCCACGAAGCCCAGGGTGCCGCCCATCCCTTTCTGGATGGTGGCGGCAATATCGGCCGGGTTCATGCCGGCGGCCAGACCCGCCACCATGGAGACCAGGATGAGGGAGACGACGGCGTGCAACCGGGCCTTCATCACCAGGAAGAGCAGCAGCACGATGGACCCGGCTGCCGTCATGATCAAAGAGATATCCGACATTGTTCTCTGTTCCTTTTTTAGTTGTTCAGTGGCAATGCCGCAGGACTCAGCACCAAACATAACATCATGATTTATTTATATATATGTTTTGGTCTGTGGCATTTCGCACGAGGCCGGAGAGTATGGGTTACTGTCTGTGGCCGGCTTCACATTTTTTGTAGTTACCGGTAACATGTTACCGGTAACGTGTTAGATTAGAACCCATCAACAGCTGGTTTTTTGAAAAGTGGGACAGAGGTCAAATTATGGCGGGTAAGTGCATTATCGTGATGGGAGTGTGTGGCAGCGGCAAGTCCAGCGTCGGTCTCAAGGTGGCCGAGGCACTGGGGGCCAAGTTCATCGATGGCGATGATCTGCACCCGAAAGCCAACATCCAGAAGATGGCCGGTGGCACCCCTCTCAACGATGAGGATCGCGCTCCCTGGCTGGAGCGGATCCGCGATGCGGCCTACAGCCTGGAACAGAAGAACGAGGTGGGTGTCATCGTCTGCTCCGCCCTCAAAAAGCAGTACCGCGACCAGATCCGCGAGGGCAACGAGTCGGTCAGCTTCCTGTTCCTGGATGGCGACCAGCCTCTGATCCTTGAACGCATGCGGGCTCGCAAGGGCCACTTCATGCGGGAAAGCATGGTACAAAGTCAGTTTGATACCCTGGAGCGCCCGGATGGCGAGGCAGGGGTCTTCCATATCGATATAGACGGCACCTTCGAACAGGTTGTTGACCGCGCCGTCACCGCGTTGGAGCAAGCCGAATGACACACAGCGTCATCTCAGAGGTCACTGCCCGCATCCGCGAGCGCAGTGTCAGCCGTCGCCAGGCCTTCCTGGCCCGCATTCAACGTCAGGCCGAGCAGGGCAAGACCCGTGCTGCCCTGGCCTGTGGCAACCTGGCCCACGCCGTCGCCGCTTCCAGCTGTGACGAGAAGGGACGCATTCTCGACATGACCCGCGCCAACGTGGGCATAGTTACCGCCTACAACGACATGTTGAGCGCCCATCAGCCCTATCAGGGCTATCCGGATCAGATCAAGGCGGCGCTGGCCGAGCTGGGCCACAGCGCCCAGGTGGCCGGCGGCGTGCCCGCCATGTGTGACGGCGTGACTCAGGGCCAGCCGGGGATGGACATGTCGTTGTTCTCTCGTGATCTCATCGCCCAGGCTACCGCGCTGTCGCTTTCTCACAATACTTTCGATGCCACTCTGCTGCTCGGCATCTGCGACAAGATAGCGCCGGGTCAGATCATGGGGGCGCTCTCCCATGCCCATCTGCCGACCGCCTTCGTGCCGGCCGGCCCGATGGCGAGCGGCATCAGTAACGACGAGAAGGTGAAGGTGCGTCAGCAGTACGCCGCCGGCGAGGTGGGGCGCGATGCCCTGCTGAAGATGGAGTGCGGCGCCTACCATTCGGCCGGTACCTGCACCTTCTACGGTACCGCCAATACCAACCAGCTGGTATTTGAGGCCATGGGCCTGATGCTGCCAGGCTCCGCCTTCGTGCATCCCCACAGCGAGCTGCGCCGGGCCCTCACCGACGAAGCCGCCCGCCGCATCAGCGCCATGATCCCGGGCTCTGCGGCTTATCGTCCGCTGAGCAAGGTGATCGACGAACGCTCCCTGGTCAACGGCCTGGTGGCCCTGCTCGCCTCCGGCGGCAGCACCAACCACAGCATCCACATGGTGGCGCTGGCCCGCGCCGCCGGCCTGGTGCTGACCTGGGACGATATCAGTGATCTCTCCGATGTTGTGCCACTGCTGGTTCGCATGTACCCGAATGGTCCGGCTGACGTGAACGCCTTCGAACAGGCGGGTGGCGTGCCGGGCCTGATGCGCCGGCTGGCCGAGGCCGATCTGCTCAACATGGACGCCGTGCCGGCGTTTGGCGAGATGGCGGACTACCTCACTCGTCCTGCACTGGTCGATGGCAAGCTGGTATGGCAACCGGTCGGCGAGAGCCGGGATCCGAGCGTGCTGTCCCCCTCGGGGGCCGTATTCCAGGCCACCGGCGGCACCAAGCTGCTGGCGGGCAATCTGGGCCGCGCCGTGGTCAAGGTCTCTGCAGTTGCCCCCGAATACCGCGTCATCGAGGCGCCTGCCCGGGTCTTCTCCTCCCAGCATGCGGTGGAGGCGGCCTACAAGGCGGGGGATCTCAATCAGGATGCCGTCATCGTGGTGCGCCACAACGGCCCGGCCGCCAACGGCATGCCGGAGCTGCACAAGCTGATGCCGGTGCTCGGCAACCTGCAGAAGGCGGGCTACAAGGTGGCGCTGGTCACCGACGGTCGTCTCTCCGGCGCCTCCGGCAAGATCCCGGCCGCCATCCACGTCACCCCGGAAGCGCTGCACGGCGGGGCCATCGGCCTGCTGCAAGACGGTGATCTGCTGCGGGTGGATGCCGAATCCGGCCGTCTCGACTGCCTGACCGATTTGAGCGGCCGTACCCAGGCCGAGATTGACCTCACTCTGGAGCAAGAGGGGTGGGGCCGTGAACTGTTTAGCGTGATGCGTCGCGCGGTATCGAGCGCCGAGTGTGGCGCCACTATTTTTGACTAAGAGCCTTTGACTAAGGAAGAGCTATGCAGAACTGGAAAGTGACCCCAGCCGAGGTGTTTGCCGCCTCCCCGCTGGTACCCGTGATGGTCATCAACGAACTGGAGCAGGCGCTGCCGATGGCGAAGGCGCTGCTCGATGGCGGCATCTCTGTGTTCGAGATCACCCTGCGTACCCCGGTCGCGCTCGATGCGATTGCCCTTATCGCCAAGGCGATGCCGGATGCCATGGTCGGTGCCGGTACCGTGCTCAACTGCGCGCAGTTTGATGCCGCCGTGGCCGCCGGTGCCCGCTTCGTCATCTCCCCGGGCATGACCCCGGCGCTGCTGGCCCACGCGGCCAACAGCACGGCCCCGCTGATCCCGGGGGTAGCCACTCCGTCCGAGGTGATGCAGGCGCTGGAAGCGGGCTATGACCACCTGAAATTCTTCCCGGCCGAGGCAAATGGCGGCACCAAGGCGCTCTCCGCCATCGCCGCGCCGCTGCCCCAGGTGAAGTTCTGTCCCACCGGCGGTATCGGTCCGAAGAACGTGGCCGATTATCTGGCACTCAAGTGTGTCGCCACCGTCGGCGGTTCCTGGATGCTGCCGGCCGATGCGGTCAAGAGCGGCAACTGGGAAGAAGTGACCCGCCTCTCCCGCGAAGCGGTCGAACTGGCGACTCGCTGACAGATAATCATGCTTGCCAAGCTGACAGGCCACCCTCGGGTGGCCTGTTCTGTTTATGGCGCAGTGCGGGCGATTTACCCCAGGCTCTCACCAAGATAGAGGGTGAACCCCATGTCCTTGCGGGTCTCCGCCAGGGCTTTGCCATCGAGCCGCGCCAGCAGCATGGTGGCCGCCTCGCGGCCGATCGCCTCGCGGGGGGTGGCGATACTGGCCAGCTTGGGGGTCATGGCATGGCCGATGTCGAGGGCGTTACAGCCGGCGATGGCGATCTGCTGGGGGACCGGGATCCACTTCGCCTGACACTGCAACAGGGCGCCGACCGCCAGGTCATCGTTGGTGCAGAACAGGCCATCCAGATCGGGGTAGCGCACCAGTGCCAGGTCCAGCAGCTCGCCCCCCAGGGTGAAGGTGGAGGACTGCTCGGTCAGCAGGTGGCGCCCCTCCAGGCCGAAATCCGCCATCGCCTGGTAGTAGCCCTCCATCCGCAACTGGGTGCGCACGTCGAGGCGGGCCCCGAGATAGACCAGCTTGCGGCGGCCGCGCAGCAGCATCTCTGTTACCATGGCCCGGGCAGCGGCCTTGTGATCCATGCCGACCACCATGTCGATGGGATCCTGTGGCAGATCCATGGTCTCCACCACCGGAATGCCGGCGGTGGCGATCATCTTGCGGGTGCGCTCGGTATGCTGGCTGTCGGAGAGGATGAGACCATCCACATGGTAGGAGAGCAGGGAGGCCACCTGTTCCTCTTCCCGTTCCGGGTTGTAGCCATAGTGGGCAAGCAGGGTCTGGTAGCCTGCGGGTCGAGTCACCGACTCGATGCCGTGGATCGCCGCCGAGAAGACCTGGTTGGAGAGGGAGGGGATCAGAATGCCGATCGCCTTGCTGGTGGCGTTGGAGAGAATATCCGGCGCCCGGTTGGGGATGTAGCCGAGCTCCTCCACCGCCGCCGCGATCCGCTCCCGGGTCCCCTCGGCCACGGTCTGGGGATCCCGCAGGTAACGACTGACGGTCATCTTGGTCACGCCGGTCAGGTCGGCGATGTCTTGCAGGGTGGGGCGGCGCTTACGGGTGGTCGTCATGTCGGTGTCCAGCATGGATGTTACGTGTAACATTACCGTTTTTACCGGACAAAGTCAGCATATGAAACCGTAGTGGAAGGATTTTCCGATGATCAGAGGCAAACATTTCGAAGGGGCTCGCTTCGAGCAACAGGATGTGGAGGGCGAGCATTTCTCCGGGTGCCACTTCATTGGGTGTGACTTCTCATGGCTGGATCTGGGCGAGTGTCGCTTCGTCGATTGCTGCTTCTATGACAGGGAGCGCGAGCTGGGTTGCCAGTTGCAGGGCTGCGATCTGCGGGAGGCGAGCTTCCTGCGCTGCGATCTCACCCTGGCGGATGTCAACCGCAGCCAGTGTCTGGGGCTGGAGATGCGTGATTGCCAGGCGATGGGCATCAACTTTGGTCACGCCAGCTTTGCCAACCAGATCACCGCCAGGAGCTACTTCTGCGAAGCTCATCTGACCGGCAACAACTTCAGCTACGCCAGTTTCGAAGGTTGCCTGCTGGAAAAATGTGAATTGAGCGGCAACCGCTGGCAGGGGGCAAACCTGCTGGGGGCTTCGCTGGCTGGATCCGATCTCAGCGGTTCCGAGTTTGGCCAGATAGAGTGGACCAGTTTCAAGCTGCAGGGTTGTGACCTGCGCCAGTGTGATCTGCCCGGGCTGGATCTGCGGCGGGTCGATCTGACCGGGGTGCAGATAAATGAAGATCAGCAGCAGACCCTGCTGGAGCAGATCGGGCTTGTTGTCTTTCCCTGAGCGGGCCGAAAAAGAGGTAATTTTTCATCACTTTGCCGCCTCTTGTGCCGTACGTGACAAATAAAAAAGCCTGCATGATGCAGGCTTTGTCGTCTTTAGTTTGCCGTTTGATGGGAGCGCGAGGCCGGGATCCCTGGTCAGCGTTTGGCCAGCCATTTGGCGGGGTTGATGGCTTCTCCCTGATAGCGGATCTCGAAGTAGAGGCCGGGCCTGTCCTGGCCGCCACTGTCGCCGACCAGAGCCACGGGTTCACCCTGTTCCACATTCTGGCCGACCTGGCGCAGCAGCGACTGGTTGTGGCCGTAGAGACTCATATAGCCGCGACCGTGGTCGATCACCAGCAGCATACCGAAGCCGTCCAGCCAGTCGGCGTAGACCACCTGGCCCGGCGCCACCGCCTTGACCTGGGTCCCTTCGCTGGCACCGATCAGGGTGCCCTTCCACTTGAGCTGGGCGGTACGGGGTGAGCCGTAGGAGATGAGGATGGGGCCCTGCACTGGCCAGCGCAGATTGCCATTGGTCTTGAGGCCGCTGTAGTGGCCAGCGCCGCTGATGCTGGAGCTGGATTCCGGCTCTTTGCTGGCCACTTGCTGCTGGCTGGCCTGCTCCTCGGCACGGCGCTGCTCCGCCAGTTTGCGCTGGCGTTCCTGCTCGGCCTTCAGTTTGGCGAGGCGTTCCCGCTCGCGGCGCTCCTGCTCTTCCCGTTTGCGGCGCAGCTCCTCCAGCCGGGCTTTCAGGGCTTTTTCCGCCTTGACCAGCTTGGCCAGCTTCTGCTCGTCATCCTGCACCGACTGTTGCAACTGGTTGCGCACCTTGGCGCGGCTCTGCTGGCTGGCCAACAGGGCCTGGTGGTGCTCCTGCTGTTCGCTCAGCAAGGCCTGCAGCCGGCTCTCGGTCTCTTTGGTCGCCTGCTGGTTTTTCGCCAGTTTGGTGCGGGTGGCGCGCAGCGCCTCGATGGCCTCGATACGAGCCTTGTTGAGGTAGTCGTAGTAGTCGAGGGAGCGGCTCAGTTTGGCCGGGTCCTGCTGGTTGAGCAGCAGTTTGAGGTAGTCGTGGCTGCCCGCCTGGAAGGCGCTTTCCGCCTGCCTGGCCAGCAACTGCTTCTGATGTTTGGCCTGCTCTTCCAGATCCAGCTTGTCTTGCTGCAGACCGGCCAGCTTCTGCTGGTTCTGCTTGAGTTGCTGTTTGGTTTGGTTGAGCTTGGCGGCAGCTGCCGAGATGGCTTGCTCATCGGCCTTGAGCTGGGCATTGAGCTTGGTCAGCTCCTGCTTGCTCAGCTTGATGGTCTTCTGCTGTTCCTTGATCTGGGTCTGCATGGTACCCAGCTGCTGGTTGGTTGCCCAGGCTTGGCCCGTGCCGCCAAACAGGCAAAAAAACAGCGCGCCGGCCAACAGGCCGACGCGACTGGTTTTCTGTGAAATAACTTCGCATCCCCGCATGGGGAAGGATTATTTCAGAATCATCAGGGGCTTGCCAGTCATTTCCGGCGGCACCGGCAGACCCATCAGGGTCAGCATGGTGGGAGCCAGATCGGACAGTTTGCCACCTTCTACCACCTCGGCTTTGCGCCCGAAGTAGATGAGCGGAACCGGCAGGTTGGTGTGGGCGGTGTGAGCCTGGCCGGTCTCTTCGTCCATCATCTTCTCGGCGTTGCCGTGGTCGGCGGTGATCAGGCACTCGCCACCCACTTCGGCCAGCGCGTCGGTGACGCGACCGATGCAGTGGTCGACGGCTTCACACGCCTTGACGGCTGCATCGAACACGCCGGTGTGGCCGACCATGTCGCCGTTCGGGTAGTTGCAGATGATGACGTCGTACTTGCCGCTCTTGATGGCCGCAACCAGCTTGTCGGTCAGCTCGCCGGAGCTCATTTCCGGCTGCAGGTCGTAGGTCGCCACTTTCGGGCTCGCCACGATTTCGCGATCTTCACCGGTGAAGCAGGCCTCTTCGCCGCCGTTGAAGAAGAAGGTGACGTGCGCGTACTTCTCGGTCTCGGAGATGCGCAGCTGGGTTTTGCCCTGCTTGGCCAGCCACTCACCCAGGGTGTTGACCAGGGCGGTCGGCGGGTAGGCGCAGGCGGTTTTGATGTCGGCCGCGTATTCGGTCAGCATCACGAAGTTCAGCTTGGGTTCGGCGGTACGAGCGAAGCCGGTAAAGTCGGTGTCAACGAAGGCTCGGGTGATTTCACGGGCGCGGTCGGCACGGAAGTTCATGAAGATCAGCGCATCGCCGTCAACCATGGGAACGGCTTCGCCGATGCGGGTCGCCTTGACGAACTCGTCGTTCTCGTCGCGAGCATAGGCGGCAGCCAGGGCCTCGGTGGCGGAAGCAGCGGTAAACTCGCCCTTGCCCTGGGTCATCAGGTCATAGGCCTGCTGTACACGATCCCAGCGGTTGTCGCGGTCCATGGCGTAGTAACGGCCGATCATGGAGGCGAAACGCCCCTTGCCCAGCTTGGCGAACAGGGCATCGAACAGCTCGATGGAGGACTGTGCGGAGCGCGGCGGCACGTCACGGCCATCCAGGAAGGCGTGGAAGTAGATCTTCTCGGCACCACGTTTGGCGGCCATCTCGATCATGCCCATGATGTGCTCTTCGTGGCTGTGTACGCCGCCCGGGGACATCAGACCCATGATGTGAACGGCCTTGCCATTGGACACTGCAGCGTCAACAGCCTTGGCCAGTTCGACGTTGTCGAAGAAAGGACCATCCTGGATGTCTTTGGAGATGCGAGTCAGCTCCTGATAGACGATGCGGCCGGCACCGATGTTGACGTGGCCGACTTCGGAGTTGCCCATCTGGCCATCCGGCAGACCCACGTCCAGGCCGGAGCCGGAGATCAGGGTGCTGGTGTAGTCACGAGCCAGACGATCGAGATTGGGAGTCTTGGCGGCGGCGACGGCATTGTGCTCTTGCTTGGTGCTATAGCCCCAACCGTCCATGATGACCAGAACCAAAGGTTTCTTAGCTGTTGACATAAGGCTATGTCCTCTCGGATTGGAAAAAATGCGGGAAATGAAACTAGCGTAATATTACTACATCTGCCGAAATAGTCACCTGATAGCCAAGGCGGCTTCCCATCGCCCAGTAGGGGGCTCTCCGCTCCTCCTGATCGAGCTAGCGCATGATGGGAGCCTGCTCGCGCTTTGCCGCCAAGATGGCTGATCTTAGTTACACCCCCATGTATACTCGGGCCCTTGTCTTGGTCCCTGGATAGTAGAAGATGCAAGAGTATTTGGATTTTGCGGCCCGCAACCCGCTGCTGACGGCAGCCTGGTTGGGCCTGGCGGGCACCCTGGTTTACACCACTGTGCGTGCCCGTTTGTCTCCGGTGAAAACCGTCAACAATCACACTGCCACCCTGCTGATTAACCGTGAGAATGCCACCGTGGTGGATATTCGCAGTCAGGAAGATTATGCCAAGGGTCATCTGGCCGGAGCCCAGCACCTGCCGCTCGCCCAGATCCAGAGCAATAACCTGGGTCCGGTTGAAAAGCATAAAGATGCCCCCATCATAGTGGTGTGCGAGTCGGGAATGACTGCGGGCGGCGCTGGCCGTCAGCTGAGCAAGGCTGGCTTCAAGCAGGTATATGTGCTCGGCGGTGGCATGGCCCAGTGGCGTGCAGAGAATCTGCCGGTCACCAAGAAACGCTGATGTAAGGGCCTGTGCCCACTTATCCATATAAAAAGGAATCAAACGAAATGGCTGACGAGATCAACAACCAGGAAGTACAACCGGAATTCCACATCCAGCGTGTTTACACCAAGGATGTCTCCTTCGAAGCGCCCAACACTCCGCACATCTTCCAGAAAGAGTGGCAGCCGGACGTCAAGCTGGACATGGATACCAAGACCAACATCCTGGCCGACAGCGTCTACGAAGTCGTACTGACCCTGACCGTCACCTGCAAGCTGGGCGAAGAGACTGCCTTCCTGTGCGAAGTGCAGCAGGCTGGCATCTTCACCATCGGCAACCTGCCTGAGCCGCAGCTGGCTCACTGCCTGGCTGCCTTCTGCCCGAACATCCTGTTCCCGTATGCTCGTGAAGCCGTGGCCAACATGGTGAGCAAGGGTTCCTTCCCGCAGCTGAACCTGGCACCGGTTAACTTCGATGCCCTGTTTGCCCAGCACATGGCGCAAGCTCAGGCCCAGCAGGCGACCGCGGAAGCCTGATAATGGCTGACCAGATCGCTATCTCGGTCTTGGGGGCGGGGTCTTACGGCTCCGCCCTTGCCATTTCTCTGGCGCGCAATGGCCATCCGACCCTGTTGTGGGGTCACGATCCCGCCCATGTCGCCGAGCTGGAACAAGATCGCTGCAACAAGGTTTTTCTGCCGGATGTCCCCTTTCCCGCCGATCTGCAGCTGACTGCCGATCTGCAACAGGCGGTACAGGCCGCGCCCGTGCTGCTACTGGTGGTGCCGAGCCATGTGTTTGGCCAGGTGCTGGCCCAGGTCAAACCCTTCCTGCGCCCCGATACCCGTATCGCCTGGGCCACCAAGGGTCTGGAGCCGGACAGCGGCCGTCTGCTGCAGGACGTGGCCCGCGAGGTGCTGGGTGATGCCATGCCGCTGGCGGTGATTTCCGGCCCCACTTTTGCCAAAGAGCTGGCCGCCGGTCTGCCGACCGCCATCTCGGTCGCCTCGACCCACGACGATTTTGCCGAGGATCTCTCCCAACTGCTCCATTGCGGCCGCTCGTTCCGGGTCTATACCAACCCGGACTTCGTCGGCCTGCAGCTGGGTGGGGCAGTGAAGAACGTCATCGCCATTGGGGCCGGTCTCTCCGACGGGCTGGGGTTTGGTGCCAATGCCAGAACCGCCCTCATCACCCGGGGCCTGGTGGAGATGCAGCGCCTGGGCGCCGCGCTTGGCGCCGATGGCAAGACCTTCATGGGGATGGCGGGGCTCGGGGATCTGGTGCTCACCTGTACCGACAATCAGTCGCGCAACCGCCGCTTCGGTCTGGCCCTCGGGGCAGGCAAGGATGTGGACACAGCCATGACCGAGATCGGTCAGGTGGTGGAGGGGTATCGCAATACCAAGGAGGTGCATCTGCTGGCGGCTCGCTGCGGCGTCGAGATGCCCATCTGCGAGCAGATCTTCAAGGTGCTCTACGAGGGGAAAAACCCGAAAGAGGCTGCCATCGCTCTCTTGTCACGAGACAAGAGGGACGAGTAATCTGCCGATTGCCCGATGCAAAAGGCCCCGCCAGTTGGCGGGGCCTTTTTTTGCCACTAAGGCAAAGCGTCATCAGTAGTAGGAGTGGTCGCCGCGCTGGTGCTCGGTGGCGTCTTTCACGCCCTTGAGCTCGCCCGGGAACTTCTCCAGCAGCTGCTTCTCGATCCCCTCTTTCAGGGTGTAATCGACCATGGAGCAACCGTTGCAACCACCGCCAAACTGCAGGATGGCGTAACCATCTTCGGTCAGCTCGGTCAGGGTCACCTTGCCGCCGTGACCGGCCAGCATGGGGTTCACCTCGGAGATGAGGGCGTACTCGATACGTTCGATCAGGGGGGCATCGTCGGCGACCTTGCGCATCTTGGCGTTGGGGGCCTTCAGGGTCAGCTGGGAACCCATCTGATCGGTGACGAAATCGATGGTGGCATCCACCAGGAAGGGGGCACTCAGGGGATCGACCATGCAGTCGAAACCGCTGAAGGGCAGGTGCTGATCTTCCGGATCGACTGCATCGGGCGGGCAATAGGAGACGCCACACTCGGCATTCTGGGTTCCCGGATTGACCACAAACACCCGGATATTGGTGCCGTCAGGCTGTTTTTCCAACAGTTTACGGAAATGTGCCTGGGCGGCGTCGGAAATGCTGATCATCACTATCCTCACAAACCTGAGTGTACGACTAGGGTATTCATGATAACGCGGTTATCCGGGCTTGGGTAGCATGCAGAGGGTTACTTGATGTGCTTGAGAGTACGGCATATTGCCCACACTTCAACCTTTGTGATGCCGCTCTCATGGAGCAGGCGGGTGAGCTGGCCCGCGGTGGCGCCTGTGGTCACTACATCATCAAGCAGGGCGACGTGACGATATTGATGGGAAGAGACTCTGAACGCGCCGCGCAGATTGCGCCGTCGCTGGCCTGCGGTGAGCCGGGTCTGCTGCGGGGTGGCCTTGATGCGCTGCAGCAACCGCTGGTCGAGCGGGATGCCGGTTATCTCGCTGAGTGCGCGACCAATCTCTTCCGCCTGGTTGAAGCCTCGCCACCAGTGACGCCACCAGTGCAGGGGCACTGGGATGATGGCTTCCGGCGGATCGCTTTGATCGAGATGGTCCGCCAACAGGCGGGCGAGCAAGGGGGCCAGCAAGGTCTGGCCTGCATATTTCAACCGGGGGATAAGCAGGGGGTAAGGCGTCTGGTAATCGCCAATAACCTGCAACCGCTCCCAGGGGGGAGGACGGCGCTGACAGCGGCCGCATACCCACAGGCTTTCTTTCATATATTCCTGCAAGGGCGCAGCACACAGGCGGCATCTTGGATGAGGCTGCCGCAGGGCCTCTCGGCACCAACTGCACAGCAAAGGCTCGGCATCACAGGACTGATGACAGAGCAGACAACTCCCTTGCCAGTCACTATGACTGCCGAGCAGCGGACTTGCTTTGACGAGCAGTCGCTTTAACATGCTGACCCCAGAGACATGAACAAGGATCTTGAGTCTAGATGGGCGTATCGGTAGAGCGGTTTGGTCAGGGGCCCGATCTGGTGCTGTTGCACGGATGGGGGATGAACGGCGCCGTCTGGCATGGCATTGTCCCGTCATTGGCGGAAAATTACCGGGTACATCTGGTGGATCTGCCGGGGTTTGGCAACAGCCCGCTGGCCGATACGGTCGATTACAGCCTCTCCTGGCTAGCGGAGCAGGTTGCGGCCGTATTGCCGGAAAAATGCCATCTGCTCGGCTGGTCCCTCGGTGGTCTGGTCGCCAGCCAGATTGCCTTGAGCCATCCCGAGCGTGTCGCAAGCCTTATCACGGTAGCCAGTTCCCCCTGCTTTATGGCCCGCGACGAGTGGCCCGGGATCGCCCCCAAGGTGTTGACCGGCTTCAATCAGATGCTGGCAGGGGATTTTCGCCAGACCATAGAGCGCTTCCTCGCAATCCAGGCGATGGGCAGCGAACATGCCCGCGACGATATCCGTCAGCTGCGCCACTGGTTGGCTGAACGGCCGGCTCCGCAACTGGCCGCGCTGGAGGCCGGGCTCGGTTTGTTGGCCGACATCGATCTGCGCGATGAGTTGGCGTCGCTTTCACTGCCCTGGCTGCGGGTCTATGGCCGACTGGATTCACTGGTGCCCAAGGCGGTCATTCCCCTACTGGACGAGCGTTACCCCGCCAGTCGCAGCGTGACCTTCAACAAGGCCTCGCATGCGCCTTTTATCTCCCATCCAACGGAGTTTGTTGAAGCCATCAGGCATTTTGTTGGCTAAAAAACAGCCTGAAAGCTTCATTAATCCTCCGAGGTGACGGATAATTAGTCTGTTCCCAGAGGAGTTACATCATGCGTATTGAATCTGCCTTCAACAGCGGGGTGCAGGGGTTCCAGCGAGCTGAACAGATCGCCGATCGGGCGTCCAGCCAGATCGCCCGCCTCAATACCCCGAGTGGCGATCAGGTGCAAGTGACGGATGAGCTGGTCAACCTCAAGGTGGCGGAGATCCAGGCTGGTGCCTCCACCAAGGTGATGCAGACCGCCAGCGATATGATGGGCACCCTGATCGATATCCGGGTGTGATATGAACGTCAATGTCAGCCTGCCCACGCTGATCCCTACCCAGCTGCAACCTCAAGTGGAAGCGGCCAGGACGGATAATCGCCGGGCCGAGCTGATCCCGCAGACCCGCTCCGGACAGGCATCCAGCGCCGAAACCGAAGTCGGTTCCCAGAAAGAGAAATCGAAAGCCGGTCAGACGGCCAGCAGCACTTTGCCGGCCCAGAACAATCGTGAGTCAACTCAGCCCACGATTCCCCATGCCCTGGATCACCGTTTTGTCGAGGCGACTGGTGAAGATGGGCAGCGCAAGCAACAGGATCCCAAGCAGCAGGAACAGCAACAACGGCAGGAGCAACAGGTCAAGGAGCTGAGTGACCGAGATCAGGAGGTGCGTACCCATGAGCAGGCGCACCAGTCTGTCGGTGGCGCTTATGCCGGTGCGCCTACCTACCAATTTTCGTTGGGGCCGGATGGCAAGCGTTATGCCACTGGCGGTGAAGTGTCTATCGATACTGGCGAGGTGGCGGGAGATCCCGAAGCCACCATTGCCAAGATGCAACAGGTCCGTGCTGCGGCCCTTGCTCCTGCCGAGCCCTCTGCCCAGGACTTGAGCGTAGCCCGCAGTGCTGCCTCAACAGAGGCCAAGGCCCGCAAGGCACTGATGGCCGAGCATGATCCCGCGACCACGGGCGTGCTGAGTACTTACATGGATCGACGCAACCAGGTGATAGCCGGCCGCTACCAGCAAGCGGTCAGTCCGGCGGCTGGCCACTCCCTTAATCTCCATGTCTGAATTCCCTGCGCGATACTTTTCTTTGTTCCCCGGTTTTGCAACTAATCTGAAGGTCAGGCCCATCCTATCTAGCAGGAGCTGTCATGCACTTTGATGAAGTCAAACCGGAAGATTTCGCCACTTTCTCCCGCGTTCCTCCGCCACACCTCCAGATGGAACAGTTTTTGATGCAGCTGGGTGGCGGTGGGACCGAGGGGACCCACTTCAAGAAGAAGGTAATGCTGGCGGCGGGCTGGAACCATACCGGCGTGGTCTCCTATGGCAAGTATCCACAGGAGGCCTGCAAGGCATTCAATCGACTGCGGGAGGTGCTGGCCCAGCATCAGGATCCCGAGAGCATCCTGAACACCTTGAGCCAGTAAGCTCGCGCCTGATGCAAAAAGCCCCTCGCGGGGCTTTTTGCATTTTCTGGCTGCGCTTTATTTCTTGGTCTTGGAGAGGGCTGCAGCAAAGGCGTTGCCCATGGCGCCGCCCATAGGGGCATTTTGACGCGATTCGTGTCTGGGCTTGGCATTGCCACCCTGGTGGTGATGCGGCTGTGCCGGTTTGCGTGCCGGCTGGCCGGCCTTCTCGTCCAGACGCATGGTCAGGCTGATTCGTTTGCGTGGCACATCCACCTCCAGCACCTTGACCCGCACTATGTCGCCTGCCTTGACCACCTCGCGGGGATCCTTGACGAAGCGATCGGTCAGGGAGGAGATGTGCACCAGGCCATCCTGATGGACGCCGATGTCGACGAAGGCGCCGAAGTTGGTGACGTTGGTGACCACCCCTTCCAGCACCATCTCGGGCACCAGATCGCTGATTTTCTCCACCCCTTCCTTGAAGGTGGCGGTCTTGAACTCGGGGCGCGGGTCACGGCCCGGCTTGTCCAGCTCGCCGATGATGTCGGTGACGGTGGGCACCCCGAACTGCTCGTCCGTGTAGTCGGCAGGCTTGAGGGTGCGCAGCAGGCTGCTGTTGCCGAGCAGGCTGCTGACGGTCTGCTCCAGTTTGGCGAGGATCCGCTCCACCACTGGGTAGGATTCCGGGTGCACGGCAGAGCCATCCAGCGGGTTGCTGCCGCCACGAATGCGAAGGAAGCCGGCACACTGTTCGAAAGCCTTGGGCCCGAGCCTGCTCACTTTCAGCAACTGTTGACGGTTCTGGAAGGCGCCATGTTCATCGCGATAGGCGACGATGTTCTGGGCCAGGGTCTGGGAGAGGCCGGACACCCGGTTGAGCAGGGCGACCGAGGCGGTGTTCACATCCACTCCCACCGCGTTCACGCAGTCCTCGACCACGGCATCGAGGCGGCGGGCCAGCTGGCTTTGGCCGACATCGTGCTGGTATTGACCGACACCGATGCTCTTGGGATCGATCTTGACCAGCTCGGCCAGCGGATCTTGCAGGCGGCGGGCGATGGAGACGGCGCCGCGCAGAGAGACATCGAGATCCGGAAACTCCAGGGAGGCGAGCTCGGAGGCGGAGTAGACCGAGGCCCCGGCTTCGCTCACTACAATCTTCTGGGCCCTGGCGGCGGGGTAGCGCTCGAACAGATCGCTCACCAAGCGGTCGGTCTCCCGCGAGGCGGTACCGTTGCCGATGCTGATAAGCTCTACCTTGTGCTTCTGGCACAGTTCGCTCAGGGTCTTGAGGCTCTGATCCACCTGGCGTTTCGGTTCGAACGGATAGATGGTCGCGGTATCGACCAACTTGCCGGTGGCATCGACTACGGCCACCTTGACCCCGGTGCGGATGCCGGGATCCAGCCCCATGGTGCAACGCATGCCGGCCGGGGCTGCCATCAGCAGATCCTTGAGGTTCATGGCGAACACCTTGATCGCCTCCTCTTCCGCCGACTCACGGATGCGGCCGATGAGCTCGGTCTCCATCTGCAAGGAGAGCTTGATCTTCCAGGTCCAACTCACTACCCCCTGCAGCCACTTGTCGACGGGGCGGTTTTGCAGATTGAGCTTGAGATGGTGGGCGATGATCCCCTCGCAGGGGCTGGCGCTCTCATCCTCGCCTGTGACCAGCGCCAGGTTGAGCACGCCCTCGTTGCGGCCGCGCAACATGGCCAGCACCCGATGGGAGGGGGCCTTGTGCAGCGGCTCGTCGTGTTCGAAGTAGTCCTTGAACTTGACCCCCTCCTGCTCCTTGCCGGCCACCACGCGGGCACGCAGGGTGGCGTTTTGCCACAGATAGTCGCGCAGCTTCTCCAGCAGATCGGCCTGCTCGGCGAAGCGTTCCATCAGGATGTAGCGGGCGCCGTCGAGGGCGCTCTTGCTATCTGTGATGCCTTGCTCGGCATTAAGGAAGGCGGTGGCCTCCTGCTCCGGATCCCGCATCGGGTCGTCCAGCAGCAGATTCGCCAGCGGTTCCAGCCCGGCTTCAATGGCCGTCTGTCCCTTGGTGCGGCGCTTGGGTTTGTAGGGCAGGTAGAGGTCTTCCAGCCGGGTTTTGCTGTCGGCTTCGTTCAGCTCACGGGCCAGCTCGGGGGTGAGCTTGCCCTGCTCCTCAATGGAACGCAGGATCACCTGGCGGCGGTCTGCCAGCTCGCGCAGGTAGCCGAGGCGGCTCTCCAGGGTGCGCAACTGGCTGTCGTCCAGTCCGCCGGTGACCTCTTTGCGGTAACGGGCGATAAAGGGAACGGTGGCACCTTCATCCAGCAGACGAATGGCGGCTTCGATTTGTTGCGGGCGAGCGTTCAACTCGCCGGCGATCTGTCTCTCAATGCTTTGCGTCATGGTATCTGTTGAGCGCCTCTGTTGATCGATTCGCGCCATCCGGCGCCGAGTGTGAGCACTATATGGGGTCGCGCAGGTGGATGCCACCCTGTCGCACTGGGGGCAAGCCGCTTCGAGCCGATTGGGGGGCGTCATCGGCTGGAGGAGGGGAAACAAGGTTGGGGGGAAGTGGCTCCTTCCCCTGCATGCTACTTGGTGTAACTGATCTCGTTGACATACCAGCAGGCATCACCGACCGGCGTACGCACTATGGCCTCGTCGCCGACCTCTTTCTTGAGCAGGGCGCGGGCCATGGGGGAGTCGATGGAGATGTAATCCTTGCGACCGAAGATTTCGTCATAGCCGACGATACGAAAGCGCTTGATCTCGCCCTCTTCGCTCTCCACCTCGACCCAGGCGCCGAAGAAGACCTTGCCCTCCTGGGCTGGGGAATAGTCGACGATCCCCAGCTCCTCCAGACATTTACGCAGATAGCGCACCCGCCTGTCGATCTCTCGCAACCGCTTCTTGTTGTACTGGTAGTCGGCATTTTCGCTGCGATCCCCCAGGCTGGCCGCCCAGGCGACCTTTCTGGTGACCTCGGGGCGCTCCTGACGCCACAGGAAATCGAGTTCTTCCTTCAGCTTGTTATAACCTTCGCGGGTGATCAGCTTTGTCTTCATGGTGATCCGTGATCTGGTCAAATGGAGGAGGTCGAGTCTAACTGCACGGGAATATTAGCTTTTGTCATCCTGCTGTCGAGGGAAATCGTGGTCCGTAGCCAGGTGGCTGAGTCTACTTTGTCTTGGTGGGGAAGTGGGATCCAGGTAATAACCGGTAACACATTTATGCTTTTCTCCCGTACTGACGGCCCCTAGTATTGAGGCAGATGATATTGAGAGGCAAAGCGATGAGTCAGCAGCAATACAAGATCCTGGTCGTGGACGACGATCTGAAACTACGCTCCCTGCTTGAGCGCTACCTGACCGAACAGGGGTTCGTGGTGCGCGGTGTGGCCAATGGTGAGCAGGCCGATCGTCTGCTGACGCGCGAAAATTTCAGCCTGATGGTGCTCGATCTGATGCTGCCTGGCGAAGACGGCCTCTCCATCTGCCGTCGTCTGCGCGAGGGGGGCAACCAGATCCCTGTGCTGATGCTGACCGCCAAGGGAGATGAAGTAGATCGCATCGTCGGGCTCGAGATGGGGGCCGACGACTATCTGCCCAAGCCGTTCAATCCGCGCGAGTTGCTGGCCCGGATCCGCGCCGTGCTGCGTCGCCACACCATCGAGTTGCCGGGGGCGCCTTCTACCGCCGAAAAAGTGGTCAGCTTTGGCGGTTACCAGCTCAATCTGGCGACCCGGGAACTGAGTCGTGATGGCGAGCCCATGGCCCTGACCAGCGGAGAGTTTGCGGTGCTCAAGGTGCTGGTCAGCCACCCTCGCGAGCCGCTCTCCCGCGACAAGTTGATGAATCTGGCCAGGGGGCGCGAATACACGGCGACCGAGCGCAGCATAGACGTGCAGGTATCCCGCTTGCGCCGTATGCTGGAGCAGGATCCGGCCCAGCCCCGCTATCTGCAGACTGTCTGGGGATTGGGCTACGTCTTCGTCCCGGACGGTGAACGCACATGAAAAAAGCGGGTAGCATGTTCTCCCGCATGCTCTGGTTTCTGGCCGCCGTGCTGGTGGTCTATCAGATCGTTTCTTATGCCACTTTCTACAATTATCTGCTGGCGCCGACCGTCAAGCAGATCAGCCATCTGCTGGCCAACCAGGTCAAACTGATTTTTCCGGTCGAGAGCAACCAGCTGGAGTTGAGTGACGATGCCGAGGCGCTGGTCTATGTGGCGACCGGCAGCGATATCTACACCCAGAGCGAGGCGGAACAACATGGGCTCAAGGAGTCCAAGCCCTATCGTTATCTGGCAGAGAATATCAGTAAGGAGCTGGGTGGCCCGACCAAGGTGCGGGTCGAGATCCAGGATCACTACATCATCTGGATCCAGCCACCTCAGGCCAGCAAGATCTGGGTGCGCATCCCCTTGACCGAGATCGAGGACGATGACATAGAGCCGCTGATCCTCTACATGAGCGTCTTGCTGGTGATCACCCTGTTTGCCGCCTGGCGTTTCGCTCGCCAGCTGGTGCGCCCGCTGGAAGATCTGGAGGCCGGGGCTGTCTCGGTGGCGCGGGGCAACTTCCCCGATGCGCTCGGGGAGCAGGGGTCGCGGGAGGTGCGTCGGTTGACCCGCACTTTCAACCACATGTCCAATTCCATCAAGGGGTTGATCGAGGAACGCAACCTGATGATGGCCGGTGTCTCCCACGATCTGCGCACGCCGCTGACCCGCATTCGACTGGCGACCGAGATGATGTCGTCCGGGGATGAGTACCTCAAGGAGAGCATCAACGCCGATATCGACGAATCCAACGCTATCATCGATCAGTTCATCGACTATATCCGTCCGGACGAGGTGAAAAATCTGGATCCTGTCGACCTGACCCAGCTGGTGCACGATGCCTTGCTGATGCATGCCGAGCAGGGGCTGGAGGTCGAGCTGGCCCTGCCGGAAGAGGCGGTCAGGGTGGCGTGTAATCCGGTCAGCATGCGCCGGGTGCTGAGTAACCTGTCGGGTAACTCATTGCGCTATGGCGCAACCCGGCTGCTTGGCGAGTTGAAGGATGATGGCCACTGGGTGCGCTTGCGCCTCTCTGATGATGGGCCCGGGATCCCGGAGCAGGACCACTTTCGAGTGCTCAAGCCATTTACTCAGGGCAATTTGGCGCGCACCACAGGGGGGAGCGGCCTTGGGCTCGCCATCGTCGCCCGGATCGTGGCCCAGCATCACGGTACCATCCGGCTGGGGCGCTCGGAGTGGGGAGGGCTGCAGGTGGAGATCCGCTTGCCGAAGCATCAGCCGCAGGAGTGGATGGATTGAAAGAGGGGCGTATCGAGTGATTCGCCCCTTGCATTATCAGGCCTGGGGTTCGCTCGCCTTGCGATAGCGCTTGCCGTATTTCAGCTGCTGGATCAGCAAGGCGGCCACGATCAGCGCCAGCCCGATAGGGGTTGCAGGGTGGATGGTCTCGCCGATCAGCAGGTTGAGCAGCACCAGGGAGGCAAAGGGTGAAATGAAGATGAGGTTGCTGATGGGGGCCGTGTTGGTGGCATGGCGCAGCGCCATCAACCAGAGCACAAAGCCGAACCCCATCTCGAACAGGCCCACATAGATGGCGCCTGCCCATCCCTGCCAGGCGGTCATGGCGAAATCGGAGAGCAGCCAGGTCGCCACGACAATGAACGGCAGGCTGATGATGAAACCGAGCAGCAGGCTGACGACGGGATCCCCCTGATTGCGGGTATTGAGGATCCAGTAGCTGGCCCAGATGAGGGTGGACACCAGTGCCAGTGTCACCCCGAGCGGGCTGTCAAACTGCAGGGAGAAGACATCCCCCTTGGTGGCGATCACCAGGGCGCCGAAGTAGCCGAGCACGATGGCGACGCCATCGCGGCGGCGCAGCTTCTGGCCGAGGAAGGGGACGGCCAGCAGACTGAGCGTAATGGCCCAGGTGTAGTTGAGAGTCTGTGCCTGCTGGGCCGGCAACAGGTCGTACGCTTTGAATAGCAGCAGGTAATAGAGGAAAGGATTCAGCACTCCAAGCGTGAGATAGTAGAGGGGGCGAGCTTTGATGTAATCTCGCAACAGCGCCAACTTGCCCTGCTTGGCAACGATGGCGGTCAGCGTCAGCGTCGAGGTGAAGGCGGCAACCAGCAGCAACTGAACCGGCTCAAAATAGGTGAGAGAGATCTTGAAGGCACTGGCGACCGTCGACCAGAGGGCCACGGCGCAGAGTCCGTACTGATAGGCTTTCTTTTGATCTTTAAGCATTGAAAGTCGTTCCGTTGACGAAGGCGGGGGCCAGTGTATCAGCCAGTTTGCGAGGTTGTCGTGGCTCCCGTTCGTGCGCCAAATGAGCAGGTTAGTGCGAGATCCATCTGTCACATAAAATTGCGCACAATCTGTTCGCTTTCCCTTGCGCAAATTTGAAAAATCCGTATAATCCCCTCCGCTTACCCATGAGGTAAGCCAGACGATATGTCTGCTTGCTGAGTTTCCCCGGTTACGGGCATCAGCCATACAGTCCTCCCGATATGGGAGGAAACGTGAAAAATCACACCTCTGGCGGGAGCAATCTCGGTCGGGCGGTGTTGGTTTATGTTCTTTTATCTATTGGAGCTCTGTCAATGCAGAACCAAAGAATCCGTATCCGCCTGAAGGCTTTTGATCATCGTCTGATTGATCAATCCACTGCGGAAATCGTTGAAACTGCTAAGCGCACTGGCGCGCAGGTTCGCGGTCCTATCCCGCTGCCGACTCGCAAAGAGCGTTTCACCGTTCTGATCTCCCCGCACGTCAACAAAGACGCGCGTGATCAGTACGAGATCCGCACTCACAAGCGTCTGGTAGACATCGTTGAGCCGACTGACAAGACCGTAGACGCTCTGATGCGTCTGGATCTGGCAGCTGGTGTAGACGTCCAGATCAGCCTGGGTTAATTACGGAAAGAGGTTGATAACAATGACAATCGGTCTTGTAGGTCGCAAAGTGGGTATGACTCGCATCTTCACTGAAGATGGCGTTTCTATCCCCGTGACTGTTATCGAAGTTGAAGCTAACCGTGTAACTCAGGTCAAATCTGTAGAAACCGACGGCTACAACGCTATTCAGGTTACCACTGGCTCCAAGAAAGCTAGCCGCGTAACCAAGCCGGAAGCTGGCCACTTCGCCAAAGCTGGTGTAGAAGCCGGTCGCGGTCTGTGGGAATTCCGCCTGAACAACGGTGAAACTTTCACTGTTGGTAGCGAGCTGAAAGTAGATCTTCTCGCTGACGTTAAGCTGGTAGACGTTACCGGCACATCCAAGGGTAAAGGTTTTGCCGGTACTGTTAAGCGCTGGAACTTCCGCACCCAGGATATGACCCACGGTAACTCTCTGTCCCACCGTGTACCTGGCTCCATCGGTCAAAACCAGACCCCGGGCCGTGTATTCAAGGGCAAAAAGATGGCTGGTCACATGGGTGCTGAGCGTGTAACGACTCAGAACCTGGAACTGGTTCGTGTTGACGCTGAACGCAACCTGCTGCTCATCAAAGGCGCAGTACCGGGTGCAACCAACGGCAACGTGATCGTTAAACCTGCCGTCAAAGCGTAACGTCTGAGGAGATAGTAATGGAATTGGTAATGAAAGACGCCAAGAGCGCTCTTGAAGTTTCCGAGACTACCTTCGGGCGCGAATTCAACGAAGCTCTGGTTCACCAGGTTGTCGTTGCTTATGCCGCTGGTGCCCGTCAGGGTACTCGTGCGCAGCTGACTCGCTCTGAAGTGTCTGGTGGCGGCAAAAAGCCGTGGCGTCAGAAGGGTACTGGTCGTGCCCGTGCTGGCTCCATCCGTTCGCCCATTTGGCGTTCCGGTGGTGTGACTTTTGCTGCTAAGCCGCAAGATCACAGCCAGAAAGTAAACAAGAAGATGTACCGCGGCGCTATCCGTAGCATCCTGTCCGAGCTGGTACGTCAAGAGCGCCTGATCGTTGTTGAGAAGTTCGGCATCGAAGCTCCGAAAACCAAAGAACTGATCGCCAAGCTGAAAGAAATGGAACTGTCTGACGTTCTGATCGTGACTGCTGAAGTCGATGAGAACCTGTTCCTGGCTGCTCGTAACCTGTACAAAGTTGACGTGCGTGACGTTGCCGGTATCGACCCGGTCAGCCTGATCGCTTTCGACAAGGTTCTGATGACTGCTGACGCAGTTAAGCAAATCGAGGAGATGCTGGCATGATCCGTGAAGAGCGTCTGCTGAAAGTTCTGAAGGCTCCGCACATCTCTGAAAAGAGCACCATGGTTGCAGAAAAGCAGAACACTATCGTGTTCAAAGTTGCTGTTGATGCCACCAAGGCGGAAGTCAAAGCTGCAGTTGCGAAACTGTTCGAGGTCGAAGTTGAGACCGTCCGTACCCTGAACATGAAGGGTAAGACCAAGCGCGCAGGTGCACGCGTAGGCCGTCGTTCCGATTGGAAAAAGGCTTATGTGACCCTGAAAGCTGGTCAGGACATCGACTTCATGGGCGCAGCCGAGTAAGAGGAGTTCTGAAAAATGGCAATCGTTAAGTGCAAGCCTACTTCTCCGGGCCGCCGCCACGTCGTCAAGATCGTCAACCAAGACCTGTACAAGGGCAAGCCCTTTGCAGCTCTGCTGGACAAGAAAGACAAGTCCGGTGGTCGTAACAACAACGGCCGCATCACCACCCGTCACATCGGCGGTGGTCACAAGCAACACTACCGTATCGTCGACTTCAAGCGCGACAAAGACGGTATCCCGGCCAAAGTAGAGCGCCTGGAATACGATCCGAACCGTACCGCTAACATCGCTCTGGTGTTGTACGCAGACGGTGAGCGTCGTTACATCCTGGCTCCGAAAGGCCTGAAAGCTGGTGACGCTATCGCTTCTGGTGCTGATGCAGCCATCAAGGTAGGTAACGCCCTGCCGATGCGCAACATCCCGGTCGGTTCTACCGTTCACGCCGTTGAGATGAAGCCTGGTAAAGGTGCCCAGCTGGCTCGTTCCGCTGGTACTTTCATCCAGATCCTGGCTCGTGAAGGTAACTATGTAACTCTGCGTCTGCGTTCCGGCGAAGTGCGTAAAGTTCTGGCCGAGTGCCGCGCCACCATCGGTGAAGTTGGTAACTCCGAGCACATGTTGCGTCAACTGGGTAAAGCCGGTGCAAACCGCTGGCGTGGTATTCGTCCGACCGTTCGCGGTATGGCGATGAACCCGGTAGACCACCCGCACGGTGGTGGTGAGGGTCGTAACAAGGGCATGCAGCCTGTGTCCCCATGGGGCCAGAAGGCTAAAGGCTTCAAGACCCGTAAGAACAAGCGTACCGACAAGTACATCGTACGTCGTCGTAACAAGTAATTGTTAACATAGAGGAATCACCATGCCACGTTCTCTCAAGAAGGGTCCATTTATCGACCTGCACTTGCTGAAGAAGGTAGAGAAAGCGGTGGAAAGCGGGGATAAAAAGCCGGTTAAAACCTGGTCCCGTCGTTCAATGATCATCCCGAACATGATCGGTTTGACCATCGCTGTCCATAATGGTCGTCAGCACGTTCCGGTTTTCGTTACCGAAGAAATGATCGGTCACAAACTGGGTGAATTCGCACCTACTCGTACTTATCGCGGCCATGCTGCTGATAAGAAGGCTAAGAAGCGCTAAGGGATAAATGATGGAAGCTATCGCTAAACACCGTTATGCCCGTACTTCTGCCCAGAAAGCTCGTCTGGTAGCCGATCAAGTACGTGGTCTGTCCGTAGACAAGGCTCTGAACATCCTGACCTTCAGCCCGAAAAAGGCTGCTGTTCTGGTGAAGAAAGTGCTGGAATCTGCCATTGCCAACGCTGAGCACAACGAAGGCGCCGACATCGACGCACTGCGTGTTGCCACTATCATGGTTGACGAAGGTCCCTCCATGAAGCGTATCCGTCCTCGTGCCAAAGGTCGCGCGGATCGTATCCTCAAGCGTACCGCTCACATCACTGTAGTGGTATCCGACGCTAAGGCTGGGAGATAAGCAATGGGTCAGAAAGTACATCCTAATGGCATTCGCCTGGGTATTACCAAGCCTTGGAATTCTACCTGGTTCGCGAACACCAAAGACTTCGCTGACAACCTGTACAGCGATTTTCAAGTACGCCAGTTCCTGACCAAGGAACTGAAAAACGCGTCCTTGTCCAAGATCACCATCGAGCGTCCGGCCAAGAGCATCCGTGTGACCATTCACACTGCTCGTCCGGGTGTTGTGATCGGTAAGAAAGGCGAAGACGTTGAGAAACTGCGCAAAGCTGTAGCCGCAATTGCTGGTGTGCCTGCTCAGATCAACATTTCCGAAGTCCGCAAGCCGGAGCTGGATGGCAAACTGGTTGCCGACAGCATCACTTCCCAGCTGGAGCGTCGTGTAATGTTCCGTCGTGCTATGAAGCGCGCCGTACAAAACGCCATGCGCCTGGGTGCCAAGGGCATCAAAGTGGAAGTTTCCGGTCGTCTGGGCGGCGCTGAAATCGCGCGTACCGAATGGTACCGTGAAGGTCGTGTGCCTTTGCACACCCTGCGTGCCGACATTGACTACGCAACTTCTGAAGCCCACACCACTTACGGTGTGATCGGCGTTAAAGTTTGGATCTTCAAGGGCGAAGTTCTGGGTGGTCTGGCTGCTGTCAACGCTGCCGCTGCTCAAGAGCAAGCTCCTGCGAAGCCCAAGCGTGACAACAAGCGCCGCGCTGCCAAGTAAGGAGATTCGGTAAATGTTGCAACCTAAGCGTACTAAATTCCGCAAGACCCACAAAGGTCGTAACCGCGGTCTGGCCAACTCTGGTAACGAAGTATCCTTCGGTACCTTTGGCCTGAAGGCGACATCTCGTGGTCAGCTGACTGCTCGTCAAATCGAAGCAGCCCGTCGTGCCATGACCCGTCACGTTAAGCGTCAAGGTAAGATCTGGATCCGTGTGTTCCCGGACAAGCCCATCACCGAGAAGCCCCTGGAAGTTCGTATGGGTAAAGGTAAGGGTAACGTGGAATACTGGGTTTGCCCGATCCAGCCTGGCAAGGTTCTGTACGAGATGGACGGTGTACCTGAGGCTCTGGCGCGTGAAGCGTTTGCCCTGGCCGCAGCTAAGCTGTCTGTTCAGACCACTTTCGTAATTAAGACGGTGATGTGATGAAAGCCCAAGATCTGCGTCAAAAGAGCGTCGAAGAACTGAACCAGGAACTGCTGGGCCTGCTGCGTGAGCAATTCAACATGCGCATGCAAGCATCCACCGGCCAGCTGGCTCAGACTCACACTCTGAAACAAGTGCGTCGTGACGTCGCACGTATCAAGACTGTACTGACTGAGAAGGCAGGTGCGTAATGACTGACAAAATCCGTACTCTGCAGGGTCGTGTAATCAGCGACAAGATGGACAAGTCCATCACTGTTGCCATCGAGCGCAAGGTAAAGCACCCGATCTACGGTAAGATCATCAAGCGTACTACCAAGCTGCACGTGCATGACGAAAACAACGAGTGCAAAGCTGGCGATCTCGTGGAAATCCGCGAGTGCCGCCCGCTGTCCAAGACCAAGTCCTGGACCCTGGTTGCTGTCGTAGAAAAGGCCTAATCGGTACTTTTTTGCCCAAACGGCCCCTTCCAGGGGCCGTTTGTTTTTTAGGCTACCTTTTCTAAAAATCCTGTGTTATAGTTTCGCGCCTTTTGAAGGCAGCCAGATCCCGTTGGGGATAAGAAGTAAACAAAGCGGAGCACTAAGATGATCCAGATGCAAAGTATGCTGGGTGTTGCCGACAACTCCGGCGCTCGCAGTGTAATGTGTATTAAGGTTCTGGGTGGCTCGCACCGCCGTTACGCCGGCATCGGCGACATCATCAAGGTTTCCATCAAGGAAGCCATTCCTCGCGGTAAAGTGAAGAAAGGTGATGTGTATAACGCGGTGGTCGTACGCACCCGTAAAGGCGTTCGTCGTCCGGACGGCTCTGTCATCCGTTTCGACAACAATGCGGCTGTGTTGCTTAACAACAACCAACAGCCAATCGGTACTCGTATTTTTGGCCCGGTGACCCGTGAACTGCGTAATGAGAAGTTCATGAAGATTGTGTCCCTGGCACCCGAAGTACTGTAAGGAGTCGAACGATGGCAGCTAAAATCCGTCGCGAAGACGAAGTGATTGTTCTTACCGGCAAAGACAAGGGCAAGCGTGGCAAAGTCACCCAGGTCCTGATTGCCAAAGGTAAGGTAATCGTGGAAGGCATCAACCAGGTGAAGAAGCACCAGAAGCCAGTACCCGCACTGGGTCAGGCTGGCGGTATCGTCACCAAAGAAGCCCCCATCGATGTATCTAACGTAGCGCTGTTCAACTCTGCCACTGGCAAAGCTGACCGCGTTGGTTTCCGGATTGAAGACGGCAAGAAAGTTCGTTTCTTCAAATCCACCGGCGAACTTGTGAAGTAATTGGAGTTTAACGATGGCGAAACTGCATGATTACTACAAATCCGATGTAGTAAATGAACTGTCCAAGCAGTTCGGTTACAAGACTATCATGCAAGTCCCTCGGATCGAGAAAATCACCCTGAACATGGGTGTTGGTGAAGCGATCTCTGACAAGAAGTTGCTGGAAAATGCTGCTGCCGACATGGCTGCCATTTCCGGTCAGAAGCCGCTGATCACCAAAGCTCGCAAATCTGTTGCGGGCTTCAAGATTCGTGAAGGCTACCCGATAGGTTGTAAAGTAACCCTGCGTGGCGAGCGTATGTGGGAGTTCCTGGAACGGCTGATCTGCATCTCCGTACCGCGTATCCGTGACTTCCGTGGCCTGAACGCTAAAGCGTTCGACGGTCGTGGTAACTACTCCATGGGCGTGCGTGAGCAGATCATCTTCCCGGAAATCGACTATGACAAAGTCGATCGCGTCCGTGGTCTGGATATCACCATCACCACTTCCGCGAATACCGATGAAGAAGGCCGTGCTCTGCTGGCTGCCTTTAACTTCCCATTCCGCAAGTAAGGTTAGGGTTATGGCTAAAACATCCATGAAAGCGCGCGAAGCAAAGCGTGCCAAGCTGGTAGCCAAGTACGCGACCAAGCGTGCCGAGCTGAAAGCTATCATCGTTGACATGAACGCTTCTGAAGAAGCGCGTTGGGATGCTGTTCTGCAACTGCAACAGCTGCCCCGTGATTCCAGTCCGTCCCGCCAGCGTAACCGTTGCAATATTACTGGTCGTCCGCACGGTTTCCTGCGCAAGTTTGGCCTGTCTCGCATCAAGGTGCGTGAGCATGCCATGAAGGGCGAAATTCCGGGCCTGAAAAAGGCCTCTTGGTAAAGAATCTCGGGAGTTAGACTATGAGCATGCAAGATCCGATCGCGGATATGCTGACCCGCATCCGTAACGGTCAGGCGGCGAGCAAAGTTGCGGTTTCCATGCCTTCTTCCAAGCTGAAAGTGGCTATTGCCAAAGTGCTGAAAGAAGAAGGTTACATCGCTGGCTACAACGTAGCTGGTGACGTGAAGCCGGAACTGGAAATTGAACTGAAATATTTCCAGGGCAAGCCGGTTGTAGAACTGATCCAACGCGTAAGCCGTCCTGGCCTGCGTATTTACAAGCGCACTACCGATCTGCCGAAAGTAATGGGTGGTCTCGGTGTTGCTATCGTGTCCACGTCTAAAGGTGTGATGACCGACCGTGCTGCTCGCAAAGCAAGCATGGGTGGTGAGATCATCTGCTACGTCGCTTAATAGGAGGTCGGAAATGTCTCGCGTTGCTAAGGCACCCGTCACTATTCCTGCTGGCGTAGAAGTGACTCTGAACGGTCAGGAACTGTCCATCAAAGGTGGTAAAGGTTCTCTGGTTCGTTCTATCCACGCCGCTGTAGAAGTGACCAAAGAAGACAATGTACTGAAGTTCGCCCCGCGCGACGGCATCGCTGGTGCTGACGCTCAGGCCGGTACTGCCCGTGCATTGGTCAACAACATGGTAATCGGTGTTACCCAAGGCTTCGAGCGTAAGCTGCAGCTGGTTGGTGTAGGTTACAAAGCCTCCATCAAGGGCAATGCTGTCGCGCTGGCTCTGGGCTTCTCTCACCCGGTAGAGCATGAGCTGCCGGCTGGTGTAACCGCTGAGTGCCCGTCCCAGACTGAAGTTGTTCTGCGTGGCGTTGACAAGCAGCTGGTTGGCCAAGTCGCCGCCGATATCCGTGCTTACCGCGCTCCGGAGCCCTACAAGGGCAAGGGTGTACGCTATGCCAACGAGCAAGTGCGTACTAAAGAAGCTAAGAAGAAGTAAGGTAACACTATGGACAAGAAAGCAGCTCGTCTCCGTCGTGCTACTCGTGCTCGGAAAAAGATGCAGGAACTGGGAGCCACCCGTCTGGTTGTGCACCGTACCCCGCGTCATATCTATGCGCAGGTTATTGCAGCCAACGGTTCCGAAGTTCTGGCCTCTGCTTCCACAGTAGAGAAAGCCATCAGTGAAGCTCTGAAATACACCGGTAATGCAGACGCTGCTACCGCTGTAGGTAAAGCTATCGCTGAGCGTGCTATTGCCAAAGGCGTTCAGAACGTATCTTTCGATCGTTCCGGTTTCAAGTATCACGGTCGCATCGCTGCTCTGGCAGCTGCTGCACGTGACGCTGGTCTTCAGTTCTAAGCTAGGAGTCGAAGATGGCTAAAGTCGAATCTCAAGCCGGCGAACTGCAAGAAAAGCTGATTGCAGTAAACCGTGTTTCGAAAACTGTTAAAGGTGGTCGTATCATGTCCTTCACCGCGTTGACCGTGGTGGGTGATGGTAACGGCCGTGTAGGTTACGGTTATGGTAAGGCCCGTGAAGTTCCGGCTGCTATTCAAAAAGCAATGGAACAGGCCAAGCGTAACCTGAACAAGGTTGAGCTGAACAATGGCACCCTGCACCACCCGGTGAAAGGTGTTCACTCCGGTTCTACCGTGTTCATGAAGCCGGCCTCCCAAGGTACTGGTATCATCGCAGGCGGCGCTATGCGTGCCGTTCTGGAAGTTGCTGGTATCCACAACGTGCTGGCCAAGACCTACGGTTCCACCAACCCAATCAACGTCGTTCGCGCTACTGTAGACGCTCTGGTTCACGGTCAATCACCGGAACAGATCGCCGCCAAGCGTGGTCTGCGCGTTGAAGAAATTCTGGGGTAATGTGACATGGCTAACACTGTAAAAGTAACTCAAACTCGCAGCTCTATCGGCCGTCTGCCCAAGCATAAGGCGACTCTGCGTGGTCTGGGCCTGCGTCGCATTGGTCACACCGTTGAGCTGGAAGATACTCCTTGCGTACGCGGTATGATCAACCAGGTTTACTACATGGTTAAGGTGGAGGGCTAAGCATGCGTCTGAATACTCTGTCTCCGGCCGCTGGTTCCAAGCGCGTTAAGCACCGTCCGGGCCGTGGTATCGGTTCCGGTCTGGGCAAGACTGGTGGTCGTGGTGTGAAAGGTCAAACCTCTCGTTCCGGTGGCGGTAAAGTCCGCAACGGTTTCGAGGGTGGTCAGATGCCTTTGAAAATCCGTCTGCCGAAGTTCGGTTTCTTCTCTCGCAAATCTTTGGTTTCTGCCGAAGTGCGTCTGAACGAAATCGCCCTGGTAGAAGGTGATGTGGTCGATATGAGCACTCTGAAGCAAGCCGGTGTTGTTACCAAAAACATCGTGTTCGCTAAAGTTGTTCTGTCTGGCAACATTGACCGTGCTGTGACTGTTCGTGGTCTGTCCGTCACCAAAGGTGCACGCGCAGCCATCGAGGCCGCTGGCGGTAAAATCGAGGAATAATCAGTACAATGGCTAAGAAACCAGGATTGGATGTTAAAGCACAGGGTGGTCTGAGTGAACTGAAGAGCCGTCTGCTCTTCGTTCTCGGGGCGATTATCGTTTTCCGTGCAGGCTCTTATGTGCCGATTCCTGGTATTGACGCCGCCGTACTGGCCGAGTTGTTCCAGCAACAGAAGGGCACCATCATTGAGATGTTCAACATGTTCAGTGGTGGTGCACTCTCGCGTGCTTCTATTCTTGCGTTGGGGATCATGCCGTACATTTCGGCATCGATCATTATCCAGCTGCTGACAGTGGTTCACCCCGCTCTTGCTGAACTCAAGAAAGAAGGTGAATCCGGCCGTCGCAAGATTAGCCAATATACCCGTTGGGGCACGCTGGTTTTGGGAACTTTCCAGGCCATTGGTATCGCAACCGGTCTGCCGAACATGATGCAGGGACTCGTGACTAATCCGGGTCTTGGCTTCTACTTCACAGCCGTTGTGAGTCTGGTCACCGGTACCATGTTTTTGATGTGGTTGGGTGAGCAGATTACCGAGCGTGGGATTGGTAATGGTATTTCGCTGATTATTTTCACGGGTATCGTTGCCGGTCTGCCGCATGCCATTGGCGCTACGGCCGAACAGGCACGTCAAGGGGAATTGCACATCCTGCTGTTGTTGTTGCTGGGCTTGATTGTTTTCGCAGTGACTTACTTTGTGGTGTTCGTGGAGCGTGGTCAGCGTCGTATCGTCGTGAACTATGCCAAGCGTCAACAAGGCCGCCAAGTATTCGCAGCGCAAAGCACACACCTGCCGTTGAAAGTAAATATGGCCGGTGTGATTCCTGCGATTTTCGCATCCAGTATCATCCTGTTCCCAGGGACCATCACCTCTTGGTTTGGTCAGGGTGAGGGTAAAGTTGCTGACATTTTGCAGCAGGTCTCTATGGTCCTGCAGCCGGGTCAACCGCTTTACGAGATGCTGTATGCAGCAGCCATTATCTTCTTCTGCTTCTTCTATACTGCGCTGGTGTTCAATCCGCGCGAGACAGCAGACAACCTGAAGAAGAGTGGAGCCTTTATCCCGGGGATTCGCCCGGGCGAGCAGACAGCACGTTATATCGATAAGGTTATGACTCGCCTGACATTGGCAGGTGCACTCTATATAACCTTTATCTGTCTGGTACCCCAGTTCCTGATGACTGCCTGGAACGTACAGTTCTATTTCGGTGGCACCTCGCTGCTGATTATCGTGGTAGTTATCATGGACTTCATGGCTCAGGTTCAGACCCATATGATGTCTCATCAATATGGCGACGTCCTGAGGAAGGCCAACCTGAAGGGCTACGGCCGCTAAAGGTCGGCGTAGTTACGGAGTTAAGCAATGAAAGTTCGTGCTTCCGTTAAGGCAATCTGCCGTAACTGCAAAATCATCAAGCGTCACGGTGTGGTGCGTGTGATTTGCAGCGAGCCTAAGCATAAGCAACGCCAAGGCTAATTTTTTACGGTTAGTACTTGCAACAAATAGTTGTGCTGGCTAATATAGCCAGCCAACTTTTGTTGTGTATTGGTTGACCGCCACGTATCCGCTCACGGGCTTTGTGGTGGTCGTAATCTACTATATGTAGGAGTGAATAGTGGCCCGTATCGCTGGCATTAACATTCCTGACCATAAGCATGCCGTCATCGCTTTGACTGCTATTTATGGCGTCGGTCGTACCCGCTCCAAGGCCATCTGTGCCGCAGCCGGTATCGCTGAGAATGTGAAAATTAAAGACCTGGACGAAGCTCAGATCGAGAGTCTGCGTGAACAAGTAGGTAAATTCACCGTTGAAGGTGACCTGCGTCGTCAGATTTCCATGAACATCAAGCGTTTGATGGATCTGGGTTGCTACCGTGGTTTGCGTCACCGTCGTAGCCTGCCTGTTCGTGGTCAACGTACCAAGACCAATGCTCGTACCCGTAAGGGTCCGCGCAAGGCTATCAAGAAGTAACGGGAAGGTAGAAAATGGCTAAAACTCCGACTCGTGCTCGCAAGCGCGTTAAAAAGCAAGTGAGCGACGGTATTGCGCACGTTCATGCATCTTTCAACAACACAATCGTGACCATTACTGACCGTCAGGGCAATGCTCTGTCTTGGGCTACCTCTGGTGGTTCCGGTTTCCGTGGTTCCCGTAAGTCCACTCCGTTTGCTGCCCAGGTAGCTGCTGAGCGCGCTGGTGAGATCGCCAAAGAATACGGCGTGAAGAACCTGGAAGTCATGGTCAAAGGTCCGGGTCCCGGTCGTGAGTCTTCCATCCGCGCTCTGAACGCGGCTGGTTTCCGCATCACTAACATTACTGATGTGACTCCGATCCCGCACAACGGTTGTCGTCCTCCCAAGAAGCGCCGCGTGTAACGCGTTTAGCTACTTGGTCTAGGATTGTTGGAGAAAGAAGATGGCAAGATATATCGGTCCTAAGCTTAAGCTTAGCCGTCGTGAGGGCACCGACCTCTTCCTGAAGTCTGGTGTTCGTGCGATTGATTCTAAGTGCAAGATTGACACCGTTCCTGGTCAACACGGTGCGCGTAAAGCGCGTCTGTCTGACTACGGTGTTCAGCTGCGCGAGAAACAAAAAGTTCGTCGTATCTACGGCGTATTGGAAAAACAGTTCCGCAACTACTACCGCGACGCTGCCCGTCAAAAGGGTAACACCGGTGAAAACCTGTTGCAGCTGCTGGAAGGTCGTTTGGACAACGTTGTTTACCGTATGGGCTTCGGTGCTACCCGTGCTGAGTCTCGTCAGCTGGTGAGCCACAAGGCCATCATGGTCAACGGTCGCGTTGTGAACATTCCTTCTTTCCAGGTTTCCCCTGAGGACGTGATCTGCGTTCGTGAGAAGGCTAAGAAGCAAGCGCGTATCAAAGCTGCCCTTGAGGTTGCTGGTCAGCGCGAGAAGCCGACTTGGGTAGAGGTTGATGCCGCTAAAATGGAAGGTGCCTTCAAGCGCCTGCCGGAGCGTTCCGACCTGTCTGCCGACATTAACGAACAGCTGATCGTCGAGCTTTACTCCAAGTAAAGCTAGCTTCTAAAGAGAGGACACAATGCTGGGTTCTGTAACAGATTTTCTTAAACCGCGGCTAGTTGACATCGAGCAAGTTAGCCCGACTCATGCGAAAGTGACTCTTGAGCCACTTGAGCGTGGCTTTGGTCACACGCTGGGCAACGCCCTGCGTCGTATTTTGCTGTCTTCTATGCCCGGTTGTGCAGTTACTGAAGTCGAAATTGACGGGGTACTGCATGAGTACAGCAGCAAAGAAGGTGTACAGGAAGACATTCTTGAAATCCTGCTCAACCTGAAAGGTATCGCTGTGAAGCTGGAAGGCAAGGACGAGGTAACTCTGTCCCTGACCAAGTCTGGAACAGGCCCCGTTACCGCTGGTGATATCACTCACGGTGATGAAGTCGAGATCGTAAACCCGGAGCACGTAATCTGCCACCTGACTGGTGCCAATGCTGAAATCAGCATGCGCCTGAAAGTTCAGCGCGGTCGTGGTTATGTGCCTGCTTCTGCTCGTGTTCACAACGATGATGAAGAGCGTCCTATCGGTCGTCTGCTGCTGGACTCCGCGTTCAGCCCCATCGTTCGTATTGCCTACAATGTTGAGGCAGCACGGGTTGAACAGCGTACCGACTTGGACAAGCTGGTCATCGACATGGAGACCAATGGTACCCTGGATCCTGAAGAAGCCATCCGTCGTTCTGCCACTATTCTGGCCGAGCAACTGGAAGCCTTCGTGGATCTGCGCGATGTCAGCGTGCCCGAGAAGAAAGAAGAGAAACCCGAGTTTGATCCGATTCTGCTGCGTCCTGTCGATGATTTGGAGCTGACAGTTCGTTCTGCGAACTGTCTGAAGGCAGAAGCTATCCACTATATTGGTGATCTGGTACAGCGTACCGAAGTTGAGTTGCTTAAGACTCCTAACCTCGGTAAGAAGTCCCTGACTGAGATCAAGGACGTGTTGGCCTCCCGTGGTCTGTCTCTTGGCATGCGCCTTGAGAACTGGCCGCCCGCCAGCATCGCTGACGAGTAATCCAGATTACGGGTTTCACAGATTTAGTTAGAAGGATAAGGTCATGCGCCATCGTTTGAGTGGTCGTCAACTGAACCGGAACAGCAGCCATCGTCAGGCTATGTTCCGCAACATGGCCAGCTCCCTGGTTCGTCATGAGATCATCAAGACGACTCTGCCTAAGGCAAAAGAGCTGCGTCGTGTAGTTGAACCGCTGATCACCCTTGCCAAGACTGATAGCGTTGCTAATCGTCGCCTGGCATTTGCCCGTACTCGCGATAACGCGATCGTGGCTAAGCTGTTCAATGAACTGGGCCCGCGCTACCTGGAGCGCGCCGGCGGTTATACTCGCATTCTGAAATGCGGTTTCCGTGCTGGCGACAACGCCCCTATGGCTTACATTGAGCTGGTAGACCGCCCGGCCGCTGCTGAAGCAGCTGCTGAGTGATAAAAGAAAAAGCCGGGCTTGTCCCGGCTTTTCTTTTAATGGATTCTGATACTGCCTCAACTGCCTCAAC
>NZ_CDCG01000034.1:144789-145112 GCF_000819845.1 Aeromonas enteropelogenes
CTCAACTGCCTCAACTGCCTTGCTTTGTAAGTGCGTGATGATTTTTCAATAATCTCTATAGTAAGTAGTCCATCTCTATCTGAACGACAGCGGTTCGTGATGCCTAGTCCTAAACGGGGCAATGTAATCATTCATCTGGTGTAGAAGCTGGCTATGAATCATGGAGTGTGGCTCGCTATAGTGCCGTCGAGAGGTGGTTTCTGTGGATAAGTTTGTATAAAAGCTGTGCCTTGATATGAATAACTAAAAAAGTGCCGATTTTTGCAATTTTATTGCAGAAGAGGGGTTGCCAGAACGAATTCGCTCCCTATAATGCGCCTCCA
>NZ_CDCG01000035.1 GCF_000819845.1 Aeromonas enteropelogenes
TTTCAAAGGCTTTTCGAGGCTACCGACTTGGCTTTCTGCGTTGCCGCTTGCCCTGTCGATGGAGGCGCATTATAGGGAGCGAATTCGTTCTGGCAACCCCTCCCCTGCAATAAAATTGCAAAAAAGTGCACTTTTTTAGTTATTCATATCCAAGCACAGCTTTTATACAAACTTATCCACAGAAACGGGTGCTGACTTGCTAGAATGGCCGAAAACAAGGAGGCCAAGATGGACTTGCGACTGAGACCTTACAAGGGAAAACGCCCACAATTGGGCAAACGGGTATATGTGGATCCCTGCGCCACCCTGGTGGGGGATATCCAACTGGGTGACGATGCCAGCATCTGGCCCATGGTGGCCGCCAGAGGGGACGTCAACCATATCCGCATCGGTGCCCGCAGCAACATTCAGGACGGCACAGTGCTGCACCTGACCCGCAAGAGTACCAGCAACCCTGCCGGCTATCCGTTGTTGATCGGGGAAGATGTCACGGTCGGCCACAAGGCGATGCTGCATGGCTGCACCATTGGCAACCGGGTGCTGGTCGGCATGGGTGCCATCCTGCTGGACGGCGCCGTGGTCGAAGATGATGTGATGATCGGTGCCGGCAGTCTGGTGCCACCGGGCAAGCGACTCGAGGCCGGCTTTCTTTATATGGGTAATCCCATCAAGCAGGCGCGCCCTCTCAAGCCGGCCGAGATCGCCTTCCTCAAGACCTCGGCCGATAACTATGTCCTGCTCAAGGACGAATACCTGCAAAAGGTCTGAATCCAGATAGCCACAAACAGGAAGCCCGGCATGATGCCGGGCTTCGCGTCTTATATAGCTATATAGGTGTCGATGACGACTGCCAGAGGATCAGTGGGCCTGATCCCAGTTGTCACCGGTGCCCGCTTCGACCACCAGTGGCACATGCAGTTCGGCCGCACCCGACATCTTCTCCTTGATGATGGCGATGTACTCCTCCAGCTTCTCTTCGCGGATCTCGAACACCAGTTCATCGTGCACCTGCATCAACATGCGGATCGACTCGTCTTCAATGCCCCGGATCCAACCATCCACGTTGATCATGGCGCGCTTGATGATGTCGGCGGCCGTGCCCTGCATGGGGGCGTTGATGGCGGCCCGTTCCGCTGCCTTGCGCAGACCGGCGTTGCGGGACTTGATGTCCGGCAGATAGAGGCGGCGACCAAACAGGGTTTCGACATAGCCCTGGGCTTCCGCCTGCTGGCGAGTGCGCTCCATGTACTCCAGCACGCCCGGGTAGCGCTCGAAGTAGAGATCCATGTACTTCTGCGCCTCAGCGCGGCCGATCCCCAGCTGCTTGGCCAGACCGAAGGCGCTCATACCGTAGATGAGGCCGAAGTTGATCGCCTTGGCGCTGCGACGCATGTCGCTGGTCACCGCATCCAGTTCAACCCCGAATACCTCGGCAGCGGTCGCCTTGTGGATGTCCTTGCCCTCGGCGAAAGCGGTCAGCAGTCCCTTGTCACCGGAGAGGTGGGCCATGATCCGCAGTTCGATCTGGGAATAGTCCGCCGCCACCAGCTTGTAACCGACGCACGGGATGAAGGCTTGCCGAATGCGGCGCCCCTGCTCGTTGCGCACCGGAATGTTCTGCAGGTTGGGGTCGGTGGACGAGAGCCGCCCGGTTGCCGCCACCGCCTGGTGATAGGAGGTGTGCACCCGCCCGGTCTGCGGCTTGATCATCAGCGGCAGCTTGTCGGTGTAGGTGGACTTGAGCTTGGCCAGGCCACGGTGCTCCATCAGGAGGCGCGGCAGCTCATAGGTCTCCGCCAGCTCCGCCAGCACCTCTTCCGCAGTGGATGGCGCTCCCTTGGGGGTCTTCTTGATGATCGGCAGCCCCAGCTTGGTAAAGAGGATCTCCCCCAGCTGCTTGGGCGAGGAGAGGTTGAACTCCTGCCCCGCCAGCTCGTGCGCCTGTCGCTCCAGCTCCGCCAGCCGGACTTCGATCTCCTGGCTCTGCTGATGCAGCAGCTTGGGCTCTATGGTGGTCCCGAGCCGCTCCATCCGTGCCAGCACCGGCAGCAATGGCAACTCGATCTCGCTGAATACCTTGGCGAGGCTAGGCTCGGCAGAGAGCTTGCCCCACAGCGCCAAATGCAGACGCAGGGTAATGTCGGCATCTTCCGCCGCGTAGGGCGCCGCCTGTTCCAGTTCAATCTGGTTGAAGGTGAGCTGCTTGACCCCTTTGCCGGCAATGTCCTCGAACGAGATGGTCTCGACGTTCAGATACCTGCGGGCCAGCGAGTCCATGTCGTGGCGGCTGGCGGTGGAGTTGAGTACATAGGACTCGAGCATGGTGTCGTAGGCAATGCCCTGCAGCTCGATGCCGTGGTTGAGCAGCACGTTGCGATCATACTTGAGGTTCTGCCCCACCTTGAGTCGGGATGCGTCTTCCAGCAGCGGCTTGAGCTTGCCGAGCACCACGGCCTCGGTCAGCTGCACCGGCGCCCCCAGATAGTCGTGACCGAAGGGCACATAGGCCGCCTTGCCCGGTTCGATGGCAAAGGAGACGCCAACCACCCGCGCCTCCATATAATCGAGACTGGTGGTCTCGGTGTCGAAGGCAAACAGCGGCGCCGCCTGCAGGCGTGCCAGCCAGTCGTCGAACTCGGCCTCGTCCAGAATACAGCAGTAGTCGGTTTCGATGGCCGCTTCCTGAGGTGCAGCGTCTTCATCCCCCTCGGTCGAAGCGGCCCCTTCCTCACCACCGGACTCCAGCTCTTTTATCAGGTTGCGCAGCTCATACTCGCGGTAAACCGCAAGCAGGGACTCCTTGTCGACCGGCCCCAGGGTCAGCTGTTCCAGCTCCTGTTCCAGCACTACATCTGTCTTGATGGTGGCGAGGGTATAGGAGAGACGCACCTGCTCCTCCTGCTCGCGGAACTTGTCGGCAAACGCCTTGGAGCCCCGGAAACCAAGGGCAGCGACCTTATCGAGGTTGGCGGCGATCTCGTCGATGCTGCCGATCCCCTGCAGCAGGGCAAGGGCCGTCTTTTCGCCGACGCCGGTCATGCCGGGGATGTTGTCTACCTTGTCCCCCATCAGGGCCAGGTAGTCGATGATGAGCTCGGGCGGTACGCCGAACTTCTCGATCACCCCTTCCCTGTCGGTCTTCACGTCCTTCATGGTGTCGATCAGGGTGACATGGTCGGAGACCAGTTGCGCCATGTCCTTGTCCCCCGTGCTGATGAGCACCGGCAACTGCTTCTCGGTCGCCTGGCGGGCCAGGGTGCCGATCACGTCGTCCGCCTCCACTCCTTCCACCATCAGGAAGGGGAAGCCCATCGCCTTGATCATCTGGTGGATGGGCGCGACCTGGCTGCGCAGATCGTCCGGCATGCTGGCACGGGTCGCCTTGTACTCGGGATAGATGTCGTCGCGGAAGGTCTTGCCCTTGGCGTCGAAGACCACGGCCACGTGGCAGTCGGGGTACTGCTTGCGCAGGCTGCGCATCATGTTGGCCATGACACGGACGGCGCCGCTAGGCAAACCGGTCGAAGTCCGCAGATCGGCCTGCTGGGAGGCAAAAAAGGCGCGGTAAAGGTATGAAGAGCCGTCGACCAGAATAAGGGGATTGCTAGGGGCCATGAAATCGTCCTGCCAGAGATAAACAGCCGCTAGGATGCCACAGGGGCCCCTTCACACCAAGGGGCCTGGTAACAGCCTGCATGGCTGCTGACGGGATAAAAATCTGTGGATAACTCTGTGTTCAAAAATGGGGCGAATTATTGCCAGCAGTGATAAAGCTGTGCGCAAAAACCAAAAATGCCATTAAAAACAATCAAATACAAACACAAAGCCAGATCGGTAGACCATTAAAATGATCTCGATCAATGTGGAAAAAGTTTTAAGGGAGTAGGTACGGCAGGATCCAAAACGAAACAATCCTAGCACAGCAAGATGACTTGACCAGCGGATGGCGAGCGATAACCATACAAAAGTACAACAATCCATCCTGGCTCACATTTTCAACAACGAGGAGTTTTCCATGAAAAAAGTGGCCGTGATTTTGAGTGGCTGCGGCGTCTTCGACGGGGCCGAAATCCATGAAGCCGTCATCAGTCTGCTGGCGCTGGCACGCCATGGCGCCACCACCCAATGCTTTGCCCCGAACGTGACGCAGCTCCACGTGATCAACCACCTGACCGGCGAGGTGAGTGAAGGAGAGAATCGCAACGTGCTGGTCGAGGCCGCCCGCATCTGCCGCGGCCAGATAAAGGACGTGGCCGAGCTGGATGCGGCCGACTATGACGCCCTGCTGGTACCCGGCGGCTTTGGCGCCGCCAAGAACCTGTGCGACTTCGCCACCAAGGGAGCCGAGTGCCAGATCCAGCCGGATGTGCTGAAGGCCTGCCAGAGCTTTGCCAGGGCCAACAAGCCGGCGGCCTATATCTGCATCGCACCAGCCATGATCCCGCTTATCTACGGCGCCGGCACCCTGGCCACCATAGGTCACGACGAGGGTACCGCCAACGCCATCGAGGCGATGGGCGGCAGCCATCTCAACTGCCCGGTCAACGAGTTCGTGGTGGATCAGGAGCGCAAGGTGATCTCCACCCCTGCCTACATGCTGGCCAGCAACATAGTGGAGGCCGCAGACGGCATCGAGAAGACGGTCAAGCAGCTGCTTGCCCTGTGATCCCCTTCGCCAAGACAAACGGGCCGCTCATGGAGCGGCCCGTTTTCAATTCTCGCGTATAGCGGCGGATTAGATGCTTTCGCCCATCTGATCCATCTTGCCCAGCAGGGCACGCAGACGCTCTTGCCAGGCAACGTGCTCGTTGCGCAGCTGATGGTTCTCGTCTTGCAGCTTGCTGTTCTGCTCTTTCAGCTCGTCCAGCTCCATCTTCAGCAAGGAAATGTTGTCGACGGCGGATTGTACTTTGGATTCGAGTTGCTCAAGGACTTCTAGTGACATATGCATACCTGTTTGTTCAATTGCGATGCCCCACAAAGGGCGATTCAAGCGCGTGAAGCCAGCATACCCCGAGCACATCGGCACAAACAAGCCAGCACGCTGTAAAATGCGCCTTCCGTAGAGGTATTGTCCAAATATGCGTCTATTTTTCTCGCATCCTGCTCCCCAAGACTGGGCCAGCCCCGACCATCAGCCGTGCAGGGCGATATAGGCCCCCAGCAACAGGCAGGCGACACCGTACATCGACAGGCCATAACCTAGGTTCCAGCGCAGGATAGACCCCGCACTCAGGTTATAGCGGGAGGCCAGCGCCAAGTTGGATCCGGAGAGCGGGCTGGTACCGGTGGCGAGCCCCCAGCCCAGCAAAAAGCTCATGCCGAGCAGACTGGGATCCGGCGCCAGGGGCCAGAGCAGGGGTGCCAACCCCGAGATGCTAATGAGGGGATGCACCCCGACGATGGCCACCAGCAGGATCAGCAGCAGGGTGAGGGAGGCTTCGAGCCAGCCGAAGTGGTTGAAGAACGGCAGCCCGTGGCCGCCTCCCAGATCGATCACCGACAGGGCGCTGTTGATGCCGGCAGCCAGCAGACCCGCCCCGAGAAACAGCACCAGCTGGCCGCCGATGGCAGGGAAGCGCTCCACCACCTGGCGCTTGAGGGCCGCCTTGCGCCCGGCACTAGGCATGAAGATCAGCGCCAGCAGCGGTGCCACCAGGGCGATCACCGCCAGAATGCCGAGCTCTGGCCAGATCTGCTTGATGAGCAGCACCAGCAACGCCAGCGCCACCGGCAGCCCCAGGGTCTGCAGGCGCAGCGGATAACCGGCAAAATCCTGCACGCCGAGGCGCTCCACCTGCCAAGCCGTCAGCCCCATCGCCAACAGGGCGCCGACGATGCCGAAGGGCAGGATCGCCGAGAGCTGCAGGCCGGGAGCGTAGGTGAGCGCCACCGCCATGGCGACGAAGAAGGGGGACCAGAAGGCAGCAGCGCAGAAGATCCGGCTCAGCACCATCACCTGGCGCCGCTCCAGGGTGCCGTTGCGTTCCAGTCGATCGCCGATGATGAAGAGCACCGAGAGGTTGATGACGGCCCCCAGCAGGTTGAGGCTGGCCATGGTGCTCCACAACCCCTTGCGACCGGGCCAGGAGGTGGTGCCGGTGAGCAGGCCGGAGGTGGCGAGGTTGAGGGTGCTCACCGCGGCAAACATGGTGAGCATGTTGATGTTGGGCAGCAGCCAGTCGCCGGCCTTGAGGCTGGCCCCCTGCGACCAGGCGAAGAGCAACAGCAACAGGGCCGCTCCGTACAGGGCCAGCGCCTGGCGTCTGGCCGCCCCCACCAGCCAGGGCCAGGTGAGGAGAGAGGCTGCCCAGGCCGCGATGGCCGCGGGCCAGGGGGAGAATCCCAGATAGAGATGCAGCAGGTTGAGCAGCCACATCCCCAGGATCAGATAACCTGACCAGCGCTTGGCCATCGAATCGTCTCGGTCAGGGGATCAGAGGCACTGATCCATATCCAGGGAAGGCTTGTCGCACTCCGGGTGGCCCACAATCTTGGCCGGCACCCCGGCCACCGTGGTATGGGGCGGCACCGGGTTGATCACCACGCTGCCGGCACCTATCTTGGCGCCCCTGCCCACTTCGATATTGCCGAGCACCTTGGCGCCCGCCCCTATCATCACCCCTTCGCGGATCTTGGGATGACGATCGCCGCTCTCCTTGCCGGTCCCGCCCAGGGTCACACTCTGCAGGATGGAGACATCATCCTCGATCACCGCCGTCTCACCCACCACTATACCGGTGGCATGGTCAAACATGATGCCCTTGCCGATGCGCGCCGCCGGGTGCACATCCACCCCGAACACCACGGAGATCTGATTTTGCAGATAGAGCGCCAGGGAACGGCGCCCCTGGCGCCACAGCCAGTTGGCGACCCGGTAACCCTGCAGGGCATGAAAGCCCTTGAGGTAGAGCAGCGGGGTGGAGAAGAGATCGACCGCCGGGTCGCGCTCCTGCACCGCGCAGATATCGGCCGCCACCATGGCCAGCAGTTCGGGTTCGCTGCGCAGGGCCAGCTCGATCACCTCGCGCAGGGCAATGGCGGGCATGGTGGCACTGTCGAGCTTGTTGGCCAGCTGGAAGCTGAGAGCCGAACGCAGATTCTTGTGATTGAGAATGGTGGAGTGGAAGAAGCTGGCCAGCATGGGCTCTTCGGCCGCCATGCAGAGCGCTTCTTGCTGAATTTTTTGCCAGGTTTTGGCAACCAGATCATCCATGTGGTGCAACCTACTGTTGTTCGGGGTGAGGACTCTGTTGTTCTTTTATCAGTACCGAGATGGGGTCCATGTGGATGATGACATCCATTCGCTCGAATGCCTGGCGTATCGCCTGCTCGGCTTCATCGGCTATCTGATGGGCCTTGACCAGGGGGATCTGATCGTCAAGTTCCAGATGCAACTGAACGAATCGGGTCGGCCCGGATTGACGGGTACGCAGACCGTGGACGCCGTGAACGCCATCTACGGCACAGCAGAGGGCCATTATTCTCGCTTGTTCTTCCGCTGGCAACTGACGATCGAGCAGCGCCTGTACCGACTCGTAGCCGATATGGACGGCTCCCCACAGCAAAATGCCCCCGATCAGCACGGCAAACAGACCATCTGCCCAATACCAGCCCTGCCCCGCCAGCACCAGTGCCAGCAGCACGCCACCGTTGAGCAGCAGATCGGAGCGGTAGTGCAGCATGTCCGCCTTGATGGCCACGCTGTTGGTCTTGCGGATGACAAAACTCTGGAAGCTGACCAGCAGCAAAGTCAGCACGATGGAACCGACCGTCACCCAGATCCCCGCCTCCAGCCGCAGAATGGGCGTCTGGTTGAGCAGGGAGGAGATGCCGTGCATCACCAGCAGCAGGGCCGAGCCCGAGATGAACGCCGCCTGGATGAGCCCGGCTAGGGACTCCGCCTTGCCGTGGCCGAAGCTGTGCTCGTCATCGGCGGGAGCCAGCGCATAGCGGATCGCCAGCAGATTGATGATGGAGGCGCTGACATCCATGAAGGAGTCGGTGAGGGAGGCCAGCAGGGTCGACGAGTCGGTCATGATCCAGGCGATCAGCTTGCCGATGATTAGCAGGGTGGCTGTCGCAACCGCCGCCATGCTGGCAAAGGTCACCCAACGGGAATAGTGTTGATGGCTCAAATCCGGCTTTCCTCTGTCGCGTAAAAAATTATTATACCTTCACCCCGGCGTCAGTTTGGCGCGAAAATCTGCGGAAGAACACCCGATGAACAGAATACTCCTGGTCGATGACGATCTTGAATTGACCCAGCTGCTCACCGAAATTCTGACCCTGGAAGGATTTCAGGTCACGGTCGCCGAGGATGGTGAAGAGGGATTGCAGCGCCTGGCGGAGCAACGCTTCAACCTGGTGCTGCTGGACGTGATGATGCCCAAACTGAACGGCTTTGCCATGCTGACCCGGCTGCGCAAGACCCACGACACCCCGGTGCTGATGCTGACCGCCCGCGGCGACAGCCAGGACAGGGTCAACGGCCTGGAGGCCGGCGCCGACGACTATCTGGCCAAGCCATTTGATGATCGGGAGCTGCTGGCGAGAGTGCGGGCCATCCTGCGCCGCACCCAGAATCATCAGCCCCAACGCGGCCACGGCTCCGACGAAATCCACTTCATGGACATCGTACTGCAACCGGGCCTGCAGCAGGCGTGCTGCGGCGACCAGCCGCTGGAGCTGACCGCCACCGAATTCGGCCTGCTGGAGTGCCTGCTGCGCAACCCGGGCCAGATCATCAGCAAGAGTCACCTCTCGGAACAGGTGCTCGGCAAGAAGCTGGAGCCTTTCGATCGCGCCATCGACATGCACCTGAGCAACCTGCGCAAGAAGTTGCCGGAACGGGTCGATGGCCAGCCCCGCTTCAAGACTGTACGGGGGCGCGGCTATCTGTGGCTAGAACAGGAGTAATCAAGGCGCCCTCGATCAGCGGCCTCTCCACCCAGATCTTCGTCTGGTTCTGGCTGATCCTGCTGGTGATGATGGCCGCCGTCATCAGCCTGCCCAACCTGGATCCGCGCAACCAGCTCCCGTTGCCTGCCCATGAGGTGATGCGGATGCAGCACAACGTGCAGATCCTCAAGGATGCCGCAGACCCGGCGCGAGATTTCGAGCTGGCAAAGGCGATGGAGAAGATCACCATGCTGCCGGTGGACAACGTCTATGTGCGCGGTGCCAACGGCCAGATCCAGTCCACCGTCCATCCCCGCAAGTTCGTGGTTCGCTTCATGGTGGATGCCGACAACCCCAACCACCCCATGCTGGGTCACGAGGATCGCAAAGCCATCGCCGGCCCCTTCCTGATGGAGCATCGCGGCCAGCAATACCACGTCTATTTCGGGCTCAACGTCGATACCCCCTATCTGTTCCTGTTCATCCAGATCCTGGATCACCCGATCCGCATCCTCGGGGTCGCTATGCTGGTCAGCACCCCGCTCTGCCTGCTGCTCGCCTGGCGCCTGACCCGCCCCATACTGCAATTGCAAAAAGCGGTCTCCCTGCTGGCTGCCGGCAGCCTGGAGACCCAGATCCCCAACCTCGGCCGGGGTGACGAGATAGGCCAGCTGGCCGACAACGTGAGCCACATGGTGGATACCCTCAAGAGCATGATCCAGAAGCAGAAACAGCTGCTTTCCGACATCTCCCACGAGCTGCGCAGCCCGCTCACCCGGATGCAGCTGGCCCAGGCCCTGATCCGCCGCAAGCAGGGCGACAGCGCCGAACTGGCGCGGATAGAGTCGGAGATTGGCCGGCTGGACAAGCTGATCGGCGACCTGCTGGATCTGTCGCGGGTGCAGCAGCATGTGGAGGCCCCCGTGGTGCAACCGCTGGCCGAGCTGCTGGAGCCCATTCTGGAAGACGCCATGTTCGAGGCCAACCAGAGCGGCAAGCAGCTGCGTCTGCCGCCACTGCCTGCCGAGTCGCTGCCGATGTGGCCCGAGCTGCTGGCGCGGGCGGTGGAAAACCCGCTGCGCAACGCGCTCAAATATGCCCGTGAATTCATCAAGGTGGAGTGGTATCGGGAGGGGCTGGAGTGGGTGATGATCATCCGCGACGACGGCCCAGGCGTGCCGCCGGGGCAGCAGGAGCAGCTGTTTCTGCCCTTCTTCCGGGTCGACGATGCCCGCAACGCCAAGACAGGTGGCACAGGGCTCGGACTTGCCATCGCCTCGGAGGCGATCCATCGCCATGGCGGCACCATCCAGGCCAGCAGCAACCAGCCGACCGGACTGACCATTACCATCCGCCTGCCCATCGCCTGATCTTTTCAACGCCACGGGCGCTGGGTATGCTGGCGCCCTTTCCGTCCCAGCAGGAGCCCTGCCATGCTCGATATCGTGCTCTACCAACCCGAAATTCCGCCCAATACGGGCAACATCATCCGGCTCTGTGCCAACACAGGTTACCGGCTGCACCTGATAGAGCCGCTGGGATTCGAGTGGGATGACAAGCGGGTGAAGCGGGCGGGGCTCGACTATCACGAATTTGCCGAGGTGAAGCGCTGGCCGAACTTTGAAGCCTTCCTGGCGGCGGTGGCGCCGAAGCGGGTGTTCGCCTGCACCACCAAGGGACGCACCGCCCACTCGGCAGCCCAATTTGCCTTGGGCGATGCCCTGCTGTTCGGCCCGGAGAGCCGCGGCCTGCCGATGGAGATCATCGAGAGCCTGCCGTTCGAACAGAGGCTGCGCATCCCCATGCTGCCACAGAGCCGCAGCATGAACCTTTCCAACGCGGTGTCGGTGTTCGTCTACGAAAGCTGGCGCCAGCTGGGCTACGAAGGCGCCCTCTAAGGTTGGAAAATCAGTGGCGGGCGTCGAGCAGGCGGCCGCTGCGCTCCAGTTGCCAGCACAGGAACCCCAGGGTCAGGCCACGCCCCACCATGAGCGCGGCCATCGCCGCCCACAGGGCGGCCACGCCCCACGACTGGGTCAGCCACCAGACCGGGAAGAAACCGCCGAAGACCGCCAGCAGCATGCTGTTGCGCATCTCCTTCGCCCGGGTGGCGCCGATGAAGACCCCGTCCAGCAGGAAGCACCAGACCGCCAGCAGCGGCATGGCCACCAGCCAGGGCAGCTGGCCATTGGCCGCGGCCACCACCTCCGGAATGTCGGTGATCCGGCCGATAAACTGGCTGCCCAACAGGGCAAATCCCAAAGTAAATCCGGCCGCGATCAGGGCGGCCCAGCCCAGATTGAGCAGGATGGCCTCCCGCAGCTTCTGGCGATCCCGCTGGCCGATGGCGCGGCCCACCATGGCCTCCACCGCGTAGGCAAAACCGTCCAGCCCGTAGGAAATAAGCATCAGGAAGTTGAGCAGCACCGCATTGGCGGCCACCGCCACGTCCCCCAGCCTGGCCCCTTGCAGGGTCATGAAGGCAAAACAGAGTTGCAGGCAGAGCGCCCGCAGGAAGATATCCCGGTTCAGCCCGAGCAGTCGCTTCAGGGGAGCGAGCCGCCGCCAGCGCTGCCAGCCGTCCTGCCACACCTCGGGCAACAACTGGCGCAGATGGTGGCGAACCAGCCAGATGCCAACCGCCAGCGCGCCGTAATCCGCCAGCACCGAGGCCGCCGCCACGCCGCGCACCTGCCAGCCCAGCCCCAGCACGAACAGGGCATCCAGCGCCATGTTGACCAGATTGGTGAGGATCAGCATCACCATAGGACTGCGAGCATCCTGCATTCCCAACAACCAGCCCATGAGCACCAAATTGCACAGCGCCGCCGGCGCGCTCCAGATCCGCACCGCCACGTACTGGCCGGCATAGAGCTGCACCTCGGCAGAGCCGCCACTCAGGGCAATAAGCCAGGGCAGCAGGGGAAAGAGCAGCACAAGCAGCCCCAATCCCATGACGATGGCTAACCCCAGCGCCCGCACCAGGGCATCGAGCTGGGCGCGCTGATCGGCGGCGCCATGGGCCTGGGCCGTGAGCCCGGTCGTGGACATGCGCAGGAAGCCGAGCAGCCAGAAGATCAGGTTGATGAGGGTCGAGCCGACCGAGACACCACCGAGAAACCAGGCCTCGCCGAGATGACCGATCACCCAGGTGTCCACCAGCCCCAGCATGGGGGTGGTGATGTTGGAAAACACCATGGGCAGGGCGAGGGCAAAGACGGCGCCGTGGCGAGCGGGATCCCGCCACCAGGGCGCAACCGGACGGGTCACTCCCGGTTGCTCGACAGCGTCAGAATGCGGGAGAAATCAGAGAGCAGGGTCGCCATCTGCACCCGTGGCACCTGACCCGGCGCCACCTGCGGGCGAAACACTCCCTGCAGCTTGCCCTTGGGGTTGATGAGTACGATGGAGGCGGAGTGATCGATCAGGTAATCCTTCTCCCCCTGATTGGCGATGGAGTAGATGAGCCCCAAGTTGCGCACGAAGGGGAACAGCTTGTCGTGATCCGCTGTCACCGCCTTGAACTCGGGATTGAAGAAGGCGGTGTAGGTCTTGAGGCGCTCCAGGGTATCCCGCTGGGGATCCGCCGAGACGAACACCACCTGGCTGTTGGGTGCCAGCTGCTTGAGCTCGCCATATATCGAACGCAAATCGGCCATGGTGGTGGGGCAGATATCGGGGCAGAAGGTGTAGCCGACGAACAGGAAGGTCCAGTGTCCCAGCAGATTGGCGGGGGTAAAGGGCTGATTGTCCGCGTCAGTAAAGGAGAAGTCATTGATGTCCCGTGCGGCGGGATAGTAGTCGGCATGCTCCGGCATCTCTGGCCGGGTGGCGTAGAACGCGAAGATGAGGCAGCTTGTCAACAGCAGAAAAATCAGGGGATAACGAAGCTTCATCATAACAAGAGACCCTTTCAGTTCGGTGCATCTGACCTGCAGTGGTCACATGGAGGCCGGTATTGTAACTCCAATGGGCCGGAAACGGGTCGTCATCGCGCATCAACCTCTTGTCAGGCAATTTGCCAGCGCCAGATCCTGTAAAAACAAAAGCCCCCTCTATAACGAGGGGGCTTTGGGACAGGACCCGCCAATGGGGCCCCGGCATAGAGAACGCGTAGACGCTACTCCCGCTCCTTCACATAAGGGGTGCCGAGCGCCTTGGGCGCCACCGCACGACCGATAAAACCGGCCAGCAGGAACACCGTCAGGATATAGGGCAGCGCCTCGATGGCCTGTACCGGGATGGCAAAGCCCCCCACGCTCACCCCTTGCAGGCGGATGGCCACCGCATCGAGGAAGCCGAACAGCAGGCAGGCGGCCATGGCGTTCCAGGGGCGCCACTTGCCGAATACCAGCGCTGCCAGCGCCATGAAGCCCTTGCCCGCGCTCATGTTGGGGATGAACTGGGCAGTCTGGGCCACCGACAGGTAGACGCCGCCCAACCCCGCCAGCAGACCGCCGATGATGAGCGCCGTGTAGCGCATCCGCACCACAGAGATGCCGGCAGTATCGACCGCCGCCGGCGCCTCGCCCACCGCCCGCAGGCGCAGCCCGAAGCGGGTGCGAAACAGCACCCACCAGGCCAGCGGCACGGCGGCGAACGCCAGGTACTCCAGCAGGGAGTGGCCGCTCAGGAGCTCGCTGTAGAGTTGGCCGATGACGGGCACGTCATACAGCTCCTTGGCATAGGGCAGATCGATGGGGGCGAAGCGGGCATCACCGGAGAGCGCCGGGGTCTGGCCCCCCTGATCGAACCAGTAACGGCCCAGGGTGACGGTCAGACCGGCCGCCAGGATATTGATGGCCATGCCGCTCACCACCTGATCACCGCGGTGGGTGATGGTGGCAAAGCCGTGCATCAGGGCAAACAGCACCGAGACCAGCACCCCGGCCCCCAGCCCGACCCAGGCCGAGCCGGAGACCGCGGCGGCGGCACCGCCGGCGAAGGCGGCCGCCAGCAGCTTGCCCTCCAGGGCGATGTTGACCACCCCGGAGCGCTCGCAGAACATACCCGCCATGGCCGCCAGGATGAGGGGCGGCGCGGTGCGGATGGTGGCATCCAGCATCAGGATCAGCAGTTCAAACATGGTGATACTCCCTCGACGGTCAGGTGCTGGGCCGGTGATGGCAGGTTGGCGAAGTCATCCATGATCAGGCCCCCTTCACTTGTGCAGTTGAGCGGCTGGCAAAGGCCAGATAGAGCTGCTCGATGCGCGGGCGCATCATGTGCTCCAGCGCGCCGCAGAACAGGATCACCAGCCCCTGCAGCACCACCACTATGTTGCGGTCAACGCCGAACTCGAAGCTGAGCTCGGCGCCCCCCTGATAGAGGAAGCCAAACAGCAGGCTGGCGATGATGACGCCGACCGGGTGGTTGCGCCCCATCAGGGCCACCGCGATGCCGGTGAAGCCAAACCCTTCCACGAAGTTGAGCTTGATCTGGTGCAGCTCCCCCTGCAGCACGTTGAGGGCAAAGAAACCCGCCAGCATGCCGGAGATCACCATGGCCAGGATCACCACTCTGGGATAGGAGATGCCCGCGTAGGCAGAGGCACTCTGGCTCGCCCCCACCGCCCGGATCTCGTAACCCCAGCGGGTATGCCAGATGAAGATCCACACCAGGAGCGCGCAGATCAACGCCCAGACGAAACTGATGTTGAGCGGGCTGTTGGGCACTTCCATCCCGAAGCTGGCCGCCATGGTGCTCAGCTTGGGCAGCCAGCTCGCCTCGGCGAACACCCGACTCTCGGTGGCCATGGATCCGGGCGGCTTGAACACCTCCACCAGCAGATAGGCCATCAGAGAGGCGGCGATGAAGTTGAACATGATGGTGGTGATGACGATGTGGCTGCCGCGCTTGGCCTGCAGCCAGGCCGGGATAAAGGCCCAGGCCGCGCCGAACAGGCCGCCGGCGATGATGGCCAGCGGCAACAGCAGGGCAAACGGCAGCACATCGCCGAGCAGCAGACAGACCAGACCGACGCCGAGACCGCCGATGTAGGCCTGCCCCTCACCGCCGATGTTGAACAGGCCGGCGTGAAAGGCCACCGCCACCGCCAGACCGGTGAAGATGAAGCCGGTGGCGTAGTAGAGGGTGAAACCTATCCCCTCGCCGGTGCCGAAGGCGCCGTACCACATGATCTCGGCGGCATCGACCGGGTTGATGTCGAGGTAGTAGAACAGGATGGCCGACACCAGGAAGGCCAGCAGGATATTGACCGCAGACAAGACGCCCACGGAGACCCAGGCAGGGACACGAACTTGGCTCATCAGCGGGCCTCCTTGGCAACGTCATCGGGCACGGATGTATTGACCATCATCAGATCGTGCTGACGACAAACAGATGTGATCCTCATGACGTCGCTCCTTGTGTCGTGCCAGCCGCCACGTCATCGGGCACGGATGTATTGACCATCATCAGATCGTGCTGACGACAAACAGATGTGATCCTCATGACGTCGCTCCTTGTGTCGTGCTGGCCGCCACGTCATCGGGAACGATATTCGCCATCATCAGGCCTATGGTGCGCTCATCCGCCCTGGCGGCATCCAGCTCGCCAACGATGCGGCCATCGGCGATGACCAGGATGCGATCGGACAGGCTCATGATCTCGTCCAGCTCCACCGACACCAGCAGCACCGCCTTGCCCTTGTCGCGCATGGCGATCACCTGCTGGTGAATGTACTCGATGGCGCCGATGTCGACGCCCCGGGTCGGCTGACCGATCAGCAGCACGTCAGGGTCCTGCTCCACCTCACGGGCGATCACCAGCTTCTGCTGGTTGCCGCCGGAGAAGTTGGCTGTCTTGTGCTCGGGGCTGGGTGGGCGCACGTCCCACTTCTCCATCTTGGCCTGACAATCCTGCTGGATCGCGTCTTTGTCCTGCAGCCACCCCTTGTTGTATTGCGGGCGGCGGTGATAGCCGAGAATGAAGGCCTCTTTCGCCTCGAAGCGGTTGATGAGCCCCATCTTGTGCCTGTCTTCCGGCACATGGCCGAGGCCATAGTTGCGCACCCGCTCGGGATCGGCGGGATGCTCGGCACTTACCCGGTGCACCCCGTCGCGACTGCTGATGGTAAAGCCCCCCTTGCTCGGCTTGAGGATGCCCCCCAGCAGGCTGAGCAGTTCGGACTGGCCGTTGCCAGAAACGCCGGCGATGCCGACCACTTCACCGGCCCGCACCTCGAAGCTGACCGATTTGACCCGCTCCACCTTGCTGGCGTCGACATAGCTGAGCCCCTCGACCTTGAGCTTGGCCTCGCCCGGCTGGGTCGGTCCCTTGTCGACCTTGAGACGCACCTTGCGCCCCACCATCAGCTCGGCGAGCTGCTCCTTGTCGGTGTCTTTGGTGGCCACGTGGGCCACCATCTCGCCACGGCGCATGATGGAGACCTGATCCGTGATGGCCAGGATCTCCCGCAGCTTGTGGGTGATGAGGATGATGGTCGCCCCCTGATCCCGCAGCTTTTTCAGCACCTCGAACAGGTGATCCGCCTCTTGCGGGGTCAGTACCCCGGTCGGCTCGTCGAGGATCAGGATGCGGGCGCCGCGATAGAGCGCCTTGAGGATCTCGACCCGCTGCTGCAGGCCCACCGGCAGATCTTCCACCTTCTCGTGCAGCGGCACTTCGAGACCATAGTCCCTGGCCAGCTCGCCGAGCAGCTTTTCCGCCGCCGCCACGCTCTGGCGCAGGTGCCAGCCGTTTTCGGCGCCGAGGATGACGTTTTCCAACACAGTGAAGTTGTTCACCAGCATGAAGTGCTGGTGCACCATGCCCACCCCTGCGGCAATCGCATCTTGTGAGCCATGGGGTTTGAAGGGGTTCCCGTCGATCAGCATCTCGCCTTTGTCGGCATGGTAGAAACCGTAAATGATGCTCATCAGGGTGGATTTGCCGGCGCCGTTTTCGCCGACAATGCCGTGAATGCTGCCTTTACGAACCTGGAGGTCAATCAGCTTGTTGGCGTATACGTCGCCGAACCGCTTATCGATACCTCTTAATTCGATGGCATAGCGATCTGTCTGGTCCATGATGCAGCCCTGCGTGTCATGAAGTAAGACTAAAAACCGGCCCGTGCGGGCCGGTCGGTGCGTTGAGAGTCGTAGCTAGGTTCTGATTAGTATTTGCAGGCGTTGTCGCTCATGTAGTCATGAACCTTGATCTTGCCGGCGATGATGTCGGCCTTGATGGCGTCTACCTTGGCCTTCATTTCCGGAGTGATCAGCTTCTCGTTATCCTTGTCGAGTGCCCAATCCACACCGCCCTCGGCCAGGCCCAGGTTCTTGATGCCCGGCTTCCACTCGCCCTTGGCGGCGTCATCCCAGGTCTGGTAGGCGGCCAGGCCGACCGACTTGACCATGGAGGTCAGCATGGTGCCCGGTTGCAGGTGGTTCTGGTTGGAATCCACGCCGATGGCCAGCTTGCCCTCGTCCTTGGCAGCCTGATAGACGCCAATGCCGGTACCGCCGGCGGCGGCATAGACCACGTCCGCGCCCTTGGCGAACTGGGACTTGGCCAGCTCGGCACCCTTGGCCGGGTCAGCAAAGGCCGCCGGGGTGGAGCCGGTCATGTTCTGGAACACGTCGATCTTCGGATTGACGTACTTGGCGCCCTGCTCGTAGCCGCATTGGAACTTGCGGATCAGCGGGATATCCATGCCGCCCACGAAGCCGACCTTGCCTGTCTTGGAGGCGATGGCCGCCAGCGCGCCCACCAGGAAGGAACCTTCATGCTCCTTGAAGATGACGGACTGGACGTTCGGCTTGTCGACCACCATGTCGATGATGGTGAACTGGGTTTTCGGGAACTCGGTCGCGACCTTCTCTACCGCGGAACCCATGTTGAAGCCGACGGCCACGATCGGGCCATTGCCACGGCTGGCCAGACGACGCAGACCCTGCTCGCGCTGGGCTTCGTTCTGGGGTTCGAACTCCTTGACCTTAACGCCTTTGTCCTTGTTGTAGACTTCGACGCCGTTGCGGAACACGGCTTCGTTGAATGATTTGTCAAACTTGCCGGCGGTGTCGTAGATCACGGCGGGCTCGGAAGCAGCCTGAGCTGAGAGGGCGGCGAGGGTGAGGGTGGCCACGGTGGCCAGCTTGAGCACTTTAGTCACGATCGTATCCTTGATTGTTATTAAGTGAGGGAACCTGCTTGCCTGCCCGGGCAGGCCAACTAGCACGCAGACTTACTCTAAGTCAGCCCGGGTGGGGGTCAAGCAGATGATAATAGAAAAACGTTTGCGCTAACGGTTTGAGTTATAAGCAAGTAACTATATAACATGTTGTTTTTTGGCGATTTTTAAGTTTTTTGTTCTGAATAACTAAAGACCCAAACGACATTTCTCTTATTGTTCAATGGGTTAATGTAAATCGTTTTCCTGAGATTCATCTCTCCCTCTGCCCGTCCGTGATCCGGTTCGCAGATTCCCGCGCAGCACCAACAAGGCGCGCCGCTGCCCCCCCTTCATCCCCTCCCCC
>NZ_CDCG01000036.1 GCF_000819845.1 Aeromonas enteropelogenes
AATGTGGACCCAGGAGCTGTTCGACGGCCTCGCCCGCCTCGCCCGCCCCAACGCCACCCTCTCAACCTTTACCTGCGCCGGTTTCGTGCGCCGGGGACTCATCGCCGCCGGCTTTGCCATGAAGAAGGTGAAGGGGCACGGCAGCAAGCGGGAGATGCTGGCCGGCGAGCGGATAGACAAGCAGCCACAGCAGACCATAGCTCCCTGGTATGCCCGCCCGGCCGGGCGGGAGGGGGACGTGCTGATGATAGGCGGCGGCATTGCCTCGGCCATGACGGCGCTCTCCCTGGTGGAGCGGGGCCGCAAGGTTCGGCTGCTGTGCGAAGATGGCGAGCTGGCCTGCGGCGCCTCCGGCAACCGGCAAGGGGCCTTGTATCCGCTCCTTAACGGCGAGCACGACGCGTTGTCGCGCTTCTATTCGCTCGCCTTTGGCCATGCCAGAAACCGGCTGCTGGCCCTGGCCGAACGTCATCCCATCGCCTTTGATCTGTGCGGCGTGACCCAGCTCGGTTATGACGACAAATCCGCTGCCAAGCTGGCCAAGATGAGCCAGGGCCCCTTCCCGCCCGAGCTGATGCTCCCATTATCTGCAACAGAAAGCGAAGCGGCTTGCGGTTTGCCCTCGGGCCATGCCGGGGTCAGCTATCCGCTGGGAGGCTGGCTCTGTCCGGCCGATATGACCCGCGCCGCCATCGAGGAGGCCCAGGCAAGCGGCCTGCTGCAGGTGGAATACGGCGCCCGGGTGGTAAGCATCGGCGAGCAAAGCGACGGCTGGCAAGTGATGAGTCATGACGGTCGCCACTGGCAAGCCCCCAATCTTGTGGTGGCCGCCGGCCACCAGTTGCCCGCCCTGCTCCCCTTTGCCGAACTGCCGCTCTATCCGGTGCGCGGTCAGGTAAGCCATATTCCGACCAGCCCAGCACTCGGTCAGCTCAAGACCGTGCTCTGCTACGACGGCTATCTCACACCGCCCCACAACGCGCATCACTGTATCGGGGCCAGCTATGGTCGCAACCAGACCAGCCTCGAATTTCGCGCCGATGAGCAGGCCCAAAACCGGACCAGATTGCAAGCTTGCTTGCCTGGCCAGCCCTGGCCCGATGAGGTAGACGTAAGCGGTAACGAAGCGCGGGTCGGGGTACGCTGCGCCAGCCGGGATCACCTGCCCGTGGTCGGCCCCGTGACCAGATTGCAGGGGCTGGCGGATCACTACGCCGGGCTGCATGGGGATCGACAAGATGCCTCGCCGCTGCCACTTTACCCGGGTCTCTATGTACTGGGCGCCCTCGGCTCCCGGGGCCTGTGCTCGGCACCGCTGTGCGGCGAGTTGCTGGCCAGCGAGATTTGCGGCGATCCCCTCCCCCTGGCAGCCGATCTGCTGGAGGCGCTCCACCCGGCTCGTTACTGGGTGCGCAAGCTGCTCAAGGGCAAGTCGCTGGCCTGAATCCCGCACTGCCAGCCATAAACAACAAGGCCGCCCAATGGGCGGCCTTGTTGTCGTCAGTATCAATCCATTAATTGGGCCAGCGCACGCCAAAACGCTCGCCATAACCGGTCTGTTCCTGAAACGCATCGATGCGCTCCCGGATCTTCTCCATCTCTTTGCTGCCCGCCGCCCAGGCGGCATAGCGCAAGGCCTGGCAATCGCCGTGGCTCGGCAGGGCCGCGATGGCACCACCCACCAGGCTGCTACCCCGCTGCACCATCTCCTTGAAGCGGGACTCATACTCGAACATGCTGGAGAGTACCCTGGCCCAGTCGTCGCGGGCAGATCCCGTGCTGTTGCGGCTCTGGTTCCAGCGGGGCAGCAGCACGGTCGCCTGGGTCAGGACAGTGACCTGGGTAAGCTGGCAGCGCCCCGGCAGCTGCTCCGTCTCGAGCTGCCAATCCACCTGATAACTTGCCTTGCCAAGTACCACCTTGCCATTCACCCTGGGGGCACTCTGGACGATGGCGCTGGCCAGTTGGTCCGGGCTGGTTGCATTGACGTCATAAAAGCGCACATTGATGCGGGATTCGGGCACCACCTGCGGCCTGACTGTTTGCGCCTGGCTCGCCAGCGGCAGCAACAACAACCCGATCCCTACCACCATGTTATGAAACTTGCTGACCATGCCAGACTACCTTCCTTGATTGCACGGGCGAAACAGCAACCGCGCCGAAACGGGTGCCACATAGATAACGCTATAGCCTATGTGCGACCAGGATGCTGCGCAATACCATGATTGTTCAGAAATCTGAGCCCGCTCACAGGTTCCGTGAGTCACCTGGGCGCCAAGGGTGAAATTGACAATTTTATCGCCTGGATCCGGCTATTCTGCGCCAGCTAAGGTGATAATTTTTCACATTGATGTCATGACCATCTATCTGAATGAAATGATCATTTTCAATGCGGTTGGCAAAAAAGCGGCGATCTGCCCGATCTCTTAACCACAACTCGCAAAGTCCAACCTTCCCTCGCCGGGGATAAAATTGGGGGATGGTCAACAGCACCACCCCATCCACTCGCATGGCCTGCCGGGAGAGACAATCGTCACTCGTCATGCCGGTGATCAGGGCCGCGAAACGGGGACCCTCTCCCACGGCGACCATCAGCACGCCGTAGGCGCGGGCTGCCGTCAGGTGTCGCATGGCGATCGCCTGACAAGGACCCGTCTGGTGAAAACCGTCGTTGTTCATTGCCAGCACTCGATTTGGCATAAACATCAAACAAGCACAAATTAAACAGAGCTTAATTCTGTGGAATTGCAACTTCAAAATACATAAACCCTTAAAACCATACAATGGGAGTCAGATTAGGCAGTCATAACTACCAGGTAAAGTGCTTTTATCCTTTTAAAATGCTGTTTCCACTGGGAAATGTTGATGTGGAGCAAACTACTACCGGCTTGTTGTCGCGGGATTACCCCCATAGGAATAGACTTATGCCACTTTCACCTACCCAATAAGGCTATATATGCTGGAACTCGTTATCGGCACCCTGGTCACCCTGGTGGTGGGCCGTGCCATCTTCAAGGGATACTCCGCCACCGGCGTGCTGCTCAGCGGTGGCCTGCTATTGCTGCTGGTCACCGCCCTGATGGGCAAACCCGTCCTGCCAAACAAGGTCGCCAGCACCGGCTACCTGGCAACCGACATCTTCGAATACGTCCGCTTCCTGCTCAATGACCGTGGGGGTGGACTGGGGATGTTGATCATGGTGCTGTGCGGTTTTGCCGGCTACATGAGCCACATTGGCGCCAACACCATACTGGTCAAGCTGGCCAGCAAGCCTCTCGGCTTCATCAAGTCCCCCTACATCCTGCTGGTCGCCGCCTATCTGGTCGCCTGCGCCATGTCCCTGGCGGTCAGCTCGGCCACCGGTCTCGGGGTATTGCTGATGGCGACCCTGTTCCCGCTGATGGTCAACATGGGGATCTCCCGTGGCGCCGCGGCGGCCGTCTGCGCCTCCCCGGCCGCCATCATTCTGGCCCCCACCTCAGGTGACGTGGTGATGGCCGCCCAGGCCGCCAACATGCCGCTGCTGGACTTTGCCTTCAAGCTGACCCTGCCCATCTCGCTGGTGGCCATCGCCTGCATGGCGGTGACCCACTTCTTCTGGCAGCGCTACCTCGATCAGAAATCCGGCGAACACAATGAACCTGTGGCACCGGGTGATCTAATCACCTCGGCTCCCGCCTTCTACGCCATCCTCCCCTTCACTCCCATCATCGGGGTGCTGGTGTTTGACGGCAAATGGGGACCGCAGCTGGATATCGTCACCATCATCGTCATGTGCATGGTGCTGGCCAGCCTGCTGGAGCTGATCCGCGTGCGCAATGGCAAGGAGCTGCTGGACGGTCTGCAGGTGTGTTGGCGCAACATGGCGGATGCCTTCGCCGGCGTGGTCATGCTGCTGGTAGGTGCCGGCGTCTTCGCCCAGGGTCTGATGACCATCGGCTTCATCGACACCCTGCTGACCCATGCCCAGGATCTGGGCTCAGGCGGCCTGATCATGATGCTCTCCCTGGTGGTGATCACCACCCTGGCCGCCTTCACCACCGGCTCGGGTAATGCCCCCTTCTACGCCTTTGTGGAGCTTATTCCCAACCTGGCCAGCAGCCTGGGCATCAACCCGGCGTACCTGGTGATCCCCATGCTGCAGGCATCCAACCTGGGCCGCACCATCTCGCCGGTCTCCGGCGTGGTGGTCGCCTGTGCGGGGATGGGCAAGCTCTCCCCGTTCGAGGTGGTCAAACGCACCAGCATGCCGGTCGCCGTCGGCCTGCTGGTGGTGATCCTCGCCACCCAGATCATGGTCCCCGCCTGATCCCCCACCAGCCCGGCGCCTGCCGGGCTGGTATCTTGCCCCCCTGTTGCAGTAGACTCGGTGCCTCTTTCCCTAAGGAGGACCGAGATGAGTATTACGGTTCAACTTGCCCACTTCAGTGATTGCCACTCCCATTTCGACGGCGCACCGATCAGCTTCTCTCCCGTCGGTCACCCCCAGTGGCGCACCCAGTGCGGCGGTTATGCACGGATCCTGACCCGGCTCACCCAACTGCGTGCCAAGGCCGCCAGCCAAGGCCAGGCCAGCCTCTTCTTACATGGTGGCGATACCTTTCAGGGCTCACTCTATTTCAACCGCTTCAAAGGTCGCGCCAACGCCGACCTGATCGCCATGTTGCAACCCGATGCCATGGTGATCGGCAACCACGAGTTCGATCTGGGTAATGGCCCCCTGGTGGAGTTTTTACGCCAACTCGATTTTCCCGTGCTGGCTGCCAACCTGGACAACAGCCAGGAGCCCGACGACACGCCCCTCGGCCTCTGGGATCTGCCCCACCTTTATGATGCGCACCAGCCCTGGCATCGCCGTAAACTGGGCGGCGTGCCGTTTGCCCTGCTCGGCATCACCCTGCCCCAGATGGCTGCCATCGCCAACCCGGATCCCCACACCCGCTTTCATGCCGTGGCCGACACCCTCACCCGGGTGCTGCGCGAGATCAAGGAAGCGGGGATCCACCATATCGTGCTGCTGAGCCACCTCGGGCTGGAGCAGGACAAACTGCTGGCCGAGAGATTCCCCCAGCTCAGCCTCATCATCGGCGGCCACACCCACAGCCTGCTGGGGGATCTGGCGCCGCTGGGACTACCAAGCGAAGGGGAGTATCCCCTGATGCAAAACGGGGTCGCCATCCTGCATGCGGGGCACAGCGCCCTCTGTCTCGGGGTGTGCGAACTGGCCTTCGACGAGGCGGGCCGCGTGGTACAAAGCCGAGGGCAACTGGAATGGCTGCCGTGGCAACCCTGGCCGTTTGCGGGTGACGTCCCCGCCGGGCTGGTCTTTTGCGAGCCGGATGCCAGGGTGGAACAGCATCTGGCCAGACGCTACCGGCCGGAGATCGACACCATGACCCAACGCATCGTCACCCACCTCGACACGCCTTTGCTGCATCAGCGCCTGCCGGATGCCCTGCTGCCAAACGGCAGCCAGGTGGCGCCACTGGTCGCCCGGGCCATGCTGGCAGCGGCCCGCGAGCAGGTCGGTCAGGTGGATTTTGCCCTGCACAATGCAGGGGGCGTGCGCTGCTCGCTGGAGCAGGGCCCCCTTAGCGAGGCCGATATCGCCGGGCGTCTGCTCCCCTTCGCCATCCCCCTCACCCTCTATCGGGTCCATGGTCACGAGCTGGCGGAAGCACTGGAGGGAGCGATTGACAACGCCACCAACAACGGCGTGGCCGGCAATGGCAGCGGCAGCTTCCCCTACACTGCCGGGGTGCGCTTTTGTTACCGGGCCGAGCAGCCCAAGGGGGCGCGCATCACCCGGCTGGAGTGGGAGCACTCCCCCGGCAACTGGCTGCCAATCGAGGCCGATGAGGTCTATCGCGGAGTATCGAGCGCCTATACCGCCTCCGGCAAGGAGGGCTACACGGCGCTGGCCCGAACCCTGACCCAGCACAATCAGGAGCTGGGCATCACCCTGGCGGACGCCTTCATCCGCTGGGCCCGTCACCTGTCGACCCTCGCCATCCAGCCACCGCTGGTCGAATACCATACAGCTACACCCTGACAACCGGGGAGTCATGGCCTGATCCGCCTTTGGATCAGGCCATTTACGAGAATATTTGCCCCGCACGGGCCTGCCCCATTGCATCGGACTCGCGGCCTCGGCAAGATAGGCCCGCTTTCAAGACCAGCTGCAGGAGCAGGCGACTTCATGACTCACTCCATTCGTTTCACTCCCCCTCGTGTCAACCCGGGCGTCAAACCCGTCGTGGTGCTCATGACCGGCCTGCTGGCGCTGCTCTTCAGTTTGCGTAACCCCCTGTTTTACGCCATGGCGCCAGGATTTGACGCCTCGCTGTTTGCCGTCATGGGCAAGATGTGGAGCGAGGGGGGCGTGCTCTACCGGGACATGATCGACATCAAGGGGCCGATGATCTTCGCCCTCGATGCGCTGGGCTATCGCCTCGGCGGCTTTGTCGGGATCTGGGCGCTGGAGTGGGGGCTCTGCTGGCTTGGGCTATTGGCAAGCTGGCAGGCGTTTGCCCAGCTGGGGTTGTCGTTTCGGGCGCGCCTCGGCGCCATGCTGGCGGTGCTGGCGCTTTACGGCACCCGTTACTACTACGGCAACATGACCGAGGACTGGACCTTTCATCTGGCCCTCATCGCCCAGTGGGCCTTCATCACCTTGCTGCTGGACAAGCGCTTCGAGTGGTGGCCCGCTCTGGTGGCGGCACTGACCTTCGCCATCGTCGCCTGGATGCGCACCAACAATGGCGCCTTCTGGGGTGGCTGGTATCTGGTGCTGTTCTGCCACTGGTGCCTGCACGAGAAGTGGCGCGACGCCCTCTTGCTGCTGCTCTCCAGCCTGCTGGGGCTGGCGCTCATCGGCGGCCCGCTCTACGCCTACTTCCAGCAGCACGATCTGCTGGCAGCATTCAAATACTACGCCTTCGATATCTTCTTCGAGGGGAGCTACGGTAACGGCGTCTCCCCCGCCGTCGGGGCCGTCGGGCTGTTTCGCACCGGCCTCATCATGTTGCTACCCCCCTTCATCCTGCTGATGCTGGGCCGCCGTCAGGAGTGGTACCTCCCCGTGCTGCTGGTCACCCTGTTTGGCGTGCTGTTCACCCTGATCGCCAACTCGGTCTCCGGCCATGTGTTCGATCACTACGATGTGCTCTACCTGCAGCTGGGTCTGCTGCCGCTGGCGGTGCTGCTGGATCGCAGCGAACAGCAGGCAGATGCCATGGGACTACTGTGCATCTCTCTGGTGGTGCTCACCGCCAGCTGGCTGCTGGCCCAGCAGCTCGGCTATGGCTGGAGCACCAAGGAGTGGTCCCTTGCGCGGGTAAACGAAGTGCTCGGCAACAGCTTGCTGTGGGCGCTGCCTGTGCTGATCCTGGTGCCCCTGTGGCGTGCTTGGGATGTACGCAGCGCCACTCCCTGGCTCGCCACCCTGGCCATGTTGATGCTGATGATCAACAACGCCTGGGAAGGCACCCAGAAGGGGCGCCCCTTCAATCCACCGGCCCAGGTGCGGGTCGATCGGATCAAAGCCGAAACAACCCCGAGCGACAAGATCTGGGTCGACGGCATCCAGCCGCAATATTATCTCTGGACCGATCGCCAGCCGGCATCCGCCTACCTCTTCTTCGCCAACGTCAACCCGCCCTATGACGTGCGCGAGCGGGTGCTGGCCGATATCCAGCGCCAGCAACCCAAGTTCATCATCGCCAAGCCGGAACGGGTGAGCGAGGAGCTGAAAAAGCCCACTTCCCCCTCCCACCTCGCCTTCTACCAGTACCTGACAAGCCGGTATGAAGAGGTGGATCCGGGGCTCTATCGCAGACGCTGACGGCTCTCAGATACAACAAGGGCGGCCATGATGGCCGCCCTTTTCATTGCGTTTTGCGGCCTGCCGGCGGTAGGCAAGCCGGCTCACGATGACTACAATGGCGCTTTTTTTGGATGTAACGGGTGACACACATGGTGGAACTGACCTATCTGGGGGGCTATCCCGAGCCTCTCAAGGCCCAGGTGCAGCAGCTGATCGCGGCGGGCAAACTCGGGGAAATGTTGGCCAAGCGCTATCCGGACAGTCATCAGATCCAGAGCGACAAGGCGCTGCTGGCCTACACCATGGATCTGAAAAATCGCTACCTCAAGAGCTCGGCGCCGCTGGCCAAGGTGGTGTTCGACGGCAAGATCAACGTCATCAAGGATGCCCTCGGCCTGCACACCTATGTCAGCCGGGTGCAGGGCAGCAAGCTCAAGGCCAAAAACGAGATCCGCATCGCCGCCCTGTTCAAGGAGGCGCACCCCGCCTTCCTGAAGATGATAGTGGTGCACGAGCTGGCTCATCTCAAAGAGAAGGATCACAACAAGGGCTTCTACCAGCTCTGCCAACACATGGAGCCGGACTATCATCAACTGGAGTTTGATTTGAGGCTCTGGCTCACCTGGCGGGATCTGGAGCGGTCCGGGCGCTGATCGGCCAGGCAGAGGGCTGGGGGAGATCATGGCATTGATGTGCATTGTAAAACGAGTGATAACCCTTCCCCATGGAGGGTGGCGCAGGTTCGCCCTGCTGCCTGCCTTACTGCTTTCCTTGCCTTGGCCCCATGTGAGCGCTGCCGAGCGCTGGCAAAGCGACAGTTACCTTATCGAGAGCTTTATGACCATCGCCATGAAGCGGGAGTATGGCGAGGCAAAACAGACCCGCTTCGCCCGCTGGCAGCAACCCGTGCGCCTCAAGCTTGTCAACGAGTCGGGAGACAAGCCGCTGCAGGCGGAAGTGGTCAAGGTACAAGCCGCCCATCTGGCCCGCATCACGGGCCACCCCATCACCCTGGTCAGCGACAATCCCAACCTGACCCTGATCATGACCGATTACCAACGGATGAAAAGCTGGGCAAACCGCACCATGGGCGGAGATCCGTCCGTCAACATGGCCCTCAAGGAGGGGCTCTGCCTGGCCAACTTCGCCACCAACAAGCAGCACGAGATCAGCCGTGCCACCATCATCATTCCGGTAGACTACAGCCGGGCCAAGGGGCGCTTTCTCGATTGCGTGGTGGAGGAGTTCACTCAGGTGATGGGGCTGCCCAACGACTCCGACAAGGTATTTCCCTCCATCTTCAACGACCACAGTGTCGACAGCTTCCTGACCGGCCTTGACTATGTGCTGCTCAAGCTCGCCTACCACCCGGCGCTCAAGGCGGGAATGAACCGCGAGGAAGTCAGAGCCGCCCTGCCCGTAGCAATCAAAGCACTGCGCGCCCTGGGGGAGATAAGCGAGGCCAACCGCCGGGTACAGCAGCAAAGCCTGAAAAGCTGGGCCGGACTCTGAGTCACCATCAACCCGTGTCCTGCCCCATCCGCTCAAAACAATAACGCAGCCCATGGCTGCGTTATTTTGTTTCAGGGATGTCGTCTCAGGGGCGCCCTCGGGTACAAGAAATCCGTATGACAACACCGACCGCCCCGCAGGCGTCTCCGTTCGTTGTGCTTTCCTCTGCTTACGCTTTGCTTTCACAGCCCCGTGCAGCCCCCGCGTCAGCAAGCTTGCTGACAGCTCAGGAGGCGAGGCTCTCCTCCGGCATCCAGCTGTCGGCATTCTCCCACACCTCTTGCACCATGGCTTCGGCCAGCTCTTTCTCTTCCTTGCTGGCGCGGCTGACGGTCAGGGACATGGTGCTGCCCGGGGCAACCCGTACATGCAGATCCGGGAACTTCTCCCCCAGCTGCTTGAGCAGCTCCTGGCGCAGTGCTTCCATGGTGGAGGTCGGGATCTGATGTTTCTTATCGATGATGATTTCCAGACGCATAGGATACTTCTCCATGATGATTGACTGTATTTTTATACAGTGCTTTTGAAAAGTAAAGAGCCTGGTAGAGAAAGGAGCAAATGCCCCCTAGAAAAGGTCCAGCTGCTGGCCGCAGATCCGCTCGAACGACTCGCCGATAAAGGGCAGGATGGCGTCGGCAATGGGCCTGAGCTGCTTGTCGATGTAGTGCTCGTAGTCGATGGCGCTGCGCCGGTATTCGAGCGGCTCGGGGCCGTTCAGGGTCATCAGGTAGGCGATGGTTCCCCTGTGCTGGTAGCGCTGGGGCAGACCGCGGCGCAGGTTTTCTTCATCAGCAAGGCGCGCCGCCCGCACATGAGGTGGCACGTTTTTCTGGTACTCCTCGAGTTTTTGCCGCAGCCGCTTGCGATAAATAAGCAGATCGTCGTGCCGACCGGCCCGGGTCTCGTCCACCATGGTTCGCACATAGCTGCCGGGATCCTCATCGTGAAACACCATCTCATAGAGGCGGGTCTGGAACTGCTTGGCGAGCGCCGTCCAGTCGGTGCGCACCGATTCGAGCCCCTTGAACACCAGACGTTCAGCCTCTTGACCTCCTGGCGCCGCCACCAGGCCGGCGTAGCGCTTCTTGCTGCCCTTCTCCAGCCCGCGAATGGTGGGCATCAGAAAACGGCGGTAGTGGGTCTCGTACTCGATCTCGAGATGGCTCGGCAAATCGAACTCGCGCCGGATCAGCGCCGTCCAGTTGTCGTTGATCATCCGGGCAAGCTGTCGGCCGATCTCGTCCGCCTGCTCGGCGCTGGTCTCGCGCCCCAGATGGACGAAGGTGGAGTCGGTATCGCCATAGATCACCTCGAACCCCTGCCCCTCTATCCACTCCCGGGTCTGCTGCATGATGCCGTGACCGCGCAAGGTGATGGAGGAGGCGAGCCTCGGGTCGTAGAAGCGGCAGCCCCCCGAACCCAGTACCCCGTAGAAGGAGTTCATGATGATCTTGATGGCCTGGGAGAGCGCCTTGTTGCTGGCCGCCTTGGCCCGATCCCGCGCCGCCCACAGGGTAGCGATGAGATCCGGCAGGAAGTGCCGCTCGCGGGAGAACAGGGCGCCGCGAAAACCCGGGATGGCGTGGTCGGGATGTTGCAACCCCTCCACCAGTCCCATGGGATCGATGCAGAAAGTGCGGATGATGCTGGGATAGAGGCTCTTGAAATCGAGCACCAGCACGTGACGATAGAGGCCCGGTTTGGAGTCCATCACATAGCCGCCCGGGCTCGCCAGCCCACCGTCGGCAGGTAGATTGGGGGCCACATAGCCGCCGCGATGGAGCCGCGGCAGGTAGAGATTGGTAAACGCCGCCACCGAGCCCCCGACCCTGTCCAGCTCGAGGCCGGTGAGGGAGGCGCGCTCGATGGCGAAGGGGATGAGGTGGCAGAAATCGAAGATCTCCCACACCAGCTTGCAATCTTCCAGGTTGTAGCGGGCGAGCGCCTCCTTGTCGGAGTGAAACAGCTCGGTGATCTTTTCCCCACGGTTGGCCACATCCTCGATATCCTTGCCGCGCCCGAGCAGTTCGCTCGCCACCGCATCCAGGCTGTAGCTGGCAAACTGCCAGGTGGCACTTTTCAGGGTATCGATGCCGTCCAGCACCATGCGCCCCGGAATGATGGCATTGCCGGTCTGGGGATCGCTGCGGGAGGAGCGCCAGAAGCAGAGCTCACGCCCGCGCCCAAGCCTCAACCGCCGTTTGTTGAGCTCGGCCCGGCGCAGCAGCAGGCGAAAGTCGAAGTTGACCACGTTCCAGCCGATCACCAGATCCGGATCGTGGCGGCTGAACCACCCTTCCAGGGCGCTGAGCAGGGCATCCTCATCCGCCACCCACTCGATGCGGGTCTCCCACTCCTCGGCACCGGCCTCGGGGGTACCTATCATGATGACCCGTGCATCCTGCTCGCTGTAAAGCCCCACCGAGAAGAGCGCCCCGTCCATGGCGCACTCCACATCCAGCGACACCCAAGAGAGGGCAGGCGTCACCGCCTGGGGCGCGCAGCGCGCCTCCTGCACCTCCCAGTAACCCTGCTTGCCTCCTTTTCTCACCACCTTGCCGCCAAAGCGCACCCCGGCGGTGATAAAGCGCTCCATGAGAAATCGCTCAGGCAAGCGGATATCCGCCTCGAAGTGCTCGAGGCCACGAATGAGCAGCAGCTCGATGGCACGGTGAAACGCGCTCAGGGTGGCAAAGTAGCAGCCCACCACGGCGCGGCCATCGAAGGTATGCATCGGCAGGCGGCGAAATCGCCCGCTCACTCCGGCCCCCTTGAAGAGTTCGGCGGCCTCCGCCATATGGCTTTGCGGCAGAAAGAAGACCGGCTCCTGCCCCGGCACCACTAGCCGCACCGGCCCCTGCTCGCTCCAGAGCCACATCACGATCTCGGTGCGCTCCCCCTGCGCGCCTCGCCCACGCACATCCCGCCCGTGACGGGTCAGGATAAAACCTTCCTGGGGGGGCATCGCCGGGGGCGTGGGCTGGAACTCGGTCATACAAGCTAACGGGGTCTGTCCTGGAATGGGAGTATTGTACGTTCATACAGTACCGGCCCGCAATCGCCAGAGCGGCTGCACGCGAAGGGGCGAGCTGGTAAGCTGGTCTTTCGCCTACGACGCCGGCACGGTTGCCTGCGGCGCCCTGCCCGGCTTTGGTATTCAGCTATCGGTACCCTCAAACACAAGGAGATCATTGTGGCCCTCTATGCCCTGCTGGATCGGCTGGCCATCCCCTACCAGCGTTTCGACCATGCCCCCGTCTTCACCTGCGAGGAGGCAAGCGACCTGCTGCCCGACCTGCCCGCCGCCAAGACCAAGAATCTCTTCCTGCGCGATCCGAAAAGCGAGCGGCTGTTTCTGGTGGTGGCCCCGGAGACGATCCGGGTCGATCTGAAAGCGCTGGCCGCTCGCCTCGGAGTCAAGCGCCTGAGTTTTGGCTCCCCCGAGCGACTGGAGGCCGCCCTCGGCCTCACCCCGGGCTCGGTGACCCTGCTGGCCGTGGTGCGCGACACGGAACAAGCAGTGGAGCTGGTGGTGGACGAGACCATCTGGCAGGCCGAGCAGGTGCAGTGCCATCCGCTGGTCAATACCGCCACCCTGATCCTCAAGCTCGACGATGTGCGCCGCCTGCTGGCTCACCTGGGGCGTCAGGCGAATGTCATGGCACTGCCCGAGCGGGCTGACTGACACACTTCGCCATGTGATCTTGTCTAAACGTCAATTGCCCGTGACACTCCCGACAAAAAGAGCGCCTGATGGCGCTCTTTTAGGTGACAAGGCAGGGGTCAGTAACTCCCCTCCTGCTCGGCTCGCATTCGCGCCAGGCGCGCCAGCGCCTCCTCCTCGGCGCTCTCGATTTCGTGCAGCACAGCATCGAGATCGACCGCGGCCGTGCTCTCTTCAAACAGGCCGGTCAGCTCGCTATCCGGGGTCAATTTTCCCTCTTCAAACAGCGCCCACATCTCAGCGGCGTACCGGGTCTTGAGAAGCTCGGGGGCATACATGCCGTAGTAGTTGCGCATGTTGTTGACGTCCCGCTCCAGCATGGCCCTGGCCTGGTTGTTGGCGGCAGCATCCACCACCTGGGGCAGATCGATGATGACGGGGCCCTGCTCGTCCACCAGCACGTTGAATTCGGAGAGGTCCCCGTGAATGAGGCCGGCGCAGAGCATGCGCACCACGTAGCGGATCACCTTGCCGTGATCGATGAGTGCCTGCTCGCGGGAGAGGGCCACATCGTTGAGGCGGGGGGCGACATTGCCGTCGGCGTCGGTCACCAGCTCCATCAGCAAGACGCCATCGAGACAGACATAAGGTCTGGGTACCCGCACACCCGCGGCAGCCAACTTGAACAGAGCGTCCACCTCGGTGTTCTGCCACACCTCCTCGTGCTGTTTGCGACCGTATTTTGAGCCCTTCTCCATGGCCCGGGCATTGCGGCTGTTGCGCACCCGGCGCCCCTCCTGATAGACCACAGCCTGCTTGAAGCTGCGCTTGGACGCCTCTTTATAGACTTTGGCGCAACGGATCTCGTCGCCGCAACGCACCACATAAACATCGGCCTCTTTGCCGCTCATCAGCCGGCTGACGACCTCGTCCACCAGGCCATCATCCACCAGGGGCTGGATTCGATTCGGAATTTTCATGACCGCCCTTTCACCCTATTTGCGCGCCGAAAGAGAGCATCTCGCCTCTTTCCCCGCTCCTTGATTGTTCGTGGGCCACAGTTATCCCCTGTTTGACCCTTTGCTGTCCACTGCGGCGCACACCTTTGGCCACAAAAATGGCCCGCAAGCGGGCCATGGGATCAAGGGTCGGGCGGCAAGCCTTCACGAATGCGCCGGATCCCCGCCTCATAGAGGCCATCGGGCCCCTCCTGGTGTTCCAGGGTTTCGAAGATCTTGAGAAACCACATGTACTGCTCGGGATGGCGCGCCACCTGTTGCTCGACCATTCGGTTCATGGTGTTGACGTCAGCCAGCAGATCGTCGCCGGGATAAGGGTCGAACGGTGGCTCAATTTCGAGCAGGTAGCAACCGGCATCCTCGTCATAGCTGGCAAAGATGGGCACGGCCTTGGCGCCGGCCAGTTTCACCAGCTTGGGCAGGGCCGGCAGGGTCGCCTTGGGGTGACCAAAGAAGGGAACGAACACGCTCGCCTCGCGGCCATGATCCTGATCCGGCAGGTAGAAGAAGCTGGCTCCGCTGCGGATCGTCTTGATGGCGGGCTTGATGCCGACGCTGCGCTCGTACACCTTGCCCCCCTTGGTCCGCTCGCGGTTGATGTACCAGTCAAATACCGCATCCTTGGGGCTCTTCATCATGGTGCACATCTCTATCCCCATCAGGGAAAAGTAGCGGCCAATCATGTCTACCGCCCAGGTGTGGGGTACCACCAGGATCATCGGCCGGCCTGCAGCCTGCTCGGCTGCAACATGTTCCCAGCCACTCACCTTGATGCGGCGGGTCAACCTGGCACGACTGCGCCATGTCAGCTCGCCAAAGCCCATGAAGGTCTTGAGACCGACCCGAATAGACTTGAGCAGCAGCGCCTGGCGCCCGGCCACGTCCAGCTCGGGAAAGCAGATCTTGAGGTTGGTATCGGCGATGTAGGCCTGTTTTTTCGAGACCCGCAGCAGGGTCGGCGCCACCAGATCGGCGAAGCGATCCCGCCATCTGGCAGGGATGAAGGCCAGCAGGGAGAGCAGTCCCAGGGCACACCAGCTGCCCCACCATTTGGGATGCAGCAGGCGGGTTTGGAATGAGGTATCAAATACCGGATCGGATGCGGACATACCTGCCCTCGGTTCATAAAAACAAACGGTTATTGTAGTTATCCTGACATTTTTTTCTACTCCGGGGGCACCCCATCGCCGATGGCAAGGCACTGATCGGACTAGTAATAATTAAAAATGGCCCACATGGGGCCATTTTTGCAACGAAGTAAATCAGGGTTGGGGTGACAACCCCTTGCGGATCCGCTGGATCCCCGCCTCATAGAGGCCGTCCGGCCCCTCCTGGTGTTCGCGGGTATCGAAGATCTTGAGAAACCACATGTACTGACCGGGGTGGCGAGTGAGCTGCTGTTGCACCATGTCGTTCATCCGGCGGGTATCCGCTATCACATCCTCGGTGGGATAGTTGTCAAACGGTGCTTCTATTTCCAGACGGTAACAGTGAGCGGCTTCATCGTAGCCCGCCAGCAGCGGCACTGCCTTGGCACCACTCACCTGCACCAGTCGTGGCAGGGCGGGCAGGGTCGCCTTGGGATAGTTGAAGAAGGGAACGAAGATGCTCTTCTCGCGCCCGTGATCCTGATCCGGCAGGTAGAAGAAGCTATGCCCCCCCTTGATGGTTCTGATCACCGCCTTGATCCCGGCGCTGCGCTCGTAGACCCGGCAGCCATTCTTGGCCCTGGCCCGGTTGAGGTGCCAGTCAAACACCGGATTGCGGGCACGCTTCATCATGGTGCACATGGGCACGCCACGCTGGGTGAAGCAGTAACCGGCCGCATCCACCGGCCAGGTATGGGGCACCACCAGGATCACCGGACGGCCGGCCTGACGCTCGGCCTCGATATGTTCCCAGCCGCTGACCTGGATTCGCTTCATCAGGTAACGGGGGCTGCGCACGGTGAACTCGCCAAATCCCAGCAGACTCTTGAGGCCGACCCGGATGGAGGTCATCGCAATGGCATCCCGCTCGGCCGCACTCTTCTCGGGAAAACAGATAGCCAGGTTGGTTCTGGCGATATAGATCTGTTTTTTGGAAAATCGGAACACCAGGGGCGTCAGAGCTTCAGCCAGGCGATCCCGCAGACGAACCGGCACAAAGGCCAGCACCATCAAGATCGCCAGCGCCAGCCAGCTCAACCAGTAACGGGGATGCAACAAACGGGGTTTGAAAGAGGCGTGAAATACGGGGTCTTCTTGGACGGTCATCGATTGGAGTCAAGCGAAAAGTGGTGAGGCATTGTAGTTGGCCTGACAGGTAATACCAGTGAATTCTCAGACAAACGAATAAAAGTGCCGTGAATTCATTAATCTGCGACAAAATAATGAAAAATGCCCCGCTTGGCGGGGCATGTTGACGATTGTTTCATCAGGGGCGGCAGAGCATCAAACGGGGTTAGCGATGCGCCATGCCTCCCTCGACTGCGGGCTCCCGCTGCGGCAGGAAGAACATCAGATAACGCAGAGCCACATAACCGACGATCACGGTCGCAATTCCCAGCTCGACGTGGGCAAGCAATCTGATCTGCTCCACATAGTGTGCTGCCTGCGGCCAGCCACTGACCAGGTTGGCCACCTTGAACAAGGCGGTGGCGCCGATCACCATCGGGAAGGTGAAGGCTGCATAGCCGGGGGAAAACGGCAAGCGCAGCAACTTGATGAAGGCCAGATAGATGATGCCGGTCATCAGGATGGCGATCCCCAGCAGCACGGCCACCAGCAGCAGGGAGGGATCCTGGCTGACGGTCAGGTAACCGGCCAGGGAGAGACTGGCAGGGGCCGCCAGAATGGCGATGGTCGGCTTGGCTGCGTCCGGTACTTCATGACTGAAGATGAGGCGATAGAGCATCAGCGGCAGCATCAGGCCGTAGCAGATGATGCCAAACCAGAGCAACCCGTTGGCCAGCGCGGCAAACTGGCCGCCCGGGAAGGCGACATCGGCCACGATAATGCCCACCGGCGGCACGAACCAGCTCGGCACCATATGGTGAATTTCGAACTCTTTGGCACGGTGCCAGATAAAGGTGGCCAGGAAGATCAGGTGAATGGCCACGGCAAACAGCCAGAGTGCCTCACCCGCCTGCGGCGCCATCATCCCCAGCGCTTTTGACACCACCATGGTCCCCATGGCGTAGGTGGGCACCACGCTACCCACCACGGGGTGAGCCAGGTCTTGCCACAAGAGACGGGGATGAAGCAAAAACTTGAAGGTCAGGATCAGCAGCAGCACGGCGGCCACAGCGGCGCCCAGCAGCTGCATACGCCCATCGAACTGACCGGCATTTTCCCAACACCAACCGAGACTGGCGATGCCAAGCGCCAGTCCCGCCATGGGGGTCGGAGCTTTGCCTAAGGATTTACGGGTTCTTGCGATCATGACGACACCTTTCTCTATCAGACGATGGCGATAGGATAATGGCCGCATGTCGTTTAGGATATCCAAATGAATTGAATCATATGTTCAGGAAGATCAAACGCCATGAAACTGACCCTGCAACAACTCAAGGTCTTCGCCACCATCGCCCGTTACGGCAACCTGGGACTCGCCGCCAACGAACTCTGCCTGAGCAAGGGCGCCGTCTCCCAGTCGTTGCAGGAGCTGGAACGCCAGCTGGGTAGCCCGCTGTTTGATCGCATCCACCCCGGATTGCAGCTCAACAACGAGGGACGTTTGCTGCAACCCGCCGCCGAAGAGCTGCTGACCCGGATGCAGGATATCGAAAACCTGTTCAGCCCGGATGCCGAACCGAGCGGCCAGTTGCGCCTCGGTGCCAGCCAGACCATTGGCAACTACCTGCTGCCGACCCTGCTGGCGAGCCGCAAGCAGGAGCTGGGACTGCCCCCCAAGGTGACCATCACCAATACCCACAAACTCTGCCATGCGTTGGCCAACTTCGAACTGGATCTGGCGCTGATCGAGGGGGAGAACCATCATCCGGATCTCATCGCCGAACCCTGGCTGCAGGACGAGATGCTGGTGGTGGCCCATCCGGATCACCCCCTCGCCAACCAGGGTACCCTCACCCTGCCCCGGCTGGCTGACGAAACCTGGGTGCTGCGGGAGCTGCAATCGGGCAGCCGCGAACAGTTTATCCAGCAGATCCAGCCTGCCCTGCCCCGCTGGCAGGCCGGGCTCGAACTCAACACCCTGGAGGCCGTGATGCTGGCGGTGGAAAAGGGGCTCGGGATCTCTTTCATCTCCCGCCTCGCGGTTTCGGATCGGTTGCTGGCGGGGCGTCTGGTGGTGCTGCCCCTCGAGCAGCGCTTCCCGCGCCAGCTCTCCCTCATCTGGCACAAGCAGAAATACCATTCCGCCTCACTGCGCCACTTTATCCACTTCTGTCGGGCGCAGGTGAACGATGCCGAGGTGATCCGCGCAGAGTAACGCCTGACCAGAGCTCTGGTGGCAAACCAACACGCTAATGGCGGAAACGCAAAAAGCAGAGAGGGAGCCACGGCTCCCTCTCTTTGATTTGCTCGCTGCTTATCACTTCGCCAGACTGCGCAGCCAGCTGATCTCCTCACCCCAGATGGACTCGTCTATGGTCTCGAGGATCAGCGGAATGCGATCGAAGCGATCGTCATTCATGATGTGGTGGAACACCGCCTCGCCGAGATTACCCTCACGCAGGCTGTGGTGACGATCGACCCGACTGCCAAAGGTGCACTTGGCGCCATTGATATGCATCCCCTTGAGATACCGAAAGCCAACCGTCCGCTCAAACTCGGCAAAGACTTCGGCGCAGGAATCCGGGGTGCGCAGATCGTAACCGGCGGCGAAGGCGTGACAGGTATCGAAACAGACCCCGACCCGGCTCTTGTCCTCCACCTCCTCGATGATGGTGGCGAGGTGCTCGAACGACCAGCCGAGGTTGGTGCCCTGCCCCGCGGTGTTCTCGATCACCGCCGTCACTCCCTGGCTGCGCTCCAGCGCCCAGTTGATAGATTCGCTCACGAGCCGCAGACTCACGGCCTCGGGGATCTGCTTGAGGTGGCTGCCGGGATGAAAGTTGAGGTAGCAAAGGCCCAACTGCTCGCAACGCTTCATCTCGTCGAGAAACGCATCGCGGGACTTGGCCAGCGCGTCGGGGTCGGGGTGACCCAGATTGATGAGGTAGCTGTCGTGGGGCAGGATCTGCTCGGGGAGAAAACCGCCCTTCTCGCACTCCGCCTTGAAGGCACGAATGCTCGCCTCGGACAGGGGGGCAGCCTGCCATTGGCGCTGGTTTTTGGTAAACAGGGCGAAGGCGTTGGCGCCGATGGCCTGGGCGCGGGCAATGGTGTTCTCCACCCCGCCGCTGGCGCTGACATGGGCTCCGATATATTTCATGGGATCTCCTCTGGGGTGGCTGTCCATCCTCTCTTGCACCTGCAAACAGGCATGCGGAGGATGGGGCCTCTCTGATAAGGCGTCATTATGCCGATCCCGTCCGCCCTCGCCAAACCGGGATATCCGATAGCCGGCATCGGCAATGCAGGTTGGACGGCGGTGGCAACGACCAGATACGGTCAGCGGGCATAAAAAAACGCAGCCTTGTCGCTTGCGCGACGGCGGCTGCGTTCCTCTCTTCTCGGCCATCTCCCCCATGCTGTCAAGCCAGGCAGTCAAACCTCAGCTTGTCACGACGGGGAGCGGGAATGCGTGGCGAGAAGCGCCTTAGAACGGCATCTTGAAGCCTGGCGGCAATTGCATGCCACCGGTCAGTTCGCCCATCTTGGTCTTGTTCTGCTCTTCTACACGACGCACGGCATCGTTGCAGGCAGCGGCGACCAGATCTTCCAGCAGCTCCTTGTCATCTTCCATCAGGGAGGGATCGATCTCGATGCGACGCACGCTGTGGCTGCCGGTCATGGTGACCTTGACCATGCCTGCGCCGGCTTCGCCGGTCACTTCCATCTGGGCGAGCTGCTCCTGCATCTTCTGCATGCGCTCTTGCATCTGCTGGGCCTGTTTCATCAGGTTCCCCATTCCACCTTTACCAAACATATGTCGTCTCTCGTCTTGAAATCCGGCATCCAGCGCCGGGCTGTGGGCTTGTCTGTCCTAGATGGGGACAGCCAAGCGGCTTTTCAACCGGGAGCTGGCTCCCGGCCATGGAAGTTAGCGGTTGAGGGGCTCGATGCTCTCTCTGTGAAGCTCGGCACCAAACCGCTGGATCAGAAACTGGATATTGGGATCCTGCTCGAGATCCCAGGTCACCTGTTCGCGTACCCCCAGATAGAGGCGATGCTCGATCTCAAGGGGCGTCTCCTGTTCAGGCACCACGCCCAGGGTCACCTCCACCTGCACGGGCTGGCCGAGGGCGGGGCCGATGATCTCGGCCAGATCGGCGCGCGCCTTGTCGCTGACCAGGTGGCGCTGCTCGGGTTTCAGGGTCAGCAGCACCCTGTTCCCTTCCCGGGTCATCACTGAGTTGATGGCAAGCTGGCGCAACCGTCCACCCACTTGCGTGTGGGCAATCAGCTCGGCCCAGGGGTCGCCGCAATTGCTCAGCAGGGAGGAAGGGATAAGGCGGCTCGCCTCCCCCTCTTGCGGAATATCGTCGCTCTCGAGCTCATCCCAGTCGATGGTCTCCATCACTGGCTGGGCCGGTTCGCTGTCGGCCACCGGTGCCGACGTGGCTGTCGCAGGCGGCGGCAGCTCGGCGGCGGCAGGTGCGACCTGCCCGCCCGGCTGATAGCTTGGCTGCCCCTCCAGATCCCAGGGGGGCAGATCGCTCGCCTGGGCCGACTGGCTGACCTGAGCGGCAGCGTTTCCACCGGCAGGTGCCGCGGAAGGCGCCGGCATGGGCGAAGCCATAAAGCTCTGGCTCAGATACTCTTCATAGTCTCCGTTATCCCCCCCCTCGTCATAGCCATCGGCATAGAGATCCATCGGCGGCAGTTCCCCATACTGACCCATGGCGGGCGCCCCCTGAGCGGCCGACTGGCGGCTTTGGGGTTGAGGTGAGGGCTGAGGCGCGGGCTGCGACGGCGGGATGGCTGGCGCGGCAGGCATCGCGGCGGCTGAGCGAGCCGGGGCCACGGGCACCGCTCGTGGCGCGGGCGTCGTCGCGACCGGATCCTGACCCCGCTGGCGACTGCGCAGCATGTTGCGCTTGCCAAGCAGGCTCTGCATGCTCGAAACCATCGACACGGGGGCCGGTTCGGCCTCAACCTGAGGAGCCGTCGAGGTCACAGGTGCAGCCATGGTTGGAGCCTGCTCGACAGGGTTGCTTGCCAAAGGATCCATCCCCTCCCCCGGGTTATCCCCGTGAGCCGGAGCCTGAAGTTCGCCCGAAGAAACAACGTCATCCGCCAGAGTCGCATCAGGCAGATACCCCATTCCGGCCGCTTCGCGCAGCAACTCATCCTGCTGGCTGAAGAGCTCGGCGGCCTGCGCCTCTTCCTCGGAGCTCGCGACCTCGCTCGCATCGGTGGCACCAGCAGGCTCGACAACCGGAGCTGCAGCCGGCGGGTTGGGTGCAGCAACGCTCGCCGCTTCGCTGGCGGCTGGCAGCGCCCCATGCTCAGCGGCCGGAAGCTTTCCCGGCAGGGTTCCCATCTCTGCCACTGGTGCAGGCGCCATGGAGGGCGGCAAGGCGCTCAGGCTGGCAGGATGCAGCACCTCGCGCCGGGGCGAGAAGGCGAGCATCCGCAGGCAGGTCATCTCCAGCGCGGTGCGGCCATCGGGGGCCCATGGCAAGTCCTTGCGCCCCCCCAGCACGATCTGGTAGCAGAGCTGCACCTCTTCCGGGCTCATGGCCTTGGCCAGTTGCAGCAGGGCATCGGCATCCGCTCCCTGCTCCTGCACGCTGGCAGGCAGCAGCTGGGCCATGGCGATGCGGTGCAGCAGCCCTTCCAGCTCGGCGTGGAGCTGATCAAAATCGGGGCCCAGGGTGGCGATTTCGGTGATCTTGGCCATGGTGGCTGGCGCATCCTGGCGCAGGATCGCCTCCAGCAACTGGTGCAGATGACGGTGATCCAGGGTCCCCAGCATGGCCAGTACGCTGTCGAGACGCACGCTGCCGTTGCCGTGGGCCAGCGCCTGATCGGTCAGGCTCAGGGCATCGCGCATGCTGCCGTCGGCCGCCTTGGCCAAGGCCAGCAGGGCGCGCGGTTCGAAGGGCTGTCCCTCCTGATCCAGCACCCACTCAAGCTGCTTGGCGATCTGGGTCTGATCCAGACTCTTGAGATGAAACTGCAGGCAGCGCGAGAGAATGGTAATGGGCAGCTTCTGGGGATCCGTGGTGGCCAGCAGAAACTTCACATAGGGGGGCGGCTCTTCCAGGGTCTTCAGCAGGGCGTTGAAGCTGTGGCGCGACAACATGTGCACTTCGTCGATGAGATAGACCTTGAAGCGGCCACGGGCCGGACGGTACTGCACGTTGTCCAGCAGCTCGCGGGTATCTTCCACCTTGGTGCGCGAGGCCGCGTCGATCTCCAGCAGGTCGACGAAGTTGCCCTGATCGATCTCGCGGCAGGTGTCGCACACGCCGCACGGGTGGCTGCTGATCCCCTGCTCGCAGTTGAGGCTCTTGGCCAGGATGCGGGCGATGGTAGTCTTGCCGACCCCGCGGGTACCGCTCAGCAGATAGGCGTGATGCAGTCGTCCCTGATCCAGGGCGTTGGTCAAGGCGGTCAGCACATGTTGCTGGCCTACCACTTGTTCAAACGTATGGGGGCGCCATTTACGCGCCAGAACCTGATAGCTCATAAATCCATCATGCTGGGAAGACAGGGCATTGAGGCCGGATGCTAACACAAATGCGGGGCCTGCTGTATCGGCTATCGGCCGAGGCGGGAGGGATCGCTTGATTTTCAAACCGATGCCGCCAAGGCACCGGTTTGCAACCGGGCCCGAACCGGCAGGTTGGGCCCGAAGAGAGGTTACTCGCCGTCGAATTCGACCAGAGAGAGCACCTTGACGCCGGCGGCGGTCAGGCGGGCATCGCCACCCAGCGCAGGCAGGGAGATAACGAAGGCAGCATCGGTCACTTCACCGCCGGCGCGGCGGATCAGCTTGACGGCCGCATCGACGGTACCGCCGGTGGCAAGCAGATCGTCCACCACCAGCACCTTGTCACCGGCCACGATAGCATCGGTGTGCATCTGCAGGGTATCGGTGCCGTATTCGAGCTCGTAGGACTCTTCCATCACCTCGCGAGGCAGCTTGCCCGGCTTGCGGACCGGCACGAAACCGACGCCCAGCGCACAGGCAACCGGCGCGCCAAAGATGAAACCGCGCGCTTCGGTACCGACAACCTTGGTGAAACCTTGATCACGGTAGTGCTCGACCAGCAGATCGATGGTGGCCTTGAACGCCTCGGCGTTCTCTACCAGGCTGGTGATGTCGCGAAACATGATGCCCGGCTTCGGATAGTCGGGGATGGTCTTGATGCTCGCTTCGATAAATTTCAGAGTTTCCGGATTCATTTGTTGACCGCTTATTTTTTTGACCCAGGAGTGGCCGTTTCTCAATTCCCGTCTGCGGGGAAATAAAAAGGCCCGTCATGCAAAAATGACGGGCCGACTCCAAGCATTATTGCCGCAATAGCTTAGGGACTTCACTTCGCCATTGCAACTGGCTCCAGCACCGGCAGGCGCATTAACCAGGCAAGCAGGACAGCCATGATGACCAGCAGGAGCCCCTTGACCCACAGCAGGGGCACCACGGCGAGGGAGACCGAAAAGGTGAGCAGGATGAACAGCACGGCCCGCCGCCGGGCGTGCCGGCGAATGGCGCGATACTGCTGCCAGTCGACGATGGGCGGGCCAAACCAGGGGTGGGTCAGCAACCAGTGATGAAAGCGCGGCGATGAGCGGGCAAACAGGGCCGCCGCCAGCAGCATGAAGGGGGTGGTCGGCAGCAGCGGCAAGACGATGCCGACGATACCGGTCACAAATGCCAGCCAGCCCAATGCCATCAGACACCAACGTTTCATGCAAACCCCTCATATCTATTGCCTGGTGCAAGCCTAACAGAGTTTGACTCACGGCTAGCACAATTGCCTGCGCCTCGCGATGCAGGTGCGGGTTTTCTCGCCGGCCAACGGCTGACAGCGCCCCCCATTCCCACTACAATCTGCGCTCTTTTTTATTCTTGCCTTCGGAATTGGTTATGCGCGTTATTTTGGCCCCCATGCAGGGGGTGCTGGATCACCTGATGCGGGAGGTGCTCACCTCCGTCAATGATTACGACCTGTGTGTCAGTGAATTTATCCGGGTCGTGGATCAGCTGCTGCCCGCCAAGGTGTTCTACCGCCTCTGTCCGGAGCTGTTGCAGGATGGCAAGACCCACGCCGGCACCCCGGTGCGGGTTCAGCTGCTGGGACAGCACCCCGAATGGTTGGCCGAAAATGCGCTGCGCGCCATCGAGCTTGGCTCTCCCGGGGTGGATCTCAACTTCGGCTGCCCCGCCCCCACGGTCAACAAGAGCAAGGGGGGCGCCGTGCTGTTGAAAGAACCCGAGACCATCTATCGCATCGTCAAGGCGGTACGAGAGGCGGTGCCCGCTCATCTGCCGGTCAGCGCCAAGATCCGCCTCGGTTACGATGACAAGGAGCTCTATCTGGACAATGCCCGGGCGGTTCATCAGGCTGGCGCCGACGAGCTCGCGGTCCACGCCCGCACCAAGCGCGAAGGTTACAAGGCCCCCGCCCACTGGGAATATGTGGACGACATTCGCCGCGCCCTGCCCATCCCCGTCACTGCCAACGGCGAGATTTGGAACCATGATGATGCCCTGACCTGCGCCCGGGTCTCCGGCTGTGATGCCCTCATGGTGGGCCGCGGCGCCATCTCATTGCCCAACCTCGCCAACGTGATGAAGACGGGATGCGCCCACATGAGCTGGGGCGAAGTGTTGCAGCTGATGGTGAACTACACCGAGCAGGATCTGGCCAGCGACAAGGCCGATTACTATCCCAGCCGCATCAAGCAGTGGTTCAGCTACCTCAAGCGAGAATACCCGCAGGCCGATCTGCTGTTTCGTGATATCCGGGTGCTGAAAGAGACCGCTCCCATTCGCGATGCCTTGCTGCAAGCGGCCAAAACCCACGGCTAACCACGTTTAACTTGACGCATGTCATCTTGATAGCTTTATCCGTTCCCTATACTGCCTCGCATCTGTGGTATGTCCTGTGGGGGATAATGTGTGTGAAATGACGCAAGCACAGTTGGCTGTCTGGCGTAATCGCCTGCTGTCCGACTGGGCTCAAGAACGTGAAACGCTGATCGCTCAGCTCAAAGCCTCGCGCCGTGACGACTGGGCAGAACGGGTCGATCACTGCGAACAGGATCAGCTGGTCGAACTCACCAGCCGGCTGGATCTGCCCAAGGTGGAACAGAGCGTACTGCGCCTCAAGCGGATCGATGCGGCGCTTTGCCAGATGGATCTCGGCCTCTATGGCCTCTGCTCTGACTGCGAAGAACCTCTGGCCATCGAACAGCTGGAGCAGGATCCAACCCTGCAACGCTGTCCCCGCTGTGAAGCCCGTTATCGCAAGGGATTCCACGCCCACGAACTGTGAGGGATGCACCCCGGGTGCACCTTCACGACCGCCATCGCGATCCCATCCCCAATCCATTCCGCTCGCCTCGTCCTGCGTAGGAACACCCCTGCTGTCATCTCGCATGGCTGGCCGGGCTCGCTGACACCCGAAAAAACGGGGAGACCCTCTGGCCTCCCCGCTTGCTGGTTGTCCGCCCGGGTTACCCCAGCACGATGCGGGAGAGATGGGAGAAATGGTGAATTTCGTGGGTTGCCTCGCACGGATGCGACGCTTTGGCCGGGTTGTACCAGCAGGTCGCCAGCCCCAGCGCCGCCGCTCCTGCAATATCCGTCTTGGGATTGTCGCCCACCATCAAGACCCGCGCCGGATCCGGCTGCCCCATCAGGGAAAGGGTGTGCTGGAAGATGGCGGGAGCCGGCTTGGTCACCTGAATTTCATCCGAGATCACCAGCGGCTCGAACCACTGATCCCAGCCAAGTTTGTCCAGGCGACCGCGCTGGGGCACGCTGAAGCCATTGGTGATGATCCCCATCCGGACCCGCTCCTTGAGTTGCAGCAAGGTCTCGACCACCCCATCCAGTGGGGTGCTCAAGGCGATGATCCGGGTCAGGAAGGTGTTGTTCATCGCCATGGGGTCAACCGCCACCTGCCCGGCGAACAGGGAAAAACGGGTCTGCTGCAGGGTCGCGGCATCAATCTCGCCGCTGTTGTACTGCTGCCATAGGGCATGGTTCAGTTCGTGATAGCGGGCCATATCGGCCGCATCGGGGGTAACGCCATAGTGCTGGAGAGTCTGCTCCAACGCCTTGGCCACCGGGAAATCGAGCAGGGTTTCATCCAGATCGAACAGCACCCAGTCATAACTTGGTTGTTTCACGGGGATCCTTGTCATCATTCAGGTTGTGTGGCGGCGCGGGCCTGTGCCCTGCCGAGGGGACTTGCCAGCAGATCCAGGGTCAGGCGCACGCCAAACCCGGTCACTTCGCTGGCGACCACGCCATTGCCCCCCTTGCTGCGAAAACCGCTCAGATCCAGGTGCACCCAGGGAGTCTGCTCGGGCACGAAATGGGCGAGGAAGCGGGCCGCATCGATGTGATCCGGCGAGCTGCCGGGGGCACACTGCAGCAGATCAGCCCACTCACTCTCTATGTTGTCGTCATAGTCCTCATCCAGCGGGAAGGGCCAGACCCGCTCGCCACTGTGCTGTCCCAGGCCGATCAGCGGCGTCAGCCATTCGCTGCGGTTGGTGAAAACGCCGCTGTAACGGCTGCCGAGCGCCCGCTTGCAGGCGCCGGTCAGGGTGGCGTAGTCAATGAGCAGATCCGGGGTATCCTGCACCGCCATGGCCAGGGCATCCGCCAGCACCATGCGCCCCTCGGCATCGGTATCCACCACCTCGATGGTGATGCCGTTGCTGGCCGTCACCACTTCTCCTGGCCGATAGGCATGAGGGCCGATGTGGTTCTCGGCGATGGCCAGCCAGCAGTGCACCTCGTAAGGCAGGCGGGCCCGGCTGATGGCGTAGAGCGCCCCCAGCGCCACCGCGCTGCCCCCCATGTCCAGATGCATGCCGTACATGCTGCCGGAGACCTTGAGGTTGTAGCCACCGGAGTCGTGGCAAATTCCCTTGCCCACCAGGGCCAGGCGCCGCACCGGTTGGGATGGACAATAACTGAGTTTGACCAAGGCCCCCTGGTTGTCTTCCGAGCCGCGGGTCACGGCCAGAAATGCCCCCGCCCCCAGCTCGGCCAGCTGGGCCTGATCATAGTGATGGCACTGCCACCCCTCCTCCTGGGCCAGCTGAGTGACAAACTCGCGATAACTGGCGGCGGTCAGCTCGGAGGCCGGCAGCACCGCCAGATGGCGCGCCAGCCCGTTGCCCCCGGCCTCGCTGTAAAGACGAGCCAGATCGAGCACCACCGCTGGGGATACCCGGATCTGCTGATAGGCCCAGCCCCCCTCGCTGCGGCTCTTGCTGGTGGGCAGCGGGACATTGGCGGCCAGCAGGGCCGAGAGCATCAGCTCGGCCAGCATGGTGCGCTCTGCGGGGGCAAACCCCTCCAGATGCAGACCGACCCGCTCGACTTTCAGTCCGGACAAGGGGCTCATCCACTCCCGGATCTGCTTGTACAGGCGATGATCCCGCGCCACATTGCTGGCCACGAAGCAGATCTGCAGCAGGCTGCCACCCTGCATCAGGGTAAAAGGGGCCTTCTTGCCAAGGGCAAGCTGGGTGGCGAGGCTGGCCAGTTCGGGGCAAGCCAGCAGCGACTCCTTGTGCTCCTCGGCGAGAAGCAGCAGCTGCAGCGGCCGGGGCTGTGCCAGCACTTCGCTCAGGCTGGCATCCAGGGTATCGATAGCGGGAGGAAGATAGGTAAAGGGAGTGATCACGGGAAGGCGCCTCATCCATAAGAGATGCCTGATGATACCGAACAAAGGGCGGCTGCGGCCAGTTTTGTCCTGACCATCGGCCGAAAACGACAATGTTCGCCTGCACGACAGCGAGATCGTGGGCGTTGCGTCATCAGAGGGAATTGATAAAAGAAAATAAAGAAGGCGTTGGTTGCGGGGGCCGGATTTGAACCGACGACCTTCGGGTTATGAGCCCGACGAGCTACCGAGCTGCTCCACCCCGCGTCCGAATTGTCACCAGCAGACCGAGCAGATGTCTGTGGCGTTTTGTCTG
>NZ_CDCG01000037.1:0-181312 GCF_000819845.1 Aeromonas enteropelogenes
TGGTGGGTCTCGGTGCGCAGCACGGTGCGGGTCTTGTTGGCCGGCAGCTCATAGGGCGGCCGGTTAGTGGCGTGGTAGGTGCGCCCGGTGACGATGGGCTGGTCGGGGTCTCCTTCCAGAAATGAAACGATGACTTCATGGCCAATGCGGGGGATGGCCATCATGCCGTACTGGCCGCCAGCCCAGCCCTGGCTCACCCGCACCCAGCAGGAGCTCTGGTCATTGGAGCTGCCATATCTGTCCCAGGGGAACTGCAGCTTGACCCGGCCGTGTTCGTCGCAGTAAATCTCCTCTCCCTCCGGGCCCACCACCATGGCAATCTGCGGGCCATCCACCATGGGTTTGTGGGGCGCTTGCGGGCTGCCGATACGGGCCCGCCAGGTGGTGCTCGCCTTCACCACGCCAAATTCGTTGTGATAGACGGTCGGGCCGCTGCCCCCCTCTTCCTCAAGCGCTTGCGGCTGCTGGCCGGTGTGACGGATATGGATGATTTGCCAGTCGCAGTTGAGACTGGCGTTCGGGTGCTCGGTCAGGGAGAAATACTGCCCCGGCAGCAGGGCCGCACTGTTGGATTTGCCTTGGCCTGTTACCGCATCATTGCGCAGTGCATCCAGCCTATGCTGGGCAAACGCCTTGCCGCTCGGGTCCTGCTTGTAGCGACCCGGGTAGTCGAAGTGCTGGTAGCTCTGGCGCTGATGCTCAAGCTCGGCCCCCAGCTTCTTGTGGGAGAGCCCATAGGCCGGGGTCTTGAAGCTGTAGTCTTTGAGCTCCACATCCGAGGTGCGCACCGCCTCGCGATAGTGGAACTGGCGCACATAGGCGCCTTGCTCGAGGGAACGGTTGTCAAGGTTGAAGAACAGCTCGGGGCCGGCAGTTAATGCAGCCGCATCGTCGGCAAACACGAGACGGTGTTTGCCTTGCTCAAACTCAAAGAAGTAGAACATCCCCTCTTCGGCAGCGAGGCGATTGAGGAAGTCGAGGTCGGTTTCCCGGTACTGGACGCAGTATTCGCGCTGGGCATGTTCATGTTTGAGGGCAAAGGCATAGTCGGTGATGCCGTGCTCCTGCAACAGGATGCTGAGGATTTCATCGGGCTTTTGCGCCTGGAAGATGCGCGAGTTGTGGCGAAGCCCCAGCCGCCACAGGGCCGGTTGCACCAGCAGCTGATAGCGGGTGCGGCGAAAACCGCTGTCCCCCTGAGCAAAGTCACTGACCACCCCGCATACCCGGCGCTGCAGCTCGCCGTGGTACCACACCAGGAGCTCGCACGGCTGGTCCAGCACGGCGGCAAAATCGATGTCCGGCTGGGGACTCGCCAACTCAAGGCGCAGCTGGAACGGGTCGTTCAGCGCCTCTTCCAGGGCAAACTCGGCCACCACAAAGGTCCCCTCGGGCAGCGCCCCCACCTTGACGGTAAATTGTAATCCTGTGCTGTCTGCCATCGGTGAGAGCCCTCAAGAAAGTGTGTTGCCCCGGGTGACGGGGTCGTTGAAGCCGTGCGAGAGAGTCGCAATCTTCCCGATGGCATTGACACCATGGCTACCGCACGCCCTTGACGGCGAGCGGCAAGATGCGACCCCATTTTTCTTATGCCTGCACACGAAGCGCAGACAGGCATAAGAAAAATCGTGGGCAAGGGAAATCGGATGCAATGGAGGGCAATTGGCGAGGCAGCATTGCACCTCTGATTTCGATGGTTCCAAGAGCAAAAGGGCACCGCAAGCAGTGCCCTTGAACATCAGCTTACGCCTCGATCGGAGCACGCCAGTCGTCAGCACCGGAAGTACCGGCAACGGTGTGTTCCCAGTCAATCTTGCGGTATGCCATGGAGACCTGGATCAGCTGGGTGAAGTCAGACTTCGCCGGGTCCTGGCAATGCGGCATTTGGCAGTCGATATCCACGATGGTGGCATCGGTCAGCACGGTAGAGAAGAAGTGCTCCTGCTTGCCCTCGACGGAGGTGCGATACCACTTCAGGGTCACTTTGGGCAGCATTTCACCGGAAGCCAGGGCGTTGTACATCAGTGGTACGGCTTTGTTCAGGGCCACGGTGAACTTGAACGGCTTGTGGACACGCTGACCAGCCGGCTGGCCGGATTGCGGATCGGTCGGTACGGTTACGACGTGCTGGAACTCTTGTACCAGCATCTCGTCTTCGTGGCCTTGCACGAAGATGTTGCCGACGGAGTCAGAGGTGAAGGCACCCGCAGTGATGTTGCCCTGGGTTTTACCTTCGATGCTGATATAACATGGAGTTGGCATGGATATGCTCCTGATATGATAGATTAGTGAAATGAGATAGCACTCGAGCGAATCTGTTAGCAGTGTCCATGCCACCTATAAAAATCATTAATTATCAATTATTTACAAACTGTTCGCGCTAATCACCATGCAACGACAAGCAATTTTTTGCTTTATCTCACCCAATGCATCGTCAATCGTTGCCCATCCAGTTTTTAAATCTGTTAAATACGCAATACATTGCGCAGTTCAGAACGATTCACTGAAATGGCGACAATTTAGCCGCTCGCAATATTGCACCGGCACAGGTGCACGCTTCCCGCGTTGATGCCAGCAGCCCAAATCACCATGATGCGAGTGTCCTCCTCACACCTCAGGACAATCGTGGTGCTGTCACCGTCATAGATACGCAAGGATCAATGAACTGTTTCCGTGACTTTTCCTGCGCCCCCGGAGACCCCCACTGATGAAAAGCAACCGTCACCGAGTGACGCCTGTTTTTCCAGCCCTGCTGTGAAGTGCATCCGATGAGTCATGGGAAATTGCGTTACGCAAGGGATAGGTCGAGAGGATGCCTACAGCCAGTTACAGAAGCGGGCATGTAGACAACATGAGCCAATCGCAGGAAGCGGGACTATGGGTAGCAAACGCTCACAAGCGCCCGGCGGGATTGGTATGCAACGACCGATACAGGAAGAAAGACCAAGACAATCAAATAAAAAAGCCCACCCCTTAAATAGATCGGGCTTGGAATGTGGCGGAAACATTTCACCAAGCAAGCTCTTGCGCACGCTACCTGGCAATCCCTTCGCGCTTCTCCACCAGAAAGTCCATCAGCGCCCGGATCTTGGCCGGCATCTGGGCCCGCGACGGCACATAGAGATAAAACCCCGGGAAGGGGGGGCACCAGGGGGCGAGTACCCGCTCCAGTGATCCGTCACTCAGGTACTGGCGCACCCGCAGATCCAGGTGTTTGACCAGCCCCACCCCCTGCAGGGCCGCCTGCAGCATGCTGTCGTCGTCGTTGAACACGGCGTTGCCCTTGGGATCGACGATCTGGGTGTGCTGCTCCTCATCGGGGGAGGTAAACGACCAGCGGTCGATGGTATTGCTGGAGGTAAAGCGGTAGGCCAGGCAGTTGTGCCGGGTGAGATCGCCCGGGGTCTGCGGCGTGCCATGCTGCCTGAAATAGTCGGGGGAGCCGACGATGGCCATGGTCAAAGGGGGAGTGATGGGCACCGCCACCACGTGTTCATCCAGGCTCTCCCCCAGGCGAATGCCGGCATCCATCCCGTCGGCGATGATGTTGGAAAACCCGTCCGCCATCACCAGCTCCAGCCGCAGCTTGGGATGGCGCGCCAGAAACTCACCCATGTGGGGCTCGATCAGCAGTCTGGCGGCGATGCGCGAGCTGTTGATGCGAATAAGGCCCGAGGGCTCGAGGTGGGAGTCATTGAGCTCGCTCACCACCCGCTCGATCGCCGTGAGCGAGGGTTGCAGCACATCCAGCAGGCGCCGCCCTTCCTCGGTCAGCGACATGTCGCGGGTGGTACGGTTGAGGAGCCGCACCTGCAACTGCTGCTCCAGCCCCTTGAGGTGCTGGGAGAGGGCGGCGCGGGTCACCCCCATCTCGGTGGCGGCCTTGGTGAAACTGCGGTGACGGGCGATGTGGGCAAACCACGTCAGTGACGCGACGAGTGAAGGTTCTATGGGCATTTGTTTAGCCTGGCTAATCAGTCATGTCTTGATAGGTGCGTATATCTAGCTCAATAGACTTACTACTATTAGCTCGAACTCGCGTCAAGCATGACGACCCTGAACCTAACGGAGAGCCCGACCATGTCCCACGTCACCTTCCCCAATCGCAACGGCCAAGGCATCACTATGGCCGCCATCGTTTACTTCCCGCCGCACTTCGATGAGCACAAGCAGTACCCGGCGGTCGTGGTCTCCCACCCCGGCGGCGGAGTGAAGGAGCAGACCGCGGGCCTGTACGCCAGCAAGCTGGCCGAGCAGGGCCTCATCGCCATCGCCTTTGACCGCTCCTATCAGGGCGAGAGCTCGGGCGAGCCGCGTCAGCTGGAGAACCCCCATGTCAGCACCGAGGACGTCAGCGCCGTGGTGGACTACCTGACCACGCTGCCCTATGTCGATCAGCACAAGATCGGGGCCATGGGTATCTGCGCCGGCGCCGGCTACAGCGCCAATGCCGCCATCCAGGATCGCCGCATCAAGGCGCTCGGCATGGTCAGCGCGGTCAACATCGGCCAGATGTTCCGCAATGGCTGGGACAACAGCGTCAAGGATGCCGATGCCATGGGCTATCTGGCGTTCGGCTCCCAGGCGCGTACCGCAGATGCGACCGGCAGCGGCTACGCCACCATCCCCTTGGCCCCCCTGCGTGAAGAGGATGCCCCCAACGAGGAGCTGCGCGAAGCCTGGGAGTACTATCACACCCCGCGCAGCGAGCACCCCAATGCGCCGGGCTTTGCCCTGACCCGCAACCTGAACCAGATCATCACCTACGACGCCTATCACAAGGCGGAGGCCTTCCTGACCCAGCCGATCCTGGCGGTGGCAGGAAGTGTGGCCGGCAGCAAGTGGATGAGCGATGACCTGCTGGCGCGCGCCGCGAGCACAGACAAGACCCTGCATGTCGTGGAGGGGGCCAACCACATGTCCCTCTACGATGTGCCCCGCCATGTCGATGAGGCCGTCGCCAAGCTGGCCCCCTTCTTCCTGCGAACCCTGAACTAATCGGCCCGCGAGAGGGGGAAGCCCCTCTCGCTTATCGAGGAGCATCATCATGAGCCATGTATTGAACCTGACCTATCAGAACCTGGGCTGGCAGACGGCGGCCGACCTCTACCTGCCGCCCGATTTCGACGAGCAAAAGCGCTACCCGGCCATCGTCAGCACCCACCCCATCGGCAGCTGCAAGGAGCAGACCGCCGGCAATGTCTACGCCAAAGGGTTGGCCGCGGCGGGGTTCGTGGTGCTGGTGCCCGACGCCAGCTTCCAGGGCGCCAGCGGCGGTGAGCCGCGCTTTATCGAGGATCCGGCCATTCGGGTCTCCGACATCCGCTTCGCGGTGGATTACCTGCAAGCCCTCTCTTATGTGGACAGCGATCGCATCGGCGCCATCGGCGTGTGCGGCGGCGGCGCCTACACCATCCATGCGGGCATCACGGATCACCGCCTCAAGGCGCTGGTCTCCATCACGGGGGTCAACTATGGGCGCCTGATCCGCGAAGGCTTCGCCCAGTTCAAGCCTCTTGAGCTGGCCCAGGGCATCGCCCGGATGCGCACGGCGCAGGCGCAAGGGAGCGCCACAGAGCCCGCCGATCTGCTGCCGGCGTCCGTGGCGGCGGCCACCGCGGCAGGCATCACCGACATCGACGTACTGGAGGCCACCGAGTACTACAAGACGGCGCGCGGTCAGCAGCCTCACGGCGCGACCCGCCAGCTGATGTCCTTCACCGGCGCCGCCATGGGGTGGGATGCCTTCCTCCATGCCGAGGTGCTGCTGACCCAGCCGCTGATGGTGGTCATCGGCGACAAGGCGGGGGGCTTTGGCGCCTATCGGGATGGTTGGGAGATCTACGGCCGCGCCGCCTCCACCGACAAGCACATTGTCGTGGCCGAAGGCTGGTCCCATTACGACCTCTACGACAAAGCCGAGCCGGTGGCCATCGCCATGGCAAGCCTCGTGCCCTTCTTCCAGCGCACCCTGTGATCCCGTGGTGGGGGCATCCCCCACCCATTGATGAGACAAACGAAAGGTCAACCGATATACGAAACGTACTGATCCTCGAGGTCAGTCCATATCTAACTGCTAGGTGTCTACAAAGCCGGTGGTGATTCAGTATGGCCACCGTGCAAGCCCAGATGAAGGCGGAGATCATCAAACATCTGTTTGCCCCATCTGCCCGCGAGTTCCTACAACTCCGACGAAATCAACACAAAGGCTGGAGCCATATTCACACACATCTACAGCACAGGAACCAATGACAACTCCGCGATATATCACTGAGCTACAACCAGATAAACCGTGTCCAAAACAAAACTTAGTGCTTGGCAAAAATTGAGGGAGGCATTCAGCCTCCCTCATTTTTTTGCTTTAAACAAACACGCCCAGGGCTGTTAACGTACCGGGCCCGAACAAAAACTATGCGTGAGGGTAATCAAGACGACAATCCCATCGCTTCGATAAAACGCTCGGTGATCTGCTGCGGGCGAGTAATTGCGCCGCCAACAACGACTGCATGAGCGCCTAGCTGCAAGCAACGGGCAGCCATTTGCGGGGTGTTAACATTCCCTTCAGCAATGACAGGCTTATTGACCGCCTCCAGCACAGAGCGCAGAAAGGCAAAATCATCGTCATAAAGCTTGTGGCTCTGAGTCTCGGCAGTGTAGCCATGAAGCGTCGTGCCGATGCAGTCGAAGCCCAATTGCTCGGCATGCAGTGCCTCTTCCACGGTTGCAATGTCGGCCATCAGCATTAACTGCGGATAGCGTGCACGAATTGTCCCCATCATCTGAGCCAATGTCAGCCCATCGGGGCGTTGATGGAATGTGGCATCAAGCGCAATCATCTCAGGCGAAGCGGCCATCAGCTCGTCCACTTCCCGCATGGTCGCAGTGATATAGACATCAGAACCTGGATAATCCCGCTTGAGGATCCCTATCACCGGCAGGGAGACCTCCTGCTTGATCGCCTTGATATCCACCACGCTGTTTGCCCGGATGGCACTGGCACCACCACGGGCTGCTGCCAGTGCCATCTTGCCCATGATGAAGTCACTGTGAAGCGGTTCATCTTCCAGCGCCTGACAGGAAACGATTAACTTGCCTTTGATCTGGTTCAGCATTGTACAACTCATGCTCCCAATAACTCCTCGATCTCGTTCTTGATAATGGTGACATGCGGGCCATAGATAACCTGGATGCCATTGCCCTTGGTGATCACTGCAAGTGCTCCAGTCTGCTTTAACAAGCCTTCACTGACGCTCTCCCCGTTATGTACGGAGACGCGCAGCCGGGTCGCACAACAATCCACATCCTTGATGTTGGTCGCGCCGCCAAGCCCGATGATGATGGCTTTGGCACGATCGGCGCCGACCGCTTCCGTTGTCTCTTCCTGCTGATCTTCGCGTCCCGGTGTTTTGAACTTGAAGCGCTGGATCATGAAACGGAATGAAATGTAGTAGAGGCAGAACCAGGGAATGCCCACCAACGGAACCAGCATCCAGTTGGTTTTAGCTTGGCCTTGCAACACGCCAAACAGCATGAAGTCAATAAAGCCACCGGAGAAGGTCTGCCCGATAGTGATGTTGAGCATGTGCGCCAGCATGAATGCCAGACCGTCAAAGAAGGCGTGCAACACATAGAGCGGCGGTGCAATAAACAGGAATGAAAACTCGATAGGTTCGGTGATCCCTGTCAGGAATGAAGTCAGTGCAGCCGAAATGAGCAGGCCTGCCACCCGCTTCTTGTTCTCGGGTCGAGCGCAGTGATAAATCGCCAGACATGCGCCCAGCAGACCAAACATCATGGTGATGAAACGGCCGGACATGAAGCGGGCCGTGCCCTCATAGAACTGGACCGTATTGGGATCAGCCAGCTGCGCGAAGAAGATGCGCTGGGTTCCTTCCACCAGATGACCGTTGATCAGCTCGCTGCCACCCAGTGCGGTGGTCCAGAACGGGAGATAGAAGATATGGTGCAGACCGAATGGACCGAGCATCCGCAGCACAAAACCGTAGATAAAAGTGCCAAGATAACCGGTGGCATCGACCAGCCCACCCATCCCGAAGATCAGCTTCTGAAAATGGGGCCAGACCACGTACATCACACACCCGAGCAGGATGGCAGCGAGTGAACAGACGATTGGCACAAAACGGGAACCGCCAAAAAAGCCCAAAAACTGCGGCAGTTGCACCTTGTTATAACGGCTATGCAGCCAATAGCTCATCAGCCCGACAACCACGCCACCGAATACGCCGGTCTCCAGCGTCTGGATCCCGAGCGCCATCCCTTGACCTGCAGCTCCCAGATTGCCGCTCGCCAGGGTATCGGAGAGCTTGAGCAAGGTGCTGATACTGGCATTCATTACCAGATAGGCAAGCAACGCAGAGAGACCGGCAGTCCCCTTGTCAGAACGGGCCAACCCTACGGCAACCCCCACGGCAAACAGCACCGCCAGGTTGGCAAACACAATGGCACCGGCATCGGCCATCAGCATAAACAACCCCTGTAACCAGGGCACATCAAGGAACGGGTAGGCAACCAGCGTGTTCGGATTGGAAAGCGAGCCACCAATCCCCAGTAACAACCCTGCAGCAGGCAAGACGGCGATGGGCAACATAAACGATTTGCCAAAACGCTGCGCCTTTTCGAATAACGGGCTGCTTCCCGTCTTCTCGGACAGTGACATGATAAAAATCTCCACGAGTGAACCACACTGGTGGTAATTTTTATCAACACAACTTAAATGTCATGATAATTATTTTTATGCTGTGACCGCTCTCACATTCATAACGTGAATCGCGTTAAAATCATGGCAATTTGAATCCTCTCCCTCCTGAAGGAGTCCCCATTGAATCAACCTGTAGAAGCACCACGCGTTCTCTTGCTGCTTCGCCATCAACTCGCCACATACAGCCAGACCCTGCAGCGGTTGGGGCAATTCGTGCTGGAACAGCCCCAGCGCGTGCTCTATCTGACCATCACCGAGCTTGCCCGTGAGAGTGGCACCAGCGAGGCCAGCGTGACTCGACTTTGCCGTGGTGTAGGGTGCCGTGGTTACACAGAGTTCAAGATGGCGCTGGCTCTGGAAACCCAGCAGGAACAAGCCAGCCAACCTCAGGCATCGGCGACCAGTGCATTTAGCACTCTGATTGAAGAGAGTGTGGCGGCATTGCGTGATACCGGGGCCTTGGTCAGCCAGCAGGCACTCTTACAAAGTGCCGAACTATTGGAGAAGGCCCGCCAGATCCAGATCTATGGTGTTGCTGCGAGTGCGATTATCGGGGAGTACCTGGCTTATCGTTTACTGCGTATGGGCATATCTGCTCAACAGTTCAGTGATATGCATCGCGCCGCGATGAACGCGACTAGCCTGAAACCGGGGGATGTGGTGATAGCAGTGTCCAGCTCGGGTTCGACCAAAGATCTGCTGCATGCGGTACAACTGGGCAAAGAGCATGGTGCCAGCGTCATTGTTCTCAGTAACACCAGCCGCAGCCCGCTCGCCTCACTGGCCGATCAACTGTTGGTGGCAGCCAAGCCGGAAGGGCCGCTGACTGCAGGTTCATTCCACTCCAAGATCAGTGCAATGCTGGTTATTGAGCTACTGAGTCAACAGCTATTGGAAAATAGGCCGGAGCTGGCGGGAGCTATCTCGGATAGTGCCAAGGCTACGTTGCCTTGGTTGATATAATCGCTAGCGAGGGAAGCATCATCAATACTTGGACACCAGATTGGATCGATGTCCAATGTAATCCATCCGGGTAGTATGTCAGCCAACACCAAATGGCACACTGAATGGTATACCAGAAAAAGATAAAAATGAAAAAGCCCAACCTAATCAATAGGTTGGGCTTGGTATATGGCGGAGAGACAGGGATTCGAACCCTGGGTGGTATTGCTACCACAATTGATTTCGAGTCAATCCCGTTCGGCCACTCCGGCATCTCTCCGTGAGGAGAGTTTTTACCCAAGGTACCCGGAGAATGCAATAAAAATATCTTTAATATCAAACGACTGAACATAAAAGGAGCACCTGGCTTCATCTCGGTGTGTTCCGGACGAAAACCCATTTTGTCTTCATATTGTCGGCAACATGACAGAAATGACCGCGTTCAGGCCGGTAACCCCCCCTCTACAGCATGTAACCCGGTAGGCAGACTGGAAATCCTCGGCCGATTCAGGAACAATCGGCGTCCCTCCTTGGCGAAATGACGACATGTCCGCCCCGATATAAAGATGTGAATTGATGGAAAGCCTCATGCCGATAAAATCTGCTCTCTCCTTTCTGCTGACCATGACCATGCTCTGCACCACCCAGGTGCTGGCCCAGACCTACCCTCTCCCGCCCGCCAACAGCCGTCTCATCGGCGAGCTGGAGGACTACATAGTCCAACCCAACGATCATCTGGAACTGGTCGGGAAAAATACCCACACCGGTTTTTTGGCACTGCTTGAGGCCAACCCGGGTGTTGATCCCTATCTGCCCACCCCGGGCACCCGGCTGACCCTGCCCACCCAGATGCTGCTGCCCGATGTGCCCCGGGAGGGCATAGTCATCAACCTGCCCGAGCTGCGTCTCTACTACTTCCCCAAGGGGAAGGACGAGGTGATCGTGCTGCCCATCGGGATTGGCGATGTCGGCCGTGAAACCCCGGAGATGACGACCACCATCATAGAGAAAAAGCCGAACCCGACCTGGGTGCCCGGCCCCATGGTGCGCAAGTCCTGGCTGGAACAAAAAGGGATCTCCCTGCCGGCGGTCGTTCCCCCCGGTCCTGAAAACCCCCTTGGCAAATTTGCCATGCGCCTGGGCTATGGCAACCGGGATTATCTGATCCACGGCACCAACAAGGAGTTTGGCGTCGGTTTGCGGGTCAGCGCCGGCTGCATCCGTCTGCGTCCGGATGACATAGAGTCGCTGTTCAAGATAGTGCCCGTCGGCACACCGGTACGGGTCATCAACCAGCCGGTCAAGGTCGCCATCGAACCCGATGGCCGGCGCTGGCTGGAGGTGCACTCGCCCCTGTCCCGTACCGAGGAAGAGCTCGAAAATGGCGCCCCTCTGGTTCTGTCACCAGCCATCGAGCAATTTATCAGCGCGCCCGAGGTCACTCAGGCCGATGTCACCGCCGCACTGGACAGCAAGAACGGGCTGCCCCGACCCATCAGCGGCTAAGTACCGGAGTCATCATTGCTCATGAGATACCTGCTCCTCCTGTTCATGCTGGCAAGCCCCCCCTCATGGGCCAAGGACATTCTCTGGATGCGCAACGGCGATCGCCTGACCGGAACCATAGAGGAGATCACCGATGAGTCGGTGCGCATCGCCCTGCCCTATAGCCAGGCCGTGACGATCAAACGGGAAGCAGTCAAACGCTGGCGGCTGGAGAAGCAGGACAAACCCAGAGCCACGGCCAAGGGGGGCATACCGCTATTTCAGGGGGATGAGGATGAGCGCAATGCCTGGCTCTGGACCGGTAATGGCGATCTCAATATCAAGCTCAAGGAGAACGAGACCCGCACCAACGACATCAACATCAAGGGCAAGACGGAGGTTGCCAACCTCGACTGGCGTTACAGCCTGTCAGGGGAGTACAACTACGAAACCGCCAATGGCGAGACCAACAGCCACGACTATAAACTCAACCCGACCCTGGACTTTTTCTTCAACAATCACTGGTTTGTCCGCAACTCCCTCAATGCCGAGTACGACATGCTGGATGAGAACTACCTCCAATTGGACTTCAGCTCGGGTCCCGGTTACCGTTTCTGGAACGACAAGCGCAGGCGGCTCGAACTGATTGCCCAGGCGGGCATACAGCGCACCTATTTTCGCGACGGCAGCTGGACAGGCCTGCGCCTGTTTGATTCCCGCATCATCAGCTACCCCATCGGTAGCCTGGGCTGGGATTACCGTCAGCCATTCTCGCTCTGGCAACAGCAGTTAGAACTGTTCAGCAAGGGGACTTATTTGAAATATCTGTCACAGCCGTCCCCCTATGTCACCCTGGAGCAGGATATCAATGGCAGCATAGGATTACGTTACTACCTCAACGACAATATCCGCCTCTCCTGGTCGAGTGAGCTCGACTGGCAGGATGGGGAGATCCGGTATGAGGGGGTAGAGCAGAGCCTCAAGGAGAGCGAGATCCGCCACCTGATCAGCCTGGGTGCCAGTTTCTAGGCAAGCGACTGTCAAATACAGCCATATAAAGAAGGGGAGCCGCGATGGCTCCCCTTTACTATTGCATGACCCGGGTTCAAATCAGACCCCAGGCGGCAATCTGGTAGATCCACACCATGGCCAGAACAGTGCCAACCAACCCCATGATGACGCCGATCCGCACCATCTGGTGGCTCTCCACCAGACCGGTCGCGTGGGCCAGCGCATTGGGGGGCGTACTGATCGGCAAGGACATGCCAAGGGATACCGAAATGGTGACTGCCAGGATCAGGGTGTGGCTGCCCCCCCACTCGGCCAGTCCCGGCATGCTGACAGCCAGCGCCGCCACCAGTGGCAACAGCAGGTTGGCCGTCGCCGTATTGGACATGAAGTTGGCCATCACTACCGCCAGCAGACAGGCCCCTACCAGCACCACCAGAGTAGAGTATTCATGGAACGGGATATGGGTGATCAGCCGCTCCGCCAATCCGGAATCCTCCAGCGCCAGACCCAGCGCGATACCGCCCGATACCAGCCACAACACGTCCAGAGAGATCCTGTGCAAATCCTCCTTGGTGATAATGCCCGTGGTGAGGAATACCGCCACCGGGATCATGGCGACCACATAGGAACTCATGCCGTGCAGGTCTCCCATCAGCCACAACACTATGGTCAGGATAAAAGTGAGGTAAACCACCCAGGCCCGGGGCGTTTGCATGAAGCGCCCCTCAATTTTGAGGTCCATCTGCTTGAGCTGGCTGGGGTAGAAACGACCAAGCAAGAACCAGCCGAGCAGCAGCAACAGCACTACGAAGGGCACTGCAAATCCCATCCACTGACCAAAGGAGATGGCATGCTCACCGGTCAGGTACTTGAGAGCCACGGCGTTGGGGGGCGTACCAATTGGTGTGCCTATCCCCCCCAGGTTGGCCGCCAGGGGAATCGCCAGCACAAATCCGATCTTGGCGGGATCCTTGTCGGGAAACACCGCCAATACCGGCGCCAGGATCGCCAGCATCATGGCCGTGGTCGCGGTATTGCTCATGAACATGGAGAAGGTCGCGGTGATCAGCATGAGGCCCAGCATGACGACTCGCGGATTGCGCCCGAAGGGACGCAGCAGCACCCGGGCCAGGTTCACGTCCAGATGATATTTGGTCGCGGCGATGGCCAGAAAGAAGCCACCGAGAAACAGCATGATGACCGGTGAGGCGAAGGTGGCCATGATCTCGGTCGAGGTCAGCAAGGTGCCAAAGCCGGTCTCGCCCTTGTCGGCCGTCATAAACCAGAGCCCCTTGTCAGAGAGCAGCAGCAGCTCCAGCACTATGATCAGGACCGAGGTGGCGAAGATGGGGATGGGCTCGAGGATCCAGCACAGTGCGGCCAGCACGAAGATGGCGACAACCCGCTGCTCCACCACTGTGATTCCCTCCAACGGGATCCAATGGGTCGGGATCAGCAGGATAAACAGGCTGAGCAGCACAGGCAGAATAATCTTGTGATTAATTGGCACTATTTTCTCCAGGATAGGGAGCAAGGATTCAATAGTGGCATAAAATGCTATCTCATCAGTTCGCCGTCTTATCAAAATGAGAGCTGGCTAACTGCGACGACACCGGTTTTGTGAGTCATATCAAGCTGTTCATGACACTGGCTGTCATGGGCAGACCACCCTCTCTTCGCTGGATACAAAAACGGACCCGACAAAGCGGGCCCGTTCAACGATTCACTGCAAAGACGTGATTAAAAATAGATGCGGGTTACCGACTCGATGACGCAGCCGGGACGGCGGATCCCTTCGATCTCCACCTTGATCTCCTTGAGCAGCTCCAGCCCGCCCTTGATGGGGGTGACGCGAGCCAGTTTGGTGCGCGCGCGGATATTGCTCTCCACCTTGATGGGATAGGGGAAACGCACCTGGTCGAGACCAAAGTTCACCACCATGCGAGCGGTGGGAAACTCGGGAGTGCTCTCGTCGACCGAACCGGTCAACTGCGGCAGCAACGCCAGGGTCAGGAAGCCGTGAGCGATGGTGGTCTTGAAGGGCGACTCGGCGGCGGCACGCTCGGGATTGGTGTGGATCCACTGGTGATCCCCCGTCACCGCAGCAAACTGATCGATCATCTGCTGACTGACATGGAGCCATTCACCGACGTGAGTCTCTTCACCGATACGGCCCTGCAACTCGGCATAGAGTGCGGCGGCGGCCTCGTCCAGCTCGATGGCCGGCTCCTGCACCATGGCAGGCTGGCCATTGGCAACCTGGGCGACGGCGACGGACTCTTGCTGCTGACCGTGCTGGGTTTCACCGTGAGGGTCGAGCACGCGCCCCAGCAAAGGATGCAGGTGTGCCTTTTGCTGAAACTCACGCCAGTAGTCGCGGATCGCCGGAGAGAGCCAATCCTTGAGCTCAAAGGGGTGCTGCGCCAAAATTTCGCGCTTGTGCTTCAGAAAATCGACAACTTTCATCTACCGATCCCTATTCGATTCAATGCCTATAAGAGGTCTAACCAGTCCTATTTTATTAAAGTTACAGGTGAAAGTGCAAAAAAATCTCGGCGTACAACTGTACCAAGGCGAAAGTGACTACTTACAGGCCCTAAATAAAGATAATCTGCCAAGCTGGGTTCGGATGGCAAAACGCCTTGATTTAGCTAAAAAATAACCAAAAAAGTCCCTGCCGGGCCTTGTGAAAAACAACTCATCGGGTTCTGGACCACCAGGCTGTTCGAGCGGACTTGTCGAGGAACGTCCAGGCCAACACCCGGCTGATCTTGTTCCCCTGAGCCATGTCGATGACCCGCACGTCGACGGCGCCGACCCGACCCAACGCTTTTTTCGCCGCAGGCATGTTCTCTTTCTTCGAAACCAGGGAGCTGAACCAGAGGCACTGGCCGGCAAACTCCCTGCTTTGACCAATCATGTTGGCCAGAAAGGCCGCCTCGCCTCCCTCGCACCAGAGCTCGGCCTTCTGACCGCCGAAATTGAGCACCGGCTTGCCCGCCTCTCCTTTGCCCAGATTGCGCAGCTTGCGCTCGGTTCCCTTGCTCGCCTCCTCCAGCGAGGCGTGAAACGGCGGGTTGCAAAGAGTCAGCGAAAACTGCTCCCTGGGCCCAATGATGCCGCGAAAAACCTGCCTGGCATTGGTCTGCAGGCGACATTCGATCTGTTTGCCGAGGCCATTGCTGGCGGCCAGCAGGGTCGCTGCCTTGACCGATACGGGATCGATATCCGCCCCCACGAAGCGCCAGCCATACTCTCGAGCCCCCAGCAGTGGATAAATGCAGTTCGCACCGACCCCGATATCCAGCACCCGTACCTGTTTGCCGGTGGGCACCTCCCCTGCGCTCTCGGCCAGAAGATCCGCCACTCGATGCAGATAGTCGACGCGCCCCGGGATGGGCGGGCAAAGATAACCGGCGGGCAGATCCCAATGAGCAATGCCATAGTGACGTGCCAGCAGCGCCTTGTTCAGCGCCTTGACGGCCAACGGATCGGCAAAGTCGATGGTGCGTTTGCCATAGTCGTTGGTGAACACATGGGCTGCCAACTCGGGAGTCACCAGACAGAGTGCCTCAAGGTCGTAACCCTCCTGATGACGGTTGCGGGGATGGAGTCCGGATTTGCGGTCACTGTGAGATGTCATATTGGGTCTGCCGAGGAAAAACGGGGGTCACACTATAGTGACTTGAGGCGGTAAAGTCTAAATGACGGCCATAAAAAACCGGGCTGCGAGAGCCCGGTTCAAGTGAGGTTGGAAAAACAGTCCGTACCGCGAGCCGTTTGTCCAGCCTGACTCAGATATCGATCCGGCGTGCTTGCCAGAACTTGCTGCGCCAGTAGGCACTGTCGAGCTTGGAGCGCGTTACCCCGGCTCGGGTGGAGGCGTGGATGAACTCGCCATTGCCTACATAGATGCCGACATGATTGAGGCGACGATTGATCTTGAAGAAGACCAGATCCCCTTCGACCAGATCCTGCTTGGCGACGCGAGCGCCTTCATGAACCTGGGAGCGGGTATCCCGGGGCAATTCGATGCCGATGGCATTGCGGAATACTTCGCGGGTGAACGCCGAGCAATCGATACCACGTTCAGTGGTGCCACCATAACGGTAGGGCGTACCGCGCCACTCTTTGTACACGGTCAGAATTTCGTTCACATCCGGTGTTTGCGACGGTTCCGGTTCGACAACGGGTTCCATCATGGCAACTTCAATCTTGCTCGCGACCTCGGGCTGGGGGGCCGAAGCACAACCCACCATACCGAGCGCGACCAGCAGTAGCATCAGGTGGCGCAATCCTTTATCCCCGTAAAAACGTAAATCTTGTTAAAATACGGCCCCAAAGGGCAATTCATAAGGCAACAGCACTCGACTATATCCAAGAATTCTATCGAGGCAAGTGAAAATCCCTATCGAGGTCACATTTTTGCAAGTAAATGCGTTGTTTTTCATAATTAATGTGATCATGAACAAACAATATACAATCCCCGAAATGGCCTCGGGCCTCATAGAAAACTGACTTTTATCCCTGTTTCAGCCCCTTTTTAAAGTGAAAAATTATGACCGCCACGGATCTTTTTTTGTTAAGACCGGCAGACATCCATGAAGCCCAGCTCACCCGGCTGACCACCCTGTTATCCGCCGAAGAGAGAGATATCTGGCACTCGATAACGCTGCCAGCGCGGCGCCAGGAGTACCTGGTCAGCCGGGGCCTGTTGCGCCAGCTTCTGGCCGAACGGCTGCAGCAACCGGCCAGTGAATTGCACTTTGGCCAGGGGGAGCATGGCAAGCCACGGCTGCAGGATGATGCCTGGCATTTCAACCTCAGCCACAGCGGTCCCTGGCTGGTGCTGGCCCTGAGCGCGCAGGGGCCGCTCGGGGTCGATCTCGAGCTGGGCATGCGCCGCCGCAGTCCCCTGCCCCTTGCCCGGCGCTTCTATGCCAAGAGCGAATACAGCTGGCTCAGTCAGCTGCCAGACACTCAGCAGGAGAGTGCCTTTTATCGGCTCTGGTCACGCAAGGAAGCGGTGCTCAAAGCCCATGGTGGCGGCATCGCCGCCGGGCTTGAGAAGATCTGTTTCCTCCCGGAAGAGGGGTGGCGTCTCGACAACCGGCTGGATAACACGTGCTACCAGGTGCAGGACTGGCCATTTGCCAGCGGCTGGTTGAGCATTGCGGCCAGCCATTCCCTGGTTCACTGCTACCGGCTGGATGAACGCTTGAATTGCCATGCCATCAGCCCCATCTTGTTCAACACCCTCTCTGAAGAGTCCAACTCATGATCGTCGACATTACTCCCCAGAATTTTCACGCCGAACTGATCGATGCCTCCATGAAGAAGCCGGTCGTCATCTACTTCCATGCGCCGCAGATGCCGGAATGCCAGGGAATGACCCCGCTGGTCGAATCTCTGGTCGGCCCTGCCAACCCGCAGGTGACCCTGGCCAAGGTGGACATGAACGATCCCCAGCTGCAGCCGCTGGCCAGCCAGCTCGGGCTGCGCGCCCTGCCCGCCCTGGTGCTGTTCCATCAAGGCCGCCCCGACGAACAGGCGATCATCGAAGGCCCGCAGGATGAAGCTACCCTGCGCCAGTACTTTGCCGCCTTCGCCCCCAAGGAGGAGGAAGAGCTGCTGGCCAAGGCCCAGCAGGCGCTGGCCGACGAGCAGCCCAGCATCGCCTATCCCCATCTTGGCAAGGCCCACCAGCTGGCCCCTGACCGTCACGATATCAGCCTGTGGCTCATTCAGGCGGCGCTCGACCTCAATCTGCTGGATGAAGCGCAGGAGCGCCTCGGTCAGATCCCCATGGTGGCGCAGGATGCTCACTACCATGCCCTGAGTTCACAGCTTGCCTTGGCACAGCAAGCTGCCGACAGCCCGGAACTGCGGGCACTGGAGGCGCGCTACGCTGAATATCCGGATGATTTTGCCCTGGCTCAGGATCTGGCGGTGCAATACAACCAGGCGGGGCGTCAGGAAGAGGCGCTGGTGCTGCTGCTGACCATTCTCAAGCGGGATCTGGCGTTTGGCGATGCCAGAAAAACTTATCTCGATATTCTGGCGACCATGGGCAGTACGCCGGCGGCGCAAAACTACCGTCGCAAACTCTACAGCCTGCTCTATTGAGAGACGCGAAATAACGTGTGGAATTACGTGGGGGAGTGCCGGGAAACCGGCATGACCTCATGGGTCAGGAAGTGAACGTCAGGTAAAGAATTGGTGAATTTCAGACATAAAAAAATGGCGCATTGCTGCGCCATTTTTTTGCATGGATTACTTCTTGTAGGAAGTAGCCATGTTGTCGATGCGCTGGTTAGCACGCATAGCTTCTTGCTTGGCTTCAGCAACATCAGCAGCGATCTTGGACTGATCAGCACGAACTGCGCTAACATCTTGAGCCAGCTGGTCAACTTTGTTAGACAGATTCTGAACGGAGGTTTCCAGTTCGCTGGTGTTAGCGCAACCACCCAGCAGAGCGGACAGACCAACAACACCTACCAACAACAATTTTTTCATTTTTAAAGCTCCCTTGAACTCGCCAGACGTTTAGCAAGCGGCGTGATTATGGCACAAAAAAATCATACTTTGCATAGCCCCCAGCACAGATAAATGCATTAAAACCCTCATTTTTTTTCGACCGAGCATTTTTTACCCAGAATCGACCAAAAATGAGTGTCATGTAACCGGGGTACGCACAAAGACTAACCAAAAACTTCCCTTATTACAATTTCGTATGAGCCTCAGGCGGTTTGTTCTGACAACAATTGGCGATATTGCACCAAATCCTCAATGGTCAAGACCGGCATCTGATGCTTGCGACCAAAAGTGACCAGATCCGGCAGCCGCGCCATGGAGCCATCCTCCCGAGTCAACTCACACAATACGCCGAACGGTTTGAGCCCGGCAAGCTGCATCAGATCGACTGTCGCCTCGGTGTGGCCACGACGGGTCAAGACCCCGCCGGTGCGGGCCCGCAGCGGGAAGACATGGCCCGGGCGATGGAGATCCCCCGGCTTGGCGCCATCGGCAATGGCGGCGCGGATGGTGGTGATGCGATCGGCGGCGGAAACACCGGTGGTGACCCCTTGCGCCGCCTCGATGGTGACGGTGAATGCGGTCTGATAGTGGCTGGAGTTGGCTTCCACCATCATGGGCAATTCGAGCTGGCGCACCCGCTCATCGGTCAGGCAGAGACAGACGATGCCGGAGCACTCGCGGATCATCAGCGCCATCTGTTCGTTGGTCATGGACTGCGCGGCGAAAATGAGGTCGCCCTCGTTCTCCCGATCTTCATCGTCGGCAACCAGAACGCCACGACCGGCACGCAAGGCCTCGAGCGCAGCTTCGACACGAGCAACGGGATCACCGAATTCACTGAGTAGAGACTGATTCATGGTAAAACTCCTAAACAAGACAAGGACCAGAATCAGGGCACGGAAAGGCAGACAGAGATAGGCATGCAGCGGCTGGCCCGCGGGGGGCTTGCCTGCAATAGTCTGTCTTATCCTCTTTCATCCGGACTGTAACCGTCGGCTCCGGCATCTCACCGGATCTGCTGACCCCGACCCGGTGTCAAACCGGGGTCGGGCGCTCGCGGGCTCCCCGAGTCAATCGGGATACCGCCGGTGGGGAATTTCACCCCGCCCTGAGAATAAGCCCGGACAGCCTAAAGAAAAACGGTTGCAGATACCAGCCCAAATCCCTGTCAACGCGAAAACCGACTATGGAAGGACTCGTTTATTGCAGACTCAGACCGCCCTGACCCAGAAGACCATGACGAGCCGCCGAATTTCTTTATGGCCTCAATTTGTTTGTGGCATAGTGCCTGAAAAAACGCGCCGCCTGCGCAGCCCGACAGGCGCCAACACCACAAACGGAAAATGACAGAGATGGAAAAGAAAATACTGTTGACGGACTGCCCGGACGCCAAGGGCCTCATCGCCAAGATCACCAACATCTGCTACAAGCATCAGCTCAATATCATCAAGAACGATGAGTTCGTTGACCACGAGAATGGCCGTTTCTTCATGCGCACCGAGCTGGAAGGGCGTTTCAATGACGAGACCCTGCTGGCCGACCTCGATGATGCCCTGCCGCTCGGGGCCCTGCGCCGCCTGGTCAAGGCTGGCAAGAAACGCATCGTCATCCTGGTGACCAAGGAGGCTCACTGCCTCGGCGACATCCTGATGAAGAACTACGCCGGCGCGCTGGACATGGACATAGTCGCTGTCATCGGCAACTACGACACCCTGGCCGAGCTTACCGGCAAGTTCGATATCCCGTTTCATACCGTCAGCCACGACGAGCTGAGCCGCACCGAGCACGAGGAGCAGGTGCGCGCCATCATCGACAGCTATGATCCCGATTACGTGATCCTGGCCAAGTACATGCGGGTACTGACCCCAAGCTTCGTCGCCGCCTACCCGCGCAAACTCATCAACATCCACCACTCCTTCCTGCCCGCCTTCATCGGTGCCCGCCCCTATCGCCAGGCATTTGATCGCGGAGTCAAGCTGATCGGCGCTACCGCCCATTTCGTCACCGACGATCTGGATGAAGGCCCCATCGTCGAGCAGGACGTGATCCACGTGGATCACACCTTCACCGCCGATGACATGGCCAAGGCCGGACGGGATGTGGAAAAGTCGGTACTGAGCCGCGCCCTGGAGCTGGTCTTGCACGAGCGGGTGTTCGTCTACGGCAACAAGACGGTGGTGTTCAAGTAACCCCATCTCAAACAACAAAGGCTCCCAAGGGAGCCTTTGTTGTGTTGCGGCGATGTCAGAGCGGCAGATTGTTGACCGTCACACCCTCTTTGGTGAGCTTGAGTTCGGCGTTGAGGTGAGGAGGCTGCGCCTTCAGATAACCCATCAGGGTCAGCTGATCGAGCATGGGTGCCAACTGTGGTACCGCCTTGCCCAGCTTGTCGCCAAGGCTGGCGTGCAGCACCCCGGTCAGCGCCTGCATCCCCTGCTCGCTGTTGAACAGTTGCTCCAGCGAGGTCGGGGCCAGGGTCGCCTCCCCCTTCATGGTGACGGGCTCGCCATTGAGCTTGGCACTCAGATCCGTCAGCTCGAGGCTGGCACCACGTTTGAGCATCTTGTCCAGTGCCTGCTGGACCGCCACTTCGTCGATCCCCTGGCCACCGGCTGCCTGCAGCCCCTGGTAGCCCTCCAGATCCAGGCCATTGAGGCTGACAGCCAGCGAGGCGTCAGTCACCGCCAGGGCATCGGACTCGTTCTCCAGATTGAGCTTGGCAATTTTCATCTGATAGGTGCTGGAGAGAGTCTGGGCATCGTTGCCCTTGATCTGGGTCTGGGTGCTCATCCCCTGCAAGGCAATCCTGGCGCTATCGGGCAATTGCAGCGTCAGCGCCGCCAGAGTCATCTCGCTCTGGGGCGCCAGCAGGATGCCGCTGATCTCGGCCAGATCGGCACTCCCCTTCATGTCTGCCAACACCAGATCGAGCTTGTTCTGCTCTTCGTGCACCGTCATCCCCTGCCAGCTCATGGTGATATGGCCGTTGCCGTCCAGATCCCCGTGATACTCGCCATTGAGCGGCAGGAAGCTGAATTCATCCAGCCCCTGTTTGACCTTGAACTCGTTGGCCCAGAAACGGCTGCTGTTGCTCATGGTCCAGAGGCTGCTCAACGACTCCATGCCGAACTGCCACAGCTCCATTTTGAGAGCGCTGAATACAGGGGCCAGCGACCCCTGCCGGGTATCGAGCAAGGCATGGCTCTTGATATAGAGCGGCAGGATGCGGCTGTTGACCGTAAATTGCAGCTCCAGCGGCTGATCGCCCCCCATGCCACCGTCAAACGCCGCCATCTCCTGGGGCGAGATCACCAGCTTGAGCACGCCGTCCCGGGTGAACAGATTGCTGCTACCAGGCACCCAGGCCAGATCGAGGCCACTGTCATGCTTGACCTTGTCAATCTGCTCCGTCATGAGGCGATCGAAGCTGTTGCCGGTATACCAGCACGCCGCCAAACCACCACCTACCAGTGCCGCGCCGACGGCCAGGGCCACTATTTTTTTCATATGTTGATGAGTCTCCAGGGATTGTCACTGCACTCTACGGGGCCAGCTCCCGACCAGGCAAGCCCAATGAACGGAAATCCCGTGCCAGAACTCGTCATGCTGGTCACAGCAGGGGACTGAAAAGATAGAAGATATTCTCCATCACCTTCTTGTACCAGGGGCGGGCACGCCACTGGGCCAGGGTCATGGGGGTGGCTTCCACCATATACCCCTGCACCAGCTGGTTCATCTGGGCGACAAAGGCCGGATTGTCCACCAGCAGGGTCACTTCGAAGTTGAGCCAGAGGCTGCGACGATCCAGGTTGACCGTGCCCACCAGCGCGAAGTCATCGTCCACCAGCACACTCTTGGTGTGGAGCAGGCCGGCATCGTAGCGATAGATCTCCACCCCCGCCTCCAGCAGCTCCTCCATGAAGGCATTGCAGGCGTAATTGGCCATGATGGAGTCGTTGCGCGCCGGCAGCACCAGTTGCACCTGCACGCCACGGGCTGCCGCCGAGCTGAGGGCGGCCGCCAGGGGATCATCCGGCACGAAATAGGGGGTGGTAAGCACCAGATGGCTGTGGGCCTGATAGATGGCCAGCAGCAGGCTCTGCTGGATGCAGTCTCCCCCGACGAAGGGACCGGAGGGGATCAGCTGGGCGCGATAATCGGTCTGGGGCCAGGCTTCGGGTTCGTGCTGCAGGCTGTCGAGCAGGCGCTCGCCGGTCTCCATCTCCCAGTCCCAGACGAAGATGGACCACATCAGGGGCACCATGGGGCCCTGCACCCGGATCATGATGTCGACCCACTGGCCGACCCCGGCATCCTGCTTGAAGAAGCGAGGATCCACCATGTTCATGGAGCCGGTGTAGCCAACCCTGTCGTCGATCACCACCAGCTTGCGGTGCATCCGCAGATCCTGGCGCTGGAACGGGATGCGCCAGGCACCGACGGGCAACACCTCCACCAGCTTGACCCCCGCCTTGCGCAGCTTCTTGGGCCAGGGGGAGCGGAAAAACTGCGAGCTGCCCACCGAGTCGAGCAGCAAACGACAATCCACGCCGCGCTGTGCCACTTCCATCAGGGCCTCGCACACCATGTCGGCATCGCCACCAGGGTGCCAGATATAGAACTCCAGATAGCAGGAAAGGGTGGAACGGCGGATATCCTGAGCGATCTCCCGCAGGATCCAGTCAGGTTTGTTGAGCAGGGTCATGCGGTTGCCGGAGAGCATGGGCATGGCCAGGCGGCCCTGGATCAGATCATGAAGCGGCTGGGCCTTGGCCCCCACCTCGCAGCAGTGCTGGGGAAACAGACGGGCCAGCTGACGGATCCAGATGGCATAAGGGCGGTACATGGCCTGAGCACGCTCGGCGCGGCGACGGCCGAGCCGGATCTCGCCAAACAGGACGTAGAACCCCACCCCGGCAAACGGGATGGCATAAATGAGGGCCAGCCAGGCCAGTGACACCCCGATGGGACGGCGCTTCATCACCACCCTAAGCGACACACCGGCCACGATGACGGTGTGAAATAACAGCAGCAGCCAACCCAGAAAACGGGAAAACAGCAGTTGGAGATCGTGTTCCAGACCGTTAAACAACGGGAACTCCTCTTCTAATCGACAAACAGAACGGTGGGCAGACCCCATCAGGCCAGAATGGTATGCTGTAGGGCACATCCATTCAATCAGGTCTCATCCATGATCCTGCAATCTATGCTGCTCAGCCTGGCCATGCTAGGTCAAGGCTCATATGACATCAATGAACAACAGATAAACCAGTACCTGCAATCCCAGGTCAAGGTCGACAAACAACTGGAACTGCCCGGCATCATCAAGGCCCATGTACTACTGGAGCAGAGCGACGTCCAGATCGGTCGCCAGCAGCCGGATACCGCCCGTGTCTATGGCAAGGGGAAGCTGAAAATAGCGCTGCCGGACAACACCGAATATGACGCCAGCCTGCAGATGACCTACGAGGCGAGGCCCCGCTACGACAAGGGCCAGAGCGCCCTGTTTCTCGACAACATGAAGCTGGTGGAGTACAAGCTGGAGCCTGAAGCCGCCCAGCAAAAATTCGGACTCATGCTCGGCATGCTGCTGCAGAGCATGGAAAAACGCCTGGAGACCCAGCCCGTCTATCGGCTTGACGACAAGGATCCGCAGCAGGCCTGGCTCAAGGAGAACCTGCTGGGGGTGGAGCTGTCACCGGGCAAAATCCACTTGCTGACTAATCCCCGCTAACCAGCCCATCTCTGCTGGTGCGCTCTGTCGCACCAGCAACTCCACCTGATAACCCTGCTGCAACTGCCGCTCATAGAGGGAGTGAAGGGCGCCTCTCAGACGGTCGAGCCGCATATCGACAAAGCCGGCCTTGAGGTAAAAGGGTTTCTCGAAGGGCAGTGCCTGGCACACCACCGGCTTGTCAGCCAAGCCGTCGCAGGCATACTGCAGCAGCCGCGAACCCAGCCCCAGGGACTGGTAATGAGGCAGCAAGCGAAACCCGCACAGGTGATAGAACTCGTCTTCGTCCCGCAACCTGACCGCTCCTACCAGCCAGTGAGCATCACGCACGACAAAGATCCGCTCGGCCAGATCCGGCACATAGTGGGAGAAGGTCGTTTCGTAATAATCCCTGATAAGAGAGAGGTCGGCGTCGCAGTACTCTTCGAAGGTAAGCTCCATTGCCGGCGTGCGAGTCACAAACAAATCCTTTGCTAATCAATTGGTAATGTCAGATATTGTGGACTAATCCGACCAGATTGACCCAGCAAGATAGCACGCCTGCCCGCGACAAAAAAGCGTCGGCGCGGGCAAAGCCGCACCTCTGCCCCATCCGGTGTCACAGGCTGTGACCCTCCTCACCCAATCGGCCCCGGCCTGCCGTTCAGCGCTTGTCCCGATCTGGCCATGATGCTTTACTCAAGCAGTTGTACACGACAAGGAGCACGCACTTGAAAGCATGGATGCTGGCGAGCCATCTACTGTTGATCCCCATCCCGGGCTGGAGCCAGACACCTCTCCCGGCAGAGGTGGTCTTTGTGACCTCCGAGCCACAGCCCGTCGCGCAAATGGAACCCGCCCCCCAACCGGCCCCTCCCGCCGGCAGCAAGCAGATCCATGTCTATAAATCGGTGCAGCAAAACGGAGTAACCCGCTACTCCGATATGATCCCGGAGCAGGGCCATTATGAGTTGCTGCTGTTCAATGACTGCTTCGCCTGCAATCCCGACTCTCGCGTCAACTGGCAGACCACGGGGCTGTTTCTCTACGACTATGCCAGCACCATCAAGGCGGCCGCCAAGGCCTATCAGGTGGAGCCAGCCCTGATCCGCGCCCTGATCCATGCCGAATCCGCCTTCAACCCGCTGGCCATCTCCCGCAAGGGGGCCATGGGGCTGACCCAGCTGATGCCTGCCACGGCGCGGGAGCTCGGGGTTGGCAACGCCTTGCTGGCGGAGCAGAACATCTTTGGCGGGGTGAAATACCTGGCGGGGCTGCTCAAACTGTACGATGGCAACGTGGCACTGGCGACGGCCGCCTACAACGCCGGCGCGGGCGCCGTGCAAAAGCATGGCGGGATCCCCCCCTATGCCGAAACCCGGGCCTATGTAGAACGCGTCCAGCTGCTCCACCAGCGCTACAAAGAGATGCTGCAGGCCAAGGGGCTCTAGTCCTCGTCGTTTCTCGTTCTCACCAACCCCGCAAAAACAAAAAACACGCCCGCAGGCGTGTCGAGACCACACATGTTATGGCGAGCGCTTACTTCTGCTCGTCAGCCACCAGACGATAGGCCAGTGCCCCCAGAATGCCCCCGACAATCGGCGCAACCCAGAACAGCCACAGTTGGCTGGTCGCCCAGTCGCCGACAAACAGGGCCACACCGGTACTGCGGGCCGGGTTGACCGAGGTGTTGGTCACCGGAATACTGATGAGGTGGATCAGAGTCAGGCACAGGCCGATGGCGATCGGTGCAAAACCGGCCGGCGCGCGGCTGTCGGTCGCCCCCATGATGACGAACAGGAAGACAGCCGTCATCACCACTTCGCACACCAGCGCAGCCGTCAGGGTGTAGCCACCCGGCGAGTGTTCGCCATACCCGTTGGAGGCAAACCCGGCGGAGAGATCAAATCCGGCCTGGCCGCTGGCAATCACATAGAGCACGCCGGCTGCAACAATGCCGCCCAGCACCTGGGCCACGATGTAAGGCACGACCCCGGTCGCCGGAAAACGGCCACCCGCCCACAATCCCACGGTGACCGCCGGATTGAGGTGGCAACCCGAGATATGACCGATGGCAAAAGCCATGGTCAGTACCGTCAGGCCGAAGGCCAAGGCGACCCCCAGCAGACCGATCCCGACATCCGGAAAGGCCGCCGCCAATACGGCGCTTCCACATCCTCCCAGCACCAGCCAGAAGGTTCCAATAAATTCGGCAGCAACAGGTCTCACGCGATTTCTCCCCATAAAGTGACACTTAAAAGCTCCGTACAGAGCCCACGATTTAACAGGTGCGACATTATGGGAGTGTGAATCCGGGATGCGAACCCTGCCCGGGATGTTCAAAATTTGTGACTCACATCACAAAGCATTGATTAGATAAGGCATTTATCAGTAGTGCCGCGAAGTGCCGGCCTCATGAGGATAAGTTTCATGCGACAACTTATGACCATTTTGACTCCATCAGACCGCTTGCCCACCTCCGGGGACGCGCTTCCCCCTCACTCCCCGACCGGTGTGAAGCGGCTCACCACCTCTCCCTGATGTTCAATCCACTCCATGAACATGGCCACGGGACGGGCATAGACCTCGCTATCCTGCTCGGAGCGATAGATCACCAGCTGCTCCCCGGTTTCGGTGTGCAAGGCCAGAGTGAGGACCTGATAAAGCCCCCCCTTGAAGTGACGATAACGGCCGGGTACGGGTGCATGCATGGAGATCCCTCCTGGGATTGAACGAAATGAAACGATGACACCAGCGTGTATGGGCTGGCTCACGCCATCCCGCCGGTTTGCTGTCAAAAACGGGGAGTGGAAGACGAATTTTTCCGCAAGCCAATCGTGCCAGAGAGCGTGATAATTTCAACACAGTCAGGTAGCTTTGTTAATCAACTCATCATCTTTCACTGGCGTTCCCGATATCACGCAAACGATCATGCTAAATTTAACTTTTTGATAACCCTGTTTTGGAGCTAAAAATCAGGGATTTCTACTAAAAAGAAGATTGTTCTAGCATTCAATTCTGTGAAGAATAGGGGAAGGGAAATTTGATACTAAAAACCGCCTTTTTCGCCAACGCGTCCCCACGGGGAAGGAATCACAGTCACCATGTTCACTATCGACAAGTCGCACAAGCTCGACGATGTCTGCTATGACATCCGCGGCCCGGTGCATAAAGAGGCTCGCCGTCTCGAAGACGAAGGACACCGCATCCTCAAGCTCAACATCGGCAACCCGGCGCCGTTTGGTTTCGATGCACCGGAAGAGATCATCAAGGATGTCATCCTCAACATGCCCCAGAGCCAGGGCTACTGCGATTCCAAGGGGCTCTTCTCGGCCCGCAAGGCGGTGATGCAGTACTACCAGCAAAAAGGGATGCGCAAGGTCGATATCGACGACATCTACATCGGCAACGGCGCGAGCGAATTGATCGTGATGGCGATGCAGGCGTTGCTCAACAACGGCGACGAGATGCTGGTGCCCTCCCCCGACTACCCGCTGTGGACTGCGGCCGTCACCCTCTCCGGTGGCCATGCGGTGCACTACCGCTGTGACGAAGGGGCCGACTGGTATCCGGATCTCGACGACATCCGTGCCCGCATCACCCCGCGCACCCGCGGCCTGGTGCTGATCAACCCCAACAACCCGACCGGCGCCGTCTATGGCAGCGAGTTCCTGCTGGAGGTGATCGAGATCGCCCGCCAGCACAACCTCATCATTTTTGCCGACGAGATTTACGACAAGATCCTCTACGACGACATCTCCCACACCAGCGTCTGCACCCTGTGTGACGATGTGATGGTAGTGACCTTCAATGGCCTCTCCAAGGCCTATCGCGCCTGCGGCTTCCGCCAGGGCTGGATGGTCATTACCGGGCCCAAGGGGCGCGCCCGCGGCTATATCGAGGGGCTGGAGATGCTGGCCTCCATGCGCCTGTGCGCCAATGTGCCCATGCAGCACGCCATTCAGACCGCCCTTGGCGGCTACCAGAGCATCAACGAGCTGATCCTGCCGGGCGGCCGCCTGCGCCGCCAGCGCGACAAGGCCTGGGAGCTCTTGAACGAGATCCCCGGGGTCTCCTGCGTCAAGCCCAAGGGGGCGCTCTACATGTTCCCGCGCCTGAATCCCAAGGTGTATGACATTCGCGACGACCAGAAGATGGTATTCGACCTGCTGCAGCAAGAGAAGCTCTTGCTGGTGCAAGGCACCGGCTTCAACTGGCCGGCGCCGGATCACTTCCGCCTGGTGTTCCTGCCCCGGGAAGAGGAGCTGGAGGATGCCATCGGTCGTCTCGCCCGTTTCCTCAAGGACTACAAGCAGTAGACACTGCTCGGCTCCTGCCCCGGCCTGTTACCCATCTCAGATAGCAGGCCAAGCATAAAAAATCCGAAGCGGCCTGGACCGCTTCGGATTTTTTTATGGCGGGAGGCTCGCACTGCGAGGCCCGCTTTGTGAGTTATTTCTTCCCTTTTTCCCCGGTTGCCACCTCGGCGGGCGGCACTGCAGGGGCCTGATACCAATTCTCCTGGGGCACCAGCACCGCTTGTTCCGGCTGGGCGACGAAATTGGGGGACATGATCTGCACCCCGAACTCGTTGAACACATCCTGGATGTGGCCGTGCAACTCGGTTCTGACCGGGCCGGGCAACAGCCCCTCTTTCATCCGTACTTGCAGCTCGTACTCCACATACCAGTCCTGCAGATTGAGTTGACGCACCAGAGGCGCCTCTTCCTGGTTGATCAACTGGCAGCGCCTGGCCGCCAGCTCCAGCATGGCATGCACCTGGCGCCAGGGCGTGTCATAGCCGATGGTGACCTTGGTGAGCAGGGCGATACCCTTGTCGCTCGACAGCCGGCTCAGGTTGGTTACCTTGCCCCCTACCACCACGGCGTTGGGCAGGGTCACCTCGTGATCATGACGGGTCACCAGCTTGGTCGAGAGGGCGCTCAGCTCGGTGACGACCCCCTCCACCTCCCCTATCTGCACCAGATCCCCCGGCCGCAAGGCCCGCGAGTAGATCAGCACCAGGCCGCTCATGGCATGGTTCATGATCCCGGCCGAGCCCAGGGTCACCATCAGACCGAAGAAGACGCTCACCCCCTTGAAGGCGTCCGAATCCGCCCCCGGCAGATAGGGGTAAGCGACGGTCAGGGCAAACAGCCAGATCACCACGGAGAGCAGACGGCGGGTCGCCCCAATCGTCTCGGAGTGCAACCCCTGTACCCGGAACTGGCCGCGTTCGATGCGCTCGAAGATGACGGCCAGCATGCGGATAAAGAGCTTGGTCAGCACGAAGATGACTAGCACGGTCGCAAGCCCCGGCATGGCGGCGATGATCCCGCTCAGGATGTCGCTGCACAGCCCCAGCAAGGAGGAGCCCAACTGCTCGCTCCAGACCCGGGTATGGGGAAACAGTCCCAGCACATAGGTGAGCCAGCCATAGGTGAGCAGCAGGATCACCAGCAAGGTGAATACGCCGATGACGCGGATCTCCAGATCGCCGAGCACCTGACGCCATTGATGGGGGATCAGCCCCTTTTGCTGCAGCAGGTTGTTGGCAAACCAGCGGCGCGCCCGCAGGTGACCCCGCCGCAGCAGCTGGACCACCACCAGAAAAATCAGGGTCACCAGCACCGTCTTGCCCGCGGCCTTGATCAGATAGGCGTTGGAGTGCAGCTCCAGCACCTTGATCCGCACATTCTCCAGCCTCGCCCGCACCCGCTCGGCAGCCTGATCCAGGGTCAGCTCATCGAGCCACTCCAGATCCTTTTCCAGCAGCACCAGCAGGTGCTTGTCATGGATCCTGAACTCCCTGGCCTCCTGGCCGAGTCGGGTCGAGCTGACCACGGTCACAGGATGGGTCAAATCTTCGGGCTGTAGCTGCCTTACCCGCTCCTTGACGATCCGCACCCGGGCCGCCCCGTCAAGGCGGCCGAATTTCGCTTGCAGCATCACGATGGGCTCGTGAAACAGGGTCAGGGTCTGAGCCCGCTCCTGCTCGGTCGGCTCCAGTCTCGGCTCCGCCGCCCACCCGCTATTGACCATGAGCAGGGCCAGCAGTATCCCTGCCAGCCTGATGATCCCTCTATGCCCCATAACCTCTCCCTATTGACCGCCAGGTCCCATCATGATGGCCACGCCCTGTCACGGGATTGGGTTAACCGCCCCCAATCCAGATCTTGCCGTCATCCGTGACACGCCGGAACACCGTCCGTTTTTTGCAAAAAACCGAGTTATAACAAAGATTACCAGCAGTAATAGCACCGCGGCGATGGCGGCGAAAGAGGCCGCCACACCATTTTGCAACCTAACTCACAGGCATCTGGGCACACCATCAAAAAGGACTCGTACTGATTCGATAAAACTGATAGACGACCATAAAAAAACAGGGCCCCGCAGGGCCCTGTTTTCACGAACAACCGGTTTACAGCTCGACCACGTCGAACTGCACGTCCGGGTTCACATCCGCATCGTAATCCACCTCGTCCAGCCCGAAGCCGAACAGGCGCAGGAACTCCTGCTTGTAGCCGGTGTAATCGGTCAGATCGGAGAGGTTCTCGCTGGTGATGGACGGCCACAGATCGCGGCAGGTCTGCTGCACGTCTTCACGCAGCTCCCAGTCATCCATGCGGATGCGGGCTTGTTCGTCCAGCGCCAGATCGGCACCATACAGACGGGTGCGCATCATGCGATCCACCTGCTCCATGCAGCCCTCGTGAATGCCCTTCTCCTTCATGATCTTGAACGCCATGGAGATATAGAGCGGCATCACCGGAATGGCGCTTGATGCCTGGGTGACCACGGATTTCAGCACGGCCACGTGGGCAGTACCGCCCTTGGCGGCCAGATCGCCACGGATGGCGCTGGCGGCGCGGTCCAGATCTTCCTTGGCGCGGCCCAGGGTGCCATGCCAGTAGATGGGCCAGGTCAGATCGGTACCGATGTAGGAGTAGGCCACGGACTTGGCGCCATCGGCCAGCACGCCCGCATCGCGCAGGGCAGCCATCCACAGCTCCCAATCCTGACCGCCCATGACGGTGATGGTGTTCTGGATCTCTTCCTCATTCGCCGGCTCGACGGTGGCGGTGATGATCTGATCCTTGTTGGTGTCGATGGCGGTGGTGGTGTAAACCTCGCCGATGGGTTTGAGGGCAGAGCGCACCACTTCGCCGGTTTCCGGCATCTTGCGCACCGGAGAAGCCAGAGAGTAGACCACCAGGTCAACCTGACCCAGATCCTGCTTGATGAGTTCGATCACCTTGGCACGGCACTCGTTGGAGAAGGCATCGCCGTTGACGCTTTTCGCATACAGGCCTGCTTCCTTGGCGGCCTTGTCAAAAGCGGCGGAGTTGTACCAGCCAGCGGTACCCGGCTTAGTCTCGGTGCCGGCTTTTTCAAAGAAGACGCCGAGGGTGGCGGCGCCGGAGCCGAAGGCGGCGGCAATGCGAGACGCCAGGCCATAACCGGTAGAGGCGCCGATCACCAGCACCTTCTTGGGACCATTCTCGATGGTGCCCTTGGCCTGGGTATAGGCAATCTGACGACGAACATTGGCTTCGCACCCGACCGGGTGAGTGGTGGTGCAGATAAAGCCGCGAACCTTGGGTTTGATGATCATGTGTTGTCTCTTATCCGTTTGATGGATGAAATCGGGGCATAAGATACCTCATCTTGCCGGGATTAGGTGCTCTGATGTGTTGAACTGCGGCAAAAATGGGCATCTCGCAGGCTACCAGCTATCCAAAACAGAACCCTCGCAGATAAAATGAAGCGCAACTCGCAGACCCCTTGCTCACAACTCAATCGAACGGCAGTTATCGGGGGACTAACAACATCAAAGGGAGGCATCAGCCTCCCTTTTGTGTTTTATCACGCCGGCAGACGGCGATTATTTGGTGGTCGGGGCTACCTTGACGGCCGGCGCCTTGGCATGAGCCGCTTTATGGTGTTTTTTCACCACCTTGGTCTGGGTGGTTTGCGGCGCCGCAGACTTGGTCGGGGTGGCAGCCATGGTGAAACCGGAGGTGAGGGCGAAAACGGCGGCCAGGGTCAGGGGAATGATCTTTTTCATCTTCATTTTCCTTATTCAGGTGGGTGTCATGGAGCCTTCTCCATGACTTCATCCTAAAGGGAGGGCGGCCGCGCTTCCGTGAGTGGTTGGTGACGGTTTGTATCCAAATGTACAGGCAAGGTGAGGCAGAAACGGGCACCGCCGTCACCGGGCAGCAGGGATACCTCTCCCCCGTGATGGCGGGCAATGCTGCGCACAATGGCCAGCCCAAGGCCGCTGCCGCCGGTGCGGCGGTCACGACTCTTGTCCAGCCTGACAAACGGCTCGAAGATTTGCGGGGCCAGCTGCGGATCGATACCGGGCCCGTCGTCGCTCACCTCCAGCAGGTAACGATCCTGCAAGCGCGAAACGGTGAAGATGACCCTGTGCTCGGCATAGCGCAGGGCATTGCCGATGAGATTCTCCACGGCACGGGCCAGCAGCCGTTGATCGCCGCACCAGGGCATGTCGATAGGCTGAAGCTCGAAAACCAGCTCTTTATCGGGCCGCAGTGCCTGCCAGTCGGCGCTGTGCTGCCGTACCCACGCCCCCAGCTCGATCTCGTCGCGCTGCAACGGCATCTCGGGCCTGTCCAGCCTGGCGTAGGTGAGCATCTCCTCGATCAGGGCATCCAGCGCCCTCAGATCACGCTCCAGTGCCTGCTGAACCGGCGCGGCCGGCTGGGGCTCCAGCATCGCAAGGCGATAGCGCAACCTGACCAGCGGGGTTCGCAACTCATGGGCGATGGCATCAGTCAGTTGCTTGCGACTGGCCAGCATGGCCTGCAGCTGGGCGGCCATCTCGTCGAAGGTTCGCCCCACGTGCGCCAGGCTGCTCCCCGCCGGCAGATTGGTGCGACGGGAGAGATCGCCGTCGCCAACCAGACGGGCCGTGCGTTCCAGCTGTTGCAAACCGCGCCAGTGGGGACGCAGCCAGAGCAGGATGGGCACCCCGAGGGAGAGCCCGATCAGCAGCAGCAACCCCACATCAACCCAGTGAAGTTCATGAAGATAAGAGAGATAGGGCACGGGGCCGACGATCAGCACCTGTTCGGTACCCGGGATACGCTGCAAAAAGGTGTCATCTTCTTCGACGATCACGATATTGCCCGCGGCAAGAAAGGCCTGATCCTCTCGTGCCAGCGGTTGCTGTGCCAGCGCCCCGACCTTGAGTGGCAGGGTGAGCTGGTGGCTCTGCACCCGCAAGCGCTCTGGCCAGAGTTCGGGGGAGAGCTTTGTCAGCTCCGCCGTCAACAGGCCCAGAGAGCCTTGCATCATCCGCTCCAGATAGCGATCCCCCGCCCGCTCGGCGGTCACCTGATAGACCATGCCCACCAGCAAGATCGCCAGGGTGAAGCAGCCCATCAGCAACAGATAAAACTGGATAAAGAGGCGGCGCATGATGCTCCTTGCTGCTCCCGGTTATTCCCAGGCGTGGGGCACGAACAGATAGCCTTTCTGGCGGACCGTCTTGATGCGCACCGGGTTATTGGTGTCATCGCCGAGCCGGCGCCGCAAGCGGGAGATGGCGACATCCATGCTGCGATCCAGCCCGTCATACTCCCGGCCTCGCAGGCTTTGGAACAGGGCTTCCCGCCCCAGGATCTGGCCGGCGTGGCAGGCCAGCTCCCACAACAGATCGAAATCGGCAGTGGAGAGGGCAATGCTCTGACCGTCGAGCCGCACATCCCGCCCCGCCCCATCGACGCACAGACGGCCAAATTGCAGAGTCTGGGGCGCCGAGGTCACCGCCACCGGCTGCGGCGCCTGCTGGTGCTGTCGAAACTGCACCCGCAACCTGGCCAGCAGCACGGACGGGGGCGTGGTCTTGAGGATATAGTCGTTCGCCCCCAGCTCCAGGCTCAGGATCTGGTTCATGTCGCTGTCGAGGGAGGTGAGCATGACGATAGGGCCGCCAAAGCGCGGTCGCAATGCCCTGCACAGGGACATGCCATCGAGCCCCGGCAACATGATATCGAGCAGCACCAGATCTGGCCGTTCGGCCTCGAATCTGGCCAGCGCCCTGTCTCCCCTGCACTCCAGGATCACTTCCATCTCGTGACGTCCGAGCCAGTTGCTGATCAACTCGCCAATCTCGGGGTCATCCTCAACAAACAGAATACGTTGCATAAAAAGCGCTCGTTGGCGGCAAGGGAAAACCCATTCGGGATGTTACGCGGCCACTTTTGACGTTGTGGCCCCAGATTACCCCTTCTTGATCTCCCGCAGGTAGCGGTAGATGGAGTGCACCGAGATGCCAAGCTGGCGGGCGGCGATCTGGGCGCTGTCTTTGAGCTCGAAGATCCCCATGTCGTGCAGCTGGTTGACGATGACCCGGGTCTTCTGGGATGGCGGTACCGCCTCGTTGCCCCGCACCTCGCTGCTGATGGTGTCGATGGTGCTGTTGAGGGCCTCGTCGATGTTGCGGGCGAACACCTCGGGGGTGGTGGAATTCTCGTGGGTGTGCATGCACTCGGGCATCATGGCCCGCAGCACGGATTGCAGCGGGGCATCCATGTCGGTGTTGATGCACAGCATGCCGATCGGCTGGTGCTCGCCATTGCGAATGATGGTGGTGAGGGAGCGCAGCGTCTTGCCGGTGGCGCACTTGGTCAGGTAGGGGCTGGAGATATCCTGCCCGCTCTTGAGCTTCATCAGCGCCAGGTTGGTGATGGGAGCACCGACGCTGCGGCCCGTGATATGGCCGTTGGCAATCTTGATGATCGAGGGGTTGCGCGCATCCAGACTGTGGAGCAATACCTCCGTATGCTGGCCATACATGGCGGCGATGCCATCCACTATGTTTTCCATCGCCTTGAGGATCTCGAAATCACTCGGACTCAACTCTTGCAGCTTCACATTGGGACCTTAATGCAGGGGCTGCTGCGCCGGACTCGGGGCGCCGGGCAGCAGCCGACAGGGACACTCAGGCGGACATGATATCAATAATGGTGCTGTCTGTGGCAGCCATGCCGTCCTTGACCATCTGACCGACGTTGCGGATGGTTTGTTCCACGTTGCCTGCGACGATCCCCTGCCCCGAAACCGAGTGGCTGTTGAGGGCCATCAGGAAGCCGCGCACCGCCGCACTGGAGGAAGTACTCACCTTCATGGCGCAGGAGGCTTTCGCCCCGTCACACACCATGCCGGCGCTGTCGCTCAGCACGTTCTGGATGGCATGACAGGATTGCTCGAAGCTCCCCCCCGCCAGATAGACCATGGCCATGGCAGCGGCGGCACTGGTGACCGTGTTGCCGCAAAATGCTGACAGCGGCGGATAGTGGGATTTGATATAGATGGCGCCCAGATGGCTCATGATGAGGGCGCGAGCCAGCTGCTCTTCGCTTGCGCCATAGCGCTCGGCGATCACCACCACGGGGATGGTGGCGGCAATACCCTGATTGCCGCTGCCGAAGTTGCTCATGGCGGGCAGGCTGGCGCCCCCCATGCGGGCGTCGGAGGCGGCGGCGGTGCGCATCACAATGCGGTTCATCACATCCTCGCCGATGAGGCCAGCCTGGATGTTCTGCTGCATGGTGCGCCCGATCTCGAGGCCATAGGGATGGCTCATCCCCTCGTCGGAGAGCCGGCCGTTGAGTTCGGAGGCCTGGAGGATGAAGCGGATCTGCTCGAACTCCACCTGGGTGGCGAATTCGTGGATGGCAGCGATGCTGATGTCGACCCCGTCGCAAATGGCCCCGGTGGCACCACTCTGGGCCGGGTCCGCCGCGAAGGTGACCTCCCCATCCCGACGCTGCTCGACGATACGGGTATGCCCCCCGCACAGGGTCACCTCGGCGCTGTGCTCCTCGCCCTGCTCATCATGACCGGACACTGTCACCCGGCAGTAGATGAACTCAGGGGCCTCGGTGCGACTGACCAGCACGGCCCCTGCGTCGATCAGGGACTGGGCACGGGCCACCTGCTCCGGGGTGATGGCAGCCAGCACCTCGAGCCCGGCATCAGCCTTGCCGCCGATGGCGCCGGCTGCCGCGGCGATGGCCAGCCCTATCCTGCCGGTGCCGGGTACATAGACCCCCATGGAGTTCTTGTAGAGATTGTCCGAGACCACCACCGCCAGACGCTCGGGCTCACACCCCAGCGCCCGGGCTGCGACGGCCGCGGCATAAGCGGCGGCGATGGGTTCGGTACAGCCCAGCGCCGGTTTGACAACCTGTTGAATAATCTTCAGATACTGCTGCCATGCTTGTTTCATTGCGAGAACCTTTCTGTGTGCATTAACGGGCGATATGGGCGATGGCTTCGACTTCCACCCTGACCCCCATGGGTAGATCTTTCACCGCGAAACAGCTTCGCGCCGGACAATCCTGCTGGAAATAGCGTTTATAAACCGCATTGAATGCGGCAAAATCACTGATCTCCGCCAGGTAACAGGTGGTCTTGAGCACGGTATCGAGCGAGCCGCCACCCGCCTCCAGCACGGATTTCAGGTTTTCCAGCGCCTGCTGGCTCTGGGCCGTGATGCCCCCTTCCACCACGCCCCCTTGCTGTTTGCAGACCGGCAACTGACCGGAGGTAAAGATGAGATCGCCATAGGCAGTGCCATGGCTGTAGGGGCCGATGGCATCGGGTGCGGCATTCGCCACTATGACCTGTTTCTTCATATCGCCACTCCTTAATATGCAATTATTTTTGCAAACATTGTTTTGCTTTCACTCAACATTATTTGCTTATTAATTGATTTATTCAACTAAAAACTAAGAATGTAGTCATAAATTCCGTTTTATTGTAAACAAAAAGCGTGATCGACCTCCTTCTTTGGATATAAGAGCATTGTCTGCCAACTTTTTATTCAACTATATTTGCACCAGATTCATTGCCATTACAAAAACAAGGGACTCTAGATATGTACACAACGGCAACCACCCAGCCCGCCACGGGCACGGGTAGCGCAATACACAAGGGCCCGCTGATGGGCACACTGGAATGGAAAGAGGCGGTTCGTTTTGACAGCACCGACTGGGGCTGGATCATCATGAGCATCGGCATGGCCATCGGGGCGGGGATCGTTTTCCTGCCGGTACAGGTGGGGCTGATGGGGTTGTGGGTCTTCCTGCTGTCGGCGGTGATCGGTTATCCGGCCATGTACATGTTCCAGCGCCTCTTCATCAATACCCTGGCCACCTCCCCCGAGTGCAAGGATTACCCCAGCGTCATCACGGGTTACCTGGGCAAAAACTGGGGCATGCTGCTTGGCGCCCTCTACTTCGTGATGCTGGTGATCTGGGTGTTTGTCTACTCCACCGCCATCACCAATGACAGCGCCTCCTTCCTCCATAGCTTCGGCATCACCGACACCCTGCTCTCGAAAAACCCGCTCTACGGTCTGGTCCTGATCTGCGCCCTGGTGGCGCTGGCATCCCGCGGCGAGAACCTCTTGTTCAAGATCTCCAGCTTCATGGTACTGACCAAGATCAGCGTGGTAGCCCTGCTCGGTCTGATGATGGTGGACAAATGGGATGCGGCCAATATCACCGCCATGCCCACCGTCGGTCACTGGATGAAGGATGCCGTCATCATGCTCCCCTTCACCCTGACCTCCATCCTCTTTATCCAAAGCCTGAGCCCCATGGTGATCTCCTATCGTTCGCGGGAAAAATCCCTGGAGGTGGCCCGCTTCAAGGCCATGCGTGCCATGAACATCGCCTTCGGCATCCTGTTCGTGGTGGTCTTCTTCTACGCCATCTCCTTCACCCTGGCCATGGGCCACGAGCAGGCGGTCAAAGCCTCCGAGGAGAACATCTCGGCGCTGGCCATGGTGGCACAGGGCGTGCCGGGCCAGACCCTCAAACTCTTGAGCCTGACCCTCAACATCTTCGCGGTAATGACCGCCTACTTCGGCGTCTATCTCGGTTTTCGGGAAGCCTGCCAGGGGCTGACCATGAACCTGCTGCGCCGCGTCATGCCCGATGAGCGCATCAACCGGGATCTGGTAGGCAAAGGGATCATGGTGTTTACCGTCATGCTCTCCTGGGGCGCCATCGTGCTCAACGCCCCCGTGCTGAGTTTTACCTCCATCTGCAGCCCCATCTTCGGCATGGTGGGCTGCCTCATCCCGGCTTATCTGGTCTATCAGGTGCCGGCGCTGCACAAGTACAAGGGCACTTCCCTCTACATCATCATCATCACCGGTCTGCTGCTCTGCGTATCGCCCTTCCTGGCGTTCAATTAAGTCGCGGTGACGACACAACAAAAGGGCCACCCCGGGTGGCCCTTTTTCTGGATAGCGACTTCGCCTGGCAACTCGCCGCTATCAAGGCCCGGATGAGAGCCAGCTCAACCTCCCTGCACAAAAACAACTATCTCGTCTTGCTTGGCTGGGGGACAAAGACGTAGTCTCGAACGAAAACAAAACATGGCCAACCCGCTCTCCCGAATCAGGGAGTTCGAGGCAAGGGCCAGATACGACAGATCGAAATAGCCACCCTCTATCACCTCGTTCAGGCAAGGAATTTCAGATGGCGAGATACCAGTTTTTCACCATTCCGGCATCCAACCGGCAGCAATACACCTTTATCGACATGGCCTCCCCCACTTTTTTGCTTGAGAAAGAGGCGTTATTGGCCCAGGGATTCGAGGTCCGGGAGGATTTTATCGATGCCCAAAGCCCGACAGAGGCGGTGGAGAAGTACCAGTCCGGCTTTCTCTATGTGGCTGACGAAATAGGCAAATCAGACGAAGCCTATGCCGCGGCGACGGCACTGCTGGAAGCTGGCAAGGGATTGTTCGATCGAAAAGCGGGCCATTGACGAGGAAAGAAGATGGCCATCGCGACAAGGCGTCCGATGGCCAACAGGATAGTCAGATGCGGGCAAGCTGGCGGAGCATCTCCACCAGCTCCTCTTCGCTGCTCGGCTCATAGGCCAATTGCAGGCTTGGGGCGGCGCCGCCCATCAGCATGTAGACGTTCGTGCTGCAGTGGTCATAGTGATACCACTTACCGTCGATACAGACGTCGGTATAGCATCTCGGGTCCCTTTTGAGTTCCATACAAGCTTCCTTTTGTGTCATACCACCAACATCATTTTCGACCGTAAAGTAACCAGAGCGTTACAAACTTGATACAGATCAAGTCCGGGTGGCGACACCGCGATTTGTCGGCAAAAAAGTTCCGATAGACGCTGTTTATCGCCCATTGACGGCCATCTGCTTCCTGTTAAGTTCTCAGTCAGCCATGTTCGCCACAATGACATCGGGCTGAATGGAAGATGAGCAATCTCCTGGGCACCCTTCACATCATGGGCAGCCTCACCGGCATGAGGCGTCTGCGCCATATCGACCAGGCAAGCAGAGGATGCATAAATGTCCTACCCGCACATAGATCTGAACCTGTTTCGCATCTTCGATCGCGTCATGACCGAGAAGGGAGTATCAGCTGCGGCCGCCAGCCTGGAGATGACCCCCGCCGCCATCAGTCAGGCCATTCGCAGGCTGAGCGACCTCATCGGCGAGCCCCTGTTTCGCCGCGATGGCCGCGGGATCATCCCCACCAGCCGCGCCCTCGCCCTGCACCGGGAGATCCGCACCGCCCTGCACACCCTGGAGCGCTCCCTGCTGCTCAACCAGGAGTTTAATCCGCTCACCAGCCAGCGCATTTTTCGCATCGCCAGCCACCCGGATCTCGATCTCCTGCTGCTGCCAACACTGCTCGCCCATCTGGCCAGGGTGGCGCCCCATTGCCGGGTGGAGTCGGTGCCTGGCTTGTTTGAAGAGCACCTGCGTCAGCAGGCGCTGCGCCTTCGCAATATCGACCTGGTGCTGGCCAGCACGGCGCTGGAAGAGGCCGGCTTTTGCAACGAGTCCCTGCTGACCCTGGAGCTCAGGGTCGCCTGTCGCGCCGATCATCCGCGCATCGGGGAGAGCCTCGACTTCGAAACCTTCTTTGCCGAGGAGCACGTGGTCTGGGATGTGCGCCGCAAGGACGACTGGGTCATCCGCAGCCTCAGCGAGCAGGCCCTGCCTCCCCGAAAGATTGCCTACGAGAGCAACGCCCTGCTCACCGCCCTCTCCCTGGTCAGCCAGACCGAGTGGCTCTGCGTGGTCAGCCAGTGGCATGTCGCACAGGTGCGCGACACCCTGCGGCTCAAGGATTATCCGCTGCCCTGGGCCTCCAGCCACTGCCCCGTTTATCTCAGCTGGCACCAGGCGCAGGGCCGAGATCCCGCCCTCCAGTGGTTTATCCGCCAGCTGCACCTGATTGCCGCAAGCTGACCCCCTCATTTAACGGCTGCTTAATTGTCGTTTATTGCCGGCTGCCATGATTGCTGCCGCCGGCCTCGCTACTCTGGTGCCTAACCCGTTGCCGTGCCCTCGGCGCAATGCCGCAACGCCCGACTAACAGAGCGATGCTGACCATGTTCATGGGACATGTCGTCAGGGGGCATCTCTCGCCCAACGTTTCACTCCGGGTCCGGATAGCGCCTGCCATGGCTGACGCCATCTCGGCTACCCGTCACTCACCCTGTTTACTGGGGGGCATCAGAGTCTGACTACACTTGGTCCTGCCTACCCACCACAATCTGGAGAAAGACAGATGAAGCTCAAGTTCTCGACACACACCATTGTCACCCTATGCCTCTCCGGCTCCCTGCTGTTGCAGCCGGCCTGGGCCGTCATCAACCCCAAGCCGGCCAGCGAATTTACCATCCAGGCCAACCAGAATGTGCTGCACACCCTGCCATTCAACGACAAGCAGGATTTCGAGGACGCCCGACGCGGCTTCATCGCCAAACCGGATACCCTCACCATCAAGGATGAGAAGGGCAACGTGGTGTGGGATCTGGAGCAATACAAGACCTACATCGGCCTGGACAAGACGGCGCCGGATACCGTCAACCCGAGCCTGTGGCGCAATGCCCAGCTGAACATGGAGTACGGGCTGTTCAAGGTGACCGACAAGATTTACCAGATCCGCGGCTTCGATCTCTCCAACATCACCTTCATCCAGGGCGACAAGGGGTGGATCGTCTTCGACCCGCTGATCTCGCCGCAGACCGCCAAGGCGGCCCTCGCCTTCATCAACAAGACCCTGGGCGAGCGGCCGGTCAGCGCCGTGGTCTACAGCCACTCCCACGTGGATCACTACGGCGGGGCTGCCGGCCTCTTCAACTCGCCGGATGAGGTGAAAAAGAACGGGGTTCAGATCATCGCCCCCGAAGGGTTCACCGAGCATGCGGTCTCGGAAAACGTCATCGCCGGCAATGCCATGGCCCGCCGCGCCGTCTACATGTATGGCGCCCTGCTGCCGCGCAATGCCCAGGGCAGCGTGAATGGCGGCCTGGGGCAGACCACCTCCACCGGCGTTCCCTCCCTGCTGCTGCCAACCCGCTTCATCACCAAGACCGGGGAAGAGGTTACTCTGGATGGCGTGCGGATGGTCTTCCAGATGACCCCGGGCACCGAAGCGCCGGCCGAGATGAACACCTGGTTCCCGGACAGCAAGGCGCTCTGGATGGCCGAGAACACCACCAACACCATGCACAACATCCTCACCCTGCGCGGCGCCCAGGTGCGCGATGCCCTCAAGTGGTCCAGCTACCTCAACGAGACCATCGAGACCTGGGGCGACCAGGCCCAGGTCAAGTTCCAGAGCCACCACTGGCCGCGCTGGGGCAATGCCAGCATCGTCGACTACTTCAAGAAGCAGCGGGATCTCTACAAGTACATCCACGACCAGTCGGTGCGCCTGATGAACATGGGCTACACGGGTGAGGAGATCTCGGAGAAGATTGCCCTGCCCCCCGAGCTCAACGACTTCTGGCCGAACCGCGGTTACTACGGCACCCTGCGCCACAACAGCCGGGCCGTCTATCAGCGCTACATGGGCTGGTACTCCGGCAATCCCTCCGATCTGGACAACCTGCCACCCGAGATGGTCGGCCCCAAATACGTCGAGTTCATGGGCGGTGAGCAAGCGCTGCTGAAGAAAGCAAAGGCGTCGTTCGACAAGGGGGAATATCGCTGGGTCGCGGAAGTGCTCAAGCATCTGGTGTTCGCCAACCCGAACAACCAGGAGGGCAAGCTGCTGCTGGCCGATGCGCTCGAGCAGCTGGGCTATCAGGCCGAGTCCGGCCCATGGCGCTCCGTCTATCTGCAGGGGGCCTATGAGCTGCGCAACGGCGTGCCCACTGCTGGCGGTACCGTCACCGCCTCGCCGGATACCATTCGCGCCATGAGTCCCAGCATGTTGTTCGACTATCTGGCGGTACGCATCAATCCGGAGAAAGCGGCCGGCAAGAAGATGGTCGTCAACATGGACTTCACCGACATCGGGGAGAAACACACCCTGAGCCTGGAGAACGCCGTACTCAACCACACCACCCGCTACGCCGCCTCGCCGGATGTGACCGTCACCCTGAGCAAGCAAACCCTGGATGACATCCAGCTGGGCCAGGGCACGCTGGAGCAGAAGATCGCCAGCGGCGAGATCAAGGTTCAGGGCGACCAGCAGACCTTCAGCGACTTCGTCGGCCTGCTCGACAAGTTCAACTTCTGGTTCAACATAGTGACCCCATGATGCGACGTACCCTGCGCGTGTGCATGACCCTGCTCTGCCTCATCCCCGGGATGGGGCAGACCTGCGGTTATGACGCACTCTACCCCAATCCGTTTGAACAGAGCTGGCCCGGTACGCTCGACGTCGCCATGGCGACCGCGGCGGCGGTCAATGATGACAGACTGGCCCATCTGCCCCCCCTCACCGGCGAGGCGGGGTTTACCCGCAGCCAGGCCTGGCTGCAGGCCCTGAAGAGCCGCTTCCAGCAGGCCGGCGTCAGGGGCGGCGTCTCCATCCTGCTGGTCGACTCCGGACTCTGGTCGAGGCTGCGTGGCAAGGAGTCACTGCTGCTGCAGTTGCACACCCCTGGGCCCCATGCGGATGACAGGGTGATGCTGCTGAGCGAGGCCGCCCTCGACGCCCTGCTGGCCGGCACCCTCACCATAGAGACTGCCGTCCAGCTTGGAGTGGTGACGCTGCAAGGAGAAGATGGCAAACAGTTGCAGCATGACTTGCACCAGGCTCTGAGCTCGCAGGTATGACCCGCTCAGATATGAAAAAAGGGAGGCATCTGCCTCCCTTTTCTTTGCTGCCATCGCGGCAACGGTCAAGCGCGGGCGCTTATTCGTCTTCCAGATAGGCGTAGCCTTGCAGACCCAGCTCCAGCTCGTCGAGCAGGGCCTTGCGGGTCGCGTCGTCCAGTGCCGGGTGGGAGACGATCCGCTGATAGTTCTCGCGAATGACGGACGGGTCGATGTTGACGTAACGCAGCAGCTGGTCGACGGTGTCGCCGCGCACCACGTTGCGGATGTCCATCTTGCCTTCCTCGTCCAGCCACACTTCCGCGCAGTGGGTGTCACCGAACAGGTTGTGCAGATCGCCGAGGATCTCCTGATAGGCACCCACCAGGAAGAAGCCGACGTGGCACTCTTCGTTCTCGCCATACACCGGCATCGGCAGGGTGCTTTCCACACCCAGACCGTCGACGTAGTGCTCCACCTGACCGTCGGAGTCGCAGGTGATGTCCATCAGGATGCCGCGGCGGGTGAGCGGACGCTCGAGGCCGGAGAGCGGCATCACCGGGAACACCTGACCGATACCCCAGGCATCCGGCAGGGACTGGAACAGGGAGAAGTTGGCAAAGCACTTGTCCGCCAGTTTCTCGGAGAGCTCATCGGCCAGCGCACGGTGGTTGCGGTTGACCGGGTTGAGCAGCTCTTTCAGTGCCAGACAGGTGTTCTGGTGCAGCATCTCGGCCCAGGCGCGCTGCTCGAGGTTGAGCAGGCCCATGGTGTACTGGGTGTTGACGTCTGCCAGATCCGCCACCGAATCGTGGAAGATCTCCAGCAGGGAGGGATCTTCCCCGCGCAGATCCAGCCAGCCTTTCCACATGTTTTGCAAAATGGTGGGCGCGTCTTCATCCGGGGCGCTGATGTCGTTCACCTCCACCCCTTCGGCACCAATGATGTTGGTCACCAGCACGGCGTGGTGCGCAGTCAGGGCACGGCCGGACTCGCTGATGATGGTCGGGTGCGGCAGGTCGAACTCGCGGCACACGTCGCCAATGCCCCACACCACGTTGTTGGCGTACTCGGAGAGGCTGTAGTTGGCGGAGCAGTGGCTCTGGGAGCGGGTACCCTCATAGTCCACACCCAGGCCACCGCCTACGTCAACGACTTCGATGTTGGCACCGAGGCGACGCAGTTCGGCGTAGAAACGGCCGCACTCGCGGATGCCACCCTGGATGTCGCGGATGTTGGCGATCTGGGAGCCCAGGTGGAAGTGCAGCAGTTGCAGGCAGTCCAGCTTGCCGACGCTGCGCAGACGCTCGATCAGCGCCAGGATCTGGGAGGCGGACAGGCCAAATTTGGACATGGAGCCGCCGCTCGATTCCCACATGCCGGAGCCGGTGGAAGCGAGCTTGGCACGCACCCCGATGTTGGGCTTGATGTTGAGACGAGCTGACTCGTCCAGCACCATTTCCAGCTCGGAGGGCTTCTCCACCACGATGTAGACCTTGTGGCCCATCAGGTTGCCCAGGAGGGCGTGGCGGACATATTCGCGATCTTTGTAGCCGTTGCAGACGATCACCGAGCCTTGCTCATGGTGATGGGACAGCACGGCAAGCAGTTCCGGTTTGGAACCAGCTTCCAGGCCAAGCCGGGGCTTGTCACTGTAGGACTGGCTGATGGTCTCGATGACGCGACGCTGCTGGTTTACCTTGATCGGGTAAACGCACAGGTAGTCCCCTTCATAGCCTGACTTCTCGATGGCCTGACCGAAAGCGTTGAACAGCGCATCGACCCGGCTCTTGAGGATGTCGGGGAAGCGCAGCAGCACAGGGGTGGTCAGCCCGGATTGACGCAGTTGTTCGATGGCGTCGGAGAGCACTATCTGTGCATCAGGGCGTGATTTGTCGGGAGCAACGGTCACATGACCGGCGTCATTGATATTGAAAAAACCCGCACCCCAGTAGGGAACGTTGTAGACCTTCAAGGAGTCCTTGCTGGACCAGTTAGTCATGGGCTATGCCTCGCAAATGAGCGGCCAGTGGCCGCCTTCGTTACCCTCAATCACATCCAGACCATTTGCGGCAAGCCAAGGCTGCCTGGTGGATTTTGGGAAGTAACGAGTCTTGATGTGGGGCTGGTGGCTTTACATCAAGCTCAACGGTATGCGGTGCTACGATGCCGTAGTACCGCGGTACTTTGATGACAGACAGCATCAGCCACGCAGTCTGTTCATCATTCGGCAGCCATCACAACAGCAGGAGAGAGGTTCAAGGAAGAGATGCGAAGGCGCCAGCACGCATGCGTGTTGATAGACGACAACAACCACAGCCAACCCATTTCCAGTGACCGCCCATGACAAGGGAAGATGATGAGCCGTCGGCTCACTCGGTCAAATGCAAAATGAGAGTCTGTTGTTCTCCCTGATACCGGAGCCTAACCGGTATTAAAGAAACCATTCCCCAGCAGTGTCTGTCGTTTCTGCGTGCCTCGCCCTATAGGCGTGTGATCGTCCGGGTGTCTGGCGGCCTCTGCCTGCGTCAGGGTTACCCTTGGATCGGCGCGGAGTGTACACACTTAAGGCCGGCCGTGACAATAAAAAATCGCGTTGCAAATCCCCTTTTTTTCACCCGTGCGAATATCGCTGCCAGGCAGGCGCCATCAGGGATAGCGCCTCATTCGCTCCCCCTCGTTTACCCCTGAAAAGAGTCACGTTTTTCCGCCATGACGGGCAACCCTGACCAGGCGGGCCTCGCAGCCAAAAAGCGGGTCTTTGCCAGCGCCTAAAAATCCTGAAACCCCTTCCCTTTATGCAGAGCGGGCCCACCCACGTCAGGGAGTGACGTCCCGACATAAAAAATGGAGAAAACCTGCGCTGACGCAATGAGCGAGAAAACGGGATTGGCCACAATGACCCTTCATTACCGGAGGCTAATAATGGATACCCTGCTTGAGCGTTTCTTGCGTTACGTGACTTTTCATACCCGCTCTGACGAGACCAATCCCGCCTGTCCCAGCAGTGAAGGCCAGCTGGTCTTTGCCCGAGTCCTCAAGGAAGAGATGGAAGCCCTGGGGCTGACCCGGGTCACTCTGGACGAACACGGCTACCTCACCGCCTGCCTGCCGGGCAACCAGCCAGAAGCTCCCGCCATCGGTCTTATCGCCCACATGGATACCGCCGATTACGAGGCCGAGCACGTGGAGCCCCAGATCATCGAGAACTACCAGGGTGGGGATATCTGCCTTGGCAAGGGTGACGAGGTGCTGACCATCCGCGACTACCGTTTCCTGAAAAACTACCTGGGCCAGGATCTCATTACCACGGACGGCACTACCCTGCTCGGCGCCGACGACAAGGCGGGCATCGCCGAGATCCTTACCGCCATCGATCATCTGCAGGCTCACCCCGAGATCCCTCGCGGCGATATCTGGGTCGGCTTCACCCCGGACGAGGAGATAGGCCGCGGCGCCAACCTCTTCCCGCTGGACAGGTTCCCGGCCAAGTGGGCCTATACCGTCGATGGCGGCGAACTGGGGGAGCTCGAATACGAGAACTTCAACGCCGCCAGCGCCACCATCCGTTTTATCGGCAACAACGTGCACCCGGGTACCGCCAAGGGCAGCATGATCAACAGCCAGACTCTGGCCGCCCGCTTCCACGCCGCCATGCCGGCCGAGCAGACGCCCGAGTGTACTGAGGGCTACGAAGGCTTCTTCCACCTGGCCCAGATGAACGGCACTGTGGAGGAGTGCACCCTGCACTACATCATCCGTGACTTCGATGACGAGGGATTTGCCAGTCGCAAGGCCGAGATGGAGCGACGGGTCGCCGCCATGCAGGCCGAGTACCCCAAGGCCCGCATCGAGCTCACCCTGACCGACAGCTATCGCAACATGCGCAGCCAGATTGAGCCGCACATGCATATTGTGGAGCTGGCCAAGGCGGCGATGATCGCGGCCGACGTGAGCCCTAGGGTCAAGCCGATCCGCGGTGGCACCGACGGTGCCCGCCTCTCCTTTATGGGGCTGCCCTGCCCGAATATTTTCACCGGTGGTCACAACTTCCACGGCAAGCACGAGTTCATCCCGCTGCAATCCATGGAAAAAGCGGTCGCCACCCTGGTGGAACTGGTACGGCTGACGGCCGCCTGGCGCGGCTGATCCTCACCGATAATCCGCAGGGCGACTCCCTTCGCCCTGCCATCAAACTGTCATCCCGCTGCCACACGGCGGGAACAGATCACCCTCATGATGGGGCAAATCCTCGCCGGAGCGCCCCAGATGTTCAGTGTCGATACCCTGCTTGCCCAGCACTTTCCCCGCCTGCATGGCTCCCCCGCACTCGCCCCGCTCAGCAAGCGGGCCCTGGCCTGGCTGTTCAACGAGCAGGCCTTCCAGCAGTTTGCCAGCCGCTACCCCCACCTGCGCGGACTCGATTTTGTCGAACAGGTGCTGGCCCAGCTCGACTTCGACTACCGGGTCAGCGAGGCGCAGCTGGAGCACATCCCCGCCAGTGGCCGGGTGATCATCGTCGCCAACCACCCCATCGGGTCTCTCGACGGGCTGACGCTGCTGCGCCTGCTCGGCCGCATCCGCCCCGATGTGAAAATCGTGGCCAACCAGCTGCTGGCCCAGCTTGCGCCGCTGCGCTCCCTGTTGCTGCCGGTGGACAACCTGGGAGGCAAGACGGACAGGCACGCCATTCTGGCGATGGGGGAGCACCTGGCGGGGGAAGGGGCGCTGGTGATCTTCCCCGCCGGCGAGGTATCGCGCCTCGGTCCCAAGGGAGTAAAAGATGGCCCCTGGCAGGGAGGCTTCATCAAGCTGGCCCAGCGCACCCGCACCCCGCTGGTGCCCGTCCATCTGGGGGGGCGCAACAGCCTAGGCTTTTACCTTCTCTCCTGGCTCAGCAAACCGGCTTCCGGCCTGCTACTGGTTCGCCAGCTGTTCCGCCAGCAGGGGCAGACACTGCCGATGACTATCGGGGCCAGGATCCCCCCCTCCAGCCTTGGCGATCTGCCCGCCAAAACGGCGGCGCGGCTGGTGCGAAGCCACCTCTATCGCATCGGGCGGGGACAGGCGGGCAAGCTTGCAACCGAGGCCCCCATCGCCCTGCCGGAGGATCGCCGCCTGCTCAAGCAGGCCATCGATCGCTGCGAGGTGCTCGGCCACACTCCGGATGGCCAATCCATCCTGCTCTATCGCCGTCATGAGACGGGTCATTCGGTGATCCTGCGCGAGCTGGGTCGATTGCGGGAGATCGCCTTTCGAGCGGTGGGGGAAGGCTCGGGCAAGCGGCGGGATCTCGACGGCTTTGATGATGACTATTACCACCTCATCCTCTGGGATCCGGCCAGGCTCGACATCATAGGCGCCTACCGTTTCGCCCCGGTGGCCGAGCTGTTGGCAAGCAAGGGGTTGGCCGGCCTCTACAGCCACACCCTGTTCGGCTTCGAAGAGAAGCTGCTGCCTCGGCTGGAACAGGCCATTGAGCTCGGCCGCAGCTTTATCCAGCCCGCCTACTGGGGCAAGCGGGGTCTGGATTACCTTTGGTTTGGCATCGGCGCCTATCTGGCCCGCAATCCCGACTACCGCTATCTGTTTGGCCCGGTGTCGCTGTCCGGCAGCCTGCCGCCGGCGGCCAAGGATCTGCTGGTAAGCTTCTATCGCCAGCACTTTGCCCCCACGCTTGCGCTGGCTCCCTCGCGTCGCCCCTACCCCATGACGCCGCCGCTGTTCGCGGGCACGGATTACGGCGTCGATCTCAAGGAGCTCAAGGCCCGTCTCGACAATCTGGGCTGCGCCATTCCCACCCTCTACAAGCAGTATTCCGAGCTGTGCGAACCGGGAGGCGTGCAGTTTATGGACTTTGGCATCGACCCCGACTTCAATCACTGCATCGACGGCCTGGTGTGGGTGGATGTGAGCCGCATCAAGCCCCACAAGCGGGCCCGCTATATCGGCAACCCACAGGGCGTGGAGCTGATCCCTTGCGACGGGCGAACGCCACAATAGAGGTGCGCCGCAATAAATAGGAGAGGGAGGCCACGGCCTCCCTCTTGGTATGTTTCTATTATCTCTGGCACTTGCCCCTTGTCAGGACCAGCGTCCCCTTACTCGGCAGCCGGCTTGCGATCGGCGTGGCCAAGGTCACGCTCGGGGGCGATGAGGTCGCGCACCCGCTGCTTGATCTCCTTGGCCTCGGGGAAGCCCTCGTCAGCCACCCGATCCCACACCTGCACGCCATTCACCAGGATGCGAAATTCCCCCTTGCTGGCCGGTACCAGGGCTACCTCACCTAGCTCGCTGTCGAAGGTGGAGAGCAGCTCCTGAGCCAGCCAGGCGGCGCGCAGCATCCAGCGGCAGAGGGTGCAGTAGCGGATCTCGATGCGGGGTTTGCCGCCCGGGATGGACAAGTCGCTCATTCGGTCACTCCATGAAAATCGGTCAGCCAGTGGCGGGCGATGGCCCGCATGGTGGATTCCGGCAGCTCCAGCAGACTGGGAGCCAGGGGGCCGGCGGCCAACATCCTTATCCCCTCCATGATCTCCGCCAGCACCAGATAGACGTATTCACCGATGACGGCGCCATGGACGAAGTTGACCGCCTCGCCCCGGTTGAGCAGATAGATCTGGCTGCCGTCGGGACGGTTGAGGGCCAGCACATGGGGACACACCTCCTCGCTCGGCCAGGGCAGCCGGGCCAGACAGAAGGCGAACTCGTCGTCGGCGGAGGTGACCGAGGCCACCATGGTGCCGGGGCGCAGTGCCTGCAGATCCGCGAGATCGAGAGAGCCATTGCCGGTGGAGCAGATCACCAGCTCGGCGCGGCGCAGGGCCTCCTCCTTGGTGATCAGGCGAAAGCCGTGGGAGAGCGCCTCGACCTGGCGCAGCACGTCCGTCTCCACCAGCCCCAGATGGAGGTTGCGGCAGCGCAGGTCGCGGGCGATGCTGCGCCCCACCTTGCCATAACCGAACAGCGCCGCCTCGCAGACATTGAAGGTTCGGTTGAGCGTGCGGGCCAGCGATTCGGCGGAGTAGACCACGCTCAGGCCAATCTGGATATCCTCGGCCTGCTTGAGGGGGCTGCGCGCCACCGACACGACCGGGGTCGCCAGCACCTCCTGCTCGTAGCGCTGATGGCCATTCTCGGTCATCTCCACCACGCCGAGGAAACGGGGGCCGAAATACTCGCTCAGGGTCGCTTGTGTCTTGGCAAAATAACCGCCGATATCGAGGATGATAAGTCGTTCGTGGGGGGCCACCAGCGGAGCTATCTGGGCGATGACACCATCGGGATCATTGGTCCACTGGCGGTTGAGGGTACAGACGGGATAGTGGCGGGAGACCCACTCCAGGGTCGGCGCATGCACCGATTTGGGCTTTGGCAGGATGGCCGCGATGCGCCCCATCTGGCCAAGGGCCTCGATAAAGCGGGGACGGTCGGGGAGCAGATGGGTGACCAGCAGGATGCAAAGACCATCGATACGTCCCTGATCGATAAAATGGCGAAAAAACAGATGCTCAGATCCTTGACTGCGCAACTGTGGCCTCCTTAATGTGCCGCAAAGCAGGCAAACAGAACCCGGCATGACCGGGTTCTGTGTGTATCCAGTTAAATGAAAATCCTTTTTATCTTAAACACATAGGCGGCTCAATCATTATCTGCCAAGAGTATGAGCAGGTATGCAAAAATGCTCATAATTGCCTGTTTTTTATGCAAAAACTCAGTAAAGAGAAGCCTCGGGCCAGACCCACCACAGGCTGATGCCAGTCCCCACCCCGGCCAGCAGGATCAGGATCCCCCAACGGGTCTGCCACCGGTTGTTGCGAAGACCCCACTCCAGCAGCGGCAGCAGCCAGACCGGCAGCAAGACGCTCAAAGGCACCTCCACGTATTGCCAGGCGAGCATCTGGACGAAGGCCAGCGCCAACGCCAGGGCGGCAGGCGCTACTTTCGCCCCGGCAAAGGTGGCCAGCAGCGCCCGAAAACCGGCCAATGCCGCCAGGGCCCCCGCCAGCTGGGCGATCAGCAGACTGCCATCGATACCGATCACCAGCGCCAGCCAGACAAAGCCGAGAGCAAAACCCAGCCCCTCGCGGCTATCCCCCTGCCAGGCGGCAACGCCGTACCAGGCGATGGCGGGCAGCAGCGCCAGCCAGATGCGCGGCTCGCCAGCCAGCACAGAGGCCAGCCCCTGCCACCACACCAGAGCACCCGCCACGGCAAACAGCAGCAAGGCTGCGCGCTTGTCCGCCAGTTGGGCCGCGATGGCGGGCACCAGCAGAGTCAACGGCAGCCACTGCCACGCCTTGACCGGCACACCATAGAGACCGCCCAGCAGCGAGCCCACCAGCCAGAGGGCCAGCGCCCCCCACAGATACGCCGCGCGCGGCCAGCGCCATGACAGCAAAGCGGCCCCCAAGGGGGCCGCCAGGGTTTGAAGCAGAAGTGCCGCACCCATTACTTGCGCACGCCTTCGACAAACAGCTGAATAGCCATCTCGTCAGGGATGCCCGGCAGCATGTAGTTCACGCCGAAATCGCTGCGCTTGATGGTGGTGGAGGCGTTGAAGCCGCTGCGATAGCCGCCCCAGGGATCCTTGCCCTCACCGATCTTGACCAGATCGAAAGCCACTTCCTTGCTGACGCCGTGCAGGGTCAGGGTACCCTTGAGCACGCCTTTATCCTTGCTGCCTTCATAGGCGGAGCTGACGAAGGTCATTTTGGGATACTGCTTCACGTCGAGAAAATCCGGGCTGCGCAGGTGCTTGTCACGGGCCTCGTGGTTGGAGTCCACGCTGGCGGCATCCACCTCGAAGCTCGCCTTGGCGGCGGTCGGGTTGGCGTCATCCATGCTGAAGGTGCCGCTGAAGGTGTTGAAACGGCCCACCAGTTCGGAGAAGCCGAGGTGGCCCACCTTGAACTGCACCGTGGTGTGCGCCGCATCGACATCGTAATCGGCCGCCATCAGGGGGGTCGCCATAAACAGGCAGGAGGCCAGCAGGGCCTTGGTCATTTTCATCCGTTCGTTCCTTCATTGGGTTCACATCGGTAAACAAAATGCTAACCTCCTTGCCTGAATGAATAATCAGTGATTTATTAAATTAATTATTTACTGAGGATGGAAAATGGATCAGATCGCCGCCATGCGCACCTTCATCAAGGTGGTGGAGTGCCAGAGTTTTACCAAGGCGGCCCATCAGCTCGGCATCTCGGTGGCCATGGCCTCCAAGCTGATGCAGCAGTTGGAGGAGTCTCTCGCCACCCGCCTGCTGTCGCGCACCACCCGCCAGGTCAATCCCACCGAGGCGGGCCAGTTCTACTATCAGCGCTCGCAGGCCTTACTGGCGGAGCTCGAAGAGACCCACAGCCAGCTCACCCACCACAACCAGCAGCCCAACGGCACTCTCAAGCTGTCGGTGCCGATGGATTTTGGTTACCTGCACCTCTCCCCCGCCCTGCCGCTGTTTCGCGAGCGCTTCCCCGATCTCAAGCTGGATATCGAATACAGCGACAGGCGGGTGGCACTGGTGGAAGAGGGGTTCGATCTGGCGCTGCGGATCGGCCATCTGAGCGACTCCTCCCTGGTGGCGCGCCAGCTGGCGACGATCCGGCTCGAGCTGTGCGCAAGCCCGGCCTATCTGGCCCGCAAGGGAATACCAAAGAGCCCTGACGATCTCAGGCAGCACGACTGCCTCGTCTACACCCTGACCCAGCCGGAGTGGCACTTCAAACGGGATGGGGAGTCCCAGAGCGTGCGCCCGCAGGGGCCGCTTCGCGCCAACAACGGGGTGGCGCTGACCCGCGCCGCTTGTGATGATCAGGGCATCATATTGCAGCCCACCTTCATCGTGGGGGAGGCCCTGAACGATGGCAGGCTGGTAAGCTTGTTGCCCGAGTGGAACAAGGGTGAAGTGGGGCTCTATGCGGTCTATCCGCATCGGCGCTTCGTCTCGGCCAAGGTGCGCTGCTTTATCGAATTCGTGCAGGAGCGTTATCTCGCCCCGCAGAAGTGGGATCAGCCGGCCTGAAGCTAAGCCTGACTGGAGACAGAAGGTGACGCAGGCAGGTGGGCCAGCAGGCGTGCCGGCTCCGGGGTCAGCAGCCAGCGCGGCAAACGGGTGCGGATCGCCGTCAACTGCTGGTCGCTCAAGGCGTAGGGCAGTGTCACCTCAAGCTCCCGGCAGTCAAACATGGCGGCCAGCTGCAGGATCAAGATGAGGTTTGCCTCGTCGCTGCGACGCTTGTTGATGCGTTTTGCGATCTCGTGTTGCAGCTGGGTGCGCGAGTCCTGGGTCATCGCCTGCCAGCCAAACCCGAACAGGGGCACCAGGGCGCTGACGATGCCAAGGGCGGTGAGCGGCTGTTTGGGCGGGTGATAGAGCGCATTGAGATCCAGCAGAAGAGGATCCTGAGCACTCTCTCCCTCACCAAATAAAATCGTTTTCGTCATTGGATTACCCGTTATATTCCACTAGACTTCGCCGCATATTCTACCCCGACATGCCAACGAGGTGCTGATGCTAAGCGATATCGAGATCTCCCGCCAGTCCCCCCGCCTCCCCATCCACGAGCTGGCCCAGCGCCTCGCCATCCCGCCGCATCTGCTTTATCCCTACGGCCACTACAAGGGCAAATTGAGCCTGGATCTGCTCAAACAGGCCAACCCCAAGGCCGGCAAGCTGGTGCTGGTGAGCGCCATCACCCCGACCCCGCTCGGCGAGGGCAAGACGGTCACCACCCTCGGACTCTCCATGGGGCTCAACCATATCGGCCACCCCAGTATCGCCACCATACGTCAGCCGAGCCTAGGTCCCGTATTCGGGGTCAAGGGGGGCGCCGCCGGGGGCGGTCATGCCCAGGTGGTGCCGATGGAGGAGATGAACCTGCACCTGACCGGTGATTTTCACGCCCTGAGTGCCGCCCACAACCTGGCCGCCGCAGCCCTCGATGCCCGCCTGTTTCACGAGCGCAAACTCGGCGACCAGTTCAGTACCAAAACCGGCCTGACCCGGCTCGACATCGATCCGGCTCAGGTCCTCTGGCCACGCACCCTCGACATGAACGATCGCGCCCTGCGCCATCTCACCATAGGTCAGGGAGAGCCGGCCGATGGCGTGGAGCGCAGCGATCGCTTCGTCATCACCGCCGCCTCCGAGCTGATGGCCATCCTGGCGCTGGCCAGCGATCTGAAAGACTTGCGCGCGCGCATCGGCCGCATCCAGCTGGCCCTCGATATCCACGGCAACCCCATCACCGCCGAGCAACTGGAAGTGGCCGGCGCCATGACGGTGCTGCTCAAAGATGCCCTGCAACCTACCCTGATGCAGACCACGGAGCAGACCCCTGTGCTGGTGCACGCGGGGCCGTTTGCCAACATCGCCCACGGCAACTCCTCGGTGATCGCCGATCGTATCGCCCTTGGCCTCACCGACTACGTGGTGACCGAGGCAGGCTTTGGCTCCGACATGGGGCTGGAGAAGTTCTTCAACATCAAGAGCCGCCAATCCGGCATCACCCCCTCCTGCGTGGTGCTGGTGGCCACGGTGCGCGGCCTCAAGGCCAACAGCGGCCTGCTCGATGTCCGCCCCGGCCAGCCGTTGCCCGCCAGCCTGCAGGGGGAGGATCTGGCCACCCTGCGCCAGGGCTGTGCCAACCTCGTCTGGCATATTCGCAATGCCCGCCGTTACGGGGTGCCCGTGGTGGTCGCCATCAACCGCTTCCCCACCGACAGCCAGGCCGAACTTGAGCTGCTGATGAGTGAAGCGATGAGCGCAGGAGCCTGTGGCAGCGCCATCTCCCATGCTTTCGTGCAGGGCGGTGAAGGGGCCGCCGAGCTGGCCCAAGCCGTGGTCGATGCCTGCGCGTTGCCGAGCCGGACCACCCTGCTCTATCCCGACGAAATGAGCCTGAGTGCCAAGCTCGCCACCCTGGTGGAGTGCGGCTACGGCGGTCGTGGCGTCATCCTCTCCGACAAGGCGCGCCAGCAGCTGGCACGACTCTCGGCCGAAGGTTGGGATCATCTGCCCATCTGCATGGCCAAGACCCCCCTCTCCATCAGCCATGATCCGGCGAAAAAGGGCGTGCCCCGAGATTTCGAGATCCCCGTCGACGAGGTGAAACTGTGCGCCGGCGCCGGTTTCGTCTATGCCTTGGCGGGCCCCATCATGACCATGCCGGGCCTGGGCAGCCTGCCAGCCTATCGTCATATCGATATCGATGATAACGGAGAGATCATCGGGTTGAGCTAAATGGTCGGGTAAGGGGTCTGGCGTCGGCCGATTACGCTTCGCTAATCGACCCTACGGTCAAAAAAACTGCCAGAAACGACAAGGCCCCGCCAATTGGCGGGGCCTTTCGTTATCACGCCAGCAAGGCTTTAGAGGGTAAAGCGCTGGGTCATATGGTGCAGGGTATTGGCCAGCTTGCTCAGCTCGCCACAGGCCTGGGCAATCTGGCTCGCGCCCTGGGCATTCTCGTCCGCTGCATTGTGAATGTTGACGATATTGCGGTTGAGCTCTTCGGTCACCGCGTTCTGCTCCTCGGTGGCGGTGGCGATCAGGGTGTTCATGTCGGTGATGCGCACCACGGCACTGTTGATGGTGTCGATGCTGGTCCCCGCATCCCGCGCCAATCCCACGCTCTCCTGCATCTGGTGACGGCTCAGCTGCATGGCGTTGCCCGCCTCGGCGGCGCGGCTTTGCAGCAGCTCGATCATCTTGCTGATCTCGGCGGTGGAATCCTGGGTGCGCTGGGCCAGGGAGCGAACCTCATCCGCCACCACGGCAAAGCCACGACCCTGTTCCCCTGCCCGTGCGGCCTCAATGGCGGCATTGAGGGCCAGCAGATTGGTCTGGCCGGCGATGTCGCGGATCACATCCAGCACCACTGTAATGTTGGCGCTGTCCGCCTCCAGCTGCTGAACCACGGCACCGGCTTGCTCAATCTTCTCGGAGACCTCTTCGATGCTGCTGATGGCGCTGCGTACCACCTGGTTGCCATCGGCCGAGGTACGGGAAGCATCCTTGGCGGCACTCATGGCATCAGTGGTATTTCGGGCTACTTCGTTGACGGTGGACTGCATCTCGTTCATGGCGGTGGCAACCTGGGAGACTTCGCTCTGCTGGATGGCCATGCCGCTGGCAGATTGACTGGAGATGGCACTCACCTCTTCCACCGCGCTGCTGAGCTGGCTGACCGAGCCTGCGATCTCGCTCACCAGCTCGGACAGGGAGGTCTGCATCCGGTTGATGGCGCTGCCCAGCTGGCCCAGCTCGTCACGGTTGAAGCGGTTCTCCTTGATCCACTGTTGCAGCTCGCCCTGCCCCAGCTCACCACCGGCGATACGTTGCGCCTGACGGGCCAGCATGATGAGGGGATCGCGGATCTGGCGGGTGAGCAGCATGGAGAGCATGACCACCAGAATGAGGGAGACCACCAGGGCGATGGAGACACTCCACTTGGCGCCATCGTAGGAGGCCACCACATCGGAGCGAGAGTCTGTGGCATAGCCGTGGTTGATACGGATCAGCTCGTCAACATAGTGATGCAGTGAGCCAAAGAGCGGCACCCCTTCTGCCAGGAAGATTTTCTGGGCTTCGGCCATCTGGCCGTTGTCCTGCAGCTGCGTGACCCGCTGGTGCAGGGCGACATAACGGGTCCACTCCGCCTTGACGCCGTCGAAGGCGCGACGCTCTTCCACATCTTCCGCCCAGATGGTGCGGTCATGGCCGGCCAGTTGCTGATCTACCTTGCGGATCAGATCAGCGGCCACATCACGATATTCCGCTCGCAGTTTCGGATCCTCGGCCACCACGAAGTAGCCAAGTTCATAGCGACGCAGTTCGCTGATGCGATCCCCAATCAGGGTGGTCCGGTTGACGGCCGGCAGTATGCTGTCGGTAAAGCGCAGCGCCGCTCCGTTCATGTTGCCAAACTGAACGATTGCAAAGCCGCCGATAAAGGCAACCATCAGGCCGAGCACGGCAAAACCGGCCGACAGTTTTTTGCCTATGGTCATGGAGCTGGTATTCATGGCATTTCCTGAAATTGAGTGAACAGGTTCCGCGGGCCTGTTGCGCGAGGCAAAGACCCGGATCCCGCGTTCCATCGCAGCTCATCGAGAAAATGAGTTTGGTCCTGAGGTAAAACAAGGGGCGTCAGGGGACAAACAGCCGTCTCCCGTGTCCCGAACAAGAAGGAATGGAGTCAAAACAACCCATTGTAAAAGCCTTATCGACCGACCTGGCCTATTCCTTGAGACTTTTATTGGTAAAAAATGCAGGCCGACTGTCAGCCTGCAGCAGAGAGGGAAAGTGCAGGGGCGGTTCTCATCTACGCCCCGCAAGTATCAGCTGCGCAAACCACCCAAAAACTCGGCGCGGGTATCAGGCTGGGTCTTGAACACGCCACCGAGGGAGGTGGTGGTGGTGTAAGAGGTGGAGTCCATCACCCCGCGAGCTTTCACGCAGAAGTGGGTCGCCTTGATGCTGATGGCCACATCCTGGGTGCCCAGCAGGGTCTGCAGCGCCAGCAGGATCTGCTGGGTGAGCCGCTCCTGCACCTGGGGACGACGGGCGAAGAACTGCACGATGCGGTTGATCTTCGAGAGCCCGATCACCTTGCCACGGGGGATATAGGCGACATGGGCCAGCCCGTCGATGGTCACGAAATGGTGCTCGCAGGTACTGGTGAGGCTGATGTCCCGCACCATGATCATCTCGTCTACCTGCATCTTGTTCTCGATCACCGTCACCTTGGGGAAGGTGGTGTAGTCGAGGCCGGAGAAAATCTCGTTCACGTACATCTTGGCGATGCGATGCGGCGTCTCGGCCAGGCTATCATCGGCCAGGTCCAGCCCCAGCGTCTCCATGATGGCGCGCATGTGGCCTTCGATCTTTTCCCGCTTCTGCTGGCTATCCAGCTGGTTGGCAACCAGGGGTGTTTCCAGTCCCTGGGCCTCGAGGGCAGCCCTGACCAGCAAGGCTTCCTGACTTAAGGTTGTCATTGTCGTCTCTCCCACGCTCAGGGACGGTGAGGGCCAATCGGGCGGCCCTTTATGGTATGGCGGCATAGTAAACGGCCATTGCCGCCAATATTCAAGTCAACTTGCGTTCCTAATCATACTTTATGGTCTAACGGGCACTTTTACCCTGCCACGACCTGCCCATCCGCAGGAATTTTTGTGATAATCCCGCCCTCAACCATAGAAAGAGGTAATGACGATGGGATTTGATACCAGCGGACTACTCCCCTTGAGCGATGCCCTGCAAGGGATGCTGGAGCAACTTGCCTGCTGCTGCGACACCGAGCAGCTGCCGCTGCCAGAGGCCCTCGGCCGGATCCTCGCGGACGATATCGCCTCTCCCCTCTCAGTGCCTCCGTTCGACAACTCCGCCATGGATGGCTATGCCGTGCGCCTGGCGGATCTCGCCGCGGGCACGCCGCTCATCATGGCGGGCAAGGCCTTCGCCGGCCAACCCTATCAGGGGGAGTGGCCCGCCGGCCACTGCGTGCGCATCATGACGGGGGCTCCCGTCCCCGCCGGTACTGATGCCGTAGTGATGCAGGAAGAGACCCGGGCCGATGGCGAACGGATCACCTTCCTCTGCCAGCCCGTGCCGGGTCAGAACATCCGCCGCGCCGGCAGCGACATGGCCAAGGGCGCCTGCGTGCTCGGCGCCGGCACCCGCCTCACCCCTCGGGAGATGCCGCTGCTGGCCTCTCTTGGCATCGCCACCGTCAGCGTGCGCCGCCCGCTCAGGGTCGCCATCTTCAGCACAGGTGACGAGCTCAAACCGGTCGGTACCCCGCTCGCCCACGGCGACATCTACGACTCCAACCGCTACGGCGTCAAGGCGATGCTGGCGCGTCTGGGGTGCGACTGCCTCGACCTTGGCATCCTGCCCGACAACCCGGATCTGCTGCGTGCCGCCTTCATCCGGGCCGATCAGGAGGCCGATGTGCTGATCACCACGGGTGGCGTCTCGGTGGGGGAAGCGGACTTTACCAAACAGCTGCTGGACGAGCTTGGCGAAATCGGCTTCTGGAAGCTCGCCATCAAGCCGGGCAAACCGTTCGCCTTCGGCCGCCTGCCCCACGCCTGGTTCTTCGGCCTGCCGGGCAATCCGGTCTCCGCCATGGTCACCTTCGATCAGCTGGTGCAGCCGGCGCTGGCCAAACTGGCCGGTCAGCGTTTCGAGCGCCCGCTCCAGCTCCAGGCTGTTGCCACCGAACCCCTCAAGAAGAGCCCGGGGCGCCTGGATTTCCAGCGCGGTATCCTCTGCCAAGGTCCAAGCGGCCTCGAAGTGCGCAGCACAGGCTCCCAGGACTCCGCCGTGTTCAGCTCTCTGTCGCGGGCCAACTGCTACATCGTCCTTGAGCGCGAACGCGGCCGGGTCGCGGCGGGTGAGACCGTCACCGTCGAGCCGTTCGGGGGATTGCTGTTGTGAGCGAGATCCTCTCCGACGCCGAGCTTATGCGCTATAACCGCCAGATCATCCTCAAATCCTTCGACTTCGAGGGGCAGGAGGCGCTCAAGCAGGCCCATGTGCTGGTGATTGGCGCCGGGGGCCTCGGCTGCGCCGCCAGCCAGTATCTGGCGGTGGCGGGGGTTGGCCAGCTTACCCTGGTGGATTTTGACAAGGTGGAGCTCTCCAACCTGCAGCGCCAGGTGCTGCACACAGATGTCCGGGTGGGCCAGTACAAGGTGGACTCCGCTGCCCAGGCGCTGCGCGCCCTCAACCCCTGGCTCAAGGTCGACACCCACGCCACCGTCGCCGACGAGGCACTACTCGATACCCTGTTGCCCCTGCACCAGCTGGTGCTCGATTGCACCGACAACCTGACCATTCGCAACCTGCTCAACCAAAAGGCCCGCCAGCACGGGGTCCCCCTGGTCAGCGGCGCCGCCATCCGGATGGAGGGGCAGATCTGCAGCTTCACCTGGCAGGAGGGAGAGCCCTGCTATGCCTGCCTCAGCGCCCTGTTCGGCGAGCAGGCCCTCACTTGCGTCGAGGCCGGGGTGCTGGCACCCGTGGTCGGTCTGGTGGGCAGCCTGCAGGCTCTCGAAGCCATCAAGCTGCTGGCCGGCATGGGCAAGAGCTACAGCGGTCGCCTGCTGATGATCGATGGCCTGGGCGGCAGCTTTCGCGAGATGAAACTGCCCAAACGGCCAGACTGCCCGGTCTGCTCGCACGAGTGAGTTGCCCAGCCACTCTTTGCACCAACAAAAAGCCGACCCATAGAGTCGGCTTTTTGTTGGCCTTCATCATGACGATGGGGGATCAGAAGATCCCCTTCGCCTTGACCTTCTTCATGCTGGCCACCTGGCTCGAAAGATCTTCTACCAGAGGCTCAGGGGCTTCGGTGGCAGTGCTCTGGCGAGCAGGCGCACTGGCCAGGCGCTGGATCAGCCTGTGTTGCTCGCGAATGAGCCTGGATTGCTCCTCAAGCTGGCGCGAGAGCAGCTGGATGCTGCTGGCGAGGGGAGCCAGATCTGATTCCGTCCCCACGGCCGGCAACTTGCCCGCGATGGCCTCGGCCAGCTGATCATGATCCAGAGGGGCCGGCAACCCCTGGCGCAACTCATCCCACAGTTCGGTGGGCTGCTGTTCACCCAACCGGCTCACTATCTCGTCTACCAGGTTGTCCGGCACCGGCGCCGCAGCCTGTTGGCCCAGACGCTGGACTATCTCATCCGCCAGCGCCCGGTTGTCCCCCTGTTCCAGCCGGGGAGCCAATCTGGCCACTATCTCGTCGATCAGGGTATCGGAGGATGGCGTATCCTCCGCTCCCAGCGAGAAGCCACAGCTGGCGAAGGCGTGGCGCAAGGTGGTCATGCTCACCTGCTCCGGCCCCAGGGCATTGGCGATGGCCTTGCACAGATTGGGGGCCAGCACATACATGAACATGCCGGAGAGATAGATATCCTTGTGGAACCGACTCTTGGAGAAGTCGAACTCCTCGCTGCCATCCTGGATCTTGCGTGCCCGCTGATACCAGTTTTGCAGCACCCCGACCGCATAGCGATCAGACTCCAGCGCACCCGGATCCATGTAGATGGAGAAGGTCATGCGCTTGAGTTGACTACTCATCGGCGACCTCGGCCATCACAGGCGCCTCGCGATAGACCTCGTCCTCTTCGGTGGTGTAGAGGCAGATCTCGCGGGCCAGGGCGGCCTGGGCATCGTCCAGCAGTTCAACCCGCTCACCCAGGGTCGGATAAGCCGCCTTGATCGCATCATAGATAAGGGAAGCACCACCACCGACCAGATAGACCCGGTTCGGGTTCTTGGCGAACTTCTTCGCCTCATGGGCAACCTGGGAGCCCAGTTCGTCGATCTTGTTCTGCATCTTCTCGAGGATGCGCGGGATCTGGCTCTCGTCGTTCACTACGTCGCGCACAAAGCTCATGTCGTGGCGACGCTTGATGAACTCGTTGGCCACCAGATAGCTGGAGTCGCTGTCCGCCGCCGCCAGCGCCTTGCGGGTCGCGTCGGTCACCATGGAGACGCCGATCTCGTTGTTGCCGTAGACATCGGAGACGTCGTCGAATTCACCGACGATGATCCCCATGTCCAGGGTGGTACCACCACAGTCGATCACCAGGGTCTTGGTGAACTCGTTGCAGCCCGAACCAATCAGGCGGGACAGGGCCGCAGGCAGGCTCTCCGGCATCACCTCGACGCTGACGATATTGAACAGCTCGCCCTTGTTGAGGCTGATGTCACGCATCAGGTTGCGGCGCTTCTTCTCGATCTTCTCTTCATTGCGCTGGCAGTCATCCGGGTTGTAGAACTCGGTGATGGGCAGGGTTACCGTGATGGCCACGTCACAGGGGGTCACGCCGGTCTGCAGCAGGGCATGGTGCACGGAGAGCAGGTTCAGATCGTCGTACTGGTACTCCACGTGAGTCGTTGCCAGCGACTTGTCGGAGGTGGCGTCATAGGTGTACTTGGTGTTGCCTATCTCGTAGTTGTAGATCTTCTTGTCCTTGCGCAATGCGGCACTCTTCCAATCCTTGCGAAAAGAGTTGGGAGAGATGATGGTCTTGAGCACCTTGTTCTCAATCCAGCTCACCTTGACGTTGGTCGAACCATCATCGATGGCCATTTTCATTACTTCAGACATGAGGAAATACCTGTTTTAAAAGCAAATTGAGCCCGCTTCCGTTGCCTTTTGCCAGTGGCAAGGGAAGCGGGCCAAGACATACACGGCTAAAAAAAGCGACAAGTTTAATGAATTTCTAGAATCCGGTGAAGCAATTGATTGAACCCGGAAGGATCTTCCGCCGGCCAGGCATGATGACCATTGGGGGTGTGAATGGTGGCATTGGGCAGGGCAGCGAACTGCTCAACCCGTCTGGCCAGCGGCAGATAGTCGTGACTGGTGGAGATGATGGCCACCGGCTGCCAGATCTGGCCGAGGCGGGATCGCACCGACCAGCCGGGCAAGGCCTCCAGCAGCGCCTTGTAGACCTTCTTGCGGTTGCGCACGAAACGCAGCCGGAAGGTGTGGCGCACCTGGGCGAGATCCGGACCGGGAAAGAGCTCCCGCCCCAGCCACCAGGCCAGCGGCCGCATGCCGAACCAGCGCAACCACTTCAGGCGCTGGGCGTAACGCTCCTGCTCTTTCGGCGTATCCAGCAAAAACTCGCTAAAGCCGTTGACCAGTACCAGACCGCTCACCTTGTCGGGCCGTTGCAGCGCCAGCTCCAGCGCCACCATGGCCCCCAGGGAGAGCCCCACCACCCAGGCAGGCCCAGGCTGTGCATCGAGCCATGCCACCACGTCGGCCGCCAGGGTGGGCACGTCAAACGGCCCCTCCTGCATGCTCTGGCCGTGACCGCGCAGATCGATGGCCACGACCCGATAGCGTTCGGAAAAACGCTCCATCTGCGCCTGCCAGTCCAGGCTGGAGGAGCCCAGCCCATGCAGCAGCAACAACAAGGGCCCCTCCCCCGCACTGCGCAGGGCCAGGCCGTTGAATTTGATTACCTGATTGCGACGCATCCGTCTGTTGCCTCTCGACTCATCCCCTGATGCCTGTCCGTTTTCATCACACCCTTGGCATAACACAGTGCGACCACCAACCAGACCGTCACCCTTCACTGACCAAACTGACCGCCTTGATATAAGCGTATATTCGCTGATCCGGTTCCAGCGCCAGCCGGTTTGCCGAGCGGCTGGTGATCCGGGCCAGCAGTATCTGCTCCCCCAGCGCCAACTGCAACAGGGTCTGGCCGGGGCGCACTTCGCGCAGCGCCAGCAGGCGGGTAACCAGGCAGTTGGAGAGACTGGAGTACTCGATGGGGGCGGTGGCGATCACCACGTCCCGTCCCGCCACCTTGATCTGCAACGGGCCAACCTCGTCCGGCGCATGAGACATGGTGACCCTCAGGGTCTGCTCCCCCAGTTGCAGGGTTGCCATCTGCTCGTCGTCATCGTAGTGGGCCAGAGTGGCATCGAGCATGACACCTGCATCGTCGCGACTGGCGAGCGACAGATCGGTGCGGGCGAAGATCTCGCTCGGCCGGCCCTGCGCCTCCACCTTGCCCCCCTCCAGCAACACCAGCTGATCACACAAGAGGCTCACCTCCTCCATGGCATGGCTGACGAAGATCATCGGGATGCCGCTCTCTCGCTGCAGCCCCTTGAGCACATGGGCCTGATGGATGCGGCTGCGCCGATCCAGCGCCGAGAAGGGCTCGTCGAGCAGCAGCAAATCGGGCTCGGCCAAGAGCGCCCGCCCGAGCGCCACCCGCTGGCGCTGGCCACCGGAAAGCGCATGGGCCGGCTGACTAAGCAGCTCGGCAAACCCGAGCCGCTCGGCAAGCACCTGAGGTTGCCAGCGGCCACGCCCCTTGCGCGCCGCCAGTTGCAAGTTGCCCAGCACTGTCATATGGGGAAAGAGTCGCGAGTCCTGAAACACCAGGCCGATACGACGCATCTCGGGCAGCAGGGGAGCCAGCTCGTGTCCTCGCCAGTGCAGGCGGTCGCACGGCTGGCGATCCAGCCCGGCAATAATCCGCAGCAAGGTACTCTTGCCACAGCCGGAAGGACCGAACAGACCGAGGATCCCCCCCAGTTCGAGAGCGAGTTCGCAGTCAAGGGTAAAGGGGCCGAAGGCACGGCGAGCTTTGAATTGCAGGCTCATCCAAACAGTCTCCGCTGACGGCGCTGCAGCACCCCGTACACCAATACCAGCATCACCAGGGAGAAACCCATCAGCCCGCCCGCCAGATAGTGGGCGTTCTGGTAGTCCATCGCCTCCACATGGTCGAACAGGGCGATGGAGAGCACCTGAGTTTCACCGGGTATGTTGCCCCCTATCATCAACACCACGCCGAACTCCCCCAGGGTGTGGGCAAAGCCGAGCGCCGCCGCCATCACGAAGCTGGGCAGCGTCATCGGCAAGATGATCTGGAAGAAGCGCTCCCAGGGCCCCAGCCCCAAGGTGGCGGCAGCCTCCAGCTCCTTGTTGCCCATATTGACGAAGGCGGAGGTAAGCGGTTGCACCACGAAGGGGAGCGAGTAGAGAATGGACGCGAACAACAGGCCGGTAAAGCTGAAGGCAAGTGGTGCCCCGAAGGTGTGGCGCCACCAGGCCCCCAGCCCGTATTCGGGGGAGAAGGCGAGCAGCAGATAAAAACCGAGCACGGTCGGCGGCAGCACCAGCGGCAGGGCCACCAGCGCTTCCACCAGGGGGCGCAACCGGTTCTGGCTGCGCGACAGCCACCAGGCCAGCGGCGGCGACAGCAAAAGCAAGATGCCCGTGGTGCTGGCCGCCAGTTTCAGGGTCAGCCAGACCGCCTGCAGATCCCCTTCACTCATGAATGACACTCGTCATGAATATCAAGGCAGGGCATAACCCGCCTCCTTGATGGTGTTCTGACCCGGCCCCTTGAGCCAGGCGACCAGAGCATCCACGGCCTCACCTTTTTTGAGCACCAGCCCCTGCTGCTCGATGGCAGGATAGAGGTTCTGTGGCACAGCCCAGGCTTCGCCGGTTTTGCCCGCTTCAACCAGGTTGGCCCAGGCGACAAAACCCATCTCCGCATTGCCGGTGTCGACAAACTGCCAGGTCTGGCTGATGTTGGCCCCGGTCAGCACCCGGTACTGCTTGGGATCGATCTTGAGACTCTCGAGGGTCGCCATGGCGGCGGCGCCATAGGGAGCGGTACGCGGGTTGGCGATGGCCAGGTTACCCTGCCAGGCGCGAAGCTGAGCCTCATCCGGTGCGGGGCCTCCCTTCTTCCACAGCCCCAGCTGGCCAATGGCGTAGGTGAAGCGCTCGCTGCCCTTGCCCTCTTTCTCCAGCTTCTGCGGGGTGGCCACGTCAGCGGAGAGGAAGAGATCGAACGGTGCACCATGGCTTATCTGGGTGTAGAGCACGCCGGTTGCGGCGGAAGAGATGGTCACCTGGTGGCCGGTCTTGGCGGTGAACTCCTGGCCAATACGCTCCAGTGTGCCCTTGAAGTTGGCGGCTACGGCCACCTTCACCTCGTCGGCCTGCACCTCGGCACTGTGCAGCGCACCGGCACAGACTCCCAACACCAATACAGATAACAGCGGTTTCATTTCTTTCCTCCTGATGCGGGTCTGGCATGGCCCGGCCCGGAAATAGGAGCCATGGTTCTCGGCGAACCTACTCCTCTCGTTGCGACCCGGGCTGCTGCCAGCGGGCGGCGGCCGCATTGTCGCTCTCTTTCGCGTCTACCCAGCGCTTGACTCCGTCAGCGGTCAGCTCTTTTTTCCAGAAGGGCGCGCGCGTTTTCAGAAAATCCATGATGAAGTGACAGGCATCGAAGGCCGCCTCGCGATGGGCACTGCTCACCGCCACCAACACGATTTGATCGCCCAGCATCAGCTCGCCGATGCGGTGGATGAGGGTGCACTCCTGCAAGGGCCAGCGGCTGCGCGCTTCGGCCACGATCTCGATCAGCGCCTTCTCGGTCATGCCGGGATAGTGCTCGAGGGCCAGCCCCTTGACCTCCTCCCCCTGATTGAAATCACGCACCTTGCCCACGAAGGTGACGATGGCGCCGGTATCGGCGCGAGTGGCGAGGCGGGCATACTCATCGGCCAGCGAAAAATCGGCCTGCTGGACCAGGATGCGATCCGTGGTGCTTGTCTGGCTCATGTCAGCCTCCGGTCGTTACGGGAAGGAGAGGGAAGAAGGCCACTTCGTCGCCACCGCACAGCCCAGTGATGCGATCCACTGTCATTATCTCGCGCATCCTTAACCTCCGGTCACGGGGGGGAAGAAGGCCACTTCATCACCATCGTGAAGTTCGGTGGCAAGGGGCACCAGAGTCTGGTTGACCGCCACCAGCAGCTTGCCCTCCTCCAGCGCCAGCGCCCACTTGTCACCGCGTTCGCACAGGGCGGCGCGAAGTGCCTCGGCAGTGGCATAGTCGCAGGGCAGGGTCAGCCCGTCACACGCCACCAGCTCCCTGACCTGGGCAAAAAACAGTACCTTGATCATGCCTGCTCTCCTCTGTTGTCACCGACCTGGAAGTGGCCGGATTTGCCACCCCGTTTCTCCACCAGGCGAACCTGCTCGATCACCATGTCTTTTTGTACCGCCTTGCACATGTCGTAAATGGTGAGGGCCGCTACCGACGCGGCGGTAAGCGCTTCCATCTCTACCCCCGTCTTGCCGGCGAGTTTGCACAGGGTGCGGATATGCACCCGGTTCTGCTCGGGCAGCGGAGCAATCTCTACCTCTACCTTGGTGAGCGCCAGTGGGTGGCAAAGGGGGATCAGATCCGAGGTTTTCTTGGCCGCCATGATGCCGGCGATGCGGGCGGTGGCGAACACATCCCCCTTGTGGTGCTGGCCGCTCAGGATCAGGGTCAGGGTCTCGGGGGCCATGGCCACAAACGCCTCGGCGCGCGCCTCACGCTCGGTGACCTGCTTGTCGGTCACGTCCACCATGTGGGCTTCGCCGCTTTGGTTGAGATGGGTCAGGTTCATCACTATCCCTTTCATGCAGGTGTTCAAAGATGGGAGACAAAATTGCACGGCTTGGTGCGGGCATCGAGCTGATCGCGGATAAGCTTCTCCCACCCCAGGCGGCAGGCACCGGTCGAACCGGGCAGGCAGCAGATCAGGGTGCGATTGGCCAACCCGGCGAGGGCGCGGCTCTGCATGGCAGAGCCCTTGATCTCGGCAAACGAGAGCTGGCGAAACAACTCGCCAAAACCTTTGACGGTGCGGTCGAACAGCACGCCGACCGCTTCAGGCACCCGGTTCTGATCGTTAAAACCGGTGCCACCATTGACCAGTACCACCTGGATGCCCTCGTCGGCAATCCACTGGCTGACCCGGGAGCGGATCTGATAGAGATCGTCGGCAAGCAGCGCCCGATCGGCCAGCTGATGCCCCGCCTCGCTCAGCGCCGACACCAGGTAGTCACCCGAGCTGTCTTCGGCGGCGGTGCGGCTGTTGGAGACCGTCAGCACGGCGATCTTGAGGGGAATAAATTCGTTATGTTTCTGTCCCATCGGGCAGCTCCTGTTAGCTATAAACCGTGAGAAATATGAGAAAAGGGCAAGGAGCCCGGGGCAGTCTCCCCTGGGATGTTGACGGGAACAACCAGGTTCAGTCACCAGCACTTGTTCACTCGGGATCCTGCACGGTGGGCTGATTCTATCAAAGGTTTCACTGGATATGGGTCTAAAGGGTTCACAAAACCGTCCTTTACCCCACTGGTTGGCAAAAAAAGACGCAGGCCGGATAAATCCGGCCTGCGTCTTGTGGGTTAGAAACCCTTCACCCCTGTCATGTCCGGGAGCTGGTGCGCTATCCCCTTGTGACAGTCGATACAGGTATTCTCGCCACTGGCCAGGTTGGTCGAGTGCATCTTGGCAGCGCGCTGCCCTTGCAGGGAGAAGTCCATGTATTCGAAGTTGTGACAGTTACGGCACTCTCTCGAATCCGTATCCTTCATCCGTTTCCACTCCCGCTCGGCCATCTCGCGTCTGTGACTCTCGAACTTCTCGCGGGTGTCCACCTTGCCGGTGAGCTTGCCCCACAGTTCTTTGGACGCCTGCACCTTGCGAATGATCTTGTAGGTCCACTCATGGGGCACGTGGCAATCCGGGCAACTGGCGCGCACGCCGGAACGGTTGGCATAGTGGATGGTGTCACGGTACTCCACGTAGACGTTGTCGCGCATCTCGTGGCAACTGGTACAGAAGGCTTCGGTGTTGGAAGCTTCCATGGCAGTGTTGAAGCCACCCCAGAAGATGACCCCGCCAAAGAAACCCATCATCAGCAGCACCCAGAGGGCGGCCTTCGAGGGAGACTTGAAGGTGGTCCACAGTCGCTGCAAAAAACCGGGTAATTTCATCTATGGGCTCCTCAGTTCAGGGCTTCAACCGGCTTGAAGGTATTCTCCACCAGCGGCTTGGCATCGGCTTGCGGTACGTGGCACTGCAGGCAGAAGTAGCGACGCGGGGAGACTTCACCCAACGTGCTGCCATCACGGGTCTCGAAATGGGTCGGGCTAATCTTGGGCGCCTTCATCCTGGTGGCATTCTTGAAGCTGTGGCACGCCAGGCACTTGTTGACCTTGTTATCCACCTCGTAGTTGCGGATATCGTGGGGGATCAGCGGCGGCTGATGGATATATTGGCGATCATAGCTGTCGCCATCCTTGCGAAAGTTCTTCAAGGGGGCCGGCGCCGCCTCGGTCACCAGATCGGTAGACCCCCGCTCAGACTTGATCCCCCCGGTGCTGTTGGTGATCTCGGAGGTGGCAGCCATCAAGGAACCCGCCATCAGGCAGGCCAGCATTGCTCCAATCAGCTTTTTCATTAGTTATTCTCCAATGTTTTTTCTGCCTTGACGGCAAAACCTACTTTGATTTCAAAAACATGCTCCGCGCAGACATCGATGCAACGGCCGCAGTTGGTACATTCCTGAGCCACTATCAGGGGCCCGTGACCGCGCTTGGCGCCATGAACCGGCCCGCGCAGGATGGGGCGCTCGGGACAGACTGCATAACAATCCATGCAGTTGCTGCAACGCTCGCGCCCCGAGGCTGCAATCTTGATAAAACCGACACGGTTCACCAGGGCGTAGAAGGCCCCGACCGGGCAGAGGTGACCACACCAGCCGCGCTCCACCACGAACAGATCGAACAGAAACAGCACCGCCAGCAGCATCCACCCCGCCCCCATGCCAAACAGCAGGCCACGCAGGGCAAGCGATACCGGGTTGACCAGCTCCCACACCAGTACGCCGGCGATGGCTGGCGCCACCAGTACCATGGCCAGCAGCCAGTAGCGGGTATTGCGGCTGAACTGGCCATTGCCCTTGAGACCGAGCCGGGCTCGCAGCCAGGCGGCGGCATCCGTGATGAGGTTGACCGGACAGACCCAGGAGCAGAACACCCGCCCCCCGACCAGCCAGTACCCCAGCAGCACGATGGCCGCTCCCAGCCACAGGGTGGTGATGGGCCAGTGACCCGCCGCTACTGACTGCAGCAGGGTGAGGGGATCCGTCAAGGGAACCGTCTCCAGCAGCAATGAGCTGGAGAGGTTGCCCTTCAAGATCCACACGCCGGCCAGCGGCCCTAGCAGAAACAGCCCCAACACGCTGAACTGGCTCAAGCGACGCAGCAGCAGGAAGCGGTGTGACCGCCACCAGCCGAGGCGCGCCCGTGCCTCTTGTCCCGGATAACGGCTCATAGTCCCTCCGGTTTACGTGTTGGCAGGGTCAGTCGCTCACCGATGAGCGACTTGCCCGCCTTCTGTTTCTCTTCCCAGCCGAGCCGGTAGTGATGGCCCAGCTCCCCCTTGGCAAGGGCGCGGGGCACCACCTTGATGGCGGCCTCCTCCAGCACGCAGGCATGCTCGCACTTGCCACAGCCGGTGCAGACATCGCTGTGCACCGTGGGCAGGAACATGGCGTGCTTGCCGGTACGCTGGTTGTGTTGCAGATCCAGGGTGATCGCCTTGTCGATGAGCGGACAGACCCGGTAACAGACATCGCAACGCAGGCCCAGATAGTTGAGGCAGGTCTCATGGTCGATGAGTACTGCCACTCCCATCCGCGCCTGATCGATGTCGGTCATGGCCTGATCCAGTGCCCCGGTCGGGCAGGCCACCACGCAGGGGATGTCGTCACACATCTCGCAGGGGACGCTGCGCGCCTTGAAATAGGGCGTTCCCGTGGTGACGGGCTCAAACAGCCGGGCAAGCTTGAGGGTATCGTAGGGGCAGGCCTCGACGCAGAGCCCACAGCGCACACAGGCACCGAGAAACTCAGCCTCGTCGAGGGCCGCAGGCGGGCGCAGAGCCTGGGCCGGCACCGCCTCCACCTGCTGGCGGGCCATACCGCCCAGCCCCACACCAAGCAGGCCCATACCACAGGCCCCCTTGGCCATGTCGGCCAGAAACTGGCGACGACTACGACTCATCTCTCGCTCCCCCGCCTTAGGCCTTCATCACCTTGACGGCGCACTTCTTGTAATCCGTCTCTTTGGAGAGCGGATCGGTAGCGTCCAGGGTCAGCTTGTTGACCAGCTGGCTCGCGTCGAAGAAGGGCATGAACACCAGGCCTTTGGGCGGACGGTTGCGACCACGGGTCTCGACACGGGTCTTCACCTCGCCACGGCGGGAGGTGACAATCACCTCTTCACCACGGCGCACGCCACGGGCCTTGGCATCTTCCGGGTGCATGAACAGCACCGCATCCGGGAAGGCGCGGTAGAGCTCGGGGACACGGCGGGTCATGGTGCCGGTGTGCCAGTGTTCCAGCACGCGGCCGGTGGAGAGCCACAGATCATACTCTTTATCCGGCGATTCGGCGGCAGGCTCGAACGGCAGCGCGAAGATCACCGCCTTGCCGTCGGGTTTGCCATAGAAGCGCACTCCCTCGCCCGCTTTCACGTAAGGGTCAAACCCTTCGCGATAGCGCCACAGGGTCTCCTTGCCATCCACCACAGGCCAGCGCAGGCCGCGCGCTTCGTGATACTGCTCGAACGGTGCCAGATCGTGACCATGGCCACGACCGAAGATGGCGTACTCCTCGAACAAGCCCTTCTGCACATAGAAGCCAAAGTGTTCGGCCTCGTCGTTAAGATCCCCCTTGCTCTGCTCTTTCGGGAACTTGTTGACCTGACCGTTGGCATAAAGCACGTCGAACAGAGTTTTGCCCTTGAGTTCAGGCATCTTGGCAATGAGCTCGGCCGGCCACACCTCATCCACGGTGAAGCGCTTGGAGAACTCCATCAGCTGCCACAGATCGGATTTGGCCCCTTCCGGCGACTTGACCTGCTGGTGCCAGAACTGGGTACGACGTTCGGCGTTGCCATAGGCCCCCTCTTTCTCCACCCACATGGCAGTAGGCAGGATGAGGTCGGCCGCCTGGGCGGTCACGGTCGGATAGGGATCGGACACCACGATGAAGTTGCGCGGATCCCGGTAGCCGGGCAGGCGCTCCTGATTCATGTTGGGACCGGCCTGCATGTTGTTGTTGCACATCACCCAGTAGGCGTTGAGCTTGCCGTCTTTGAGCATGCGATCCTGCAGCACGGCATGGTAGCCCACCTTGTCGGGAATAGTGCCTTCCGGCAGTTTCCAGACTTTTTCGGCGATGGCGCGGTGCTTGGGATCGGTCACCACCATGTCCGCCGGCAGACGGTGGGCGAAGGTACCCACTTCACGGGCAGTACCGCAGGCAGAGGGCTGACCGGTCAGGGAGAAGGGACCATTGCCCGGCTCGGAGATCTTGCCGGTCAGCAGGTGGATGTTGTAGCAGAGGTTGTTGGCCCAGACGCCACGAGTGTGCTGGTTGAAGCCCATGGTCCAGTAGGAGACCACTTTCTTGCTCGGGTCGGCATAGAGTTGGGCCAGTTTTTCCAGCTTGTCCTTGGAGACGCCGGAGAGCTTGGAGACGGAGTCGACATCGTAATCGGCGACGAACTTGGCAAACTCCTCAAAGGTCATCGGGGTCGCGTCGCCGCTATCCGGGTTCTTGGCCTTCTGCTGCAGCGGATCGGTCGGGCGCAGACCGTAGCCGATATCGGTCACCCCCTTCTTGAACACTGTGTGCTTGTTGACGAAGTCCCAGTTCACCTTGTCGTTCTGGATGATGTAGTTGGCGACATAGTTGAGGATCGCCAGATCGGTCTGGGGCGTGAACACCATGCCGTTGTCCGCCAGTTCGAAGCTGCGGTGCTCGAAGGTGGAGAGCACGTGCACCTGCACTTCCGGGGTGGAGAGACGGCGATCGGAGATACGGGACCAGAGGATGGGGTGCATCTCGGCCATATTGGAGCCCCACAGCACGAAGGCGTCGGCCTGCTCGATATCGTCGTAGCAGCCCATGGGCTCATCCATGCCGAAGGTACGCATGAAACCGACGACCGCGGATGCCATGCAGTGGCGGGCGTTGGGGTCGATGTTGTTGGAGCGGAAACCCGCCTTGAACAGCTTGGCGGCGGCATAGCCTTCCCACACGGTCCACTGGCCGGAACCGAACATACCGACCGCAGTCGGGCCCTTCTCTTTCAGGGTGGCCTTGAACTTCTCGGCCATGATGTCGAAGGCTTGATCCCAGCTGATGGGGGCGAAATCGCCATCTTTGTCGAACTGGCCGTTCTTCATCCGCAGCAGGGGCTGGGTGAGGCGATCCTCGCCATACATGATCTTGGAGAGGAAGTAGCCCTTGATGCAGTTGAGGCCACGGTTGACCGGTGCATCGGGGTCACCCTGGGTCGCCACGACACGCCCATCCTGGGAACCCACCAACACGGAGCAGCCGGTACCGCAGAAGCGGCAGGGGGCCTTGTCCCATTTGATGGCGGTTTTATCGGTACTGGTGATCAGATTGGCCGCCATGGCGGGGGCACTGACACCAGCCACGGCAGCGGCAGCCGCCACCGCATTGGCCTTCATAAAGTCGCGTCGACTCAGCTTCATGACATATCCTCGCATTGCTTATCGAGTTCATCGAACTGGTGGTAAATCAGGGCGGCGGACAACACTCCCGGCATCGCCTGAATAGCATCAATAGCCGCCATGATGGGTTGCTGGCTCTCACCTTCCAGGGTGACGACCAGCTTGCCCTCTTCACTGACAGCGTGGACCTCGGCTCCTTCCAAAGCCGCGATCTGTTCAGCGAGCCGGTGACGCAACATGGGTTGGGTCAGCACCACCAGGCTCGATACGTGGAACTCTTGGGTCATTGTGGCTCCTGCTTCACAAACATCCTGATTCATATTGGGTTCTCCGACCCGGGAGCGCCAACCCGGATGCTGCCTACCGGGCAGTCCATCACACAGGCACCGCAACCGGTGCACGAGGCGGCATCAATACTGGGGGTCGGCACCCGACCCAGCATGGGAGAAAAGCGAATGGCGCGGGTTTCACAACTGTCCTGGCAGCGCTGGCAAAACACCTGGGCACTGGCCAGACAGTTGGCTTCAATATGGGCTATGTATTGCCAGGGCGCCTCCGTGGTCGGACGAAAAATCGGCGCCTTGCAGGCCGCGACACAATCACCACAGAAGGTACATTCACCGTGCCGGAACTCCACCATGGGAAAGCCGCCATCCCCCTTGACCAGGATCTGCTCTGGACAGGCCGTCAGGCAGTCGCCACAGCGAGTACAATCGGCCACGAAGTCGGGCCAGGGGAGTGACCAGGGTAACTGGACGCCTGGCTCTTTCGACGTCAAACGACCGCGAAACAGACCCCGACGTGACAGGTTGACACCCTCTGGCATATCGACTCCTTCCTGGTGATAGATAGCGCACTGGTGATCAATAGCGCACGGGCGAGTCCGATGACGGACATCTGCAATACCAATTATAAGATTGGGCGTATATTGCGGCCCTGACAAGTTCAGGGATATACCACCAGGGAGATAAACAGGGGGGATTCTTGCGCTGGATCAAACCCTTGGCGCAATAATGTTCGATGGGCGTACATTTTGTACCCCATTGGAAAAAGCCACTTGGTAGGTGGTGATGGTCAGGTGTGCGAGCGGTTTAACCGCCTATCGATGCCAGATGAGGCGTCGCACCGGCATTCCCTTCATGCAGCCGATGAGTCGCCGCCTTGCCACTGAGCGCCGAGCGAATGCGTTGTTGCAACGCCTCCTGCTGGCTGTCTGCACCGAGCAGATCCCGCAGCTCGACACCATTGTCGCCAAACAGACAGAGGTGCAACTTGCCCACCGAGGAGACCCGCAGCCGGTTGCAACCAGCACAGAAATCCTTGCTGTAAGGCATGATGAGACCGACGCCCCCTTGTGACTCCGGGTGCATGAAGACCTGGGCCGGACCGTCGTCCTTGCCGCGCAGTTGCTGAACCCAGCCACTTTCCAGCAGGCGCTGTTTGATCTGCTCACCGCTGACATGATGGTTCTGGAACAGGGTATCCATCTCACCGGTCTGCATCAGCTCGATGAAACGCAGCTCGATGGGCTTGTGCTTGATCCAGGCCAGAAAGGCATCCAGTTGGTAGTCGTTGAGCCCCTTGAGCAGCACAGCATTGATCTTGACCGATTTGAAACCGGCGGCTAGGGCGGCTTCGATCCCCTCCATGACTTCTGCCAACTTGTTTTCGCCGGTGATCTGGTGAAACTGGCGGGGATCCAGGCTGTCGACACTGACATTGAGGGCGGAAAGCCCGGCATCAAACCACTCGCGGGCCCGCTCCTTGAGACGATAACCGTTGGTGGTCATGGCCACTTTCTCGATGCCCGGGGTGCTTGCCACGGCTTCAATGATCGAAGTGAAGTCGCGACGCAGGGAGGGCTCCCCCCCGGTCAGGCGCACCTTGCGGGTACCCATGGCGGCAAAGCCGCTCACCACACGGCGGATCTCGTCTACCGAGAGAAAGGATTTGCGCCCTTCCGGACGATAGCCGTCCGGCAGGCAATAGGTACAACGGAAATTGCACACGTCGGTGATCGACAGGCGCAAATAGTAAAAACGACGGGAAAAACCATCTTCAAGTGGCGACATAAACACCTTTCCAAATACGGGAGGCCAGGGCATTTCTTTCCTGACCCTTACAGCTCGAACATCGGCTGACGGCTGGTTTCCCCCTATCTCAAGGACTTAGGCAAAACCGCTCGGAGTTCATCTAGTTTTTCGATACTAACACAAGTTGGAGTACACTCCCACGCAACTAAAGAGGTAATCCACACATTCCGGAGACTTTTGGCATCATGCAAAAACGGTTCAGGGTCCGCTCGGTCAGCAGTGCCATCGGCCGATCCATGATTTTGATCCTCTTCATGGCCAGTCTGATCGCGCTGGTCGCCATGGTCACCCTGTTCTATTCGGTACCCGACGCCAAGGCGATCAACCTGTCCGGCTCCCTGCGGATGCAGGCCTACCGAATGGCCTACGAAATCGAGCAGGGTGAGAGCGTACTGGGACGCCTCAACCAGTTCGAAGAGACGCTCCATGCCAGGGAGTTGCAGGAGACCCAGCGCTGGATCACTCCGGCCTCCCTGCGCCGCACCTATGGCGAGGTGGTCAGCCAGTGGGATGAGATGCGCCAACATATCGAAGATCGGACTCCCAGACGATATACCGACAACACCGAAAAATTTGTGGCGGCCATCGACAATTTCGTCAACCAGATGCAATACCACGTGGAGTTCAAGGTACGCATGCTGGCACTAGCCGAAGGGTTGGGGTTGCTCTCCATCATTACCATCGCCTGGTTCACGGTGCGCTTTACCCGCCAACAGGTAGTGGCCCCCCTCAATCAGCTGGTTTATTGCGCCCGCCAGATCCAGCGCCAGGAGTTTGATCTGATCCTGCCAGCCCATCGCGACAATGAACTGGGCGAGCTGTCACGGGCCTTTGGCACCATGGCGGACGAACTTGGCAAGCTCTATCGGGAGCTGGAGAACAAGGTCGAGGAGAAAACGGCCAAGCTGCAGCAGGCCAACGACACCCTCTCGTTTCTCTACAGCACTGCCCAGAAGCTGCACACGGCCCCGCTCAGTACCCGCACGCTTATCAAGCTGCTGGATCGCGCCGCGGCCCACCAGCATATCGATTACATCCGCCTGACCCGTTTCGAGAACAACGTCATGCCGGTTTACCTTTCCGGTCGCACCGGCTGGCCCGGGGATCTCGACGCGGTAGCCAGCTTCTATCTGCAGATGGATGAGCAGGAGTTTGGCCGGCTCGATATCATCAGTCAGCATCCCATCGACGAACGCCTCATCAAGAACTTCACCATGTTGCTGGCCCAGGTGCTGCACAAGGATCAGACCCTGCTGCAACAGCAAAGATTGCTATTGATGGAAGAGCGCGCCGTCATCGCCCGCGAACTGCACGACTCGCTGGCCCAGGCCCTCTCCTACCTCAAGATCCAGTCCACCCTGCTCAAGCGCTCCCATGCCAAGGGCCAGCAGGAGAAAGCACTGGAGGCGATGCAGCAGATCGACGAAGGGCTCAGCAACGCCTATACCCAACTGCGCGAACTGCTCGGCACCTTCCGCCTGACCATAGGAGATGCCAATCTGGGTGAAGCCATCCGGGTCATGCTGGAACAACTGCAGCCCCAGACCACGGCAGAGATCCGGCTTCATTATGGTCTGTCCGACACGGATCTGGAGGCTGGCCAACATATTCATATCCTGCAGCTGATCCGTGAGGCAGTGCTCAATGCCATCAAACATGCCCATGCACAAGTGATTGATGTTAGCTGTCAGACCCTCGCAGATGGTAATATTGAGGTTCAAATTTCAGATGACGGTGTCGGTATTGGTCTCGCCAGCTCAGCGATCAACCACTACGGTTTGAGCATTATGAACGAGCGCGCCAGCAAGCTGCATGGCCTGCTGACCATCAGTGAACTGCAGCCACAAGGCACCCGGGTGCATCTGACTTTTCCCACCAGTCTAACGAGAGACGCTTGATGGACGTGATGAAATACAGTGTTCTGGTCGTAGATGACCATCCCCTCATGCGCAAAGGGATTGTGCAGTTGCTGGCTCTGGAAGAGAACATGGATGTCACCGGCGAAGCTTCCAATGGTACCGATGCCGTGGCCCTTGCCAAAGAATCCGAACCGGATCTGATCCTGCTTGATCTCAACATGAAAGGGCTATCCGGCCTCGACACCCTCAAGGCGTTGCGTGCCGAGGAGATCACCTCGCGGGTAGTTATTCTGACCGTCTCCGATGCCCGCCAAGACGTGGTGGCCCTGCTCAAGGCCGGCGCCGATGGTTACCTGCTCAAGGATACCGAACCCGACCTGCTGCTGGCCCAGCTGGCCGACGTGATGACCGGCAAGCAGATCCTGAGCGAGCCGCTGCGTCCCTACCTCGAGAACATCTACGAGCTGGATCACCTGCAGCAGAAACTCGAAAGCCTCACGCGTCGCGAAATGCAAATCCTGCGCGAAATTGCAAAGGGACTCTCCAACAAACAGGTAGCTTCCGTCCTCCATATCTCTGAAGGCACGGTCAAGGTGCATGTGAAGAGCCTGCTGAAGAAACTCGAGGCGCAAAGCCGCGTAGAAGCGGCCGTCATGTATCTGGAGCAGCGCAACTAAGCGCCTTCCCTTCCCTCTAAAAGCCACCTTCCGGTGGCTTTTTTCATTCTCTGGCACAGTCGCTGCATTGTCTTATCCAGCAACTACTCAATGGAGGATGGAACATGAAAATTCAACCTTTGGCCCTGTTCCCCCTGCCTTCCCACATACTTCCGGGCGGCAAGCTGCCTCTGCGTCTGTTCGAGTCCCATCATCTGCAGATGCTCAAGGAATCGTTCATCAACGATCAGGGCTTCGGCATCGTGATGGAAGAGTCGACCACCTCGGGACAATCCGGCCGGATCCTGCCTGTCGGCACCCGGGTCAAGGTCACCGATTTCTACACCCTGAACGACGGATTGCTGGGCGTCACCGTACTCGGTCTGGAACGCTTCTGCATCCATGAGATGGAGACGGATCCGAGCGGTTTGCGTCGGGCAAAAGTAGAAATGCTGCCCAACTGGCCCAGCATCCATTCGGACTTCAACGACAAGTTGCTGGTGAATCGCCTGCGGGAGGTCTTCGAGCAGTATCCGGAACTGGATGAACTCTATCCCGAGAAACGGTTTGAAGATGCCTCCTGGCTTTGCCAGCGCTGGCTCGAGATCCTGCCGATGCCGATTTATGAAAAGCAGATGCTGATTGCCAAACAAAACAGCGAAGCGGCTCGTCAATTTCTGCATCGCCTGATTTCGCAGTGATAAAAAACCTTTGCAAAATGCAATTATTCCGACAATGAAAATTCATTATTCGCATTTTGCAAAAGACAGGGAGACGAAAAAGAGAGAGCCGTTGCGCTAATCGGCCGAATTGAACACAAAAAGAGTCATTAAAAGTTGGCACAGATTTTTCATACAGTTTAATACAACCCGATTTATCCCGTGCTCTCTTCAGTATTTGCTGAAGAACTGGTCAACCTAACAAGTTGACCATTTTTTTATCCGCGCTCCGGCAATCGCTGGCTGAAATGACGCGCCAGGCACTCCCGCAGCCTCGCCAGGGTGATCGGCTTGGCCAGAAAATCATCCATCCCCTGCGCCAGACAGCTCGCCTTGTCCTCTGCCATCGCATTGGCCGTCAGCGCGACTATGGGGATGGTCACCCCTTGCGCACGCAGTCGCCTGGTGGCTTCCAGCCCATCCATCTCGGGCATGCGCATATCCATCAGGATCAGATCCGGCAGCTGCTCTTCCACCAGTGTCAGTGCATCCAGGCCATTGGCGGCCAGGCGCACCTTGCTGACCAGTTTTTGCAGCATCAGGGAGACCACCAGCTGGTTGACCGGGCTGTCTTCCACCACCAGCACATCCAGTGGCAGCAAAGTCTGGGCACTCTCTTCCCGTACCGGTTGACAATGACAGGGCTGGGCCATGCCGGGGAGATCAAACCAGAAACAACTCCCCTTGCCAGGCTCGCTCTCCAGCCATATCTCCCCTCCCATCAATGCCACCAGACGTTTGCTGATGGCAAGCCCGAGCCCAGCGCCGGAGAAGCGGCGCGTCGCCGAGTTGTCGACCTGAGAGAAGGGTTTGAACAGCAGGGTCTGATCGGCCGCAGCAATACCAAGCCCGGTATCGGTCACGGACACCCTCAACATCTCGTCATGCCACTCCAGCCGCAAAACGATCCGGCCCTGCTCGGTAAACTTGAGGGCATTGTCCAGCAGGTTGCCGATCACTTGCGACAATCGCATCGGATCCCCCTGCAACGTCTGTGGCACCGCCTCGTCTACCTGGCACAACAGTTCGATGCCACTGGCCTTCGCCCGGGGTAGCAAGGGTTCGATGATCGATTGACACAACCCGACAGGTTGCAGACTTTCGCACTGCAGCAACAAGGTCTGGGACTCGATTTTCGAGAAATCGAGCACATCGTCAATGATGGTTTGCAGCAGACGGGCAGAATGGGTGGCATGGCGCAGCAGCGCCTGCTGATCGCTAGACAATTCGGCATGCAGCAACAGATCGAGCATGCCCAGCACCGCATTCATGGGAGAACGGATCTCGTGGGTCATCATGGCCAGGAACTGGGATTTTGCCCGGTTGGCGGCTTCCGCCTCATCACGAGCCCTGGCCAGCTCCTCTTCCCGCTTGATCTGGTTGCTGATATCCCGTGCCGTCCCGCGATAGCCGAGGAAGTGGCCGTTCTGATCCATGTAGGGTTCCGCGTTCACCTCCATCCAGCAGGCTCTGTCCTGCAAGGCCACCAGAACCCGTGCCGCCCGCAGTGGCGCCCGCTGCTCAAGCAGCCGCAGATAGCCCTGGGATTCCGGACTCTGCTTGTTGTAGAGATAGTCATGCAAGGTTGGTTGGGAAGAAGGGGTAATGAACTCCTCCATGTAACCCGGTTCGGAGGCAAAACTGAGGCGATGCTCGGCATCGGTTTCCCAGAACCAGTCGGAAGCCATGGCGGCAAAGCTGCGAAAACGACGCTCACTGGCCTGCAATGCCTCGGTTTTGGCGGCGACCTGCTCCTGCAAACGGGCACGGTAGGTGATATTGACCAGCGCCTGGGCGATGAGCGGACGACAGCGTTGCATCGCGGCCTTGCTGGTAAGATCGAAGGTGCCTGCCTGGGAATGGCGACAGATGAGGATGGCGGTAAAACCCGGGGCCTGCAATCCGGTCAAGAGCAGGCTGGCCCAGCCAGGCTCACAGGCCAGAGGCGCCAGCTCGGGCAGCAGGGAGGGATCGTAGATCACCAGGGTTTCGCCGGCGATGGCCCTGGCAAACGCCGGCGTCATTGACCAGAAGCGCCCCTGCTCTCCCGTCTCGCTGCTCAGGTGGGTAATGCCCTGTTCTCCCTCCCAGGCCACCACATCCGCGTGTTCAAAACCGATGAAGGGTCTCAGTACCTCGATCAGACTCTCCAGTACCCGTTCTAGGGTCTTGGCATCAGCCAGGGTCTCTACCCCTTTGAGCAGAGTGTGGGACTCGTCACGATACCTGGCTTCACGTTCACGGCAACGGGTAAGATCGACCAGAGCGGTTTGCAACTTTTCGCCCAGCGCCTCCAGTTCACCGCTCTCCATCATCTTGTCGCCTGTCCTGTGTCATTGGTCAGAAAGATCACGCTCGATACCATCAGGTTGCCATGAGCCAGCTCGCCATGGGGCAGCCGCCCCTGCTCCCCGAAGGTAAAGGGGGTGATGAAAGGAATCTGGCCAAGCCGGGCCTGGCTCTGCTCCACAAACTGATACAGCATATCACCCAGCGCCAGACGGCAACCAGCACAGAAGATGATCAGCGCCCCGACGGGCTGCAATCTGGCATCGACACCGTACTCGGGATCGATCCGGATGGCGCTGAGGCTGCGCTGCAACAGCCCTTCCTGACTGCTGTACATCAACCACAGGCGCTCGCCCACAGTCACGTCGGTGAAAAGCCGCAGCCCACCTCGCTCCGTCACGGCTTCGGGATGGGAAAGCTTGTAGTAAGGGACGCCATCCAGGGTACCCACCTGACGAGCCAGAGGAGTCAGGGTGCTTTCGTGCAGGATGGGGCCCACTGGCCAGGATTGCTGCCGGCCACACCAGCGGGCATACACCTCTGCAGCGGGCTCATGCTCGATCGTCAACACTTCGCGCCCATCACAGGAAGTGATGGCTCCGTGGCTCTCGGCAGGTACATAACCGGAGTGAAACTGGAAGGCCAGCTGACAGTCAGGATAGAGCACCGCCAACACCACCCCCTGCTTGCTCTGCCCTTCACTCCAGCAGAGCTGCCAGTCGCCGCTCACCTTGTTGTCCGCCGCCGAGCCACCGACCACAGGCACCGAGTGACCAAACTCAGCTTCGATAGAGGCCAGCACCTCCTCCTCCTGGCCCGGGCTGGCATGAACCAGAACAAGCTGGGGCAGTTCGCCCGGGCGGCCGCACTCGAGCATGGCCCGGCGCAGCAACAGACGCACATCCACAGGTTCCCCCTCGGCGCCGGCAACGCCGTAAGCCCCTTTCTCATCATAAAAAGCAGCCACTGCCACGCCATGCTCCTGCCTGACATGATGTCCCATTTCGGTCATCACGCCACCGCAGGAGCTGCACCCCAGCAAGGGGGTCGTCGGAAATTGACGCCCAAGCTGCTCACGCAGTACCGCAGCATCATGGGCCTGGGTAAAATAGACCAGCAACAGGGAAGGCGCCTGCATGGCATGGTGATGAAGCCGCGCGCAGATATCTTGAGCCGCCAGCAGGGAATTTTCCTCAAGAGAGTGAACGGTCAGAAAGTTCAACACCATCTCCTTGCGTTATCGGATTCATGTCGCAAGCAAAAGTCATACCCTTATCAAGTAATTAGCTCATATTCCTTGCTAACATAACCTTCTATCAACCCCAGTGACAGGATGCCCTCATGTGGCAAAAAAACATCAATGACTTCGATCGGGTCGTTGCCATCGGTGGTGGCCACGGTATGGGCCGGGTGCTCTCCGCCCTCTCCTTCCTCGGTCAGCGGCTGACCGGTATCGTCACCACCACGGATGATGGCGGCTCAACCGGCCGTCTGCGCAAGAGCCAGGATTGCATCGCCTGGGGGGATCTGCGCAACTGCCTGAACCAGCTGGTCACCGATCCCAGTATCGGCAGCCTGCTGTTTGAGTACCGCTTCGCCGGCCGTGGCGAACTGGCAGGGCACAATCTTGGCAACCTGATGCTGCTGGCACTGGACAACCTTTGTGTCCGCCCTCTGGATGCTATAAAGCTCATCAGTGACATGCTCAAAATTGAATCACAATTGTTACCCATGTCCGAATTACCCACCGATCTCTGTGCCCATATGGAGTGCGGCAACCAGATCCTGGGGGAGGTCTCCATCGATCAGCTGGCCACTCCCCCCCTCTCCTTGAGCCTGATGCCGGAAGTGCAGGCTACCCGCGAAGCGGTACAGGCGCTGCAGCAGGCTGACATGATCATCCTGGGCCCAGGCAGTTTTCTCACCTCCATCATGCCGCCGCTGCTGCTGGCGGAGATCGCCCAGGCCATCAACGAAAGCAATGCCATGGTGGTGTTCATTTGCAACCTGGTCGCGGAGAAAGGGCCTGCCGGTCAGCTGGATCTGGCCAGCCAGTGCCGCTGGCTGGAATCCAGGATCGGACATGGCCAAATTGATGCCATTCTGGCTCCCTTTGGCGCAGGGGAAGGGGAAACATGGCAAGGTCGCCTGATCGAAGCCGATCTGGGCGAGACGGCATTGCCCCATCGCCATGACCGGCTGAAACTGAAGCTGGCGCTGGACAAGACCATAGGGCACCTGCTCAACCAGCGTTAAGACGCCGCCACTGCCGTGTGGCAGTGGCCGGTTTTCAGTGGTAATCGGCCAGAAAGGCCAACACCTGTGGCAGAGAGTGTTCGAGTTGCTGCAGCTGACGCGCAGCCTCGTCACCATCGGCCTGCTTGCACGCCAGCTCCAGCGCCATCACCTGCTGATAGCTCGTCAGGGCACCATAGCTGCCGCAGGAGGATTTCATGCTGTGCGCCACCCTGGCCAGCGCCTCCCAATCCTGTTGTTCATAAAGTGGCCTGAGCTGACTCAGCTGCTCCCCCACCTCTTCGATAAACACGGTTATCACGACCGGCAACATCTCCTGACCGATATCGTCAGCCAGCTGTTGCAACACCTTGCGATCCACCCACTCCATGCGAGGCCTCTCAAAATGGTATTCAAACAGACCATACTATAGATAGTTTTCGGGCCACGGACGCCCGGACAGCTCACCTGAGACCGGCAAACTGCTTCAACATCCAGCCCAAAAGACGAAAAACGTGATCGGGCTCAAAATATCAACACGCTTTGACAGCAATGCAAAATAACATCATTGCAACAAATTAACATTCAAGTAACACTAAGCATCATCAGAGTGATGATGCTCAGCAACACCTCTCATCCCTTTTGCCCTTTATGGCTGCTGCGAAGAACCAGGGTAGGTATCTACCCTGGTATTTTTTTATTGGCCGATCTCGTCGTGATTGCTGGCGATACGCTCACCCAGCCGGAACAGGTTAAACTCACCAGGTTCCATCTTGACCCAGTGTTCATTCCCAGTCAGCGGACGAGTCGTGATGATGGTCACCACGTCATTGGGGGTCGTCTCACTATGAAAATCGATCACGACCTCTTCATCCAGCAGACTCGCTTCACCAAAGGGGGCACGCCGGGTCAACCAGTGCAGATTGTTGGAGCAAAAGGTCATCACATACTCCCCGTCCGAGAGCAGCATGTTGAACACCCCGAATGCCCGTAGCTCGTCACATAGGGTAGCGAGGTAGCGAAACATGGCGGGGAAGTTGGCCGGTCGCCTCGGATACTTCTGCTCCAGCCTGTCGAGCAGCCAGCAGAAGGCGTGTTCGCTGTCGGTATCCCCCACCGGCCTGTGCCGCCCGGTGGCCAGCCTCTTGTAGCCGGTCAGCTGACCGTTGTGGGCAAAGGTCCAGTACCGCCCCCACAGCTCGCGGGTAAACGGGTGAGTATTTTCCAGCGACACGCAGCCCCGGTTGGCCTGGCGGATATGACTGACCACGGCGCAGCTCTTGATGGGCAGCGCCTGTACCAGCCTGGCGATGGGAGAGTGGGCACTGGGCTCGGGATCCTTGAAAGTACGAAACCCCTTCCCCTCATAGAAGGTGATCCCCCAGCCATCCTTGTGGGGACCCGTCTTGCCACCGCGCAGCATCAGGCCAGTAAAACTGAAGCAGATATCGGTCGGCACATTGGCGCTCATGCCGAGCAGTTCGCACATATCTGGACCACTCCTTCCTTGACTACTTGTTCATCTGGCTGACTTGGCAGAAAAGCATAGCCTTTGCATCAAGCCGCTTGTCCAGATTGGCGATGCCGGACAGGCACACTCCTGCCCGGCGTCACTATCACTTACTTGGCCATCTCTTTTTCGACCAGCTGGATCAGGATGTGGATCACTTTGATGTGCACTTCCTGAATGCGGTCGGCATAACCGAAGTGTGGAACGCGGATCTCCACATCGGCCAGACCTGCCATCTTGCCACCATCCTTGCCGGTTAAGGCGATCACCTTCATGCCCTTGGCACGAGCCGCCTCGATGGCCTTGAGGATGTTGCCGGAGTTGCCGCTGGTAGAGATGCCGAGCAGCACGTCACCACGGCGGCCGACAGCCTCGACGTAGCGGGAGAAGACGAAGTCATAGCCAAAGTCGTTGGAGACGCAGGAGAGGTGGCTAGGATCCGAGATGGCGATGCCGGCATAACCCGGACGGTTCTCGCGATAGCGGCCGGTCAGCTCCTCGGCAAAGTGCATGGCGTCGCAGTGGGAGCCACCGTTACCACAGGAGAGTACCTTGCCTTCCTCTTTGAAGGAGTCAGCCAGCAGCTTGGCGGCCGCCTCGATATTCTTCAGATTCTGCTCATCGGCCAGGAAGGCTTGCAGCACGCTGGCGGCTTCGGTCAGTTCATTGCGGATCAATTCTTGGTACATGATGTCTCTTCCACTTTTTAGTGTGCGTGTAAGTCGCCGCTATTCTCGCACAAGGCAATCCCGTCGTCGCCCCCTCCCTCGGCAGGTCGCGCCACAGGCTGGCCTGCCACGTTACGGGGATCACAGTCGCAAGGTAATGAGCTTGTAAACAACTTGATAACTTTGTGCGTATGAATTACAACAAGGGCCAGACCAAACAGGTCAGACCTCTGGATCAGTTACGCCACATTGGCAACCTATCACGCAAGGAGCAAGCAATGACGACGACCCTCACTCTGCTCGGGGTGATCCTGGTTATCGGAGCCCTGGCCTATCGCCGGGCATCCCTGTTCATCTCGACCCTGGTAACCTTCGCCGCCCTTATCATCGGGGCCCTCTACGGTCATGTGCCCTTGCTGGTATGGGCCCTGTTTGCCGTGGTTGCCATCCCCCTCAACCTGGTGGAATTTCGCCGAAACCAGCTGACCAAGCCGCTGTTCAAGCTCTACAAATCCATCATGCCAGAGATGTCCCGCACTGAAAAAGAAGCCATCGAAGCGGGCACTACCTGGTGGGAAGCCGACCTGTTTGCCGGCAATCCGGACTGGAAGAAGCTGCACGCCATCCCGGTCAGCACCCTGTCGGCAGAAGAGCAGGCCTTCCTGGACGGTCCGGTGGAAGAGGTGTGCCGCATGGTCAGCGACTGGGAGGTAACCCACGAGCGGGCCGATCTCTCTCCCGAGGTGTGGCAATACCTGAAGGACAACAAGTTCTTCGCCATGATCATCAAGAAGAAGTACGGTGGCCTGGAGTTCTCCGCCTACGCCCAGTCCTGCGTGCTGCAAAAGCTGTGCGGCGCCAGCGCCGTGCTCGCCTCCACCGTCGGCGTGCCCAACTCCCTGGGCCCGGGCGAACTGCTGCAACACTATGGCACCGATGAGCAGAAGGATTACTACCTGCCTCGTCTGGCGGTCGGCAAGGAGATCCCCTGCTTCGCCCTGACCAGCCCGGAAGCGGGTTCGGATGCGGGTTCCATCCCCGATTTTGGCATCATCGCTAAGGGCGAGTGGGAAGGGGAAGAGGTGCTCGGCATGCGCCTGACCTGGAACAAGCGCTACATTACGCTTGCCCCCATCGCCACCGTGCTGGGGCTCGCCTTCAAGCTGCGTGACCCGGAGCATCTGCTGGGGGAGGAAGAGGAGCTCGGCATCACCTGCGCCCTGATCCCGACCCACATCAAGGGAGTCGGCATCGGCCGTCGCCACTTCCCGCTCAACGTGCCGTTCCAGAACGGCCCGACCCAGGGCAAGGACGTCTTCGTCCCCCTCGATTTCATCATCGGCGGCCCGGCCATGGCCGGACAGGGTTGGCGCATGCTGGTGGAGTGCCTCTCGGTCGGTCGCGGCATCACCCTACCCTCCAACAGCACCGGCGGCGTCAAGATGCTGGCCCTGGCGAGTGGCGCCTACAGCCGCATCCGTCGCCAGTTCAAGCTGCCCATCGGCAAGATGGAAGGCATTGAAGAACCGCTGGCCCGCATCGGCGGCAACGCCTATATCATGGGCGCCGCGGCCAACCTGACCGTGACCGGCATCGACCTTGGCGAGAAGCCCTCGGTCATCTCCGCCATCGTCAAGTACCACCTCACCGACCGTGCCCAGAAGTGCATCATCGATGCCATGGACATTCACGGCGGCAAAGCCATCTGCATGGGTCCCAACAACTATCTGGCCCGCGGCTATCAGGGAGCGCCTATCGCGGTAACCGTCGAGGGAGCCAATATCCTGACCCGCAGCATGATCATCTACGGCCAGGGCGCCATCCGCTGCCACCCCTACGTGCTGCCCGAAATGCTGGCAGCCAGCCACCCGGATCAGGAGCAGGCCCTGAAAGACTTCGACAAGGCGGTGTTCAGCCACGTCGGCTTTGCCATCAGCAACCTGGTGCGCAGCTTCTGGCTGGGTCTCACCGGTGCCCGCTTCGCCGCCGCCCCCTATGGGGATCAGACCAAGCGCTATTATCAGCAGCTCTCCCGCCTCTCCGCCAATCTGGCGTTCCTGTCGGACATGGCGATGGGCACCCTGGGGGGCGAGCTCAAGCGCAAGGAGCGGGTCTCCGCCCGTCTCGGCGACGTGCTGAGCCAGCTCTATCTGGCCTCCAGCGCCCTCAAGCGCTATCAGGACGAAGGACGCCAACAGGCCGACCTGCCGCTGCTGCACTGGGCGCTGCAAGATGCCCTGTTCAAGGCACAGGAGGCGATCGACGAGCTGCTGCGCAACTTCCCGAACCGCTGGATTGGATTGGCTCTGCGCGTCATCGTGCTGCCGCTGGGTCGCGACATGAAGCGCCCGAGCGACAAGCTGGACAACCAGGTAGCCCGCCTGCTGCAAACGCCGAGCGAAACCCGCAGCCGCCTGGCCAAGGGACAATACCTCACCCGCGAGGAGGGCAACCCCTTCGGCCTGCTGGAGCAGGCACTCGATGACGTGCTGGCCGCCGAACCGCTGTTTGACAAGGTGTGCAAGGCCGATGGCATCAAGCGTCCCTTCCTGGCGCTGGACAAGGTAGCCGACATCGGACTGGCTGCCGGCGTGCTGAACCAGAGCGAGGCCGACCTGCTGCGCCGCGCCGAAGTGAGCCGCCTGCGCACCATCAACGTCGATGATTTCGACCCCATCGATCTGGTGGCCAACAAGCAGCTGTTTGAAGCCTCCGCCTACCATCACGCGGCCTGAGTCGCCGCTCTGCCAATGACGCCTCCCACCGGGAGGCGTTTTTTATTCTGTACGGTAGCGACAAAGCGCCAGCCGCCTCCCCTCTGTTCTTGATCACAAAAAAGGGCACAATAGCCGGCAGTTCAAACACACAAGGAAGCCGAGATGAGCCTTGAGCACCTGATCCAGTGGCGCCGCGATCTGCACCGCCTGCCGGAAGCCGCCTGGAAAGAGTTCCGCACCACCAGCCTGATCGCCCACCACCTGAGCGGACTCGGCTATCACATCGTGCTCGGTGACAAGCTGCTGGCCAGCAATCTGGTGATGGGGCGGGATCTGGACGTGGCAGCCGAGAAGGCCCGCGCCCGCCGCCAGGGGGCGCATCCCGACTGGCTGGATCGCATCGGTGACTTTACCGGTCTGATGGGGGAGCTGGACACCGGCCGTCCCGGCCCGACGCTCGCCTTTCGCTTTGACATCGATGCGGTGGAAGTGGAAGAGTCCGGCGACGAGCAGCATCAACCGCAGCGGGAAGGGTTTGCCTCCCACAACAAGGGGTGGATGCACGCCTGCGCCCACGATGGCCACACCGCCATTGGCATGGGGCTGGCCAGCCGGTTGATGGCGATGAAAGAGCAGTTGGGGGGGCGCATCAAGCTCTTCTTCCAGCCGGCCGAAGAGGGGTGTCGCGGCGGCAAGGCGCTGGCGGCCGGCGGGGCGCTCGATGACGTGGATGCCCTGCTCTCCCTGCATATCGGTATCCACGCCAGCAGCGGCGAGCTGGTGATCAACCCCACCGAGTTTCTCTGCTCCACCAAGTTCGATGTGCACTTCATGGGTACGGCGGCCCACGCAGGTCTTGAGCCCAACGCCGGTTGCAACGCACTGGCCGCCGCCTGCATGGCCACCAGCGCCATGCTCGCCATTCCCCGCCACCGGGATGGCATGACCCGCATCAATATCGGCCAGCTCAACGGCGGCAGCGGCCGCAACGTGATCCCCGATCATGCCGAACTGCGCGGCGAGACCCGCGGCGCCGACAGCGCTCTCAACAACTACATGTTCGGCCAGGTGCAACGCATCGTCGAAGGGGTGGCCATGGCCCACGGGGTCACCTACCAGATCATCAAACAGGGCGAGGCCATTGCGCTGGACAACAGCCCCACCCTGCAGGCCGAACTGACCGCCCTGGCCCGCCAGCAGGGGCTCGCCACCATCCAGACTCGCCGCTTCGGCGCCAGCGAGGATGCAGGTTTCCTGATGGAGCGGGTACAAAAACAGGGAGGCGAAGCCGCCTACCTGGTGCTCGGAGCCGATCTCGCGGCGCCGCACCATCACAATGCCTTCGATTTCGATGAGCGGGTGATGCAAAGCGGGGTCGATCTGCTGGCCGCCTGGGTGCTCTCCCGTCAAAGCACACAGCCAGCGGCGGCGCGCTGACCAGCACGGTAAAAGGCTATATCGCAGGATCAAAAAAGGCGCCCAAGGCGCCTTTTTGACGAATGCATCGCAATGGATCCCGGAGCGACTCACTAGTGCGACTCGCCATCGCCCCGCTTGCGATTGGTGTTGGGGCGACCGCCGGTCACCGCATCGGCCCGACCTTCCTCTTTGGCCTTCTCGGCCCGTTTCTTGCGCATCTCGCGCGGATCGGCGATGAGCGGACGATAGATCTCGATGCGATCCCCGTCCTGCAGGGGATCACTCCCCTTGACCGGGCGGCTGTAGATACCGAACTTGTTGACTGCCAGATCGATCTCCGGGTGCTTTTGCACGATACCGGACTGCTCGATGGCATCCAGCACGCAGGTCTCTGGCGCAACCCTCAGCTCAATCACCGTCTGCTGCTGCGGCAAGGCGTAGACCACCTCTATGGTGAGCTGCTCAGACACCGTAAACCTCCTTCGCCCGGTTGGAGAAGGCGGCGACCATGGAACTCACCAGATCGCGGAACACCTGACCGAAGGCCACCTCGATCAGCTTGGAGGTAAATTCGAAATCGAGATCGAACTCCACCTTGCAGGCATCCACATCCAGCGGAGTGAAGGTCCACCAGCCCGCCAGCTTGCGAAACGGGCCATCCACCAGCTCCATCCTGATCTGGCGGTTCATGTCCAGCTGATTGCGGGTGGTAAAAGTCTTGGCAATGCCCGCCTTGGCCACATCCACCGAGGCCATCATGTAGTCATCGCCGGCCTCGTGCACGCGACTGCCGACGCAACCGGGCAAAAATTGCGGATAGGCATCCACATCGTTAACCAACTTGAACATCTGTTCTGCACTGAACATCACCAGGGCACTGCGAGTAATACGGGGCATGGCTTTTCCTCATCCAATCGCCGCGATTTTATCATCATGTTCCGGCTTGTGGAGGTAAAACCTCGGTCAAACTGCTCATTAAGCCGCCACTCGAGCCGCTGCACGTTTTACAGCCGCCCTCGCCTACGTATAATACGAGCCTCCTAGTCATTGCCGGAAATCGCCCGTCATGAGCAAAAAAAACAGTAAAAACAAAGCCGGGTCCAGCACCATTGCACTCAACAGAACCGCGCGCCACGAATACTTCATTGAAGAGAAGATCGAAGCGGGTCTGTCCCTGCAAGGGTGGGAAGTCAAATCCCTGCGGGCGGGCAAGGCCAACATCAGCGAAGCCTATGTCATCTTCCGCGATGGCGAGGCCTACCTGTTCGGCTCCAGCTTCCTGCCACTGCAGGCTGCCTCCAGCCACGTGGTGTGTGACCCGACCCGTACCCGCAAGCTGCTGCTGAGCCGGCGTGAACTCGACAAGCTCGAGAGCCTGATCGCCCGTCAGGGCTACACCATAGTGCCGCTCGCCCTCTACTGGAAACAGTGCTGGGTCAAGGTCGAGATCGGTCTGGTAAAAGGCAAGAAAGAGCACGACAAGCGCGAAGATACCAAGGCCCGCGAATGGGATCGGGAAAAAGCCCGCATCATGAAGAACAAAAATCGCGGCTAATCCGCTTGATGCTGCAAGGTCCGGGCTCCAAGCCCGGACTTTTTCTTTTCTGGCCTACCGCTTACCCTCTCCCCCCTGCTTGCGCACAATAAATCGGCAAACGGAGCGGCTCCCCGCGGGAATGGCCATCAACGCCTTGCCATGGCAGCATTTTTGCGTACAATCCCTCTTAACAACTTGGGGCTGATTCTGGATTCGACAAGATTCACGAAACCCAAGGTGCATGCCGAGGTGCGGTAGGCCTCGTTAATAAACCGCAAAAAAATAGTCGCAAACGACGAAAACTACGCACTGGCAGCTTAATAACCTGCGCAGAGCCCTTCTACCCTAGCTTGCCTGTGTCCTAGGGAATCGGAAGGTCATCCTTCACAGGATCGTGTGGAAGTCCTGCTCGGGGCGGAAGCATTAAAACCAATCGAGCTAGTCAATTCGTGGCGTGTCTCTCCGCAGCGGGTTGGCGAATGTAAAGAGTGACTAAGCATGTAGTGCCAAGGATGTAGTAATTTTGGACGGGGGTTCAAATCCCCCCAGCTCCACCAATTTAACTAGGACACCGACAGGACAAACCCAGAAAAAACAGCCACTTAGCACAAACAAGGCGACAGTGACTGGCCCAAAACTGGAATCGAAATGATCCACTGGTGATCCAAGAGCAAGAAAGCCTGCAGAAATGCAGGCTTTTTTCTTTTCTGCCATCCAGGCATAGAAAAGCCCGCACAGTGGCGGGCCAATCCGAATCCTTCCGCATCACGCTGACACGGTGGCTTCATCGCGTAGTTTTTTTCAGAATGCGCGCGATCTTGCTCTCCTCCTCAGGCGCCAGGTCCAGCGTCTCAACAAACTCTTCCAGTTCGCTTAGTAGTGATTCCATCCGATTTCCCCCTTGCTCTCCCAGTCTCTCGACTGTGAAATACTGTATACCCATACAGTGCATCTCTTGAATTTATCATTTTCGGACTGATTTGGGTATTAAAAATGGGGCCGCAGCCCCATCAGTATCAGTCAGCTTTGTCAGGCATCATGCGCTGGATCCTGTCAACAAGCGCCCGGCGTTCCTGGGGGCAGAGGTCGATAACCTCCAGCTCCCCCAGCAGGGCATTCAACTCAACCTGTAGTTGGGCGGCACTCATTGCAGACCTCCCAGGCTAAATCTCTCCTCGCTGATCCAGCACTCTATATGAATGAGAGCTTCATCGATTTTGCTGTTTGCCATCGACCTGCACCCCTCGCTGCGCTCATCAGCGGTGGCAATGGCACACTCTGACGTCAACAACTTTGCATCTTCAAGAAGCCCTTCAATCTCAAGAAGATACTCAATCGTTTCGTTGGTTGGCTCTCCGCCAGACGGGAATGGAACCACATTGCTGTCGCTCATGCCGCACCCCCAACTTCCAGCGCAGTGATGATGACGCCAACCGCCTCAGCCCCCGCCTCGTTGTAGCGGAAAGTCTCCACCTGCTTGGTCGAGCTGCGGGATTTGTCCAAGAAGAACTTCCCGTATCGCTCGGTTTTCAGGTTGTGCTCGTTGGCGATGCGGCCCACCTTGTTGGCGCTGATACCAAACCGCTCACCCACCTCTCCGGCGGTGTAGTAACGCTCTGTCAGCACCGGAAGAGGAAGGATGTTGTCACCAACCACCGTGTTGACGGCCGTCGCCATCGCAGTTTGCCTTGCCTCCTGGCTCAGGTTGGGCATGACCGAGAGCGCCACCGTAATGGCATCTGCGGTCATCTTGATCGCCCGTGCCTGACGGTATTCCGGCAAGTAGGACTTGGCAGCCTTCCTGACGGATTGGCGATCGGCCTTACCGGTGGTCCAGTACTGCCACAGCACTTCGTCGCACTCTTCCTGATAGGCCACCACCTTCTCGCGGATCTCGGGGGAGACCTTGCCTGGCTGAACCGAGTAGAGCCAGGCCGGCAGCTTGCGGAGTGGAAGGCAGGTCATGGTCTGATTGCCACCGGCTGAAGGTATCACGATTTCCTTGATACCTTTGCTGAACTTGGTTGTCAGCTTCGCATGCTGGCCCTGCCAAGCCAGCCCCATCCCCTCAACCACCGGCTTCATTGGAACATAGGGTTCGCCTTGGTGATCGACCAGATAGAGGTTGTCGCCACGGAACGGCACGACCATGGACTGATTCGCGGCCCTGCCAATAACTTTGGTTTGCTGATACTGTTGTTGTATAGTCATATAGTAACTCCAATCATTTGCGTGCTTGGTTTACATCTCTCGACCCGAGCTGTTGGCGCAGCTTGGGTCGAACTTTTCCTACTGAAACTTAAACTCATTCAGATTTACCTCTCCCCTCTTTACCAGTGCATCCAGGACTGCCAGTCTGTACATCACCTCTGCTGCCAGTGTCCTGAAATGTTGGTCTGCATTCTCGCTGTACTCCGTGATCATGGCTGGAGTCATGCGTATCTGTATTGGTTTTTTCTTCTCGCTCGCCATCTTCGTTCCTCTCTTGGTTGTCGTTTCGACATGATGAAGATAATCCAACAAATCACCTCATGCAATGATTTTTCAATACCATATGTGAAACGATGTGCTTTGACTCTCCTGCGCTGCATGGTAAATACTTGCAACCATTGAAAAATGCTGATTCCTATCCCAATCAGCACATTAGGACCAATTATGGCTATCGAGAAAAAAACTAAGAAGAACACAACAAGCGTAAACCTTTCATTGAGGCTAGACCCACGTTCTAAGTATCTGATTGATCTACTCGCCAGGCAGCAGAAACGCACCATCACTGGGGTGATAGAGTGGGCGGTCGAGCGTGCTGGTACCGAAGCCATCTTCGATACCGAACGAGGTGAAAACTTCTTAGAGGTGATTGATGGGCTATGGTCAACCGATGAGTCCATTCGCTTGGCTAATCTCGCTCTGGCGCGACCCGACCTTCTGGATTACGACGAGCTCAGGATCTGGGAAACCATCAAAGCATCCCCAGATCTTTGGAGCACCAATGGTCAGTTGATGTATTCAACCTTGCAGGAAGAGTGGGATAATCTGTTAGAGCACGTCGAACAACATCGACTCAGTAGAGCAATCAAGCCATACTCCGTCTTATGAAGTGACAAACATCTTATTGTGGAGGGACTATAAACTTGATGCACCTCAATGTCTTAGTCCACAGATAGAGCATGATATGATATCTGTGTCGATTGATACGTTTTCGTATGCTTGCCATGTTTTTTATTGTAGCTAGGCACAAGTAAAGTATTTTTTAATAGGTGAAAATGTTAATCATTTTAATGCGTAGCGTTCAAATGGGTAGACAAATGAATAGTATAAAATTAGCCTTTACTTTGTTTTTCCTTCTTGCATGGTCAAGTGCAGCAAATTCGTCAGACATTTGCAACATAGTTCGTGGTGCGTATGTACTTGCCCAAGATAGTAGCAATACGTTCCTAGGTGTTATAGATAACAAGTTTAATAGCAAATCAATATTTAATGATTACGGTGACTACGGAAGCAAATATTCTTCAAGCTCAATCTGGAATGAGTATGGTAGTTTTGGCGGAAAGTTTGGAATGTATTCTCCATTCAATTCAATGTCAATAAACCCACCAATGCTTGTTCAAGGCAACAACATTATCGGCTATCTTTCTTCAAATAAATCCGTTGCAAATTCAATCAACCCTTCTATTCTAAGAGCTATTTGTGAAGATAAGCTTTGAACAATTTTCTATTATACAGCCGATTCATTTCTCATAAGATCAATCCAAACATAGCAATCCAGATCGCTCCGGCTGGATTTGCTGAAACACCAACAACCGGCCGCAAAGGGTATCAGTGCCAGGGTGAAGCTGACACTGAACGCTTTCAGCGCCACCACCATCATTATCAGAGCAAACAGAATCCACATGGTCAGGGCCCTCTGCGATAAAGGCCCCAGATTACCCCTAACACAGGGGCTCAGCCAGGGCCGCTATTCCCCCTTACTCCCAGTTCGACTTGTTCTTGTTGACCGCCAGATACACCAGGTCATTACGGCGGACCAGCATCTCATCAATGCGCCGGCGCTTCTCTTCTGCGGTCAGTGTGCGGTCGCGCTGGATCAGCTCGATCTTGTTGCGCACCACCCGGACCTGCTGCTGAGTGCGGCTCAAGCTGCGGCGCGACTTCAAGATCCCACCCTGCTCCTCCAGCAGCTCGCGGGCCTTATCTGTGAGCCCCTCACTGCGGTACTGGTCAACGGTGCGCTTGAGCTGATTCACCTCGTTCAGCATCCGGTAGAACTCCTCCATGTGCTGGGTGGACTTTGCAGGGCCAGTGCCGCGATACACCGCTTTCACAAGCGGGATCTCGTCGGCGCGCCAGCTTGCTGACTCACCAGGGCGCGAAGCCCGGATAAGCCCGTCAGCGGCAGCCATCACATAGCTGCCCATGGTGCCGGTGTAACCGATAACCAGGTGCTCAAGCTGCTTGGGTGAGAAGCCAGTGAGCTCCCCCAGCTCGCGCATCAGCAGGCTGGTTTGCTCGTTGTAGCGTGCCTCTGCCCTGACATTCAGGTCCTGTGGGCCGTCGATGGGGCCACCCTTGAAGAAGTCATAGTTTACCGTTGTCTCCACCACCGGCTTTGCGAGCTGGGGGATCGGGTTGAGCGCGAAGGTGTCGCCTATCGCCCTGGCCACCGCCTTTCCGAACTGGGCCCCGGTGTCCTTGTCACCCAGGGCCCGGGCCATGCGCTCGGGGATGGTACCAAACAGCACGCCAATCTCGAACGGCTTGGGGATCCGCCAATGGTGATCACCAAGCCAGAAGTGCCAGTTGGCATCTTTATCCCAATCAGGCAACCCTTCATAGCGCTCATCGTCCCAGTTGTGGGCCAATAGAGCTAGGCTCGCAGCCGTGATCATGCCGGCACGCTTGGCGATCTCGCGCGGGTTGTCGCGCAGCTCACGGCTCAGCTTTCCAAGGCCCTGGATCCGGGCGTTGAAGAACGGCAGCAGTTGGGACATGAGCTGAATTGTGCGAGCCGCACCCAGCATGGAGAAATCCATCAGGTCCTTCGACTCGAACGCCGCCTGGGCGTGGCTCTTCCCGGCCTTGATGGCAGCGTCATAAACGGCTTCACGGTTTCCGTTTTCAACCGCCTCACCCACCCTGCTGTATTTCTCCCATGCGTCTGCCACCACGCCCTTAGCATGCGCCGCATTGCGGATGATGCTCTTCTCGTATCGGGCGATTTGCTCCGGGGTCATCCCCTTGCGTCGCAGCGACTTACGCACGGTATCGGCCATCGCCTCTGGGTCATTGCCATTCACGTAGCCGCCCAGGAAGGAGGCTCCACTGAACATCACGTCAATGGTGCTGCCGTCCATGCGCCAGGTTTTCCTCACCCCCTTGATGGAATCAATCATCGGCTTGAAGCCATCCTTGCTGATGGCCCAGCTGGAGAGGGAGTCGCGCAGGAAGTTGCGCAGCATGAATTCGGGGGACGCGGTGATGCCTGCCGTTAAGATGCGCTTGGCCTTGGCGGCCACATTGACCATAGCGCCGAACGGCTCGCGGTCGAAGAAAGTCATGGCGCGATAGAGGTCCGGATCCTCAACCCGGATCATGTAGTCCTCCCCCTCCAGCTTGACCATGATCCTGTCTTTGCCATTGGCAAGGGCTTGGTAATCCATCTTGTTTGGCTTCGGGATGACCTCGATGATGCCGGTATCCGCCAGGTTCCAAACCGTCTTCTGGGCCGCCATGTTCTTCATGGACGCGTCGATCAGCTTGGAGGTCGAGGTAAAGATGTTCTCTAGCAGGTCGTTGGTGTTGGCCTCCCCGCCCTTGAGCTTCTTGATCCCGGCGTTCTGGTTGGCAATCCCCTTGGGCTTGAATGGGGCCAGCACGTCGCCATCCTCAGACTCGCGGAAGAACGGGATGTACCACTCGCTTTCGAACTCGGCACGCGCCTCCGGCGTAAACAGCCCTGCTTCCTGCGCCAGATCCAGGGTGGCGGCATTGAGGCGGTTCCAGCGGGCCTTGGCCTCCATGAACTTGGCTTCATTACCCTTGCCAAGCCCTTTCAGGGCGGCGATGTCCTGCTCACTCAGCAGATTCTCGCGCCCCTGCTCCATCAGGATCTCAGCCCGATGGCCAGCCATCCATCCCAACCAGTTGTGCAGGTCCTTGCCAAGGTCGGAAAAGATGCCGAGCAAGGCATCCTTTTCGCCGGTACCCGCCTTGCGCTGGATCACCCCATCCTTCCATTCCGGCAGGCCATATAGCATGGTGGCCTGCATGGTGGATGCCGCCCCGGTGGCCATTCGCGCCGCCACATAGCCGGAGTCTGCTGCATCCGTGATGCCAGCCGCATCCTCAGCATACTTGATGGGGGCCAGGGCATCGAGCACTTCGGTGTTGGCCTTCTTGATAAACCGGTCCACCCACGACTTGACCACGCTCCGCTCAACCTTGCGCAGCTTGTCCAGGCTGGTCTTGGCTTTGTCGATAGCGTCAGGCTTGGCACCAAGGTTGAGCTTTTCCATGGCTGCATCTGCCGCGGTGTCGGTCTGGCTCATCTTGATCCCGCCCTTCTTGTCTGGCTGCTCTGCCTCCTGGCTGAACTTCTTGCCGCCATCAGGGCCACCATCATCAGGCGAACCGCGCTTCATCTTTTTGCCAAGTGCCTCGATCAGGGTGCGGGTCTCCGCCGCGGTAATGCCATCCGGCACAAAGCCAACGGCGCGCAGCGCCTTGGTAACCCACGCCACAACCTGATCCCAACCGCGGCGCCAGGCGTTTTGCTCAAGTTCGGCCAGATGGGCAACCACCTCCTCCGCCTGCACCCCGATATCCTCGTCGGCGTAATGGGTATCTACCCACTCCCACACCGCCTTCATGCTTGGGTCTTTCTTCGACTTGATAAGGCGGCTGATCAGCTTGGTGTACTCGCCATCGCCAAGCACGTTGGCCAGGCCGTAGTGAGCCAACACTTCATGGCGCAGGATCTCGCGCATCCGTTTGGCGTTGGCGATGGTGTCAGCGGCTACATGCAGGGTGCTCGTGTCATCATCGAACGCGGCGCGGCGGATTAACCCCTCTTTGGCGACCAACCCTAGCGCCCGCTCCAACTCCCCCTGCGTGGCGTGGATCTGCACATCAATACTGCCTGCACCCCGGTACTGCTTGAGCCACTCCCTGGTGACCAGCTCGGCCTCTTTGCGGGTCAGGTGCTGCGCCGGCTTGTCACCCTGCGCCATGGCCTGCTTGGAGAACAGCACTCTTTTACCGCCCTCATCACGCTCCTGAATGGTGTCAAAGAACTGGTCAAAACCAGCCCTGATGGCAGGTATCTCCCCTGCTGTTGGATATGGGTAACTGCCATCAAGGCGCATGCCAAGGGCCGCCTCTGCATCCCATGATTTCTCGCTGACTATGTTGGCCAAATAATCGTTGCTGGCGTTCTGATCTTGTAGCTTCGCAATAAGGTAAGACTCAAATGCTCTGGCGCTCAGCTCTCGATCGGTTGTCCAGTAATCCTTGCTGCGCTTGTCATCCAACTTTCTGGAGCGCTCCTTGAGAGAGGTCTGCTTAATAGCCCGGTTTACAGCGCCAAAAGCATCAATCATCTCTTTGCGTACAGTTCCGCGATGAATGTACTGGCTTCCCATGGCGGATAGCGCAACATCACGAGCCTCAGTCATCATGTCGCCAGACTGCCCTCTCATCCTGGAAAAATATCCATCAAGAGCATGCCACCACTCGTGCCCAAGCGATCCAGCACCGTTCATTTTGGTCAGGTTGATCACCACCTTTCCAGGCTCATAGTGTGCCGCTGCCGGGTTAACGCCCCCTGATCCCCTCGCGCCAAAAGCCAGCCCAAGCTCACCATTTAGCGATAGCGACTTAGGTGAAATGCCAAGCACTGCAGCCATATCCATCAGTGCGTCGTAAGCGTTGTTGAGATCTTGCTGGCGGCGTCCTTGCTCAACCCAGTTACCGAACTCGACCCCTCGAAATCCAAATGCTTTTCCAAATAGCTCAGGAGTGACGTCAGCGCCGCCACGCATATCCTCCCCGACGCGAGGCAGGTTAATATCGCGACGCTCCCGAGGGATCTCCTTGGCCTTTTCCAGTTTACTCACCAGCTCGTCATATTTATCAGCACGATACTGGCGCGCGTCGCTTACTTTCTCGAAAGGTTCTGTCAGCGCCAGGTAGTTACGGCCAACCTTTTTTCCAACAATCCAGCTTTTGCGATTGTCAGAACTGTAGATATCAAACGACACAGCCTTCGGTTTGCTTTCCTGGCTTGTCAACTGCTCATAGTGACGCTTGAACTCAGATATCACCTCAGCTTTGCTTGCTCCGGATGCAACAGTGCGCGGCCAATTGCCAAATGCACTAGATTTACTCTCCCGGCTGATGGTCCAAATACTCTTTGGCGGGTCGTATTTAATGCCGTCATAAAGGCTATAACTACCAGAGGAAAGCTCAAGATCGGCCAGGCTGCGTTGATGCCCTACTGCCTGATACAGCTCAGCCTTGTTGATAATTGCGTGAGCGTTTCGCAAGTTTGACGACCACATAACGCTGCGAGCCTTATCGACATCAATTGATCCGTCCAGCAGACCAAGTGCTATGTCACGCATATTCTTCACTGTGCCTGCCCAATTTTTAACCTTGTAGCTGTTGCGAGGCTTTGCCGGGATGGCATCACGAGCAGCCCTGGCAATGGCAACAGCCTGTCGATCAACACCTGACTCGATGAGCTTGTCGTAAGCGGGTGCCGGCCACGCCTTAGAAAGCGGAAGCTCCTTTATCTGCTCAGCTGTTTCCCCCTCAACAGTGTCGCGGTATTCAGCCCATGTATCCTTGCGAGCACCACCTATTTTTTCGCCAAAATCAGTGATCTTGCTGTTAGCGTCATTGATTGCCACCGGCTTAGTGGTGTCCCCCTCCTTCAACCAGTTTTTGAACTCCTCCATTGGCATGGCCTTGATAGCGCCAAGCCCCTTCCAGCCCTTCTCGTAGTTGGCCTGGTAGCCATCCCGTGCTGCCTGCTCATCGGCAAAGCCCATCATCACCTTGTGCTCGTCAAACTTGCCGGTTTTGGGGTCTACCTGATCCACCACATAGACCATTTCGCTATCCGGCTTGTCACCGATGAACACATCGACATGATCCCCATCCGCCCCCAGAGTGCGCTTGATATAGCCGTAGTCGTGGGCCATGGTGGATTGCCACGCCTTGCCATCCTTGTCAGTGCCGGAACGGGTAGAGCCCTTGGGGGTCTCGAGCGCAATATCCATCCCCTGCAGGGTGAGGTGCCCCTTCTTGTAGTTGCCAGCCTCCTTCTGTGCCTCGGTGGGCTCCGGCGCCACCTCGGCGCGGGCGGCCTCGATCTGCTGCACCGGCTCACTGGCGGCTGGTGCTGAGTACTCCCGCACCTTGGCCGCCGATGACTTGGCCACCACCATGCCTCCCTTGCCCGGGATCGCCTTCACACCGCTATCCTTGGCCCACTGCTTGATGAGCGGCACCTCGCCTTTCAGGGTGATGGTGCCATCCTGGTTGTCGATGGCTTCTGCCCACGGCGTCGGAGCGGCGGCAGGCTCCGGCGCTACCAGCTCAGGTTGCGCCACCTCAGAAACAGCAACCCCGGAATCAGTGGCCGGGGTCGTCAGTGTCTGGTCATCTTGCTGCTGTCCATCAGGTACAGGTGGAGCAGCAGCGTAGTCTGCCGGATTTCCGGATCCAGCTCGGTCGGCGAGTCCGGCAATGGCTGGTTCAGCGCTCGCTGCAACTGGCTCGCCTGCTCCAGGCTGATCGCCTTGTCCTTCGCTGCTGACTGCAAGTACCTGGGGAGCCTGCTCATTGGAAACCTCTGCTTGTGGTTGGGTGGCGTCTGCGATCTTGGCGATACCGAAACCGCCACCATCGAGGGGAACTGGGGTTTCATCCTGACGACTGGCCAGCGCCGCCTCTTTCTCGCTGGAGAAAGGCAGGCCGCGGCGGGTCAGGCGCAGGCTATCGTATTGGGTGGGAGTTGCGGCAGGCTGTTCCTGTTCAATTTGAGCTGCAGCTGGTGCTGGTAGCTCAGTGCCTACCTCGCTTGCCACGCCATCAATGGTGGCGCCTGGCAGCAAGCCGCCACGCGGCGCAAGCAGCGAGCCATCATCCATCAGTTCACCGCTGACACTCAGGTCTTCAATCGCTGGCGCGCCGCCAGCAGGTTGAGGCGCGCGTTCAGCAAGTCCGGTATCAGGCCCAGCAGGATTGATTGCAGCGTCGGTGCCGGGATCCATCAATTCGCCTTCAAGTGGCACGATGGGACGCCCCTTGAAATCATGGCTTCCGCGCACAAACCCTTGACGTTCATAGGCTGGCACGTCACGGATAGGGTCGAACTTGCCAGAACCAAGAGGGTTGTTGGCACCAGCAAACATGTTGTCAATTTCGCTGCTGATACTGGCCCCGCGCTCAGCCTGGCGCTGATCCAGCCCATGGATCATGTCATCCATCTGACTGTCGCCAGTCACCACCCGTCGCTCTACGCGCACCACCGGTGCACTACGTTCCTGCACCTCAGGCCCACGCACACCGCCAACAACGCCGCCAAATGCACCGCCCAAGGTGCCCTCGTTCAGCGCAGAGGAGAGTACGCCAGCCATCGGATCCCGGGTTTCATCCGCCCACTCCGCCACCGCCTGGTTAACGGCGCGCTGGGTTTCCGCCCCCTGCCATGCTTCGGTGCCGCCTTCACCGACAAAGCCACGGACAGCCGAACCCGTTCTGGTCTTGCCTACTTTGCTCAGTAAACCACCCACGCCACCACCTGCCCCCGTCAGCGCACCAGACAGGAAGTCTGCAGACATGGCCCGCGGATCTGACCAGGCATCGGTTGCCGCCTGCTCGGCGATACCATCGATAGCCGCCCGACGAATATCACCAACACTGGCCCCCTGCATCTCGCCATCTGCCAGATCCCAATACGCCTGCTGATAGATGGGGTTGGCGTTGAGGTCATCATTGCCCAGGCCATTGAGGAAGTTGCGCGCCTCCTGCTCTGCCTGCTGAGCCCGCATGCCGGATGCCATGGCGCCAGCATGGGCGCCATAGCCAATAGAGGTCAGGCGGCCGATCGCCTTATCCAGCACCGCACGCTTGGCCGCCTCACTGGGGGCCGCCAGGTAGGCAGCCCGCACCGAATCAAGGGCGCCGGCGTTGATTGCGTCCTTCACCGTGGCCTTGGCCACCATTTCACGCGCCCTCCCCTCCACCAGGTCTTTGGCCAGCAGCTTGCCAGCTCCACGCAGCGCCGGCTTGGCCAACACCCCAGCACCCTTGGTGCCACCAACCAGCCCGGTGAACTGACCCATCACTGTGGCAAAGTTACCGACCCACGCTCGAGGATCTGACCAGGCATCGCCAGCTTCAATCTCGCCTGTTTCGGCATTCTCCTGAAAGAACTGTTTGCCCATGGCCTCACGCATGGGGGTGGAAACCTCGTCAAGCTGGCCATCAGCCCAGGCGCTGACGCCACGCCCGGCATCCTTGATGCCCTGCGAGTCGGTCAACTGGCCAACCGTCTCCAGATCGCCACCCAGCGTCTGGCCAAGGCCGCGCTGGAACATATCGACGGTATCGCCAAAGATGCCCTGCTCGCTGGAGTCGGCAGGCGCTTGTTGTTGGGTTGAATACCGCGTCCTGGCAGCCGCAATAAAGTCGTCCCGGGTTGGCTTGGCCATGTGTTAATTCTCCGAAGGCAATAAAAAAGCCGGCCCCTGTTAAGGGTCCGGCCATGATGGGGAAATTTTGTGCTACTGCAGCGCAAATGGCAAGAAAAGCCGACGTGACATCGCTCACTGACGCTCAACCTAAAACTGTGCAATATTTGACTTTTTGCAAATAGAAAAAGGAGGGTCTTGATGCGCTATAAAACCAGTGCTATTGCGGTGTTACTGTTTTTGTCAGGGTCAGCATCCGCTGAATGTATAGGTTCTGGCAACCTGAAAACGTGCTATGACAGCAGCGGCAACTCATACACCGTGCAGAAATTTGGCGATTCGACTTATGTGAGTGGGTATAACTCAAAGACTGGTTCTAGTTGGAATCAGGATAGCCAAAAAATAGGCAATAGCACCTTCACTAATGGAAAAGCCGCGAATGGTCAGTCGTGGAATAGTACGGCAACAAAGATTGGTGACTCCACCATAATATATGGCAAAGACAGTGGTGGGAAAAAATTCTCTGCTGTATGTGGGAAGTATGGGTGCTACTAAAAATCTCACTCCATGAGAAATGTAATCAATCCAAATAACATGGCCCGCCACTTGGCGGGCCTTTGTCACTGATACATCTTCTGATATGCGCTTGCCGCCATGGCATCAGGGTTCTTGTTCGCGGTGAGCGCTTCACGGCCAGACTGGATCAGCGCCTTCTCAATCGAGCGATCTCCCTGCAGGCGCGGGATAATACCCTGTGGCTTGGGTGGTTGAGTGGGTGTTGGCTGAGAGGGTTCCTGTGGCGGTGGATCCTGCGACTTCTGTGGAGCAAGAGAAAGCCAGTAATTAGCATATCCTCCACCACCAAATTCATTCAGCAACTGCTGGGCGCCTGGGTCTGATGCAAGCGTATAGCCCAGAGCGTCAATTTCACCCAGGGCGACGGCGCGCTGCTCTTCGCCTATCTTGTCATTCTCCATCAGCTCGGCCTTGCGCTTGGTCAGTTGATCCATGGTGCCCATGATATTCTTGGCATGCATCTCCCTGGCGCGAACGCTGGCATTGGCTGCTGCCGCCTGGGTTTCCAGGGCCAGGCGCTTTTCAAACATGGCCCAGTCGTGATCCCGGTTCTTCTGATTTTCGCCGGCCATCGCCTTGAAGCGGGTATCGTTCTCGGCGCGGCTGGCGTCGATCTGCTTCTGTGCCAGCTTGTCGCGGGCATCCAGTTCAACCTGCATATCGTCGCGGCGTTGCGCAGCTTCGCGCTGGCGCTGCTGTTCTGCAAACCCGGTACGGGCATTATCGACGGTGCCGGCCCCAACCCCCTTGGCCAATGCAGCGAGCAGGCTCATGCTGCACCCCCTTGCTGCTCTGCTTCATCCATCTTCTGCACGATGGCCTGCAGAATCTGTCCGGCCTCAGCCAAGATCTGGTCATCGATCACGTCGTTCTCGGCATCCATCTCCTTGAGCTTCTGCATGGCGCGAAACAGGGCGTCGATCTTGCTGTCAGGGTCATTAATCTTGCCGGATGCCAGCATCTCGCGGCAGCCAGCGTAGACGGCCTTGACGATCTGCTGCGCCGGCACACTGCGCCCCGCCTCCTTGGCTTGCTTGAGAATGGTGAAGATGCCACCGGCTACCGCGTCGGCCACCCCCTGGATCTTATCATCCCCGGCGCCAAGCCGGCCTGCTACGGCTTCTCCACCATCGCCCAGCAGTGCAGCCTCCAGCATCTGCATCATGCTGCTGTGCATGCCATCTCCCCCACCCTGGCTGGCTTGCTGTGGCGGTTGCTGCGGTGCCGCTCCGCCATCGGGAGAGCCACCCTGTTGCATGCTCTGAATCAGGCCCATCAGTACCCCCTTCTTCCTGCTGTCACGTTAAAGCGACTCGGATCGTAGTAGTTGCTATCGAAGGCCAGAGTGCCTTCACTTTGGTTGGCTCCTGTCAGGCTTTGGCGCGGCGGAGCTGCATAGCCCTTATCGCTCATTGACAGTGAACCGCCGCCAATATCTCTGCCAAGCGCCTTGTTAATCTCAGCTATGGCGGACGAGTTCGGCGCTTTCAGGCCATTACTGATGGCATTGAAAAGAAAGCCAGAGCCTGGCAATGCCGCAGATGCCACGTTTGCCGCTACGCTCACTGCCGCATCTGGCGTACCGCCCTGGCCGAACGTATCATTGACCGACCCCAGCACCCCTTTCATTTCGCCAGTGCCAATTCGCTTTCCAAGCTGGGAGTGGTAATCATCACCATCAAGCATGCTGGCTAAGCCGTTCCCGATATAAGAGCCTGGGCTGCCAAGCACGGTTCCGCCCACTACCGTTGCAGCTGAATGCCTGTTTGCTGCGTCAGCAACACTGGTCAGCTGAGCTCTTTCCTTATCAGTCGCAATGCCCTTGTTTGCCCTGCTTACCAAGTTCGCGATCACACCATGATCCCTGGCTATAGCTGCACCGGCTGAATACGCGGCCCTCTGATCAGCCTCGCTCATGCCAGGATCGGATCCTTTTTGGCTGGCACTGCCAGCCAGTGACTGGCGCTGCGAGTTGAGTGAGTCACCATACCCGGCACGCGCATAGCTGGGCGCTGCGCCGTAGCTGCTCAGGGCCTGGTTAACAGATGACACCCTGCCGGCTACCCCTTTCTTGGTGCCAGACTCACTTTCGCTTGCCGATGTGCCACTGGCCAAACCGGTATTGCCAGCCAGGCTGCCGCCAGACTTGACCGAGCCGCCGCTCGACTGGCTCGCTGAGTTGGATTTTTTGCCGCCAGTATCGCTGCTTGCCTTGCTTTGACCGGGTGACGATTTACCACCACCAGATTGGGATGCTCCCTTCCCTGATGAGCTGCTGTTGCTACTGTTCTTGGATGCAGAGCTGCCGCGATTGCCGGCTCCGGAACCCTGGTTGCGGCTGCCTTCTCCGCTACCGCCCTTCTGGTTGCTGGATGAGCCCTGGCTTGTGCCGGTCCCGTTGCGATCGAGCGCCATCAGTTACCCCCTAACGCGGTCTGGTTCTTCTTGATGTTGGCCAGCACCCCATTGGTCAATGTGCCGCCCTGGGTCATGCTGTCACCAGCCAGCCCGGGCGTAACCTGGTACTCAATGGGGGTGACGACCGGTGCACCGTAAACGGTATCCTGCCGGTTCCACTCCTCGTCGCGCAGCTTGCGCTGCTCCTTGATCGCGTCACGGTTCTCCATGTAGGAACCGCCAGCCACCAGTGCAGAGCCGAGCAGGGTGGCTGCCCCAGGGTTGTTCTGCATCCAGGTGCCGGCACTGGAGATCCCGCCCAGTACCGAGCTGACTGCGCTGTCAGCAAAATCCAGTGCGCTGGATACCATTCCACCAAAATCAAACATGCGATACCCCTTATCCGATATTTACGCCTGGTAGGCTGATGGTTGGGAAACTGGACCAGTCAGGACGAATGGTGCTGATATTTGAATAGAGCTTCTGGTACATGTTCAGGGTTGAGTTGAGCTCGGTTTTCATGCTGTTGATCAGGTTGGTCTTGTCTGCTGCTGTCATAGCCTTGTCAGACATCAGTGCCGCATATCGCTCGTTGTAACTGTCGATCGCTGCTTGCACCGAGCTCATATACATGCCGTGAGTGTTGGCAACCACCTGCTGAGACAGTTTGTCCTTGTCGTTCTGCGCCTGCTTGTCGATAACCCCCAGGTCATGCGACTGAGCGGCATTCTGTTGGGCAATAGGAAGTGCCGCATCAACCATGGCTCGTTGAGACGCCTCTGTGCCGATGGACGAGTTACCAAGACCACGCTGCGTGGCCGCCGCCTGACCGTTGGACTTGGCAACCCGCATTAGCAGGCTGTTGGAGTTCAGGGTTGAGTTGAGTTGGTCGTTGACGTTGGTGGCATCAAATTTAGGCGCCACCTGTTGCTGTTCTGGCTGTGCGCCAGGGCGGGATGACTGGCCAATACCCATCCCTGACAAGTCGGTTGTTGCCATAATGCGATCCTGTTCTGCGATATGAATCAGTTATACTGGCCATGGGAATTGGCGCTGAATTTCTTCGAAGCGGGCGATTCCTCGCTGGCGAACCACCTCATGGTCGCTTTCCCCCATCACCTGCATGCGAATTGCCTCGTTAAAATGGCGGTCTGACCCGGTTATTGGGTCTGCATAGGCCGCCAGGCGAAGTTGTTCAATCTCGCCTCTGCTCACTACCCTAATAACCCACTCGCCATTTTCTTTGGCAACGTAGTCACCATCTGGCCGCTTGCTTTGCATCTGTACCCAGCCATCCGGGCATTTACCGCCAAATTGTTGGGAGCTATCACCAGGTTTTGCGTAAATCATGGTTACTCCTTAATAATCAATGCGACTAATGAATACACGGCAAGGGGCCGAAGTAATAAGACCTGAAAAACCAGTGTGACCCGTGCCAGTTTGACTGCCTAACGCAATCAAACCGGTGACGCCTGTCTGGATGATTATCCCCTCACCTTGTTTAAATGTGGCTTTAACGCCATACCCAGCATTGGTATCAGCTAGCGCGAAGCTCGCGTCACACCAATTCCCGTTAATTTTAATTTCAGCCCAGCAAATAACGGGCACGCTATTGCCGAATGGATTTGGTATTACATAACGCGAGTTATTGACAATGGCAGCTGGAATTGCAGGGCTTACTGTTTCATTCGGCGCGCCAGTGCCTGCCGCGCTAACAAGGCAAGTATGTCTTACGGTATCTGGTGATAGCACACCCCAAGATAACCAAGAGTTATTGGCAATATTCTGACAAGTTCTCTTTGCTAGTAGACCGGAGTCGTTATTGTCTGGGTAATAAATTTGAAGGCATACACCGTTGAAACTGTAAACGTGCAATACACCGAAATTATATACTGGCGGTTTGTTGACTCCGCTTGCTCCTACTACATCGTAAATACCATCCTTGGTAATAGTATTCCAATCTTCATTTGTTATTTGTTTGCGATATATCGGCAGGTTGAGCTTTTCAAGGGTGTCGAGATTTACAGCATCACCAGGTTCAACTGGAGTGCCAACCTTGGTCGGCCCTTCAAATCCACCACCATCACGATGCGGCGCCGGCAACTTTGAAAATCCGCGACCAATGGCATCAAACTCCTGTTCAATGGCCAGACCGTCAGCAAGCTCGCCAGGATTCATCTCGGAAAGGCGTTCGTAGTAATTGTTAGGCACGTGAAAGCCTCCGCTGGATAAAGTTAATTGTCATCCCGGTGAGATTGAAGTTAGGTTCTGTAGCTGAGCGCCCAGACATGGCGACTGACAGGGCAACGCCATTACCCTGCAGCTGGATTGAGTTGCTCTCGTCTTGCGACTCGGTGGCCCAGTAAAACTGGTTCCAGTCCGAGTAGTTCCAAATCCCGTCCTGACCACCATCCTGCTGCAGTTGCATACTGTCAGACTGGTACTGCCGGCCATGGCGATAATCCAGTGAGTAGGCCATCTTGGCTCGCAATCTGCCACGCCTTGTCTGCTCCAGCGTCATACTGCGAAAGCTCTTGACCACCATTGGTGAACCAAAGTGGCTGTAGGCCAACCTGATCAGCCAGACAATATTGACGCCATCGAAGCTGGTAGCCTCTTCATCCAGCTCGAACACCCAGCCATCCTTGCCGGTGATGGTGAAGAAATTACGTTCAGCCAGCTCGTCGTAACGCCAAGCTTGATCTACAGGTGCGCCATAGGAGAACTCAGTTGCCTCGATGCTTCCGTCAGCATTGAGCTTGATGGCCAAATTTCTTCCTGATGGAGAGAACAGGCGATACTGGTTAGCCGCAGCCACCTGGGTGGATGAGTGCCAGCGGAAGCGCTCAATGATTGGCTGGATCTTCTCTGCTGGATCAAGCAGGTTCAGGGCGAAATCGCCAAATTCCTGCACCCGATCAAGTCGCACCAGGCCGCGATCTGACAGACCTACCGGAACAAAGGTTGGCTGCAACGTACCATCCTGTACCCCTACCGACTCGCTGATCACCTTCTGCTGCCAGTCTTTTGAGCCGGAACCATAGAGCGCCAACGTGCGATTCTTGGCGGTCACCATCAGCACGCCGCCTGCGCTGGTGCGCAGCCCGGTGATCTCATCACCCACCGCAAAGACGTTCGCCCCGAGCAGCCCAGACCAAGTAAGAGGGTTGCCTGGCCCTGAGTGGGCGTACTGTCCACCGCGGTAAGCAACAAACAGGTGACTGGCATGTGCCTCAATCTTGATGGGGGCATCAGCAGCCTCGTCGGCTTGGTTGGTGATGAGTGGGACAATTCGACCGTTCTCACGCAACTCAATTGCTCGCTGCACGCCGCTGGCAAGATAGGCGCGGCGCATGGCAGGATCGCCGAAGAAGTTGTGAACCAGTGTTTCGTAGCGGCCGCCAGCCTTGAGCACGATCGCCTTACTGGCCACTACCTCGCAGAACGCCGCGAAGCGGTACAGGGTGATTGCCGTATTGGTCGGCACAGCCCTGCCGTGGACGTTCCACACCGTCAGCACATGCACCGTGCTGGTAGAGGTATCCTTCTTCTTGTACGACACCACTGGGAAGAACTGACCGCCAACCAGCGCGTACCAGCCGGCGTTGTCCTTCTCGTCGATGGTGCCGCCGCCAAGCATGTTGGTGGCGGTCTCAGCTGTTGGCGTTGTCGTACCGGCCAGCGCAGCGTTGAGCGTCACCGCATAGTTGTTAACCGGAGCAGAGCGCAATACCTGCCCGGCAGACAGAGACTGGCCGCTTGGCAGAGCCAGCGTGCCGCTGTAGCCATCCCCTGCCATCTGCGCTGCACAGTTGAAGGTCGCCCCGTCACTGTGGCGGATAAGGTTGAGATCGCCGTCATCAATCCCAAAGCCATCCTGCACAGTGACTTGAGATCCAAAGCTGGTGATCTCCTGCCACCCTGAGCTGGTTGCCCGGAACAGACCGCCGACCTCAAGACTCTTGTCCCTGATGGCGAACACTTCGTCACGGATTGCAACAACGCAACGAACCGGTCCAATACCAGGAACCTGGCCGATCGCGGTACGCCGCCAGTCTGCCGCCTTGGCTGATGCCGTCAGCATGTCGTCGATGGTGCGGGCTGAACGGGACGGCACGTTGGCCAGCGTGTAGATGGCAGCCCCAATGCTGAATGTGGCACCTACAGCCAAAGATGGGCTGGCGTCGGTACCGATAAAGGCATCGTTACCAGACACATACAGCAATACCCCGGCGCCACCGCTCCATGTCACCGCCTGAAAAGTGGCTTGCGGAAGCTGAGTGGCGCCATTGGTGCGAAAAACGAAGTACCCCTTGGTCTTTGATGGCCGCGGCCGACCATCGAAACGGTCAAACCCCAGCGTGCGCCGGTAACCACCAGTAATCCCCGGCTCCACGTTGATAGCCGTGATAGCAAACCCGGGCGCCTTGGCCAGCGGCGTAGTGGCGAGATCCAGACCGCCACCAAGCAGGATGACCTTGCTCTCGATGGATGGCAGTCTCAAAACTCACACCCTCCGCCAGCAAAGGTAAGTGGCGGCACATACCGTCGCACCAGAATGGTGTGGTAGGTACCCCACTCCTCCTCGGCCCGAATGCGCAGCTCGGTCGTCACCTGGCTGATGGACATGCCGCGCAGAGCATGCCACACGATGGCCATGTGGTACGCCTCATCAATGAACGGGGTATCGGTGTCTGCGGCCAGAGTCTGCAATGGCGTTGCCGGCGTAGCTTTCAGCCACTCCCAATCATTGCGGCACATCTGGATTTTCTGCCATGACTCACGCACTGCGTTGACATAGCTCAGCATCCGGCCGCTTTGGCCTACCACGGTATCAGGGCCGCTTCCGAGATCCTGGCACTCGGCCCGCAGCCGCTGGCACAGCTCGAGAAAGGTCATGGTTAGCCGACCAGGCTGACCGGGTAGGACTGCACGGTGCGCGGCACGAGAGAGCCATCCTCGGTCTGCACGTAGCGTGTTTCTGTGGCCTGCAGTAACACCTGATAAACCGGCTCAGGTACGTATACATCCTTCTCACGCTGGACGATGTAGGCAACACCGTTTACTCCGGCATAGACATCATCGTTACCGCGGCTGCTGGGGTCGCGCGAGATCCTGATCTTGACCTTTTTGGCCTTGTTCAGCTCACGCTGCTCAGCGGTAGGGGTGCCGGTAATGGCTTCAGCGCTCGGAGCAGTGTTGGCGTCACGGGTGATACCGTTCGCCTGCTCCTGCTCGATGATCTCGGCGACCAGTTTGTCGCGACTGGTATTGGCCGCCTTGTCGATACCGAAGTTATCGGACAGGTATTTGCGCAAGTCAGCTGGCGCGGCGTTATTGAGGTCAATCAGTTCCATGGCTCTATGCTCCTGAAAAAAGTAAAAGGCCCGCACTTGGCGGGCCAGTTATTGATTGCGTATTAGAGGGCGGTGACCGCAACCTCGATACGGGTCAACCACAGCTCATTGAGGCGAACTGCAGTAAACCAGCTCTTCCAGGAGGCAGAGCCACGCTGACCGAGCGGATCACCACCGCGAGGGGTGTTGGGGTTCAGGATCATCGGAACGATGGACCCCGGACCGCCGTTACCCTTGAGAGGTACGATACCGAAAGCGTTCTGCGCCAGTACCACCATCGGGTACACATCGGCACTGGTGCCGCCAGTGGACACCATGGTGCCCTTGGCGCCACCTGCATCCGGCAGGGATGCCAGAACTGGGGAGAGCACGAAGCGGAACTCCTCCACGCTGCCGATCTCTTCCGGGCACAGCGGCTGGCGGGTGCCGTACTCGGCAACTGACTTAAAGCCAGCCAGGCCGCGGATATCGGAGTCGCAGTCGGTGTGAGCAACCACCACAAACGCCGCTTCGACCGGCTTGGTATCCACGTTGACAGACGGAGCCAAGATCTTGGTGATCTTCTTGGCGCGCTGCTTCTTGAGAGAACGAGCAGCCAGACGCAGCTTGTTGAGGCTGATCGGGGTGTTCACGCCATTACGAGCAGAGCCATTCGCATAAATTACGTTGGTTCCGCCAGAGAGAACACCCCAAGTCAGCAACTCAAAGGTTTCGCCAGCTTGCTCACCCAGCAGCATCTGCACATCCTGCAGCACCGGGTCTTCGTGGGTATCTGCGATCACATCGGTGATTTCGCACCAGTCGCCATACTGAGACATGCTGACGGTCACATCCTGATAGGCCATCTTTTTGCTTGCTGGAGTGACCCCCTCGGTAAGCGGGGTAGTTGCCGGAGCAAACGGCACCGGGCGGCGGAACTTGACGGTCTGGCCCTTGTTCTTGGGCTGCGGCTTGGGGTCACCAAACTTCTGCAGCACCAGGATCGGCTCGGCGTGCTCCAGCATTTTCACTTCGGCAATGATGCCGACACGCGGGGAGATATCCCCGTAGGTAGTGGTTGGCATAGCTTATTTCTCCTGAATCAGAATTTGCGCTGCGTCAGGCGTTTATCAGCATCGGCTGCGGCGCGGCTAAACACAGAGGACTCATCCGCTGTATCCACCGTGGCGCGGCCCTGACTGCCGCCAAGCGGAGCCATGTCTGCCAATTTGCGCTGGCGCTGTGCGTTGCGTTGGGATTGAGCTTGGAGCTGGGTTGACTTGTAGAGGGTCAGAACCACATCGGCGTCAGCGGCACTGTCGGAGTTGGCAATGGACTGCACAGAGGCGGGCTGCGTGGCGATCCAGTTCTGGAACTCCTTGCTAACCACAACTGTTTCAGCGTCGGGGTGCCGACGAATCAGCTCGTCAGTCTCGATGCCGAGCAGTTCCTCCTGCTGTCGTGCCTGAGCCTCCTGGTGCAACTTGGCAACCGGCTCCTTTACTTGCGAGATTTCGCTGCGCAGGCCATCGCGCAGAGCGTCGGCAACGCCTTGCATGTGGTCGGCAATATCGGGATAGTCCTCGCGCATTGCGGCAATGCGACTCTCCAGAGCATCGAGCTGGCGGTTGGCTTCCTTCCCATCCCCCTGCTTGTCTGCCTGCTGGATGCTGACTACCTGCTCGTTGAACTGGCGCTCTTTCTCAGCAAGTTGCCGCTGTGCAGCGGCGTACCGACCATTGGCTGAACGGGCTGCCTGAGCCTCCCGATCCCGATCGGCGATCAGCGATTGCAAGTAGGCGCGCTGCTCTGGAGTGGCATCACGGAACAGGTCATCATCACCGGGTGCGGCATGCTGCTCTGCAGCAGAGGCGGCCTCCTGTTGATGCTGTTCACTGCCGCCATCGCTGTCGGCGTGATGTTGCTCGTCGTGCTGCTCGTCGTTGTTTTGCGGCTCGCTGGTTGCGGGCTCACCACGCAAACGCGCATCGGCGGCGGCAGAAGCTTGTGCGAACACATCCAGCTCGCGGCCATCGGCGGCGCCTTGGTCAGCTCCTGTTGCGGCTTGGTCGTTCAGGTGATCCATGTAAAATCTCCAAAAAAAAGCCCGCACATGGCGGGCTGTTGTTACCTTCCGGCATTAACCGGCTGGCGTGAAATCGGTGATCAGCTTGTCGAGCAGGCGGATTTGGGCTCGGATGGCCTGCGTCTGCTCGTGCTCCATGTCCTGCTCCAGATCGCTGCGAAGCTGTTCGATCTCGTTTTTCAGGTGCTGCAAGACAGCGTTGGTGTCCTGGCTACGGCTGAGCATGAAATGCCTCTTGCAGCAGCGGCCCAACTGGATAGCCTGCGCTGGCAAGACTACCAGCCAGCTTGATGCCGCTATCGATGCGCTCTTTCGCTTGGCGAGTGCGGCTGTAGTTGGCCCACGGATTGAAGGCGACGCCGTAGAGCTTGGCCATGGTAGTCACCACGGCGATATGGACGATGGTCTTTTTCATGCTGAGCGAAGCTCCTCTACGGCTGCCAGCCTTTCCTCTAGCGCGGATGCGTACTCGCGCATAGAAACCAGTTGGCGCTTCATGGTGTTCCGGTACGACACATACATATCGCCAAACTCACCTGAGATCTTGATGTCGAGCTCAAGTCTGGCGATCCGAGGCTTGAGTTGTTCAAGTTCATTGCTGATGCTGTTCTTGATCCATGCCACGGCTTTATCTTCATCTTCCCTGATTTGCTGGTTGGTCATGGCTGGCTCCAATAAAAAACCCGGCGCATGGCCGGGCTATGAAAATGGCGCTGGTTGCAGGACTCGAACCTGCGTCACCCCGATTATGAGTCGGATGCTCAACCACCTGAGCTAAACCAGCGTAGTTACTCTCTCACCCTGCCTCCGGCAGTGCTTGAGCAGGCCCTTTACCCCGGGTGGGGAGATGGGATCACCTCCTTGTCCAGATAGCGGGCACCAGAAACGCAAAAACCCGCACAAGGCGGGTTATGGGACTCTGGCAGTCTTAGAGCTATTTTGTGCCACCTGCTGGAAAAGTCAACTACTCCAATCCGTAATTCCCGGTCGGCGGCATAATCTCCTTCATTCGAATCTCGGCCATGAACTTCTGGGTATCGTGCGCCTGCTGCTTGTCCAGCTTCTCCAGCTCAATCATCAGCTGGTCACGGCTCATCTGCTTGGCCTGTGCCAGCTTCATCAACTCGATGCGCTCACGGCGCTGACTGTCCTCATGCTGCAACTGCATGGTGGCCAGCTTGTACTGGCTGGAGAACTGGAGTTCCTGCTGTTTGAGCGATGCCTGCAGCTGGGCCATCTGCAGGGCATTGGCACTCTTCATCTGGGCGAGCTGGGTCTCGTGGTCAAACTTGGCCTGAGCCAGTTGCTGCTCCATCTGCAGCTTGATGAGCGCCGGGTCTTGTTGGCCAGACTCCTGCATCTGCTTGATGGCAGCCTCGTACTCCTCTTTGCTGCGCAGGATCTTGGCCGCGTCGATGTGCATGGACTGGAACAGCGTTGCCATCGCGTCGTATTCATTGAACATCGGCGCAAACTTGGGGTTCTGGCTGTACTTGTCCAATATCTGGGTCAGCTGGGCTGTTTGGATCTCCTTGACCAGCAGCGCGCTGGTACCGCGGGCCTGCACCTCGAAATCACCCTTGATGGCTGCATCATCGCCAAACTGCATGTTCCAGTTGTAGAAGCGGCGGATCATCGGCTTGGTGATATTGTCGTCGTACTCCTTCACCTGCTGGCGGCGAACGGCGTTGGCCGCGTTCATCAGCATCGACATGCCGCCAAGTGTCGGCGTCACCTGCCCCTGCTCGCCCTGGCTGATCATAGGCACCCCGGCCTCACGGTCGAGCAGAGAGAGTGCCAGCTGCAGGATGTTGGCCATATCGCCCTGGCGGCTGTCGAAGTGGAACACCCCGAATGCCTTCTGAACCTCCGCCCATTGCACACTCGAATCCATCTCCCACACTTTGAATGGGGTAGCCTCCCAGTTGCCATCGCTCGGCGTGATGAGTCGCTTGTTCACCACCACCTGCGGCCCGACGGTCTTGGCGGCGTTGTCCAGCATCGCCCGCCACGCAGAGTTGATGATCCGCTGCGGGTGGCGCATCAGGTAAGGCATCGACAGACCGAAGATGCTCCCTTCGTCCGGCTCGCAGACGTAGACGGAGTATGGCCACTCCATGGTGTCCATCGGGTTGATGGTCACTTTCAGCACCACATCCCCGGAGAAGATCACCACCCCGTCGCACTCGCGACCACCAAGACCCTCTGTATCCACCCCGGCGAACTGCAGCACATCGAGCGGCACCGGGCCGTGATAGGTCCAAACCTCGTAGCGTGAGTCCTGATTGGTTGGGTTGAGACCGCACAGGTAACGGATCTGGTCTACAAACTCGGCGTAACGAGTGCGGGTATTGGATGGGTCTTGCGCCAGCAGCTTCTCCACCTGCTCCGGGATGAAGCCCATGCTTTCCAGATTGAGCAGCTTGCGCAGCTCCTTCTTGGTCATGTACTCCCGCTCGTAGACAAACTCGCAGTCGGCAAAGCGGGTGGCGCTCATATCTGGCACGAAGTCCCACGGCAGCACGCAGCGAGCCCCCGGCTTGAGGTCTTTCACTATCTCGACAGCCCACGAACCATCCTCGCCTGGCAGCCATGCCTGCTTGATGGCGCTCTCGACGATCGGCCCCTTGAGGATGCCGGTGCCAATCTTGGCGGCATAGTGCAGCATCCGGCGCGATTCGGCGTTGTAGTCACAGGCGATCAGCTGGTCGTCGATGGTCTTTTCCATCGCTGCAGCTGCGGCCTGAGCCTTGGCCAGTATCTGCGTGGCAACCTGAGCCTCGCTCGATGGCTGCTCATCTCCATCACCATCCATCACCACGCTCTTTGCCATCATGGACAGTTTGGGGTCTGGGGACGGCGCGATACCGTAGTTCTTGTCATCGACCGGGAACAGCATGTCCCCCATCTGGGCGGCCCATGCGTCTGTCTTTTCGCGGGTGACGTTGACGAATGCCTGCGACTTCTTGGCCTCTTTCAGCTCCTTCACAAACTCCGGCTCGTACTCGCCGCGGTACTGGCGCAGGTCATCAAGCCAACGCTGCTCTACAAGGCTGCGCTGCTGGAGCTGGCTGCCAAGATCCTTGAATAGCCCACTGCCGAACAGATCGATGAGTGAAAGGCTCTCCACCGCCTCTCCAGACAGTGTAATTTCGGTCGGGTTTTGCATGTCAGTATCCTGTTACAGAGTCGGCGGCGCGCTGCGCTGCCCTGGTGGCGTTGCTGTTGATGGTCTGCTTGCGGTCCCGCTCCGGCATGGCGCCTAAGCACAGGTACTGGGATGCGTCAGCAGGGTGGGAATATTGGTTCTTGTCTGGCTGCTCGGTGAACTTGGTGGCGCCGGCCACGTTGAGCTGCTTGTACTGGTATCCAGTCTCGTAAGCCTTGATGATGACCCGGCAGTGCGGGCTGATAAGCAGTGCTGGCTGGCCCTTACCGACCAAGCGAGACATCCACCACCGAACCCCCTCAAGGCGTGCCATCAGGTTGTTGGTGTGGGCAGGCTCTGCTGGCATCCCCTTCTCGCCCAGCACCTCGAAGCAGGTGGTTTCGTCTGCCTGACTGCGCCCTACCCCTGCCGGGTCACCCCAGATGGTGAACTCCATGTTGGGATAGCGGCTGGAAAGCAGCGGCGACAGTTGCTCATCAATGAAGCGCTCGATCCCCATGCCGGTGGCCACCACCTCATCCAGAATGCGCAACTGCCCGAAGGCGGTGATCTGGCCGATGATGGCGGCCGGGGTAAGCCCGAAGTCCATACCGATAACGATCGGCAGCGACTTGATGGGGCTGAGCTTGTCCTTGGCGACGTGCAGATCCCGGTTGAAGTGGTCGATAAAGACCGGCTTGCCGGTGGCCACGGTGGCAAAACGGTTGCAGATGCGTGAGCGCACCCAGTTCAGGGTCTTGCCGCCAAGCTGGTCAAACCAAGCGTCATACCCCTTCTTGTTGTTCTTGACGTTCTCCGCCTTGGGGTTGGCCACGAACCGGCGCCCCAGATAGTCACGGAAATAGCCCGCATCGATAAGCGCCTGCAGGTCTGGCGAAATGGGCGCCCCGGGTGATACCTCTACCAGTGCCCCTGGCTGCTCGTAGAAGCTCCAGCCAACCGGCTTGAGGGAGTTGCCGTCGTCATCCTGTCCGAACTCGAAGGTGTGCCACCAGTGATCCTCATCCGGGCTGTTGGTATCCATGATGAGTCCGCACCACGTAGGGCCGCCGTCCTTGCCGGATGGGTAACGGGCTTGCACCGCCCGGGATGCCGCCTCGTTCACAATGTTCAGGTCGAGGAACTGGGCCTCGTTAATCCAGACGCCAGTCATCTCTAACGACAGCATCTTGCGGATGTCCTTGGGCCTATCCATCGACAGGAAGAAGAACTCCGCCTCGATAATGGTCTGGCCGTCAGGGTGCGGGATCCGCATCATGCCGACGATCGGGGCGTCGAACTTGATGGGGCACACCTCTTCCGGGATCCAGTCCTGAAAGGTCTTGATGACCGTGGCCTTGAGCTCGCCGTAGGTATTGCGGATGCAAACCCAGCGAGTCTTTCTCACGCCGTCTGCGTTGGGCTCCTGGTTGATGGAGACATCCAGCATGAACATCACGCAACCCACGGACTTGCCGGAACCGACCGGTCCACGCACCGCGGCGATCATGGGCCGATCCCGGTGGATAGCCTCAAAGGTCGGGCTGGGCTTGTAGGTGATGGTCCTAATCTCCATCGCTGCCCTCGTCCTTATTCAGGAAGCCCAGGTTCCACAGCACCTGCACGCCGGTATTCTTGCCCTTGCGCAGCAGTTCGTACTCGATACGGGCCTTGTCGGTCAGCGCCTTGTCCTTTTCGGACTGAACCCGCTTGTGGTTGGTGCTCTCGACGATGTACGGGATCTCGACGATGGTTTTTTCGAGCTGCACGATGCGACCGAGCACGTTATCCATCGCCCGGGTGGTGGAGTTGTAGAGCTTGTAGAGAGACATCCGCTGCTCAATGTCCAGCTCGTCCTCTGGCAGCTCCAAATCCTTGGCGATGCGGCCGAGCGTCAGTACCCCATTGCGGAATCCGCAACGCATGGCGACCAGCTCGTCGGACAGGTTGGCCTTCACCGCATCCTCGATCACCTCATCGGGAAAGAACTTGGCGTACACCCCATGTCGTTGGGCAGGCTGGGCCACTTTGGTGGCGCGCGGCTTGTCTGTTTTCTTGCGGTGGTCACGCTCTGGGTTGAGCGCGTCAGTCACCTTGCCGGCAGTGCGGCGCGGCGGCCGCTTGGTTGGCGGCTTCTTCTCTTTGTTGTCGGTCATGGCTATCTGGTACAGCGCTCCAGTGCGTCGATGTAATCGAGCAGGCGAGCCGTAGACTCACCAGAAAGAGAAACCCCGCCATCAGCGGCGGGGTTCCAGTTCAGTTGTGGTGCAGGTGGCGGGCAGTTAGGGTTTATGCTGCTCGTTGCGCACCCCGTCAGAAGCAGCGCCAAAGCGATCGGCAAAGCGCCCTTGCGGGTCAGCATGGTTCGCATCGTGTTCCTCCTGTATCTCTCTGGCTTGCTGAATGCGGAGCAGCCGCATCAGCTCGTCAGCGAGCAGATCCAACAACTTCAAGAAGGCGTTCACGGCCTTCGCGCCTTGTCTGCCGGCAGGTTCAGCGCCACCTTGTCCAGGATCTTGGCCAGCCAGGTCAGGAAGCCCTGCACCTTGCCGATGATCTCGTCATCCCGAGTTGACGGGGTTACGGCAGCGATCTGGGCCAGACCCTGCACAATCAGCGATGCAGCGCCAACAACCGCCATCAGGATGAAAAACCAGTGGACGGCAATATCAATCACGTTCTCCATGTCTACCTCACAGGTTACAAATCCGGCTCAGCCAGCCGTAGGCATTGGCCTCCTGCGACTCCTGACGCTCAGCCAGGGTGATGCAGTGGGCAATTCGAAGGGCGTTCACCGACTCGGCCAGCAGGCGCTTGCCACCGGCGCCGCGCGCCTTGATGTACGCCTCCAGCGCAGAAAGAGAACGGGGCCCGATGGCCCCGTCTGCTTTCACGTCTGGATAGAGTTTTTGTCGATCGTTCAGCACATTCAGCAATCGCTGCAGGTCGGTAGCCGCTCGCCCTGGGCCTGAGTTGACCCCGTAGTCAAAGAGGTAGGTGGCAAGGTCAGCATCGAACACCTCGATGGTTGATAGGCGCAGCTGGTTCCAGTAGGAGGTGTAGACCTTGACCGCCTCCTCCTTGGGGTAGTCGCGCATGTTGCCGGTATAGCCGAACTGGCGAGCAGTGGCCTGAGTCACCCCCCAGCGAGTAGGGCCGCCGCGATCCTCTGCACGGTCAGTGAACTTGTCACCGCCCTCGCGCTGGATCACCTCGTCAATAACCTGTAAACGGATGCTCATCAACCTCTCCCCATCCAGCCGGTAGCCCGGCGCTCGTACAAATCGAGAGCCTTGGACCCCATGTATCCAGACATGCCAGCCATAAAGCCGCACAACGGTAGAGGGGCAGAGAAGTACCAGCAGAGCAGCATGGTCAGCATGCCGGCAAACCCGGACACAACAACCTGCAGCAGCGCCTCAACCCATCTGAATTGCCTTCCCTCACGTTTGACTGTCTGTATGTAGGTCACAAGCCCTCCCCATACGCTGAGCCCGCCAAACGCAAGGTAGGCAAGCACGCTGTAGTTCTGCGGGTCCTTGTCAGGCGTCATCGTCCCTCCAGAAACGACAAAGCCCGCACAGTGGCGGGCCAGATACAAAAAAGCCGGGCTCAAAAAGAGTCCGGCTATGATGGATAGATTTTGTGCCACGCGCCCGCAAATAGCAAGCAATCGCAGATATTGGCAGGCGACGGGTTATTGACGGTTGGCGCTTTTGAGCATCAGCCCCATACCAGTATAAGCCGCTGCCTTCACCACCGAGTTGCCAACCTCTGCGCCATCTTCAAGGGCTTTAATGAATCGGTCTTCATCAATCATCCCGCTTTCACCGATAGCTACAAGCGCCGCGGCCCTTACATCAGAGCGTCCGTCATGAGCACCCATCAGTAAGGTTTTAACCAACTTCTCTTCGTTATTCATCACGCACTCCCGTATTTGTGCTTATTTCATCTTCCGGTACCGTTCCACCTGCTGGAGGAAGAATGCCTGCATCCCCCCCTGGTAGTTGCTGACCTCACTCTCTGCGGGTGTCTTGATATCCGGGTTCCGTTCTTTCCAGACCGCATAGGCGGCCGCCTTTTCTACCTCCACCCGCTCTTGTTGCTCGGGTGTCAAACTGCATAGGTTGTGGCTCATGGTGCCCTCCCGCTGCCGATGATACCCCACCCGGCGGAGAGGAAAAGAAAAAGGCGCCACATGGGCGCCTAATCCGGGATGCTCGTCACCGGTAGTAGGTGGTGAGCTTGACCTCATTTCCACAGTAACTTACATCTCTGCGGCCGTAGTGGGTGAATATCACCTCACCGTCGAGTGAGTAAATCTCATCACCAGTGCTGTTTATTATGGTTCGCTCCAGGCGACCATCCTTAACCAGTTGTGGGATCTCATCAACGGAAACTCCGCGCACGAAAAGGTGTTTAATGACGGCCTCGTCGATTGATTGGCGAGCATAAACGGCAATTTGGTTTGCCATTTCATTAATCGAGTCTTTTGCGAAGTTCATTTCGAATTTGTATGCATCGTCCATCTCGCGACCCCAATTAAATCTGTGATTGCTGAATGGTACCAACGAACAAGCATTGCTCTCAATCCATGTATTCATGCCGCCTTGGCCTTATCCAGGTACTGATGGAATGCCCGAACCGCATCGGAGTAGCAATACTGCAGCTCTTGGGCGGCGTTGCGCTCTGCATCGGTGGTCAGTGCCGGGGCTGCGATATACCCGGCGTGGCAGTGCGGGCAGGTGTGCGGCTTCGGCTTGGTGAGCTCCCCGGTACCGGAGCATGCCGGGCAGCGCCCACCCTGGGTGTCACGCTCACAGCGGGAGACGATAAGCGCCCGCACCCGAGCGGCGTTATCGTGATCCCCCAGCAGCTCCAGCTCCCTGGCACGCTTCGCTTCACGGCGGCCATAGGGATGGTGGCGTTTGTAGAGGCGCAGCAGTCGATCGCTGTCGCCATTCAGTTCGGCGGCACTCATCACCGCGCTGATCGGGTAACTGGTGACCAGCTGGCGCAGGGCGATACCATCCCCTAGGTGGCGGGCGCGGATCACCTTCACTCCGACAGGGTACAGACGCTCAGCGTGAGCCAGGGCTGCCAGCACTTCCTCGCGACCTACACTATCCGGCGATCGGCCGGCGCGCTGCGATTCTGCCTCAATAGATACAGCCTTGGGGCCGTGCAGCTTGATAAGTAATTCCATGCTCATGGGTTGGTCCTCTGGTCTTGGTCCTGATTGAAAGCGGTAAGCAGCCAAGCGCGCAGCTGGCCTGATTGAATATGCTCTGGCGTTGCCTCGATGACGGTCCACCCCAGCAGGGCGGCCTCGTTCATCTTGGCTCGGTCCTCCACAAACCCCTTGCCGCGGGTGTGGCGACCACCGGAGTGGATCCCGCCGTGGATCTCGACGGCGATCATGCGTGTCGGCCAGGCGTAATCGAGTCGCCACTTGCGCTTGGGGTGGAATACCAGCTCGGTGGCTGGGTCAGGGAAGCCGACAAGCTGGGCCAGCACTCGCTGGCGCAGGGCATCCACCTGCTGCGCCTTCTTGACCTTGTTCACGACGGCCTTGGCTTTCGGGTTATTGCTGAGCAGGCGGCCGGCATCGATAGCGGAGAGGTGGATCATTCGAGGTAGGTCTCCATGAAGCTGACCTTGGCATCCTCAAGTTGGCCAAGCAGGGTAAAGGGCTGATGCCCATTGGCTACTGCCCTGGTGCAGGTTCCATCACCATTTACGGTAACGATAAGGCAGTTGACCACCTCACCGCGCCTGGCGCTCTCCAGCATATCCTCAAGAGTGGAGATCACGTTGGCACCGCTCTCCTTCTTAACCGCTGACAGGCTGACAACCTTGTCACTCATGCCACCCTCCCGATGGTGTTCTTGCGCAGATCAGCCACTTCCCGGGCTACCTGTTCGAGCAGAGACTCCTCGCTGCCGTGCTCCTGCTGCCAGGTGCGCGGAGCGGCGTGGAATCCGGTGGGGTAGCAAGCGCGGTGGTGCCGGGGGCACAGCGGCAGCACTCTGGTGTGCTCGGCGCGCTGGGCCATGCCAGACCCAGAGCGCACATGATGAATTTCACTTGGTGTGCTACCCAACCCCATGTTTCTACAAACCACGCAACACAGTGATGCAACATCATCAAGCCAGCGTTTATCAGCTTTGTTCTTACTCACACCACATGCCTCCAGTTGGAGAAATACCTGACTTTGCTTACGCACCCAACTGACACGCCAAACTTTTCCGCGAGAACATCAAGCGAGGCGTCTGATGCCCTTATTTCTCTAACCGCCTCGTCAGTTAATTTTCTAAATGGGTTTTTCTCACCTTCCTGATGAGTTCCGTGATTCTTCTTATCCGCGTGATTTCCCTTTCTGGTGTCCCACCTTAGATTCTTCAAAGCCGGGTTGGTGCGATCTCCGTCGTTGTGGCAGCACTCCATACCCTTGGGGCAATCACCCAGAAAGCTCTCAATAACCAAGCGATGCAGCAACTCCTGCTTTCGCTTTCCTTTTTTGGTTAAGTTCACACAGAGGTACCCAGTTCTCTTGTGTACAAAAGGAGTTACCAGAGACCCCCCATACATTCTTTTTCCAAATGCTGTGATCCCAAGCCTTGGTATTGAGCGAACTCCTCCAAGGTTGGACACTTCATACAAACCTTCCCATCCTCTGGCCGCCACCCAGCCCTCTTCATGCCCGCTCATGCCGCCGCCCTCCCGTATGCCGCCACCCAGTCAAAGCCGCGGCGAGATTCATCCCCGAACTTCACGCCCTGCTGGGCGCCGAAGGATTGGGCCAGCTCAATGAGATCGCGCATCTCGCGCACGGTCATCTTGGAAGTGGACTTACCCAGCACCACGAAGCCATTGCCGTCGATGTTCGGCACCACGTCCTGCTGGTACAGGGCGGCGGAGAGAACGTGCTTCCAGTCCTCCTTGGAGAGCTTGCGGCCGTGCCAGTTGACCTGCTCGGCGATGTCGGTCATTACCGCCCAAAACAGAGCGTTCTGGGCCAGGGTCCGGGTCATCTCCTTGATTTCGATGACAAGCGGCTTGTCCTGGTCAACCGGCAGGCTTGCTACCAGCTGGCAGGCGCGGGTGCGGATTTCAGGACTGCGCAGAAAGTGCTTTGGATATTGGCTCATCCTCACCCCCGCTTGGCTTTGTTGCGGCGCTTGGCGGCGGCACGTTGGCGTTTGGCGGCCCAGTCATTGCGCGGGTTTGTGATGCAGTATGAGCTGCTCGGATTAAAAAACAGGGCTGGCGGAAGCGGTTGGAAATAGCGACCAACTTGAGTGATGGCTGCGACCAGTACGGATTGTGGAATCTTCATGCTGCCACCGCCTTAGCCGCAACGGCTTCCGCAGTGGGGAACGGAGAGAGGTGGTAGTGCCAAACCTGCTTGCCGTCGATGTTCTGGTGGTTGGCGTGCTTCACCCAGCCGTGGCAGCAGACTTCGCGCAGACGGGCGCTGATGGCTGCTTGGGTGTCGGCTTGGCCGAAGCGGCTCCAGCACTCGCGCTCGATGTCGCGCAGGGTGCGGGCTTTGCCGTCGCGCATGATGGCTATCACTCGCCCCATCTGAGTCGCAACGGATAGATCTCGGGTATTCGATTTGGTGGTCATAGTCTGGGTCCTTTGGTCAAACAGCCGGGTGGTCTATGTCCGACTTTCGTGCTCAGTCATCATGTTACGGCGCGATATACCCCCTGTCACGGGTTTGCAAGGGCCGCACCTCCAGAGTTATCCACAGCTCCATTTGCAACACCACCCCGCGACACCAGCACTGGCGCGCCTCTCAGCCGTTCAGCCTCCTCCGCCACTTGCTCAGGCGTCGTATCGAGTACCAGCCAATGCCCTGCCCCGCGCTGGCAATCGGTGTTCCCCAGCACGGCGATCTCGTCGGCCACCTCGAGCTGCACCCGCTCCCCGCACCAGCCCCGCACGGCGGGATAGATCACCACCCGGCAGAACTTCGCGGCCACGACCGCGGCGATCACATCAGGATTGAACATCGGACAGCCCTCCCCGCTTGAACAGCGCCTTGAGGCTTTCCACCCCCCGCTGGCCGGTCTGCTGGTAAAACTCAGGGCTGTGCTGGATCTGCTCCCGCGACGGCAACCCCTTGCGCACCTGGGCCCCCAGGTCCTCCCCGGCGACAACACGGCGCAGCAACTGCGCGTAGGCCTGCTCGAACACCGGGCGGTAGGCGTCAAGGCTCAACGTCTGGCGCTCCCAGCTCGTCGCTTTGGCCGCCAGCTCCACTGCGGGATGGGTAAACCGGCGGGTGCGTACCTCGACCAGTGCAGTATCCAGCGTCGGCAGCCCCAGCGATTCCGGCGTGATCTGGCACCACCGGATAAACCTGCTGGTGCTCGGAAACCACTCTCCACCCTGGCTGCGTGCAGTGCGCATTCCCTGGCTCAGCTGATCACGGCTGGTGCAGTTGGCCTCGACCAGCGCCACGGTCCACTCTCGCAACGCCCTGGCCTGCATCTCGGGATTGGGGAAAGCCCGCTGCCAAGCAGGAAAGATCACCTTGAGCTGCTCGAACAGCCTGGCGACCACCTGGGTATCCTGCTCGGTGACCACCGCAGCCACCGGGCGAACCGGCACGGTCGGCAGCTCGCTCGGCATGCTGGCAAGGACCTCGCTCAACGGTTTCATGGTCATCAGTACCCCTCCTGGATCAGCTGGTTGAGCTTGTCGGCGGTCATTGTCTTGGTCAGATCCCACTCGTCCCCGCGCGCCGGCTGGCGCACCACCCCGGCACGCTTGGCGGTGAGCTTGTCCCACTGCTTGCGCAGGGTCTTGGGGCACAGCACGTTGGCTGACCAGAACGGGTCGAGGTTGGCCCACTTGAACAGCGAGCAGATTTCGTGATGGGTGTACCCAAGCTGGGTGCGCATCAGGCGGATGTCGTTCGCCCACTGCGCCCAGTTGGGGGCCTTGGCAGTCGGGTTCACCACCAAGACCTTGCCGTGAATGAACTCGGCTGCGGTCAGGTCATCCTGGGTCCCCCAGAATTTCCCACTCGGGGTCTGGATGGCGGCATCGGGTCGGGTTTTCTCAGCGGGTGAAGAAACCGACTCATTGCCTTCGGTGTCGGAGAGCGCTTCAGCGTTCTTCGACGAAGAGATCTTTATCTGTTCCTTTCTTTTGTAGTTTTCTTTTGTTGTGGACGGATTTCCGTGATTCGAATCTCGGATTTCCGTGATTTTATTCACGGATTTCCGTGATGCTTTCACGGATTTCCGTGCGGCGTCTCTGGACTCAATTTTGTCCGAAATCCATTCAGAAATGACCTTGTTTACCGCCACCATGAAGAAGATGCCACTCCCCCGCTCAATCTTCAGGATGTTGCGCTTCTCCAACTCCACCACTGCATCCTTGATGCGGTTGCTATGAAGACCTGTCAGCTCGGCCAGGTAACCGGTGTGAACGCGATCCTTCGCCTTACGGTAGCCATAGGTTTGACGAATCACAGCCATTACCACCTGACTCTGCGTGCCGCTCATTTTGGTGCGCATCAGTGCATCCAACAGCTCATTGGCGACACGGGTAAACCCATCATCAAGATCTGCGACCACGCGGGCCTCCTTCTGAGGGGGGTTATGTGGGGCGCTGGGCCCCGGGAATTTAAGAACGGTGCTCATGCCTACCCCTTACCCACAAAGGCCATATTTGGAACTGCACACCTCGACGTCGATCGCTTTGGTGACCAGGTCATAGGTTTTGCCACCTCGACCGGTGCGTGACCACTCGACGGCGTCATAGATGGATCCACCGATGACGTTGCCACGGGGACCGAGCATGCAAGTTCCCTTGTAAGCCTCGACATCCACCACGAAAGCACGATGTAGCAGACGGGAGTTAACCCCCAGCTTGGCCTTGTCGCCGAACGACTTGAATTGGCGGCGGTCAACGTGGCCAACCATCATCCAGTGGATCCAGCGCGACACCATGGCGACCTGCTGCTCCCACTTGGCCACCCGCTCAATCTCTTCTGGCCAACGGGCGGCGATCTCTGCCAGCTCGGGCTTGGCCGCCAGAATGCAGGGCATGCACCCAACGCGCTCCATCCCCTGGGAATAGAGGGGATTCGGCTTGATGCCAAAATAGCGATAGAGTGCGAACACATCGGCGGCTGACCACTGATGGATCGGCAAGAAGTTGAACAGGTGGCCGTTGCTGTCGCGCTTGTCCTCTGAAAATCGGTCGTAGGTGGCCCGTTTTTCTGACTCATCAGCCCGAACGCCAGACCACTGAACAACATCCGTACCGGCGTCCAGCAGGGGGGAGAGTACCGTGTCGAACACCACCTGAATTTTCAGCTCGTCGGTGCAGAATCGCTGGCGACCAAGGGGGAATCCTCCGTGGATCAGCGCCATATCCAGGAACGGATTTCCGGAGCGTTGCAGTGCCGACAAGGCCGCATCAAGCGGGGTGTCGAACTCACCCCAACCGAGCGCCTGGGCACGATTTCGCCACAACTCAGCAAACGCCGTATCGGCGCGCGCCAGCGAAGGCATGACGATGCCTCTATAGGCACCAGCCATCACCGTCTGCTTGCGCTGCCAAGCTTTGGCAATCTTTTCACGGCGCTTGTCGAACAGCTCCTGTGGGTAGTCTGCCGAGACAATCTCGACAGGATCACCTCCCCGTTGCAGATGCAGGGTTTTCAGATGCTGCAGAGTGATCGGGTGCTCGTTGCCGGTGTCGGCCGCTACCGAGCGATAGTTGTCGCCGAAGATGGCGCGGGCCAGCAACTCGGTGGCGCCGCTATCCTTGCCGCCGGAGTTGTTGACGATGACCTGGTGGCCATCGTCAATGCCGAACTCTGCGCAGTAACCGCGGTATGCCTTCAAGACTTCGGCGATTTTGGCGGCGATGTCGCTGATGTGAAGGGCTGGGCTCATTGCGTTCATGCTGCAACCTCCTGCTCGGTGTACTCACAGGCGGGGCACTCGTAGGCGCGGTCATTGGTGCCGGACTGCAGCTCACTGCCGCACAGCGGGCAATGGTCGAGATCATGCGGCAAGGAATGGCCCCCATGGGCCAGGGTCGGATTGGTCATTGGTCAGGTCCTGATTCAGTAAGCCTGGTGGTGAGGCAGGCGAATGGTGGTTATGCGCTAGGCTGGTTCTCGGCGCGTTCAAGGGTGCGAGCCTCAAGCTCGCGGGCCAGGCGCAGGGCCTGCCGGTCGGTACCGGCGGCATGCGCAGTCGAAATCAGCGGCTCGTCGAGGGCTAGGGCCAGCTCGTGCATGACCGACTTCAGGATGATGTTGTCGCGATCGCTGACGTGCTGGGATGCCGGGCGCGGCGGACGTAATTGCATGGTCATGGGGTTACCTCCCGAGGACGAAGTTGATGAGTTTTTGCAGGGGGCGCAGTGGGCGCTCCTCGTTGTAGACGGCCTCGTCTTCCTGGCTGAACTGCAGCAGGCCGCGCTCAGGCAGGCCGGAACCTTCCAGGATCTCCTCGACAGTCACGGGCGGAAATCCCTGCTCGAGCAAGCTCCGATTGGCCCGTTTGACGGCCCTCGCCAAGATGCCGGGCTCATGCTGAGATATGGCCTGGAGCAGGATCAGCAGCGAGGTGCGGGCAAATGCGGTTTCAGTCATGCCACACTCGGCGCCGACTTCCTTCCATACCTGGCGCTGTGCGGGGTTTCCGCGGACGCGAAGTGGAGAAACGGTGCTCATATTTTCATGGTCTGGCTGGGCAAGTCTTCCCATGGGGTTGGTCCTCTGTGTTGGATAGGAAAGCGGGCCGGTGGTCAGGCGGCGATGGGCTTCAAATAGCCAAGGTCGATCAGGCGTCGGGTCAGCCACTGCTGGCCTTTTCCTGTCACCATGGGCGTGAAGGTAGGGACGGTCTCATCGTTGTGGGTGCGGGTGCCCTCCTTGACGGTGAAGTATCCACGCTCGATGTAGTCCTGAAACGGCAGGTTGTGCCGGTTCCCGCCGCTCATCAGGATGCGATGATCGCGCAACGCCTTGAACAGCACGTTCTGGCCGAGACCGACGGCGCGGGCGTAATTGCCTATGTTGACGCCCTTGTCATCACCGGCAACGCGATCGGCAAACGCCACCTTGGGAGCCTGAACCGCCAGCAGATGGTTTTTCTGCTCCACTTCCAGCGCAAGGCGGCCGGCCTCAAGCAGCGCGGCGGCATAGGTCTGCGGGATCTGCGGCCCCTGCTGGGATTCCAGCTCCTGCCAGCGCTTGATGATCGCCATGCGCAGGGCGGCACTGTAGCCAGCAACCAGGCAGAGGCTTTCCTCCTTGGTCAGCAACAGGCAAGGCTGGGTGCGGCCTCTACCGTCTTTGTAATCGCCTGCTTTTTCAGGAGATTGAATTTCGACCAGCATTTTACGGATATCGGCCAGCACGTTGTCATGCCGCTTTCCTGTCAGTTCAGCGATCTCTACGCTGCTCATGGTCTGGTCGTTGTTGTTGATAAGGCTCAGATTGGTCATGGTCTTGGGTCCTGTGGATGGTTGGGCGACTGGTTAGGCTGCCTGCTGGGTAGGATGGTCCTGCTCCTTGAGCAGGGGGTAATCCTCCAGGCCCAGCCGCAGCTCGCCGTTGCTGGCGATGACAAAGCTAACTGCATGCTGGGCGGGAATCACCTCACCCCACTTCACCGCGAGGCTGCGGGAGATGCCGATCGCCTTCATTGCGCGGGCCATGTTGCCGAAATATCCGATTACTTCATGTTTCTTCATTGGTCTGGGTCCTTTTGTGGTTGCATTGAAATAATGTCCTCTACAGAGAACGATGTCAACCGCAGACGTCGCCCAAAGTGATCGACAACGGAATTACAATTTAGTCTCTAAAGAGAACAAGAGGTTATTGATGAAAACTTTCGGGCAACGCCTTGAAGAAAAGCTGCAAGAGTTGGGCATCAGCATGTCTGAGCTTGCTCGCCGTACCGGCTTATCCAAGAGCGTGATCAGCAACACCATCAATAACCCGAATCGTGAAATGCGAGTGTCATCCCTGATCTCCATTGCCAGGGTGCTGAAGGTTGACCCTATTTGGCTATACACCGGTCGCAGCAGCGGTGAGTTGCTAAACGACATTCAGTTCAATTCGGATAAAGTGCCGGTCTGGACCTTGGATGACGTGGGGAACCTGGCAACAGATATGCTGCCGAACATGAATAGCGGGCGGTATGTGGTGGCAGAGAACCAAAGCCACAGCATTGCCATCGAGGCCACAAACGATCACCTATCAAAATCAGGCATTGTGGCCGGTGACATCTGCATCTTCAGCTTGGCTGACCGCACTCCAGAGGAGGGTGCTGTAATGCTGATCAGGCTCGAAAAGAATGATCAAGCGCGGCTGCTAAGGGCAATGTCGGGGATTGATGGATGGGTTTACGGTGTAGACGATCCAAGGCTTGGCACGGTCACATCCAGTGAGGCTATCGTGCTTGGCAAGTTGTCAGAACTGAGGCGCAACGAGATCAAGTAATCCCCCTCTCCTCTCCCTCCCCTTAACCCGCTTCGGCGGGTTTTTTGTTGTTCAAAAAAAATATCGTTTATTTTAGAGATCGGTGTTGACCAATCGTTCTCTAAAGAATACAGTTTGCATATCGTCCTCTTGAGAGAACGACCAAGGCCGGGAGCAACAAGGGGCAGCGTGGAAGGCGGCCAATCGTGGTGAAGGTCTTGGGGAACCTCCCGCTCTGGCGGAGTAAAAGGCCAGAAGACAACCGGGGGTGGTATGTATCAGCTCATGATGTTGTCGCTACTGGTAACGCTTTGCCTTGGGCGTTGTCCAGGCCGAAGACCAGATAATGGTCATGAATCGGAAACCTGTCGGGAGCACTCAGCTCTCAGTGTGACAAAGAGTTTTGGGCTCTTGGTTTAGCGATACAAGGCAAATTGTTCTCTAGGTGTCATCGAGGCGGCGACCGAGAGATAGATCCCGCCTAGTTCGTAGCAATACGCGCCGCGTGTTTATCCGAACCGAGCTTGCTGGAAGGTGAGCGCACAACTGGGATTGCATTGGTAGGCATCAAAAGCCGGTGACGAGCTAGGTCACCAAAGCGATGACGACGCGAACTGGAGTAGCAACCAACAGTGCAATCCGCAGTTGTGGTGAATGCGCAGGCTGATGCGCGAAGGACGGGAAGCTCGAAGAATCTCCCGGTGGAAAGGGGTAAGCCGAGTCAGGTAGACACTGAAATGCCGGAGTTCAGCACCGGCCACCACAACGAACATCCGCCTTTAGCGCAGCCTGGTAGCGCATCTGGTTTGGGACCAGAGGGTCGCAGGTTCAAGTCCTGCAAGGCGGACCAAATTAGACACCCAGCAATCAGGACCCAGCCCCAGCCAGGGCAGCAGTAAAGCGCCTGACCAGCGCGTAAGAACGACAAAGCCCGCACAGGGCGGGCTTTGAAGGACCGGGGTACCAACCCAGTCGGAGAATGCCGAGGGACCAACCCCGACAATCAGGACCCAGCCAGTCAACCAGCTGGAATTAGCGAGGACCAACTCGCCAACAGGAGTAAATGTACCATGACCCAGAACATTTTTTCCAGAGCCGCGCAACGCGCAGACCAGATCATCGCCACTATCGCTGATCACGTAAGCGGAAACAAAGCTCGCAGAGCACGCCTCCATCGCCGCGTCAGCGAAATCGCAGACGACATCCGCCGCCAAAAGTTGGCAGAAAAGCGCGCCATCGCCAATGAGCGACTTGGCCGCATCCCGAAAGGTCACAGAGCCATGCTGAACGCACGCACGCAGTACCACCTCGAATCCATCTGATTTGCAGGGTCTGGCGCTTCCCTCATAGCGCCGTAGCCAAAGCCCATTTCAACAAGTGCCACAAGTGCGCTTTGGCTTCTTGCAACCTCTTTTTGCCAAAAGAAGCAGCGTTGCACCGCTCCTTAACAGTCTGGAACCGGCTCACAACCACGAATCCCGATGCCGGTAGGGATGCGCCGATAACCCGTCAATTCGGAAAGCGGTGCGTGAATGTGAATGGATCCCGGCTTGCGAGCCGGTATCCCAAGGCGGCTCCGGTGGAGCTGGCAACACCATAGCGTCGAAGCTGTGGCCGCCTTCGGATAACCAAGAGGACCCAGACCATGAAGCAACTGACCGAGGCCCAGGTAATGGGCTTTCGCGGCTCCATGCCGCCCCGCACGGAACACCGCTACAGCGTGAGCGTCGAACCCAGCGCAGCAGAGCGCCGCAGCGCCCACGAACGCACCGCCACCCGCCGCGCCATCGAGGAGTATCACGAGAAGCGCGCCCTGCAGCGTGAACTGGAGTTATAGCCATGACCAGAGAATCCGCTCTGCTGGCTCTGCTCGAAAGCCGCGAAGCCGAGGCGAACGCCAAAGCCGAGTGGATCGCCGAGTGGGCAGCCACCAACCGACCGCTCCTGATGGCAGGCATGCTGAGCACCGACCCGGCCACCCTGCTGTGTGAGCTCAACAACGACCAGCATCGCCAGTACAACCAAGCCATCTGGCTGCTGATGAATGACGGCGACCACTCCCATCTGGTGCAGTTTGTCCAGCAGGTGGTGGATGCCGGCCTTTCCGACCTTGCCAATGACGCATGGAGCAACCATCTCGCCGACCTGCAAACCGCCATGAGCGAGGAGCAGTGGCAGCAATACCAGCACAGGAGCGCAGCATGACCATAAAGCACACACCTGAGCCGTGGGGTGTTCATCAGGATGCGAGTGGTGACGTATTCATCTCATCCGCTGAAACATCATTCCACATTGCAGAGGTTGGAAGTGAGGATGACGAAACCGCCATTCCTGACGCCCGCCGCATCGTGGCCTGCGTGAATGCTTGCCGCAACCTATCGAACGATGAGCTTGAGCAAAAAGGGCTTGTTACCTCCATTAGTGCAAGATTTCTTGCCGCTGAACGGTCGCGCGACGAGCTGCTGGCGGCTCTGGAGCTGATGGTTGCAATCCATGATGAGCCATCTGGCTTTTCTGGTAAGTACGGGAAAGCCCTAGACGATGCGATTCAGGCCCAAGAAGAAAAGATCGACGAGAGACTTCTTATGGCCCGCACCGCCATCGCCAAAGCCAAAGGCGGTGCAGCATGAACGCCGCCGTAGATACCAGCCTGGCCCTGCCGCAAGGTCTGGTGCTGGGCCTCTCCAACGAGGAGTACCACTCCGGCCCCGGCATCAGCAAATCCCAGCTCGACGACATCGCCGAGAGCCCAGCCACCTACATCTGGCGCAAGAGCGCGCCTGTCGATGAGGAAAAGCTCAAGGCGCTGGATATGGGCACCGCCCTGCACTGCTTGCTGCTGGAGCCGGAAGAGTTCGAGGATCGCTTCATCATCGCCCCTGAGTTCAACCGCCGTACCAACGCTGGCAAGGATGAAGAGAAGGAGTTTCTGGCCAACTGCTCCGAGCTGGGCAAGACCATCATGACCGCAGAGGATGGGCGCAAGCTGCAGCTGATGCGCGAAAGCGTGTTCGCCCATCCTGACGCCCGCTGGCTACTGGAGCAGGACGGACTCTGCGAGGGGTCGCTCTATTGGACTGACCGCGAGACAGAAGAGCTCTGCCGCTGCCGGCCAGACAAGAAGCTCAACAACTACCCCATCATGGCTGACGTCAAGAAGGTGGACGACATGTCCCGCTTCGAGCGTCACGTCGAGGAATTTCGCTACCACGTTCAGGACGCCATGTACTCCGATGGCTATCTCGAGATTTACGGCGAGATCCCGGACTTCATCTTTATCGCGGTCAGCTCATCCATTGAGTGCGGCCGCTACCCAGTGCGGGTTCGCCCGCTGGAGCAGGAGTGGAAAGAGGCAGGCAAAGACCTCTACCGCCGCGACCTGCGCAAATTCCACGAGTGCCGAGTTAACAACGACTGGCACGACCTGATACCACTTACCCGCCCGGCATGGGCAAGGAGAGCAACGTGAACAACACCCAGATTGCCGAATACGGCAACCAGCAAACCGCAGTAGCCCCGCAGGGCATGGGGCAAAACCTCACCCTCGACGTGGCCAGCATGAACTCCATGGTTAACCTCGCCAACATCATGGCGACCGGCAAGGCAACCATCCCGCAGGAATACCGCAACAGCCCGGGGGACTGCCTGGCTGTGGTGATGCAGGCGGTACAGTGGGGCATGAACCCGTTTGCCGTAGCCCAGAAGACACACTTCGTATCCGGCAAGATTGGCTACGAGGCGCAACTGGTCAACGCGGTGATCACCGCCCTCGCCCCCACAAAAGACCGCCTCCACTTCGAGTGGTTCGGGGATTGGAGCAGGGTGATCGGCAAGTTCGATATCAGAAAGGGGGATAAAGGTGAATATCGCGTCCCCGGCTGGACACTGAAAGATGAAGAGGGCCTTGGCATCAAGGTGTGGGCCACCATCAAGGGCGAGGACGAACCGCGAATGCTGGAGCTGTTCCTTGCTCAGGCGCGCACACGCAACTCCACGCTCTGGGCTGATGACCCTCGCCAGCAGCTGGCGTATCTGGCCACCAAGCGCTGGGCGCGCCTCTACTGCCCTGACGTGATTATGGGTGTTTACACGCCGGATGAGTTCGAAGGTGAGCGGATCGAGCGTGATGTGACGCCACCGCCCTCTGGCAGCCGTGCTCTCGACGCAATGCGCACACCACGGACGGTGATTGAGGCTGAACCTCAGCATCAGCCAGTGCCGCGACAGGAAGTAGATGCTGGTGAACAGGTTGACCACGCCAGCGCCTACGCCGACCACTGCGCCGCCATTGAGGCGGCCAGCGATACCACCGAGTGGCAGCAGGCCTACACCGCTGCTTGGGCCTGGGCCAGCGAAACCGGCGACAAAGAGATCGAGAAAGGCATCAAGCAGATCGCCGGCGAGCGCAAGAAACAGCTCGACAAATCACAAGTGTAACCAACCACTTCAACCCATCCAGCCCGCCAACCAGTGGGCTTTTTTATGGCCGAGCGCCACAAGGACCCCATCATGACCGAACAAGCCAAGACCGATACCGCCCAGACCCAGCTGGTTGTCATCGAACCCACTACCGCTGTCGCCCTGTTCACCGAAGGCCAGGGTATTGCTGAACTGCTGGCCGACATCCGCCAAAAGGCGACCAGCCTGGTGCCCGACATCACCACCACCAAGGGCCGCAAGGAGATCGCCAGCGTCGCCTACGCCGTGGCCAAGACCAAGACCTATCTGGAAGGGTTCGGCAAGGAGCTGACTGACAAGTACAAGGAGATCCCCAAGCGCATCGATGCGAACCGCAAGACCATACGTGATGACCTCGATGCCCTGAAAGACGAGGTGCGCGCCCCGCTCACCCAGTACGAAGCGGCAGAATCAGCCAGAGTGGAAGCCCTGCAGGGCCGCCTCGCCCGCCTCAATGAGCTGGGCGCCTCCGCCAGCATCGAGATCACCGCCGCCGACCTGCAGGTCATGCTGCAGGAAGCGGAACAGACCGCACTGGATGACACCTGGCAAGAGCTGCTGCCCCAGGCGACTGTCGCCAAGGAGCTGGCGACCAAGCGCATTGGCGAAGCGCTGGCATCCCGCCAGAAGTACGAAGCCGAGCAGGCCGAGCTGGAGCTGCTGCGCCAGAAACAGGCTGAGCAGGAACGCCTCGACCGCGAGCGCCAGATAGCCGAGCAGGCTGCGGAGCGGGCCCGCATCCAGGAAGAAAATCGCCAGCGCCTGGAGCGTGAGGCAGCACAGCACCGTGAGCTGGAGGCCCAACGCCAAGCCCAGGCTGCCCGCGAGCGTGAAGAGCAGGCCCGCCGCGACGCCGAAGCTGCCGAGCTTGCCCGCCAGAAGGCCGAAGCCAACGCCGCGCGCCAGGCAGAAGAAGCCGCCGCCCGCGCCGCCGAGCAAGAACGCCAGCGCATCGCACAGGAGCAGGCTCACAAGCGGCAGGAAGAGGAGCGCCGAGCCGCAGACGTGGAGCACCGCCGCACCATCAACAACGCCATCCTGATGGACCTGATGGGGCTTGGCATTGAAGAGGACAAGGCCATCAACCTCATCAAACAGATCGCCAGCAACAAGATCGATCACCTGAGCATCAACTACTGACCAACAAGCCCCGCCGCCAACGGGGCTTTCGCTTTACAACAGGACCCGCACCATGACCACTGAACTGAACCCCAGTGAGGCAACCAGCCTTGCCCTGAACACCATCACCAACCAGATCCGACTGCTGGCAGACATGCCGGCCGAACACTGCAAGCAGGCCGTCGCCGGGCTGGAGCCTATCGTTACAGCCAACCTGACCATGATCAGCGAGTCGGCCAACGCCCATATTGACGATTTCAACGGACTCATCGACCAGCTGGTAGCCCGGGATGGCGAGCTGGATGAGCAGATCGCACTGGTCAGCCAGCTGCGCCAGCAGGTAGCCGAAGCCGAGCAGCGCATTGCGGCCGCGCGGCAAGAAGGAGCCGCCGAGCTGGAAGCCAAGGCAGACGAGCTCTACAAGGCGCAGCGCGCCCTGAACGAGGTAGAGACCAAATTCAGTGCCCTGCAGTACACCTCCCGCCAACTGGAACGCCAGCTGGCCGACTTCAACGCCATGGATCCAGCCGGCATGAAGCGCCGCATCAAGGAGAAGAACGAGCTGCTGGAGGTGCAACGCACGGCGATCGCCAAGCACAAGGGCAACGAGGCGGCCTACCGCTCGGAAGTGTTGAAGCTGGAGCGCCGTATCAATGAGCTGCTTGGCTCCATCAACGACCAGGATCGCGAGCTGGAGCGCCGCCACACCGTCATCATGGAGCTGGAGAGCGCCCGCGCTGCCAAGTTGGTCTGGCACAAACACCTCGGCAACACCTACAAGGGCGAGGATGGCACGCTCTGGAACGTCTACCTGGTGGATTACGGCCTGCGGTCCAACCTCCCCTACCTCATCAACGATCTCAACTGGAAGCTGCACGCCATGAAATCCGACGGCTCAGGCTGCTCGGTCATGTTGAGTCAGTGGATGAACCCCATTTACCCGATCCCCTATGGAGCTGACGCTCCGGACGATATGACCCGGGACATCTTCGCCTTCATGCAGGAGGCCCTGGAGCAGAGTCATCCCCACCTGCAGCCCCGCACCGAATGGGCCAAGACGGTCAGCATTCACGAGTGTGGCCTGCCGCCGCGCACCATCAAGCCACTGCTCGAAGCGGGGATCGACACCCTCTACAAGGTAATGAGCCACCAGGGGAACAAGCTGGACAAGGTGAAGGGGATTGGCGAGAAGCTGGTCGGCCAGATCGTCTACGCCTGCGAGCTCAAGGTGAAGCTGTGGGAGGAGCAGTTCGCAGCCAGCCAGCAACCGGAACAGCACAAGGAGGCGGCATGACAGGCTTCTACCTGCGCGACACCAGAAGCAATGTAGGCAGCACCTGCATGTTCTGGGCTGAGAACGGCAACGGCTACACCACCAATCTCGACAGGGCGCACGTCTACACTCTGGAGGAAGCGCAGCGCCACTTCAACGACCGCCATACCGATGTGCCGCTCTGCAAAGCGCTGGTCGATGATCTCGCCACCGTGCGAGTGGACCACCAGTATCTTGATGAGAGCCAGGGCGGATTGGGTGCGGATGGCGGTAAATACGTCATTCACGTCAACCGCGGTGACTACGATGGCAACGACGTTTACTGGAAGGCCGAGCGCGGTCGCACGGTGAACCTTTCAGACGCCCTGGTGCTGACCAAGGATGAAGCTGAGCAGGCCATGCGGTTTCTGGATGATGCTGCCATCTACCCGTTTCTGTATGCCGTCTCCATCAGTCGCCGCACATTCCAGGCGCGCAACGTCAATGAGCGCCGCATGGTCACCGCTGCCGGGATCCGTAAGCCAAAGCGCCCACGGAAACGTCAGACCACCGGCCGCACCCGCGGCAACTGCTATCTCTGCGGAAAGGTTACCTGGGGGTTCAGCCCATACGAGGCGTACAGCTGCGCAGAGGCGGCCAGAGAGAAGTATGGCGCCAGCCACATTGATGACTGCGAGGACGCGGCCAGATACAGCAAAGCCAGAAAGGAGATCGCCAATGGCTGACTATCGCGGCTCCACTACCCCAGAAGCCACCCGCGACATGACCCAGACCCCGCTCTATCTGTTCAGGGCGCTGGATCTGGAATTCAACTTCGCCCTCGATGCCGCCGCCCTACCGGAAACTGCGCTCTGTGATAATTACCTGACGCCGGATATCGACGCCCTAAGCGTGGACTGGGGCGACTTTATCAGCCCGTCAGTGCGCTCGCCGTGGGCATGGCTCAACCCGCCCTACTCCGATATCGGTCCATGGGTGGAAAAGGCCATCGAGCAGCAGGGGCGCGGCATCGGTACCGTCATGCTGGTCCCCCAAGACACCAGCACCGAATGGTATCCCGGTGTGCGCGCCAGCGAGGTGCGGCACATCACCGGCTACCACGATGCCAGTGGCAAGTGGCGCAACGGCCGGGTGAGCTTCATCAACAAGGCCACCGGCGAGGAGATGAAGGGCAACCCCAAGGGCTCCATGCTCCTCATCTTCGCACCCAACTGGCGCGGCGAATGCCGGATCCGTGATGTCAGCAAGCTCACGCTGCTGCTGACCGGAGCAGAGCCCATCAGCGCTGCCGCCTGATACCCCCAACCCATCCACCGCCAGCCACACAGGAACGGTGGATATCTCATAGGACTCTCATGCAAAAGACAGAAAACCCCTACTGCGGCGCAGTAGTCATCGGGTTGGGTGTCGTCATGCCCCATCCCAAGCAGCCCGGCAAGTTCGTCCTGCCAGGCGGCATCACCTGCGACCGGCAAACCGCCGAGGCCGCAGCCAAGAAGATCCACGACCTGCAGGCCAAGAAAGCCCGCAACTAACCGACCAAAGGACCCAGACCATGAACCATTCCGTTATCAAATCCGCCAGCATCTACAGTGCCAAGCTCCCAGCCATCGCAGCAATGCGCGAACACCTGGCCGAGCTCTCCTTCACTCCGCTCACTGAAAATCAGCTCAGCTGCGCCGGGTTCGAGAACAACCAGGTGACCGGCGAGCTTGTTACCAACCTGCCAGGCGTCGGCTACGCATTCGTCGTGCGCCAAGACACCAAGCTCATTCCGACCAAGATCGTCAACCGCAAGCTCAAAGAGCGCGTTGATGCGCTGATCAGCTCCGGTCTGCGGGAGAAGGTTACTCGCAAAGAGAAGCTGGCCATGAAGGACCAATTGATTGTTGAGATGGCCGCCACAGCTGAATATGAAACCACGCTCATCCACGCCCTGTACGACCAGAGCAACGAGTTGCTGTACCTCAACACCACCACCAAGCGCCCGCTCAAGGTGGTCATGCACCTGCTGGTGAAGTGCATGGGCTCCCTCAAGACCCAGACCATCCACATCGACGACATCAAGATGGGGATCAGCAACCGCCTGAAAGACTACCTGACCGATAGTGCAGAGCGCCCGGAAGCGCTCGGCCCCTTCTCCCCGCTCCAGTTCGTCAAGCTCAAGTCTGCCGACACCGCGCAAGAGATGGTGACCTTCAAGGGCATGGATCTCAACGGGGATCGCGCATCCGATGTGGTTTCCCTGCTGGAAGCTGGCTACCAGGTGGAAGAGCTGGAGCTGTGGCACGAACCCATCAGCTTCAAGCTGAACAGTGATTTCAGCCTGCGAGCCATCGCCATGCCGGATTACGACTCGGACGATGACGCCGATGACTACGCCCACCACTGGCGCCAGTGCAACGCTGCAAACCTCATCCTGCTGTCGAAGGCCATCACCGACCTCTGCACCATGATGGACTACCAAGCCCCGGCAGAGGAGAAGGCGGCATGACCGACATCACCATTACCGACACCAAAGAGGTCTGGGTGGTTTACACCAATACCGACCTTACCGAGGGGCGTGGGTATCAGTACCCGATCCACGTCTGCGGCTCACCCGCAACCGCCGCACGCATGGCGATACACAAGGGCGTCCAGGGGAGCGACGCCAACGTCAGCAAGGAGATCGCCGTGAAGGTGCGCGGCAGTTGGCTGGCTCCGGTGAGCATCATCGAGCCCAACGACGCAGATCGCCGCGCTGACGCGCTCAACGCCGAGCGCCTGCGGGTGATGGACAAGGCCCGGGCCGCTGGCCTGACGGACGACGAAATCAGAATGCTGGGGTGATGTATGAGCGAACACACCAAGGGCCTGCTGCGGGTAGGCCACTCGGGGGCGGTTGTGGCAGACCACCCCACCCCCGAAATGAGCGGCAGCGATACCGTCGAATACTACGGCGGCCACCTGGTCGCCGAGTCCGTCACCGCCGCCAATGCCCGGCGGCTGGTCGCCTGCTGGAATGCCTGTCACGGGCTGCCCACGGACGAGCTGGAGCAGAAGGGGCTTGTGGCGGCTGTCGGCAACCAGATGCTAGATCTTGAGCGGGATCGCGATGACTGGCAAAAAGCATTGGGGGCTGTGCTGGCAACGATCCCAAATAAGGATGTCGTCCGGGCGTCCGGCTCTGTCATGGATGCTGTCGCCTACTTCAAGCGCTTGCACCAGCACCGCGACACCCTTATCGAGGCGCTGAATGACGTGCAGGACGTGATGAACAACAGCCAGGGCGTGGCAGGCTGGCACAAGAACGGCGACATCGCCACCTGGGACGAGCTGCTGCCGGAGGTGGCAACCGCCCTCGATTTTGTCGGGCACCCCATCCCCAGCCACGCGGAGTTCATCCTCCACCAGATGATGGATGAACTTCAGGGGGTCATGGTTGAGCTGGACTCGCCGGGCGGCCCGGTGGGTGGTGCCGAACTGTGGGAGCGCATCAAGGCGGCCCGGGATCGCGTGCTGATGTATGGCACGCTGCACCCCCAGCAAGCGCAGCCAGATGCCGACTGGGCCGAGTCCACGACCACCCCGACCGAGCAGGACTACCGCGAGCTGCAAGCCCAGCACGACGCACTGCAAAGCCGACTCAAGGGGGCGCTGGATATGCTCGCGCAGGTACAACTCTATGTGGACGAGGCAGTCGAGTGCGCCCCCAGCAAACAGATAGCGGAGGGACACGCAATCCTCTCCGCCAATATCACAGCCACCCTGTCTGGCGACAGCAAGGAGCTGATCGCCCTGATGCAGGAGCAGAACCCGGGCGACGGGCTGGTCCTTATGTCGGACATTGCATCCCTCCAGCGCTACACCCTGGGCGGGCACTGCGATTCCTTCGGTCAAGGCTGCGGCGCCGAAATGGAGCAAGACGACGAGGGGGAATACGTCCTGCTGGCCGATGCCCTGGTACTGCCTGCCGCACCAATACCATCAGGAGGTGAGCCGTGCGATTCCGCGAGCCCATCATCCAGCCCGGCCTGACCCGCACCGAAGCCGAAGAGACCCGCGCCAGATACCTCCGCATCAACCCCGGCGCCCGGGTCACCATCGACAGCCAACCCGATAACCCCCAGCTCAAGACCCTGATAGCCCACCTCCCCGTCCTGCCGTTCAGGCAAGTCATGGATCCCGGCTTTATCGGGTACCGGGGCTGGCGGGCATAACCAGAGCCCCGGCCAGTCCGGGGCTTCCAATTCAAGGACTCACCATGGCGAAAATCTACATAGCCGGGCCGATGAGCGGCCTGCCGAACTTCAACCGCGACGCCTTCAACCTGGAGGCCGAACGCCTGCATGCCCTCGGGCATATCGCGCTCAACCCGGCGATCCTGCCGGATGGGCTGGAGCAACACGAGTACATGGCCATCTGCATCGAAATGGTCAAGATGGCCGATCAGCTGGTCATGCTGCCTGGCTGGGAGCGCAGCGCTGGCGCCAGAGCAGAGCATGCCCTGGCCATCAAGCTAGGCAAGCCGGTGATCCTCACTTCAATCCCGCACGAGGAGGCTGCATGAAGCCACGTATCGAGAAGAAGCTGAGCAAGAAGCTCCACACCATCCTTGGCAATACCATTGGAAAAGTGTGGGTCGATGATGAGCTGGACCTGAGCCAGCCGCACTGGCGCTCTCGCCAAGGCCGTGCAGATAGACCGCCACTCACCGGAAAGCAGGAGCGCCAGAACCGTGAGGTGCGGGTCAGCGTGAACCACATGCCGAGCATCGGCGGCGGCACTGATTACTGGGGCGAGGCGGAAGACTGGCACTCAGTCCTTTATGTGGCGAAAGAGGTATTGCTGTGGCACTTCGGAGAGGCTGATGAGGTGGCGCCGGGACAGGACCCCGACACCATCAATCCATGGCCGAAGCTCAAAGCCAATATGACCGGCGCCTGGGTCATCAAGCACGCCAAGATCTACGCCCTGCTGGAACAGGTCAAGGCAAACAATAGGGCCCGAGACAAGGCCAGGTTTGAGCAGCTTAAAGATGATGGCGTCATCCAGTGGCAGGCAGCAAAAGGAGGCTGGGTAGGTGAGTGCGTATGCTGCGAACAACTCACCCCAATCTATTGCACCCCTGCTGAGTTTGACCCGAATCATCACTACTGCGGCGGCTCGCCGCGCTGCTGCCCATAGGAGACTGACATGGCCAAGTATCGCTACGGGTTGTTCCAGGCTCCAGCCAAGACAGATCCCTTCATTGACGACCTTCAGACTGCTGAAGCGAAAGCGGAGGAGCTGTCACGCAGCCTCAACGGCGAACCGGTGGCTGTATGGGGTGAGAATGACGAGACGCTGACCCTGTTCGCTGGTTTCGAGCGGTTTAAGCCCGTTTGAACTGGCCGCTCTGAATAGCGGCCCTTCCTTCAACTCAATCGGCGCCCCATCCTCTGGGACAGGAGGGCCACGCCATGCAACAACTTCAACTGACCATCGACCAGGACAGCCAGCTTCTCAACGAGCTGGTCAGCGCCGTGCGCTCCCCCACCCTTTCCCGTTCGGCCAAGCTCGCCGAGATCGGCCGCATCCTGGCGCACTTCGACCTACCCATCGAAGCACCCCGGGTTGCCGGCCAGCTCTGGAGCGCAACCGATCTTGGAAAGGAGCTGGGGGTGAGCGCGCAAGCCATCGGCCGACTGGCCAACCTACACAACCTTAAGCGCCCCGCGTTCGGGGAGTATCGCCTTGACCAGGCGAGCAGTAGTAGAAAGCAGGTGGAATGCTTCCTCTACAACCGAGCGGGGCGGGATGAAATCACCAGGATAATGAGGACCAATCACCATGGGCACAGCAGCAGATCCAGCAGTAAGCCACATCCCGGGCCAGCTCATCATAATGAGAATGCCTGACGCCATCCCGCTCAGCACCTACCTGAGCACCATCGAGATCACCGACCGGGATACCATCAACAAGCGGATCCAGCGCGGTATCTGGCAGCTTGGGGTGCACATCGTCAACGTGGACGGGGTGAAGGAGCGTTGGGTCAACATCGCGGAGGTAACCAAGTGGGCAATGAAAAACAGCTCCCACGCGGCGTGAGCCTGCGCGGTGAGACCATCAACATCACCTTTACCTTCAAGGGGGTTCGCTGCCGAGAGCCCCTGTCCAACCTGCCCAACACCACGGCGAACGTGCGTTATGCATCCCGCCTGCTCGGCGAGATCCAGGGCAAGATAGAGCGCGGCCAGTTCGCCTACGCCGACTACTTCCCGAAATCCAAAAAGCTGCGCATGTTCGGCGGCGCCTCGATCGCCGCCAAGGTGTCTGACTATCTGGATGAGTACCTGCACCGCTGTGAAAGCCGTGGGCTAAGCCCGTCCACCATGGTCGGGTACCGCAAATGCCACAAGGCGCTGGCCGATCTGCACGGGATCACCGTATCGGAGCTGACCCCGGCACAAGTAAAGAACTGGCTGGTAAGACGCAGTACCACCGCCAAGACGGCCCGCAACCGGCTGTCGTTCCTGCGTAGTGCCATTGATGAAGCAGTCACTGATGGGCTGCTTCCATCAAATCCGGTGTCGCTGGTCACTGTCTCCAGGTATTTGGACGTGGATTCAGTTCCTGAACAGGGAGCCAAGGACGTGGATCCGTTCAACCCGGATGAAGTGGCCGCCATCATCTCGACCGCTCACGGCATCAACGAGCAGTGGGCAAACCTGTTCGCGTTCGCGTTCGCCACCGGCATGCGACCGTCTGAGATCTGCGCCCTGCGCTGGGGATCAATCGACTGGATTGGTAACACCGTGCAGGTGTCGGCCGCTAAAGTGGTGGGGGTCATCAAGACCACCAAGACCAGGGCAGGCACTCGCACTATCGAGCTGACGAGTGAGGCGCTGGCGGCGCTGGCCAGCCAGAAGCGTTTTACCTTTATGCGCGGCGAGTACGTGTTTGAAGATCCGAAGCTCAATGAGCCATGGTCTGGGGCTGAGTCCATCAGAAAGAAAGCCTGGCTCTACACCCTCCGGCGATCCGGTGTTCGCTATCGCCACCTTTACCAAACCCGCCACACCTTCGCCACGGCCAACATCAGCCGCGGCTGCAACCTGTTTTGGCTCGCCACACAGATGGGTCACAAAGGGCCGGAGATGCTATTTCGGCACTACGGATCCTACCTCGCCGAGTACGACGGCCAGACAGCAAAAGCGCCAATCCTGATCCAAAATCCACACGGAAAATAAAAAAGCCTTATAGTTCAATTGGTAAAGCTGCACAGTCCGGGGGTTCAAATCCCCCCAGCTCCACCAAACGTTTGGAAAGGGCCTCTTCTTCGGAAGAGGCCCTTTTTGTTGGTTATCGAGCAGTCTATTCAACCGTGCCGAGACTCCACGCACAGCCCAGCCACAAAAATGTTCACCGACAGCGCAAGCCGCTCTGGATACTAACGTTTAGACGTGCAGTACCACTCATCACGCCATTTTTCATTTTCAGCGCATCGCCATCAGCCAGGCACGGCGCTTTGTCATATTTTGGTAAACAGCCCGGCTTTGCCATCTCGTGCCGCCAGCCTCACCACACCTGTGTTTGTCCTGCCATCTCTCCCGTTTTTTCACCCGTTCCCGGTTTTTCATTTTTGATGGCGGGTTACACCAACACGTCAACACGTCAACACGTCAACACGTCAACACGTCAACACGTCAACACGTCAACACGTACGAATTTTAGACAATCTAACGAATAACAAAAAGGATTCCAATGATGCCAATACACGACATCCTTTCAGGATCTCTATTTACTGCTTCATCTTGAATACATGCCCCCCATTTTTAAGACTCTCTTTTCTCTGTGAGCCAATTCAATTTTTTGTATTTGAATACTGTCCGATTTCGGATAATCAATGCCGAAACGGGCAAGCCTTGATTTCAACCAAATACATATACTTCAACTAGTTATATGCATCACCCATGTGGTGTTATGCCCGTTTTGATTGCTTTACATCCGTTTTTCACTCGGTAAATCCTGCGTCAGATCACACATATTCCAAGTCACCTCCCCCTATAATCGGCTCATTCCAACAAAGCAGAGCCAATTATGTTGTCACCTCGCGTTATCGATATTGAAAAATATATTGTTCAAGCCGGTTCAGTCACCGTTAAGGAACTCTCCGAGCGTTTTTCAGTATCGCTGGAAACAATACGTCGTGATCTGCAGGAATTGGAATCCAATGGCTCTGTAAAAAGAGTGCATGGCGGTGCCATCTCTCTGGATAATGCCGATGCCGGGCTGGCATTCAATAAACGCAAGCACGAGAGTTCCATTGAAAAGAAGCTGATCGCCTATAAGGCGCTGGCCCTGATTAACCCCGGCGATATTATCATGCTCGATGCCAGTTCAACGTGTTGGTACCTGGCTGAAGCACTGCCAGATATATCCATGACGGTAATCACCAACTCATTTCGAAATGTGCTGAGCCTGGCAGTCAAGAAGAACATCAAGACCATCGCCATCGGTGGTGAATACTCTGAGAAATATGCCGCCTTCGTTGGCACCATTGCCAGTGGCAACATCAGCCAGTACCGGGTGGATACTCTTTTCTTCTCCTGCGCCGCCTACAGCAAAGGCAATGGCGTCTGGGAAAACAATGAGATAAACGCATCGACCAAGAAGGTGATGCTGGCCTCAGCCAGGCAGAAGGTATTGCTGGCTGATACCCGGAAAGAGAACCGCTCCGGAATTGTCAGGATCTGTCAATTCAACGATGTTGATGTAATTCTGACAGAAAAAGATGAAAACAATATAAGGCAATTAAGCAGATACAAAAAATAACACACTGTACCCTACTCAATATAAAATAAATGGAGTTTACATTATGGCTAATACATCCAATGCCGCTGTTTGCGAAAACAGCCGCGATGATATTGTGCCCGAAAGCACGGGAATATCCAGTCAGGTAGTTCCCAGAAGTATATTGATCCCCTTTATTCTGCTGACCAGTTGCTTTGCCCTGTGGGGGCTTGCAAATAATATGACGGATGTCCTGATTGCTCAATTCAAAAAGGTATTCACCTTGACGGATATGCAATCGGGTCTGGTTCAGACCGCCTTTTATGGTGCCTATTTTTGTTTGGCCCTGCCCGCTGCTCTCTTTATCAAGCGGTTCAGCTACAAGGCGGGGGTATTGCTCGGGCTCGGGCTCTTTTGCACCGGTGCACTGATGTTTTATCCGGCCAGCCAGATCATGACCTATGGCCCCTTCCTCGCCTCTCTGTTCGTGCTGGCCGGTGGTCTCTCTATTCTGGAGACCAGCGCCAACCCCTACATCATTGCGATGGGCCCGCAGGAAACCGCCACCCGTCGTTTGAACCTCGCGCAATCGTTTAACCCCATCGGCTCCATCACCGGCGTGCTGATCGGCAAGTTCTACATTCTCTCGCAGCTTAATCCGGCCACCGATGCCGAACGGGCACTGATGTCCGCCGACGAACTCGGCCAGATCCAGGCCGGCGAGCTGGCCGCAGTCATGGGACCTTATCTGATGGTGGCCCTGGTCATCGTCGCGGTGTGGCTGGCCATCGCCTTTACCCGCATGCCGGTGGCGCACGATACCAACAGCACGGGGCTGGACCTCAAGGGCAGCTTCGCCCGCCTGCTGGCCAGGGGCTACTTTGTGCGCGGCGTGCTGGGCCAGTTCTTCTATGTCGGTGCCCAGATTGGCTGCTGGTCCTACACCATTCGTTACGTGATGACGGAAGTGGGTGGCAACGAGGCTGATGCCTCCACCTACCTGCTCGCCTCCATCGTGATCTTCTCGGCCTGCCGCTTCATCTGCACCGCCCTGATGACCTACATCTCCCCCGCCAAACTGCTCGGGTTGCTGGCCATGGGAGCGTCGTTCTGCCTGCTGTGGGTGATGTTTGCCGGCGGCATGGCTGGCGTATACGCCCTGGTCGCCGTCTCCGCCTGTATGTCCCTGATGTTCCCGACCATCTTCGGCCTCTCGGTACACGGCCTTGGCAAGGACACCCAGTTCGGCGGCAGCTGTCTCATCATGGCTATCCTCGGCGGCGCCGTCCTGACTGCCCTGATGGGCCAGATCTCGGACATGGCCGGCATTCGCATGGCATTCATCATCCCGCTTATCGGATTTATCTACCTCATTCACTTCGGTTTCAAAGGCCACAAGGCATAAGGAGCAAGACATGAACAAGTTAATCGGCGCACTCCCCACCATCGGCATCCGTCCCACCATCGATGGTCGTCGCATGGGGGTCCGTGAATCCCTGGAAGAGCAGACCATGAAGATGGCGCAAGCGACCGCTGCGTTTCTCAGCCAACACCTGCGCCATCCGAGCGGCGAGCCGGTGGAATGCGTCATCGCCGACACCACCATCGGCGGCATGACCGAGTCCGCCGCCTGCGAGGAAAAATTCAAATCCTGCAACGTCGGTCTCTCCATCACGGTCACCCCCTGCTGGTGTTTTGGCAGCGAGACCATCGACATGGATCCGCTGCGTCCCAAAGCCATCTGGGGCTTCAACGGCACCGAGCGCCCGGGCGCCGTCTACCTGGCAGCGGCCCTGGCAGCCCATAACCAGAAAGGGCTGCCCGCCTTCTCCATCTACGGCAAGGATGTGCAGGATGCAGACAGCGATGGCATTCCGGCCGACGTGCAGGAGAAGCTGCTGAGTTTCGCCCGCGCCGGCCTGGTAGTCGCTACCCTGCGTGGCAAGAGTTACCTCTCCCTCGGCGGGGTTTCCATGGGGATCGCCGGTTCCATCGTCGATCACACCTTCTTCGAGGAGTTCTTCGGCATGCGGGTGCAGGCGGTGGACATGACAGAGCTGCGCCGACGCATGGAAAAAGGCATCTATGATCCGGCCGAGCTGGATATTGCACTGGCCTGGGCCGACAAGTACTTCAATGAAGGCGTCGACAAAAACCCTCCCGAGCGTCGCCGCAACCCGGAGCAGAAGCATGCCATGCTGCGCGAGAGCCTGCTGATGACCATCTGCATGCGCGACATGATGCAGGGAAACCCGCGCCTGGCCGAACTCGGATTCGGTGCCGAGGCCCTGGGGTACAACGCCATCGTCGGCGGCTTCCAGGGGCAGTTGCACTGGACCAATCAATACCCCAACGGTGACACCGCCGAAACCCTGCTCAACAGCTCGTTCGACTGGAACGGCCCCCGCGCCCCCATCATCATGGGCACCGAGAATGACAGCCTCAATGCCATGAGCATGCTGCTGGGTTACGGCCTGACCGGCACCGCCCAGATCTTCTGCGACGTGCGCACCTACTGGTCTCCCGATTCGGTCGAGCGGGTCACCGGCCACCGTCTGACCGGGCTCGCCGAACACGGCATCATCCACATGATCAACTCGGGCTCCGCCGCCCTCGACGGCACCGGCCGCCAGCGCGACGCCGACGGCAAGCCGACCATCAAGCCCCACTGGGAAGTGACCGAAGAGGACATCAAAGCCTGTCTCGCCGCTACCGAATGGTGTCCGGCCATCGAGGAGTACTTCCATGGCGGTGGCTTGTCCACTCACTACCTGACCGAGGGCGGCATCCCCTTCACCATGAGTCGCATCAACATCGTCAAGGGAATTGGTCCGGTCCTGCAGATCGCCGAGGGCCACAGCGTGGCACTGCCGCAACAGGTCCACGACGTGCTGGATCAGCGCACCGACGCCACCTGGCCGACCACCTGGTTTGCCCCTCGCCTCACCGGGCAGGGAGCCTTCCGCGATGTCTACTCGGTCATGGCTAACTGGGGTGCCAACCACGGCGTGCTGACGGTCGGCCATGTGGGCAGCGAACTGCTCACCCTGGCCGCCATGTTGCGCATCCCGGTCTGCATGCACAACGTGCCGGAAGAGAAGGTGTTCCGTCCCTCCGCCTGGGGCGCCCACGGCATGGACAGCGAAGGGCAGGACTATCGCGCCTGCGCCAACTACGGCCCGCTCTATCGCTAAGTACCGGCAGGGCCGCAAGGCCCTGCTCTCTTCCCTCGTTGTAAGGAGTTGTCATGAGGCAAGATGTTGTCATCGTGCTCGATTGTGGTGCCACCAATGTCCGGGCCATTGCCGTCAACACCGCAGGTGAAGTGGTGGCCAAGGCAGCCGTGGCCAATGCAACCGAGCCAGCACGGGAACATCCGGAGTGGCACCAGTGGTCGCTGGAGGCGATCCTAGCACGCTTCACCCACTGCTGCCGCGAGTTGCAACCGGCGCTGGCCGGGTGCGAGATCCGGGCCGTCACCGTCACCACCTTCGGCGTCGATGGTGCCCTGGTGGATGAACGGGGCGAGCTGCTCTATCCCATCATCAGCTGGAAGTGCCCGCGCACCGTAGCGGTGATGGAGCAGATCCGTCGTTATCTGGATCCCGAGCAGTTGCAGCGCCTCTCCGGGGTGGGGCAATTTGGCTTCAATACCCTCTACAAGCTGATCTGGCTGCGTGAGCAGCACCCCGAGCTGGTCGAGCGCGCCCACGCCTGGCTCTTCATCTCGTCGCTCATCAATCACCGTCTGACCGGCAAGATGACAACCGACCGCACCATGGCCGGCACCAGCCAGCTGCTCAGTCTGCAGCAGGAGTGTTTCAGCCGCACCATCCTGGATGCTGTCGGCCTGTCCGAGCATCTCTTCCCGCCCATGGTGGCGGCGGGCGAAATGATCGGTTCCTTGCTGCCCGACTTCGCCGAGCGGCTCGGCCTGCCTGCCGGCATCCCGGTGGTGAGCGCTGGCCATGACACCCAGTTCGCCCTGGCAGGCTCCGGCGCGGGCCCGGATCAACCAGTCCTCTCGTCGGGCACCTGGGAGATCCTGATGGTGCGCACCCCGCAAGTAGACAGCGACGCCCTGGCCCGGGTGGCAGGCTCGACCTGCGAGCTGGATGCCGACCGCGGCCAGTTCAATCCCGGCCTGCAGTGGCTCGCCTCCGGCGTGCTGGAGTGGGTGCGAACCCTCGGTTGGCCGGAGGGCGGTGATTACGAGGCGATGATCGATGAGGCGCGCGCCGTGCCGGTCGGCTGTGACGGCGTGCGCATGGCACCCAATCTGCTGGCCAATGGCGTGGGGCATGGCCAAGGGGCCTTTACCGGCCTCTCCCTCTCGACCCGTCGCGGCCATCTCTATCGCGCCGCCCTGGAGGCGCTGGCCTTTCATCTCAAGGGGCAACTGACCCGGCTCGAGCAGATTGGCCACTTCCAGGCGCAGCAGTTGCTGGTGGTGGGCGGCGGCTCGCGCAATGCCCTGTGGAACCAGATCAAGGCCGATGTGCTGGGTTTGCCCGTGCTCGCCATCGACGAGGCGGAGACCACTGTGCTCGGCGCCGCCCTCTATGCCATGACAGGTGCCCGGCTGCACCCCACCCTGGCAGTTGCCCATGCCGCCCTCACCAGACGCTATACCCCTTTCCAGCCTTCGGCCGATGCCGGGGCTTACCAGACTCTCTACAAGGAATTGCACTCATGAACTGTGATATTCGTACTGCCGCAGACTGGACCATCAACCCGCCTCTCCCCGACTTCGTCTATCACTGGGAAGAGGGCAAGGACCCCGTCACCCCGGAGCAGGTACACGCCTTTTTCTACAGCGCCCCCATGGAGCAGCTCAAACAGCGCATCTGCGATATCGGGCGCCGCCTGTGGCAAAAAGAGTACGTGGATGGCAACGGTGGCAACATCTCGGTGCGTGTCGGTGACAACCTGGTGCTCTGCACCCCGACCCTCATCAGCAAGGGCTTCATGCGCCCTGAAGATCTCTGCCTGGTAGACATGGACGGGCGCCAGAAGGCCGGCATCCGCCCCTCCACCAGCGAGATCAAGACTCACCTCGCCATCATGCGCCAAAGCGGTGCCCGCTCCTGCGTACACGCCCACCCGGCCCATGCCAACGCCTTCCTGATCACCGGCTCTGTGCCCCCCTCCGGCATCATGCCAGAGCCGGATATCTTCTTCGGCGAGGTAGGGCTGGCCGCCTATGCCACGCCGGGGAGTCAGGAGAACGCCCACAACGTAGGAGAGGCCTCGGTCGATCACCAGTGCATCTTCATGGAGAACCACGGCGTCATCGTCTGGGGGGATCACGTGGAGGATGCCTACTGGAAGCTCGAGAACGTCGACGCCTACTGCCGCATCCTGCTGCTGGCCACCGAGCTGGAACGCCCCATCACCCGGGTCGATGCCGCCTCGATGCGCGACTTCATCCGCATTCGCCAGGCCCTCGGCATGCCCGATGCCCGCAGCGAACGCAGCGATGCCGAGCTCTTTAACGCGACCGAGTTTGCCGGCCGCCCGCTGCACACCCGCTAAGGAGAACGCTATGCTCAAGGGAATTTCACCCCTCATCAGCCCAGACCTGCTCAAGGTGATGGCCGAGATGGGCCACGGCGACGAGCTGATCCTTGCCGATGCCCACTTCCCGGCCCACCAGCTCGGCCGGCGGGTACTGAGGGCCGACGGCATCCCGGTCGATGCCCTGCTGGCTGCCATCAGCCCGCTGTTTGAACTCGACGCCTACGCCCCGCCCTTGGTGATGATGGCGGCGGTGGCGGGGGACGAGCTGGATCCGGCCGTGGAGCGGCGCTACCTGGCAGCCCTGGCCGGGCACAACCCGGGGGTCGACGTGACGCGCATCGATCGCTTCGCCTTCTATGAGCGGGCGAAGCAGGCTTACGCCATCCTGATCACCGGCGAGTGCGCCAAGTACGGCAACATCCTGCTTAAAAAAGGGGTCACCCCGAGTTGACCCTGATGCGGCGGGGCCTGACCCCGCCCGAGTGTCCCGATGAACGGGCAGACCCGTTCATGGATACATTCGAAATGTTCAAGGAGACAATCATGAGCTTTATGCTGGCCATGCCCAGACTGAGTTTTCACGGCACGGGCGCCATCGGTGACATGCTGGATCGGGTGGCGCAAGAGGGTTTCAAGCGGGCGCTTCTGGTGACCGACCGGGATCTGCTGCGCCTCGGATTGCATCAACCTGTGGTGGAGGGGCTCACCGCCCGTGGGCTCGATCACTGCCTGTTTGGCGAGGTGATGCCCAACCCGACGGTGGCGATCGTCGAGGCAGGCCATCGCGCCTTCGTGCGCAGCGACAGTGACTGCATCATCGCCCTTGGCGGTGGCAGCGCCATTGACGCCGCCAAGGGGATCTGCATTCTCACCGCCAACCCGGGCCCCGTCACCTCCTACAGCGGGGTGGGCAAGGTGGCCAAACGCGGTGTCTTTCTCGCCGCCATCAACACCACCGCCGGCACTGCCGCCGAGGTGACCAGCAATGCGGTGATCACCGACACCGACCGCCAGGTGAAGGAGGTGATCATCGATCCCGCCATCTTGGTCGATATCGCGGTGGATGACCCGACCCTGATGCTCGGCATTCCACCGGCAGTGACCGCCGCCACCGGCATGGATGCCCTGACCCACGCCATCGAGGCCTACGTGGCCAAAGGGGCTCATCCGCTTACCGATCACTCGGCGTTGGCGGCCATCGAGATCATCGGCCGCTGGCTACCTCACGCGGTGGAACAGGGGCAGGATCTGCAAGGGCGCGAGATGATGGCCTATGGCCAGTATCTGGCCGGCATGGCGTTCAACAGTGCGGGGCTGGGTCTGGTACATGCGCTGGCGCACCAACCGGGGGCGACCCACGACCTGCCCCACGGGGTCTGCAACGCCATCCTGCTGCCCGTCATCTGCGACTACAACCGGCCGGTGTGCGTGAGCCGCTTTGCCGCCATAGCCCGCGCCCTCGGCGTGGACACCACCACCATGGACGAGGAACAGGCGAGCCAGGCCGCCATCGAGGCAATCCGTACCCTCTCGGCACGGGTGGGCATCCCCGCCGGTTTCTCGGCCCTTGGCATCACCAGCACCGACATCGACCGCTGGATTGACAAGGCGATGGCCGACCCCTGTGCCCCCGGCAATCCGCGCGCCGCAGATCCCGAACAGATCCGCGCACTCTATCTGGCGGCGCTCTAACCCTCTGTTGCAGGCGGTCACTCCCCCCCCTGGCATCATGACGGCCGCGGTATCAACCGCGGCCCTTTCATGTGGCAATATGGCACCATGGCAACCTTTTGTGCTGATGCCAGCCGCCCGGGCCATTCCTTCCTCATTGCAAAAACAGTTGTAGAAAAAGAGCCAGATGGCCCACACCTCATCTTTTCTGGCGTCATTCCTTGCTGGTAACCCTGTCGTTCACAAGCCGCAATGACCCACTAACATACTGCTATTAAAGGAATTATCTTTAACGGCTCGTCCGCTGACCCTGGCTCATAGCCAGCCTTGAAAGCGTTTTCCCCTATGGCGCAATAACCTGTCCGAAATCAAATAAAGTTGTGGATGACCTTTGGTAATGTGGGGTTATATCCAGCGATTGTTCGATCGCTTCTCCTGCTGGCTCCGCCAGATGCAGCATTTTCTGCGCCTTGACCCGAGTTTATGACGCCATGCTCACTCTCACTCTCGATGGGGCTCAGCTGACGGTTGATCCGACCCTGACCCTGCTTCAGATAGCAAAACAGCACCATATCGACATCCCCTCCCTGTGCGGCGACAACGACCGTGCCCCCAAGACCCCGTGCGATCTCTGCGTGGTCGAGATCGCCGGTGTCGGCATCCGGCGCGCCTGCGAAACCCGCCCGAGCGAGGGGATGGTGGTCACCAGCCAATCGCAGGCCCTGAGGGATCACCGCCAGCAGGCGCTCGGCCGCATCCTCGCGGATCACTACGCCGACTGCGAGGCCCCCTGCCAGCGAGCCTGCCCGGCCGGGGTGGATATCCAGTCCTATCTGCACCATATCGCCATGGGGGATCACGAGGCGGCCACCGCCGTCATCAAGCAGACACTGCCCATGCCGCTCTCCATCGGCCGGGTCTGTCCGGCCTTCTGCGAGGCCGAATGCCGCCGCTCCCTGGTGGATGAGCCGCTGGCCATTCGCCAACTCAAGCGCCATGCCGCCGATCTGGATCTGGCCGGGATGACCCCCTATCACCCCCCGAAAAAGCCCGCCAAGGGCAAGCGAGTCGCCATCATCGGCAGCGGCCCGGGGGGGCTCACCTGCGGTTACTACCTGGGCTATGAGGGGTTCGACGTGGATCTCTTCGAGGCGATGCCCGAGGCCGGTGGCTGGCTGCGTTACGGCATCCCCGAATACCGGCTGCCCAAGGCGATCCTCGATCAAGAGATCGCATTGATGTGCGAGAGCGGCATGCGGATCCACACCAGCCAGCGCCTGGGGCAGGAGCTCAGCCTCTCGGCTCTGTGCCGCGACTACGACGCCGTCTGTCTGGCGGTCGGCGCCTCCCAGGCTGTGCCCATGGAGTACCCGGGCTGCACTCTCGAAGGTTGTTATCTCGGGGTGGACTACCTCAAGGATCGGATGCTGGAGCAGCGCCTCACCACCGGCAAACGGGTTGCGGTGATCGGTGGCGGCAATACCGCCATCGACTGCGCCCGTACTGCGGTGCGCCTCGGCGCCGAGACCACCCTCATCTATCGTCGCACCCGCGCCGAGATGCCTGCCGAGGCGTACGAGATTGACGAGGCGGAGCACGAAGGGGTGCGCTTTTTGATGCTGACCAATCCGGTAGAGAACCTGGCCGATGAAGCGGGCCGCGTCTGTCAGGTGCGGCTCGAGAAGATGGCCCTCGGCGAACCGGATGCCTCCGGCCGCCGCCGCCCCGAGCCCACCGGCGAGTTCATCGTCGAGGAGTTTGATACCGTCATCGCCGCCGTCTCCCAGCGGCCGGATCTGAGCTTTATGGAAGGGGAGTCGCTGACCCTGCCCCTCACCCGCTGGAATACTCTGGACGCCCACCCCGAGACCATGCACAGCGGTCACGCCAATCTGTTTGCCATCGGCGATCTGCGCCGGGGGCCGGCCACCGCCATCGAGGCGGTCGCCGACGGGCGCAAGGCGGCGCTGGCCATCGACCACTTCCTGCACGGCACCATGGTGGATCCGGTACGCCCCTTCAACGCCAGCAAGGCCCCCTCCCTCAAGCAGGTGGACCCCGCCCAGTTCGCCCACCTGAAGCAGGTCGCCCGCGCCGTCATGCCCCATCTGGCCGAGCGCAGCGGCAGCTTTGCCGAGGTGGAGCAGGGCTTTAGCGATGCCGCGGCCCGGGCCGAGGCGGCCCGCTGCCTGGAGTGCGGCTGCCAGGCCAATACCGATTGCGCCCTGCGCGACTATGCCACCGAATACAAGGTCGACCAGAGCACCCTCGATACCCATGACTGCCAGAAGTTTGCGGTGGACAACAGCAGCGAATTCATCGTGTTCGATGCCAACCGCTGCATCGGCTGTGGCCAGTGCGTGCAGGCGTGCAACGAGCAGGCGGTACAGGGCATCCTGCAATTTGCCAGACAGGCCGATGGCACCCTCTCGACCCGGCCGCAGTTCGAGGCGGGACTGGCGATGGGGGACTCCCACTGCGTGCAGTGCGGCGCCTGTGTGCAGGTCTGCCCCACCGGCGCCATGGTGGATGCCCGCGACAAGTCCCAGGGACGCACCGAGTTGCTCACCCCGGTCAACACCATCTGCACCTACTGCGGGGTTGGCTGCGGCGTCACCCTCTATGTGGATGAGGCGCGGCAGCGCATCCGCTATGTGGAGGGCAACCGCCACTCCCCGGTCAACCAGGGGCTGCTCTGCGTCAAGGGGCGCTTTGGCTTTGACTTTATCCAGAGCGAGGAGCGCCTCACCACGCCGCTGATCCGCAAGGATGGCCAGCTGGTGCCCGCCAGCTGGCAGGAGGCGATCACCCTGGTGGCAGAGCGCTTTGGTGCCATCAAGGCAGAGCATGGCAGCGATGCGCTGGCGGGGTTCTCCTCGGCCAAGACCACCAACGAAGACAACTACCTGTTCCAGAAATTCATGCGCCGGGAGCTTGCCACCAACAACGTGGATCACTGCGCCCGCCTGTGCCACGCCTCCACCGTCACCGGGTTGGAGGCATCCTTGGGCAGCGGGGCCATGACCAACGACATCCCGAGCATCGATCACTCGGATCTCATCTTCATCATCGGCTCCGACACCTCGGCGGCCCACCCCATCATCGGCTCCCACATCAAGCGGGTGGTGCGCGAGGGCAAGGCACGGCTGGTGGTAGCGGATCCCAAGCGGATCGAGATGGCTGATCATGCCAGCCTCTACCTGGCCCATCGCCCCGGCACCGACGTGATGCTGCTCAACGGCATCATGCAGCAGATCATCCGGCACGACTGGCACGACAAGAGCTATATCGCCGAGCGGGTGGAAGGGTTTGAGGCGCTCAAGGCCGAGGTGCTCTCCCCCGCCTATGCCCCGGACAAGGTGGCCCTCATCACCGGCGTGCCCGCCGAGCAGGTGATTGAGCTGGCGCGGCTCATCGGCACCGCCGAGCGCACCGCCATCTACTACTCCATGGGGATCACCCAGCACACCACGGGCCACGACAACGTGCGGGCCATCGCCAACCTGCAACTGCTGTGCGGCAACATCGGCATTGAGGGGGGTGGTATCAATCCCCTGCGCGGCCAGTCCAACGTGCAGGGAGCCTGCGACATGGGAGCCCTGCCCAACAACTTCCCCGGCTATCAGAAGGTGGCTGACCCGGACGTGCACGCCCGCTTCGTGGCCGCCTGGCAAGCCCCCTGGCTGCCCGCCAAGCCCGGCCTCACCCTCACCGAGACCATAGATGCCGCCTGCGCCGGTACTATCAAGGGGCTCTATGTGATGGGAGAGAACCCGGTATTGAGCGATCCGGATCAGCATCACGTCATCGAGGGGCTAAAGCGCCTCGAATTCCTGGTGGTGCAGGATATCTTCCTCTCCGAAACCGCCCAGCTCGCCGATGTGGTGCTCCCCTCCTGCTCCTTTGCCGAGAAGAGCGGCCACTTCACCAACACGGAGCGGCGGGTGCAGCGCCTCTCCCCCGCCATCAAGGCGCCGGGGCAGGCGCGGGAAGACTGGTGGATCATCCAGCAGCTAGCCAATGCCATGGGGGGCGACTGGCATTACCAGAATGTGGCCGAAATCACCGAGGAGATCTGCCGGGTGACGCCCCAATACGCCGGCATCCACTGGGACAAGGTGGGTCAGGCCGGGTTGCAGTGGCCCTGCCATGATCAGGCTCCCGAGGGGACTCGCCTGCTCCACGGCAAGCAGTTCACCCGGGGCAAGGGGGAGATGGTGGCCACGCCATTCCGCTATGCCGCCGAGCTGCCGGATGAAACCTATCCGATAGTGCTCACCACGGGGCGCCTGCTGGAGCAGTTCCACACCGGCACCATGACCCGCAAGACCAGGGGGCTCGACAAGCTCGCCGGCCCCAGGGTGATGATGAGTGTGGCGGATGCCGAGCGCCTCGGGATTGGCAACAGCGAGCGGGTGAAGGTCACCAGCCGCCGCGGCCATATCGAGCTACCCGCCTTCGTCACCAAGCGGATGCAGCCCGGAGTGGTATTCATCCCGTTCCACTTTGCCGAGGCGCCGGCCAACCGGCTCACCATCAATGCCACCGATCCCCACGCCAAGATCCCCGAGTTCAAGGTCGCGGCGGTGCGTATTGACAAGCTGGCCACCCCGGCCAACACCCGGGAGGCTGAAGCCGAGATGGTCTGATGGCTTGCGGCAACCCCGGTTCGCCCTCCCTATGTACGGCCCCATAGCAACAGAGCCACCCGACGGGTGGCTCTGTTCTTTTCAGCGCGGCTTATTTTTTCTTATGTCTCTGCACCTTAAGTCCCTGTCCCTTCAGTCTCTCTTCCTCCAGCCTCTTCTCAAGGCGCTTTGACGAGGATCCGGGAGAACGTGCCAATGCCACACGACCAAAGGATCATTGCAGTATCTGTGAGGAGGCCCTGTTTCTGTCCTTGCAAGTCGCCCCGGTGCAATCCCAGGAACGGAAGGGCGACAAGGTGGCCTGGCGATCCTGAGCCTGACTCGCATCGAGATTGAGCGTCAGACCACTGAAGCGATTGACCAGACGATAACTGCCATCGCGGCGCTCACTGCCATCGTCACGGCTAATCACAGTCGGCACCTTGATCCATTGTGCGCTCAAGCACTCATCGGCGGTGGCATCCTGACAAAGATTATCAAGCAACCCGACCTCGGCCCCCCACTTTCTCAAATCGTTGACTGCCCCGCTGCCGATCACCCCCAAATATCGTTTTTGCGCCGTATTCCCTGTTGGATAGGCCACCACAGAATAATAACCATCCTGCCTATCCTGTAATCCCCAGGACATATCACCCTCGCCCGGTTCTTTTTTCACCGCCAGGTTGAACTTGTCATCTGCGGTCAATACCTCGCCGTCACGGTTTTTGAGCAGGGTATTTTCCAGTGTGGGCGAGATCTCTTCTTGTGAGCGCTGGAGGGTCACATCGATATATTCACCACCATATTTCTGGCACTCAACATAGCAATAGGTCCGGAAGGTTTTTCCCACGATAAAATTGGACCTTGTCTGAACCTGCGGATCCATCATGAAGCGATACCAGGAGCGGGTGACATAGTTGTCCAATGTCAGCAACTTCTCCCACTTCTGGCTCGACAGACTATCGGTCACGTAAAGCGCCAACGGCGCCTTGCCCTCATTTTTCGGCCCTGACGATGGCTCGGGGGTTGCCACATATTTTTTCAGATAACTATTCCACGCCACATTGATCACTCTTAATGGCGAATTGACCAGTTTGCCCTGCCCGGCCAACTCGGATGCGGTGCCGCTCATGGTGACAGGGTCATATTCGGGAGTGAAATACCCCTTGGGGGACAACTCTACCGACACTATGTTGCTGGCGGCACCGGCATTACCCAGGGAATAGTCATCCGCAGAGAATGCTTCCCACTTTCCATCATGATATTTTCGCCACGACTCTGGCGACATTTTCCCCGAGATCGGGGCCCTCATGACATGCTCCTGCATGAAGGAGCTGAACCCGGACCAGCCGGACAGATTCATGACCCGGCTGGTGTAGAAGAGATAAAAATAACCGGAGGCATAATCCACGAACAGACGAGGGTCGCCACCACCGTAATTGTAAGTTTGCCCCAGCGCTTCGTCTCGCGAATCCGCCATGCCATATTGGGAGGTCTGGATGACATCGGTGACGGCCCAATTCAATCCTTTATCCGTGGATTTGACCAACTCGATGGCATCATACCTGGGAGTCAGACCAAAAATTTCGTCATGCAGCAAGCCATACCAGTCCCCACTATCCGGATCGACCCAGACATCCATCAAACCGCAGTAATTGATATAGTCATAGCCACTGCCACGAGGTTTTATACGCTTCATCAAAGGAGTATTGGTACATAACGGAACCGTGTTCTGTACCGTGGCCTGGTCGTAGATCTGTTTTATCTTTTCATAATCCCCCAGCTTGTCTTTTATATTGTCGCTTGCCCCCTGGTAGTTTTTGGCGCTGAAAAATCGCCAGGCATGATCGGCATTATTGGGATTGTATTTGTTATATTGCGAGAGGGTATCGTGATACAGGTATTTCCCGGTTTCATCAATAAATGAGAAACCCGGTGAATCATTGACCAGAAACACCTGCTCGGGAGACGTATGTTCAGCTGTCACCGCAGCCCAGACATATTGAAAGGAGAAACAACCGAGACCTATTATTCCACTTATCATAAATCGCGTGTGTTTTTTCATGGCAAACCTCATGTGACAATATAAATCGATGCTGCCGTAAAAATACCGGCAACATCGTCAATGATTTACATGCAGGTCACTCTGTTTTTATATTTATCCAGATTGACGCGGTTCGTCTCGGCGGCCTCTGCGGCATTGACCGAGCGCCATAGCAGTGGTTTTTGATCCAGCCTGAGTATCTGTTTGACACATTCATAAACCAGGCTGTTCAGGATCGTAAAACCAATAATGGAAGAGATTGAACCGGTGGCAAAATCATGATGGGGAACGGGCACGATGGCATCTCCCGGCACACCGCCCATATCCAGCAGGTAATCGCACACGTCCGCCAGTTTTTTACCACTCTGATGCCGGGAGCTGACCGAACGGGTAAAGGCAAGAGACGTCAGCCCGATCACGGTCAAGCCTCGCTTCTTCCCTTCCATGGCAAACTCGACGGGCACAGGGTTGCGGCCCGAAGTCGATACCACGATCAGAATGTCCCCCGCCCGCAACTCTTTTTCGGCATCCAGCACGATGGCGGCCAAGCCATGCTGCCGTTCGGCAAAGGTGCTCATGGGGGCATAGGGGGCTAATGCCAATATCGGTGGCAGAATCGCATTCACCTGCACGAGACCACCCGCACGGTAATACATCTCATGGGCAAACATCTGTGAATGGCCACAGCCGGTGACATGGATCATGCCATCCTGGATGATGGTCTGCGCCATCGCCTTGGCACACGTCTCTATTATTGCCTGCTGCTCCTTCACGACATCCATATGCTGCAGCAATCCGGCCACATATTTTTTGTACATAGTATTCCCTCCCTCACAGGCAGCTGACCCGTCCTTTCATGGACAAAATATGTTCTTTGTTTATCTCATCGCCCCTGTCGAGATTGGAACTCACCCACACGAGAGGGGTCAGGCCGGATTCGGCCAGATTGCATACTGTCTGCGTCACCAGCGCCTGGATGACGGTGAAACCGATCACGGACGAGACAGGACAACATTTTTCAGACAAGCCCTCCAGCTCGATAACGGCATCCCCGTAAGGAATATGCAGATCGATCGTCACATCGGCGATATCGCTCAGGAAGAGACCGGAAGAGTGTTTCGGTGTTGTCTGCCTGCTAAATGCCAGTGACTGCAATGCAATCACTGGCAAGCCCCGTTTTTTGGCGGCCAATGCTATATCCACCACGGGGATGGTGCGGCCCGCTATCGACGCCAATATGATGCAGTCATTCGTCGAGACGCATTGATCCGCAAAAATAGTGGAACCGATCCCCTCCACCTCATATATGTGATCGGAATAAGCCTGGGTACGCGGCGCCGTCGCAAAAATATGGGGTAATAGCGGGTTGATGGGCACCAGACCGCCAGCCCGATAAAAAGTTTCCATGGCATAGATATGGCAATGACCGCCAGATACATGGATCACACCATCCTGTGCAACGGTGCGGGTCATCAGGTTTGCTCCATGCAAAATATTATTTTCTTCACTATTCATCACCTGCTCGATGATGATTTTGCATTCCTCTAGATAGCTAATCATTATTCGCTTTCCCTCACTGGCTCAAAGTATTCCGGCGTAATGAAAAATGATCGAACCGGCGATCATGCCAAGCATGATTTTCACAGGCGACAAGCCACGCATAATCAACTGGTAACAGCAGGCGACGACAACGAGCGGCAAGATATTGGGCATTATCTTGTCTAACAGTCCTTCCTGAAGACTCAACGCCGTCTCGCCCAGAGGGATATTGACGTCCAGTTGAACCCGGACAAAGGAGGCCGTCAGCGCCCCCACCACCATCAGGCCAAGAATGGTGGCTCCGCGACTAAAGGCTTCACTCTGTTGTTTCAAGGTGCTTAATGCATTGAGCCCCAATTTATAGCCATAATTGAAAAGAGGCACCCATATCGAGAATCTCACCATATTGAACAGCACCAGAAAAATAAGCGGTGCGATATAGACTTTATCCAGGGCCAATGATGCTGCGATGGAGGCTGTAATAGGCAGCATGGTCAACTGGCACATGGCATCACCAATACCGCCCAATGGCCCCATGGCGGCCACTTTGAAGGTTCGAATGGTTTCTATGGGTTGCTTGCCTTTTTCCATGGCCAAAATAACCCCTTGCATAAAACTAACCAGCCAGGGAGAAGTATTGAAAAATTCATTGTGCAACCGGAGTGACAATGACAGATCATGTTTGTTTTTATGGATCCGCTGCAATGCCGGCAACATGGCATAAAGAAATCCGGATGATTGCATGCGTTGATAATTGAATGAAGCCTGCACCCACAGCATCCGCAGCCAGGATTGCCGCATCAACTTTTTATCCAGCACGATTTCATTGCCCTGATCGAGATATTCATCATCGTTTTTTATTTCATTGGCTTGCTGTGACATGTCAAATTCCCTCATCCATCTGTTTATCCTCAGGTCGGGTCATGCTTTGTTTGCGTTCGGCCTGGTTGAAATAATCGATAATAGCAACCGACAAACCGAGCAGCGCAATGGCAATCACCGGCAGTTCCAGGAAGGTGACGCAAATAAAACCGATGATGAAAAATGGAATATATCTCTTTTCTTTCAGCATCATTTTCAACAGCATGGCAAAACCGAGCGCAGGCATCATGGCACCGGCAATGCTTAATCCTTCGATAATACCCTTGGGAACCTGCTCGACGATCGTTTTGGCAACAACGTCCCCATAATAGGTTGGAATGAATGCGCAGATGAAGAAGGTAAAGAAATAGGCCGCCATTCCCAGATAATTTATTCGCTCGATCCCTTTTATATCGCACTCTGCGGCCATTTTATCGACCCTGGCCATCAAGGTCGCAAAGGTTGTGAATTGAATGACGGTCAACTGCTGCATCAAGATGGCAAAGGGGATCACCACCCCGACGACCGCACTGGAAGACAATCCTGACTGGATACCAAACACGACCCCGACCGCCGAGCCGATGGTGACATTGGGCGGCTGGGCGCCGGCCAGCGGCACCAGCCCAAGCCAGGCCAATTCCAGCGTGGCGCCGATCTCGAGACCGGTTTTGAGATCGCCCATCAAGAGGCCGACCACGGACCCGGTGACAATGGGCCGCCCAATCATCAGTCCGGAACCATAGTAATCAAGGCCCGCCAAACCGCACCAGATGGCGATGGCCAATACAGTTATCATATCCATATCTACACCTTCACATATTGTCCAATATCGATTGGAGTGTCTGATGGATTACGCTGAATCGTGCAGGGGATCCCCAATTCAAGCAGTTCCCGAAATGCATGTTTGTCATCATCATCCAACGACACAGTGGCATGAACCTGCTCCTTTCCCTCCTTGTAGTGCATATTTCCTATATTGATTTTGGTAATGGGTACACCGCCTTTCACCAGCGTCAATGCATCCTGAGGGGTACGCACCAGAATAAATATTTTCTGGTGACCGGCGGCCTTATGAATAACATCAATGGTTTTTTGCAAAGTAAAAAAACGGGTATCAAATTCACCTGCCGACATATTTGCCAGTGCTTGCTGTGCCGGATCATTGGCCACCGCATCATTGGCAAACAGAATTAAATTGCAGCCCGAGTGTGGCCCATGCCCCACGGTCACCTGGCCGTGCAATCCTCGTTCATCAATTCGGGTGTAGACAATATTTGGCATAGTGGCATTTCCTCCCTTATGTAATTGAGATGAGTTGTTTTTATAATTTGCCGTCGCTCATGCACATGCATATCTTCGCGGCGACGACCTCTTCCATGGCAGCCATCGCTGGCACCAGATACTGGCGTGGATCACTGGCATCGGGGTGACTGCCAAGAAAGGCCTTCATGGCATCGGCAAAGGCGATCTTGAGTTCGGTCGCGACATTGACCTTGCAGATCCCAAGTCCGATGCAGCGCCTCACATCGACCTCCGGCACACCGGAGGCGCCGTGCAGCACCAAAGGGATATCCACCTGCTGGCGAATGGCGGCGAGGCGGGCGAAATCAAGATGGGGCTCTTCCTTGTAGAGACCATGGGCAGTCCCGATGGCGACGGCCAGCGAGTCGATGCCGGTACGCAGGACAAATTCGGCCGCCTTCAGCGGATCGGTCAGGTGGGCGTGGCCGGCATCGACCACGAGGTCATCCTCCTGACCACCAAGCTGGCCCAGTTCGGCCTCGACACTGGCCCCCATCCGGTGACAGAAGGTCACCACACTGCGCACTTTGGCGATGTTCTCCTCGAACGGGCAGTGAGAGGCATCGATCATCGCCGAGTGAATGCCCGCCTCGACCTTGCGACGAATGTCCTGCTCGTCCTCATGGTGATCCAGGTGCAAGACCAGCGGGATGCGGTACTGCTGCGCCGCGGCCTGGCAGATGGAGACGAGGTACTCCACGCCGGCGTGACGACAGGTGCCCGGCGTACCCGCCAGGATAACGGGGGAGCCCATGCGCGCCGCCGTGCGGGCCACGACCTGCACGGTTTCCAGGTTATGGATATTGAAGGCGGGAACGGCATAACCCCGGCGCTGGGCATCCTTGAGCATTTCATGGGAAGAGATCAGATACATGGTGACTCCTGTGCGCCATGGCTGACGCGAGACTCAGAGAAGAGGGGGCTGAAACAGGCTGGATCTATCTCCCTGCCCGCCACCCAGATGTGTTGTTGAGCGAGCTCATTGCCAAGGGCGAGCAGGTTGGCCTGCTTGCCGACCGAGAGGGAACCGAGGCGATCCGCAATCCCCAGCATGCGGGCCGGCGCCAGTGAGGCCATGTGGATGGCATCGGCAAGCGGTACGTCCGCAAGCTGTACCATGTTGCGTACCGCGCCAAGCAGGGTCAGGGTGCTGCCGGCCAGACCGCCGGCCTCGGTGCGTACCACTCCCGCTTTCATCGCCACCCTGTGGTTACCCAGCAGGTAGTGACCATCCGGCATGCCGGCGGCGCGCATGGCATCCGTGATGAGCAGCAGGCGCTCGCCGGCGCAGCAGTGGCAGAGCCTGAGCACGCCGGGATGCAGATGGTGGCCGTCGGCGATGAGCTCCAGCCAGGCATGGGGATGGCTCAGGCCCGCGCCGACCATGCCGGGCTCTCTGTGGTGCAGGCCGCGCATACCGTTGAAACAGTGCACCAGCCCGGTAGCCCCGGCCGAGAGCGCCGCCATGGTGGTGTCATGGTCGGCGGCCGAGTGACCCAGCATGACCCGCACATCGTTGGCAACAAGGTGACGGATGGCCTCCAGCGCCCGGGGTTTCTCCGGCGCCAGGGCGACCACCCGCAGGGTGCCGCGAGCAAGCTGTTGCAGCCTCTCCAGCTCCGGGATATCCAACTCGCGAAACAGGGCCTGATCGTGGGCTCCCTTGTGCTCGGGGGTGAAGTAGGGCCCTTCCAGATAGCTGCCAAGCAGCTGTGCCCCCGGCATCCCGCTGGCCACGCCGTCGGCGATCCTGGTCAGGGTCTGCTCGATCTGCTGCAATGGAGCGGTCACCGTGGTGGCCAGAAAGGCGCCGACCCCTTCGGCCGCCTTGGCAAGGGAGAGATGGGCCAGGGCGCCGGCCTCCTCATCCATCACGTCCACCCCGGCGCCGCCGTGAACATGACCATCGATAAGGGCGGGCACCAACAGCTCGACATCCCATTCCGGCTCGCCTCCCGTGAAGGGGTCGATGGCGGTGATGCGCCCCGCCTCGAAGGTCAGTTGCTGATGTGCCAGCCACCCCTGCTCGCTCAGCAGGTAACGGGCACGGATCCGTGAAGCCATTTAAATCCCCCCCTCCACCAAACCAACCTGTGCTTGCTGCTCCTTGTTCATCTCGTCGGCCAGGGAGGTGAGTCCCCGATGACCGCAGGCAAGGGCCTCGATGCGAAACTCGCTGGCACTCAGATCATCGCGCTCCAGCAGCATCTCCAGCAGCAACTGCAAGTTGGTGCCGGTGATCACCTCTCGCCCGGGTACCCTCATGGCCAGCAAGGAGGCCACCCGAAAGGGAGTTCCTCCCAGCAAGTCGGTGAGAAACACGACCCCGTCCCCCTGATCCACCGTCGGGATGGCCTGGGCAAATTGCCGCTCCAGCCGGGCGGTGGTGGAGGATTCGGGAAAATCGATGGCCACCACGCAGGGTTGTTCCCCCAGGATCTGCTCCATCGCCTCTGCCAAACCGCTGGCGAACCCGCCGTGACCGCTGATGATGATGCCCAGCATGGAACTCACTCCTGTTCTGGTGATGACGGACACAGGGCCCGAACCGGTTGAAAACGTTTGCAATTTCGAGTGCAAAACAGGCTCACAGGCATAACAGGCCCCCCTCCTCGCCTCTTGCGAACATCGCCCTCTCATCCAGGCGTTTGTACGGATAGATGTTGACCCCTTGCACCACCCGGTTGACCTGCCCCGTCGGGCAGGGATTGTCCGGGCTGATGCCCAGACACAAGGCGGTATGAAAGGCATAGAACTGGGCATAGAGCAGGTAACAGAAGGCCAGCTGGGCATCATCCTGCGCCAGGGTGCGTGGCAGGTAGATATGCTCCCCCTCCTCGATACGGGAGTCGTGCCGATCGGCGATGGCGACGACCCGGGCCGCCTTGCCATCGGCGCGCAGCTCGCGCAGCAGATCGAGATCGTATTGACGGGTATAGGGGTCGTTGGAGACAAACAGCACGACCAGGGTCTGCTCGTTGACCACGGACTTGGGACCGTGACGAAATCCGGTGGGCGAGTCATGCATGCCGATCAAGAGGCCGCCGGTCAGCTCCAGCAACTTCAGGGCGGCCTCCTGGGCGACCCCCTGCAGGCTGCCGCTGCCAAGATAGATGACGCGCTCGGCCATGGGGTCATTCCAATCGGGGAGGCGCTGTGCCGCCTGGGCCAGGATAGCCTCGCTGGCACACACCAGCTCGACACAGCCCCTCGGGTTGAATTGTGCCGGCAAGAAGACGGCCAGACAGCTCAACATCATGCAGGTCAGACTGCTGGTCATGGCAAAACTGCGGTCATGGGTCTGGGGCGGCATCAACAGTGCCAGGGAGTTGGCCTCCTGCTGGCAGCGTCGATAGAGCTCCCCCTCGCTATTGCAGGTGAGCACCAGGTGATGGCAGTCACTGAGCAACTGGCTGGCCAGCTCGACTGCGGCCACGCTCTCCGGACTGTCCCCTGAACGGGCGAAGGAGATGAGCAGGGTCGGGCAATCCTGCGCCAGATATTCAGCCGGATCGGTGACTATGTCGGTGGTCGCTATCGCCTCGACCCGCTTATTCAGGCGAGCCGCGAGATAAGGGGCCAGGGCGCGTCCGGCAAAGGCGGAGGTACCGGCACCGGTCAGGATCACCCTCAGATGGTCATGGCAGAGCAAAGGAGCGAGAAAAGGATCCAGCAGATGGCGACACGCCTCGACCATGGTGAGGGTCTCCCGCCAGGTGGCGGGCTGCTGGTGGATCTCGCTGGCGGTGGCCAGGCCATTGGCGAGACGCAATGTCTCAACGGAATAACCAAGGATCATCTCTGCAACTCCTTATACAACTGGGTCTAATCGGGGATGACAGGCGAACTCGTAGTGCCGCAACACCTCTTGCACCTGATCGAGAATGAGGTCGTGGGGAGTGGCCGACAGCGTGCCCTGGCGCACCTTGCGATACTGCAGGGGCATATGCTGGCTAAGCAGGGGCAAGGGGATGGGCTCGGCGGCCAGATTGGCGAGCAGTCTGGCGTAGCTGGCGTCGACCCGGCTGTCCGGCCAGTAGTAGCGAATGCGATCCGAATAGCTGTAACCACGAGCCAGACGGCACTCCCTGGCACTGCCATGGTAGTGATGGCGCCAGTAATCGGGGTGATCCAGCATCGCCTCTTCCATCACCTGACGCAGGCCCGAGCAGGCATAGGTGGGGACCAGCTCTTCTTCGATTGCAACAAGGGCAAACAGCGCCTCGCGCAGGGCAAAGGTCAGGGCCGGGCCGACCTTGAGAATGGCAAAGTGGTCGCGCACCAGCTGGCGACAAGCCGTCGGGGTCTGATAATCGGTGGAGTGGGCCTCGAACACCATGTCGGGATAGGTTTCGATCATCCGGCTGAGGGGCGCCGCCTGTTCGGGCCGATAATCGATGACACGGGTGTGATCGAACTCGACACCGGGCTGCACCACCAGGCCAATGACCCGTGGCCAGACCGTATTCAGCCCTGCGCGGACAAACGCCTGCCGGTGCGCCTCCAGGGTGTGACGAGCAGCCTGTGGCGTGGTGACGGCCAGCTCAACCAGATCGTCATGGGCGCCCCCCGGCACCGGCACTTCGGTACCGATCACGTAGACCAGATCGCTGCGCCCGAACCGGGCCTGGCAGGTCTCTTCGGCCACCCGTGCCAGACGAGCGGCCCGCTCGGCGACCAACTCATCGCTCAGGGGCACGGCGTCTCCCTGGCAGGGCATGCTGCAATCAAGATGGATTTTCTTGAAACCGGCGGCGACATAGCTGGCGATCAACTCATCGGCATGAGCCATGGCCTGGTCGGCCGGCTCCCCTTGCCAGCGATTGGGCCCCAGATGATCGCCCCCCAAAATGAGGCGGTGCACCGGGAAGTCGCACACCTTGGCCAGCCGATACAGATGGTCACGAAAATCGGCGGGCGTCATGCCGGTGTAACCGCCGTATTGGTCGACCTGGTTGGAGGTCGCCTCTATCAGCAACAACTCATTCCCTGTGGCAGCCAGGCGCATGGCCGCCTCCAGCACCAGCGGGTGGGCGGAGCAGACGGCATAGATGCCGACCGGCTCCCCCTGCTTGTGTCTTTCGATCAACCCCTGCACCGATTTCATTGCACCACCATTGGCTATTTAATCATCAACACTGCTTTCGATTCATTTCCAAACCATAGACTTTAGATGCATTCAACGAAATGAAAGCTTGTTCAAATCATGAACAGGATCACAAATGGAAAGGTATTGAAAGACTAAAAGAGGGGAAAGGAGCGCGACTAGGCTAGGTGCGATGAGTGAAAGCTTGCTTTGCAATGGCCGCTGGGCATTAATATGAAAAACGAAAAATAACGAAAGTGGTGGGCTCACCACGACACTCCGGCAGAAGAGCTTATGCAGACAACCGAAAAGAGCGTGCTCGGTACCAGCGAGCGGCGGGAAAAAATCATTCAGCAACTGCGCGCCAATGGCAGCGTACAGGTCAACGATCTGGCCAATCACTATCAGGTGTCTACCGTCACCATTCGCAACGATCTGGCCTTTCTGGAACGCCAGGGAGTGGCGGTGCGCGCCTATGGCGGCGCCCTGCTCTGCGAGCCCAATCAGGCGCAGGCGGTGCCCGAGCGCACCATCGCCGACAAGAGCGTACTCAACACACCGGTCAAGCAGCGCATTGGGGCGCTGGCCGCGACGCTCGTCCACCCCGGCTGTCGCCTCGTGCTCGATTCGGGTACCACTACCCTCGAGGTGGCACGCCATCTGCGCGCCCATCACGACATTCTGGTGATGACCAACGGCATGAACGTGGCCAATGCCCTGCTGGAGGCCGAAGGGGTCGAATTACTGATGACGGGGGGGCATCTGCGCCGCAAATCGCTCTCGTTTTATGGCGCCCAGGCCGAGCAGTCCCTGCAGAACTATCACTTCGACCTGCTGTTTCTCGGGGTAGATGGCATCGATCTGGAACGGGGCATCAGCACCCACCACGAGGATGAGGCCCGCCTCAACCGCTGCATGTGCCAGGTGGCCGAACGGATCATAGTGGTCACCGACTCCAGCAAATTCCGGCGCCTGAGCCTGCACAGGATCATCGACACTCATCGCATCCACACCCTGATCACCGATGACGCCCTGCCCGCCGAACTGCTCAACGGCTTGCGCCATGCCGGGATCGACGTGCTGCTGGTACCGGCTGACGCCCCCTAGAGGCCACGGGGGCATCAAGCCCCCTCGGTCACCGTCAACATCATGATGAGCACCAGCCGATCACCTGGTGCCAGCAACCGCAAACCGGGATGGCCGGCCATGTGGTGGGCATTGGCGGCATGGCTCTGGGGTTCAAGGCAGACGAATTCGCTCACCTCGTCGGGCTGATAGAGCATCAGGAAGGCACTGTCACTGGTCAATGTCAGCCGCTGCCGGCGAGCGGGATGTGCCAGCTCGGCCCGGCCACACCAGCCGCCATAACAGTGGTTTAGCCACCCTTGCGGGCGTCGCCAACGGCGAAAATCGAGGTGGGGTGCCAGCGTGCCGCTCCAGCTTGTCGGCAGATGATCTGCCCCCTCCTGCCAGACACCGCTCGCCAGAAAACGCACCTGGGTCAGGGCATCTCGCCAGAAGAAGGGGTGGAAACCGGCGCCATAGAGGCAGGGGCTCTCCCCCAGATGAGTCAAAGTGATACGCGCCACCAGGCTGGCCCCTTCCAGCCGATAGTCAAGCTCTGCCTGGTAGTGAAAAGGGCCGTTGTCGCTGATGAGCTGCAGCGTCACGGCACTGCCGCTCAATGCCACCGGTTGCCACTGTCGCAACCAGCCATCGCCGTGCAGGAAGAAGTCGGGATCGACGGGACTTTCTGGCAAGCCATGCTCCTCCCCCCATAGCTCAAAACGGTTGCCAGCCACCCGGTTGGCCAGCGGCACCATGGGAAACAGGGCACTCTGCCCGGGATGCCATTGCCCGGGCTCACAAGGCGCATCGGGGCCACTCTCGCGCAGCAGTGGGCGCCCTTGCTCATCCTCCAGCCCCAGCAAACAAGCCCCTTGTGTTGAAACCCGCATCCGAAGGTGCGGGTTGCTCAATGTGTAAACCGTCATGCCGAGGCGCTCGCCTTGCCAGAGGTCAGCTCAACCTTGCCCTGGGCCAGCTGGGCTTCCAGTGCCTCCAGGGTCACCCCCTTGGTCTCGGGCACCTTGCGGTAGATGAAGATGAGCCCGGCGAAACAGATGAGGCCATAGAGCAGGAAGCTGCCCGAGGCCCCCAGCCCGGCATTGAGCAGCGGGAAGGTGTAGGTCAGCACGAAGCAGGCAATCCAGAGCGCCAGGGTGCCAGCCGACATCGCCAGACCACGCACCCGGTTCGGGAAGATCTCCGAGAGCAGCACCCAGGTGACAGGCGCCAGGGTCAGGGCATAGATGGCGATGGCTGCCAGCACCAGCAGCAACACCGGCAAGCCCAGCACGCCGCTGGCATAGGCTGCCGCCATCATGCCATAGATGATGGTGAGACCGCCCGCCCCTATCAGCATCAGCTTGCGGCGCCCTATCTTGTCCACCATGGGCAGCGCAATCAGGGTAAACAACAGGTTGATAAGGCCGGTGGCGACGATGGATTTGAGGGTGCTGTTGATGTCAAAACCGGCGGAGGCGAAGATCTCCTGCGCGTAGTTGAAGATGACGTTGATGCCGCACCACTGCTGGAACACCGCCAGTACCATGCCGATGATGAGGATGGGGCGCACCGAGGGCTTGCCCAGCTCCGCCAGCGACACCCGGTGCGCCTCCTCCCCCACCAGGGTCTGGCGGATCTCGGCCAGGGTCTGCTTGGCATAGGCATCGCCGCCAATCTTGCCAAGCATGCGGGACGCCTGCTCATACTGGCCATCTTTGGCCAGCCAGCGGGGCGACTCGGGCACGAAGAACATCAGCATCAGAAAGGCCAGGGCCGGCACCAGTTCTGCGCCAAACATCCAGCGCCAGCCGGACTGGCCATTCCAGGTGGCCAGTATATCGGCCTGGGTTGCGTTGCTCGCCACCGGATCGGCGATCATCAGATTGACCAGCTGGGCCGCCAGCACGCCGATGACGATGGTGAGCTGGTTGATGGCCACGAACTTGCCGCGCCTGTCGGCCGGGCTTATCTCGGCGATGTACATGGGCGAGAGCGCCGAGGCCAAACCAATTCCGATACCGCCCACGATGCGATAGACCACGAACAGATCGAAGCTGCCGGCGGCGGCGGTGCCCCAGGCCGAGATGGTAAACAGGATGGCCGCCAGGATCAGCGGCTTCTTGCGACCGAAGCGATCGGCTGTCCAACCCGAGATGGCCGCCCCCAGCACGCAGCCCACCAGGGCCGAACTCATGGCCCATCCGGACTGGGCCGGATCCGTGATGGCAAAATAGGCTTCATAGAAGGGCTTGGCCCCGCCAATCACCACCCAGTCATACCCAAACAACAGGCCACCACAGGCAGCCACCAGGCAGATCATCCAGACGTAGCTCATATTGAGCCCGTTCGTATCTGATTGATTTTTAGTGCGTTCCATGACTCATCCTTATCATCTTTGTCGATTGTAGGGTGCAGGGGCGCCCCTCACAGTGGCGGGGCGCCAGTTTTTGTTATGGGGTGAGCACAAGCTCACGGCAGATCAGGGTAAACAGATGCCCCTTGTCATGGGCCGGGTTGAGGGTAAGCAGCTCGCCAAGGGTCTGCTCGCAGGCCTCCCGCTGTCCCAGCCCCAGCTGGCCGAGCGCCCGCACCAGCAGGCAGTGCTGGCGGTGTTGCTGCTGCGGATCGTCGTCGAGCACGATGAGATCCGGCAGCGAGACGGCAAAGAAATCCGCCTCCACGGGGGCCTTCATGGCCTCTTCAGCCCAGGCCACCATGCCCTCAAACAGTCGCTCAGCCTCCTGCCCCCGGCCAAGCTGCACCAGCGCCATCCCCCGATAGAAGAGGTAATCCACCGGCTGATCGTTGTAGTAACGGCTCGCACCCAACCCGGCCTGACCGAGGCAGGCCTGCTGCAGGCACTGGCTTGCCAGGCTCTGGTCGTCACAGGCGAGATGACAGAGCGCCAGCAGGTAGTGGATGTCGTTGTCGGTTTGCCCCACCAGACGCCCCTCCCCCAGGTTGAGGGGATAGTGCAGCCCCTGTTGCAGCAGTGAAATGGCCTCCTGGTGCCGTCCTGCTGCCATCAGGGCCAGGGCCCGGCGCTGCTGGTTGATGAGGTACTGGCCGGTCACCTTGCCCTCGCCCCCCTCCCAGGGGTGGAACTCGCGCAGCCGCAATATCTCGGCCGCGGCTTCCAGCCGATGAGTGATGTGGTAGAGGCTGAGCAGCTCGGCGGTCAGATCGTCGCGCTTGAGAGCGACCGCCCGGTGCGCCTCCAGCAGGGCCAGCCGCTCTGCGGGGGCCATGGCGCAGCGCTTGTGCAGCTGATCGAGCTCGAACAGCAGGCGGGCATCGTCCGGCTTGAGGGCAAAGGCGCGGCTCAGGCACTGTTCTGCTGCCGCCAGATCGCCGCCCTTGTTGAAGTGATGGATGCCAAGGTTGCGCCAGGCCGCGGCAAACTCGGGGGCCTGCTCGCACACCGATTGCCACAGGGCGACCGCCTGCTGGTAGTTGCGCTTGCTGTAGTGAAAGCAGCCCAGCAGATAGCGGGCAAACCAGCTGTGTGGCAACCGCTCGAGCATGGCCACCTCCCCCAGGGTGTTGGGAAAGCGTACCCGGCGACCCAGGGCCTGCTCGGCCCGCCGCAACAGCGCCTCCTGCTGCGCCCCTTGTGGTTGCAGGCTGGCCTGAAACAAGAGCGGCAGGCTCTCTTCCACCGGCAGGGCCTGCAGCAGTTGGCGAGCCAGTTCGGGGCGCCCCAGCTCAAGCAAGGCACTCGTGAGGAAGCAGAGATTGACCCCGCGCCCATTGCAAAGACGTGCCAGCGCCTCGAGATCCGCCGCCTGCTCGCTCCCCAGCCAGCGCAGGAACGCCAGCTGGTAGTGAAGAGGGTGGCGCGCCTGCTGCTGGTCGAGATAGGCAAGTGCCGCTTCCCGCTCGCCGCACTCCAGCAGCGCCAACCCCTTGAGGGCAATGGCGCCATAGTGGGTGCCATTGACCGCGAGACTCCTCTCGACAAACTGCAGCGCCTGCGCGGGGTCCCGGCGCACCATGGCGATGCGGGCCAACCCGAAGAAGCCGCTGTCACGGCAGTTGCCACTCCAGGTCGCCTTGTGGAAGTCATCGAAAGCGGCGTCGAGCCGACCGAGGCGCTCCTCGATATGGGCGCGCAGCAGGCTCCCCTTGCCGCACTGGGGGTTCTTGTTGAGGCGATGGGCCCGGGCCAGCGCCCGATTGGCATACTCCAGCGCCTGCTCATAGTTGGCGCGGTTGTATTCGAGGGTCGCCAGCGCCAGGTTGCAGCGATAGTCGCCGCTGTCGATCTCCAGCGCCCGCAGGTAGTAATCAAAGGGAGAGCGGCTGGCGTGCAGGTACTGCTCCAGATGCTGACCGATGAAATAGAGCTCGTCGACCGAGTCGAGATTGGCGGCAGGTGCAGGGGCCGTGGCCGGATCCGGCAGCGCCTCGCCTGCCGGCTGGTGTTCGAGGTAGCTCAGGATCGTCTGATCGTGCTCATCAAGCAGGCTCACCCGCAGGCGCCCTTCACTGCTCGCTGTGCTCTCTTCCAGCCAGGCCTGGCCCGGCTGCAATTCAAGGGCTTTCGTGAACAGTACGCCGTGCTCGTCGCTCACCTCGACACGGGCATTGGATAGCGGTGCCACCGCATAGACGCCGCACAAGAACCCGCCATCGGTGCGCTCCAGCTTGAGGGCGGCGCGGGTGTTGGCGTTTTGCACAGTGCCCAAGGTGTTGTAGGGCAGGAAGTGCTGGACGAACACCTTCTCTTCACCCGCATCCAGCCAGGTAAAGTCGGGCTGGTTGTCGGTATAGACCCCGGTCATCAGCTCGATATAGGGGCCATTGTCATCGGTCAGGTTGCGATCCCAGGCAAGGCCGAAATCACAGTTGCCCCAGGTCCACTGCTTCTTGCCTGGGGAGACGTGGTGATCCGCCACATGCAAAAGCCCGCCCTGTTCGTCATGGCTGTAGGCGCCGACAAAGTCGTAGTCGGATTTGTCCGCCATGTAGGAGGTGGGCACCGGAATGTTGCGATAGCGGGAGATATCGACTCCGCTCGAGTAGTCCACCTTGTAGTAGGTGCCACGGGCGATGGGGAAGGCGCTGACATCGCGCTTGCCGTGGTCATAGACGGCGGTCACATCCGGCGGGAAGACACTCTGGTGATCATCTCCCCCTTTGACTGCCGGGTTGGACCACCAGAGGAAGTGGCGCGGCGTGTCGTTGCCGTTGAACACCTTGCCGGTGATCTCGATAAGCGCCCTGTCTGGATAGAGGGTAAAACCGGCCATCACCTGCAAGCCACGCATCGCCTCCACCTCGCCGAGCCAGACGGTCCTGGCTCCGCCCTCGCGCTCCTGGATGGTGAAGTCCACCGGCATGAAGGTGGTGGGCCTGTGGTGCTGTGGCCAGTTGAACTCGATCCCGCCGGAGATCCAGGGACCCACCAGCCCCACCAGGGCGGGTTTGATCACCTCGTTGTAGTAGACAAAATCCCGCTGCATCACCTTGTCATAGGCGCGGTGGATGCGGCCCCCCAGCTCGGGCAGCAGCATCACCTTGATGAAGTCGTTCTCCAGCCAGATCGCCTGATAGGGCTTCATCTGCTTCTGCCCGGTGAGGGTATCTATCACGCCATAGGGGTAGACGGCTCCCGAGGAGCCCTGATAGACCCGCTTCTCGAGGAACATTGGGTTGGGATCTTCGGGGCCAACCTCGTAGGTCGGCAGGGTGACGGTTTCTTCCCAGACTCGTACATCCGATCTCATCTATCTCGCCTCACTCAACATTAATTAGTAAACGTTTCGATGAGGCCAGTTTAGAATAGGGTTTTCAGTGATTTTCGCTCAAAGATCACGCAATACAGTAAGCGGGGTTTAGTGAAATGAGACACGCCGGCTTGAACAATCAGAAGGTCCGCCACCACAACAAACAGGTGCTGCTGGCCCTGCTCTACCAGCTCAAGGAGGCGAGCAAGTCCACCCTGGCCCGCCATTGCGAACTCTCCATCCCGGCGGTCAGCAAGATCCTCGACGAACTGGTCGCCGACGGCGCCATCAGCCACAGCGAGCAGAATCTCTCCGCGCGCGGCATCAGTGGCGGCAGCTACCGCATCGCCAGCGGCCAGGGGGCGATCCTCTGCCTCAACATCAGTCCCACCAGCCTGGAGAGCATACTGGTGGACAATCTGATCACCCCGCTCGACGACTACGCAGGTCAGAAAATCTCGCCGCAAACGCCGGAGGAGTTACTGAGCCTGATTGAAGCCTGCTACTACCAGCACAAGCGCCGCCACAAGGGTGTGGCGATCCGCCTGGCGCTGGCGATACATGGCCAAGTCAACCCGGCCACCGGGGTCTCCCAGACCATGCCGCAGGCCCCCTGGCATGCACCGGTCGAACTCAAGTATCTGCTGGAAGAGCGCCTCGGCTGCGAGGTGATGGTGGATAACGATTGCATCATGCTGGCCCTGGCGCAGAAGTGGCAGGGCCGGGAAGCAAACGGGGATTTTTGCGTCATCAACGTCGACTACGGCATAGGTTCGGCCTTTATCATCAACGGCCAGGTCTACCGGGGCGCCCTGTTTGGCAGCGGCCAGATAGGCCACACCATCATCAACCCGGATGGCAGCGCCTGTGCCTGCGGCCGTTACGGCTGTCTGGAGACGGTCGCCTCCCTCTTTGCCATCAAGAAGCGCGCCCGGGTGTTTCTCAAACAGCAGGCCAGTGCCGATAACCCGGCGCCGGAAGGCGGAGAGCTCGACACGGTCCGTTTGCTCGCCCTCTACCATCAGGGGGATGTCATGATCCGAACCCTGGTCGATGAAGGGGCCCGCGCCATCGGCCTGAGTCTCTACAACTTCCTCAATATCCTCAACATCAACCGCATCTGGCTCTATGGCCGCAGCTGCCAATTTGGCGAGCCATGGCTGCAGACCATCGTCCACCAGACCGGCGCCAATCCGTTCGATTGCAGCGATGCGGTCAACGCCACCCACATCTGCTTCGGCGAACTCACCCGCCCCCAGCAGGTGATGGGGATTGGTTATCTCTATGTGGAGCAAGCCCTGGAAACCCACGCATAGAAAAGGGCCGGCTTCACGATGAAGCCAGCCCTTGTCATCTGGTGCCGGTAACAGGAGTCGAACCCGCGACCTTCGCATTACGAATGCGCTGCTCTACCAACTGAGCTATACCGGCCAATGCCTTCAGATTCAGAAAAAACGGCCTACAAGTCAATCGAGCCAAGACGATTTTATGAGTTGGCTCATGGTGTTACCTGCAAACTTACAAATCGGCGAACTCGGGAATATGGACGCGGCCACGGCTCTCGAGAAAATCGAGCAAAGCCCGGGGTGAGCGCACCAGGATCCGCTCCTCGGGGAAGCCCGCCTCGGTCACCAGACGGTGACAATGGTCGAAATCCCCCAGGCTAAAGGCCACGTGGGAGTCAGAGCCAAAGGTGAGATAGGCGCCAAGGTCGCGCGCCGCCTCGACGATGGCGCGGCAGTTGCTTTCACTGCCCGCACGGGAGTGGCTGAACGAGGAGTTGTTGACCTCCAGCGCCACCCGGTATTCGGCAGCGGCCTTGACTACCGCCTGAATGTCGATGGGAAACGCCGGATTGCCGGGATGGCTAATCATGTCGACCCGACCACTCTTGATGGCGTTGATCATCGCCTGGGTGTGAGTGGCCTGATCACAGGGGGGAAATACCGGCTCGTGAAAGCCCGCCATGATCATGTCGAGGCGCGACTCGTAACGCTCGGGGAAGTCTATCTCGCCATCTATGTTCTTGATGTTGGCCTCGATGCCGCGCAGGATGCCGACCCCGTCCACCACCCGCGGCAGCACATGCAGATTGACGAAATGCCAGAAGTGGGGAGCATCGGCCATGTCCGGTCCATGATCCGTGGTGGCAAACAGCTTGATCCCCTTGGCCCTGGCGATGGGCAGATAGTCGTGGATGGTGCTGTAGGCGTGGGTACTGGCAACGGTATGAGTGTGGGTATCGACCGGGTACTTCATCTTCTCTCCCCTTCAGACTGGAGCCGTCAGCATAACAAAGGGCGGATGTCGGGGCCATGTCGCCCCTTGCCATACTTTGTCACAAAATGACGAGAACCTGACATAGTCTGGCTGGCGCGGGCTGGCATACTGGCACCATCGATGAATGCCTGAACTCGCATCGATAGTTTGCCTCAGGATGAGGAAAACTCACTTTCCCCACCGTCGCGCCCTGCGGCGGTTTTTTTTTGCCTGCCGTCCGTTATCGGCAAGGAGCGGGTAAAAAAATGCCCAACTAGCATGAAGCAGGTTGGGCGAGACTTAATGTTTAATTGCAGTGGCATAGATATAGAGTCCCGCCGTGCGACTTAAGTTCCCCTTCCGTTGCACTTTTCGCAAAAAACATTTCGCTAACACTTGTTCACACTCTCTTGACACTTGACCTTATGAAACGTACTTTTTAAACATTCGTTTAAGTGAGGTGTACAGTGAGTAAAATCGATACCAAAAACCGTATTCTCGATGCCGCGGAAGTGCTGTTTGCCGAGCGGGGATTTGCTGATACCTCTTTGCGCCTGATCACCAGTGAGGCCGACGTCAACCTGGCGTCCGTCAATTATCACTTCGGCTCCAAGAAGGAGCTGATCCAGGCGGTGCTCGATCGCTACCTTAGCCTGTTCATGCCGGAACTGGATGCCCGTCTGCGTACCCTGATGGCGCAGGATCAGCTGAGCCTGCTGCAGGTGTTTGAAAGCTTTGTCGATCCCCTGATGAAACTGGTTGCCGTGCGGGCCAACGGCCCTGCCCTCTTCATGCAGCTGCTGGGACGCGGTTACATCGACAGCCAGGGCCACCTGCGCCGTTTCATCACCGCCCATTACGGCGCCGTGTTGCAGCGGATCACCCAGGCCATCTCCAAGGCCAATCCGGCCCTGTCGCCAGCAGATCTCTTCTGGCGCCTGCATTTCACCCTGGGCACCGTCGTGTTCACCATGGCCTCCGCCGATGCCCTGCGCGACATCGCCCAGGCCGATTTTGGCCAGCAGCTCGATGTGGAAGGGCTGGTGCGCAACGTTATTCCTTATCTGGCGTCCGGAGTCGGGGCGCCCGTGGAGTCGACCAGGCAGGCCCTGGCCGTGTAACAACCAACAATAAATCAACGGAAACAGTGAAATAGAAGGAACTTCGGTATGATCACATTGCTAATCCTGCTGGTGCTGGCGATAGCCGTCGTGCTCGGCGTACCCTCCATCCGTAAAAAGGTGGTAACCCGTCCGGTATTCGGCATCTTCAAGAAGATACTGCCGCCCTTGTCGGCCACCGAGCGGGAGGCCATGGAAGCCGGCTCCGTCTGGTGGGATGGCGAGTTGTTTCGCGGCAACCCCGACTGGAAAAAGCTGCACGGCTACGGCAAGGCCGAGCTGACCGCAGAGGAGCAGGCCTTCATCGACAACCAGGTCGAAACTCTGCTCGCCATGGTCGACGACTTCAAGATCGTCAACGAGACCAAGGACCTGCCGGAGCCTGTGTGGGATTATCTGAAGAAAGAAGGCTTCTTCTCCCTGATCATCCCGAAATCCTATGGCGGCCGCGAGTTCTCCGCGATTGCCAACTCCACCATCGTCACCCGTATCGCCACCAAAAGCCTGAGCGTGGCGGTCACCGTCATGGTGCCCAACTCCCTCGGCCCGGGCGAACTGCTGATGCACTATGGTACCCAGGCCCAGAAGGATTTCTGGCTGCCGGGGCTGGCCAACGGCAAGGAAGTACCCTGCTTCGCCCTGACCGGTCCGGAAGCGGGCTCCGATGCGGGCGCCATCCCGGACAAGGGGATCGTCTGCAAGGGCATGTACAAGGGCGAGGAAGTGCTTGGCATTCGCCTGAACTGGAACAAGCGCTACATCACCCTGGCGCCGCGCGCCACCGTGCTGGGGCTGGCGTTCAAGCTCTATGACCCGGAAAAACTGCTGGGCGACAAGGAAGAGATCGGCATCACCTGTGCGCTGATCCCGACCGATCACCCAGGCGTGCGCGTCGGCGATCGCCACTACCCCATGGGGCTGGCGTTCCTCAACGGCCCGACCTTCGGCAAGGATGTGTTCATTCCGCTCGACTGGATCATCGGCGGCCCGGATTACGCCGGCCGTGGCTGGCGCATGCTGGTCGAATGCCTCTCCGCCGGTCGCGGCATCTCCCTGCCGGCCCTCGGCACCGCCTGTGGCCACATGGCGAGTCGCACCGTGGGTGCCTACTCCTACGTGCGCAAGCAGTTCGGCATGTCCATCGGCAAGTTTGAAGGGGTACAAGAAGCGCTGGCCCGCATCGGCGGCCTCACCTATCAGCTCGAAGGGGCCCGCCGCATGACCGCCGGCTCCCTGGATCTCGGTCAGGCACCGGCCATCGTCACCGCGATTTCCAAGTACCACATGACCGAAATGGCACGCCAGATCATGGATGACTCCATGGACATCCACGCCGGTCGCGCCATCCAGCTTGGGCCGAAAAACTACACCGGCTACGCCTACATGGGCATTCCGGTGGCCATCACGGTGGAAGGGGCCAACATCCTGACCCGCAACCTGATGATCTTCGGCCAGGGTGCCACCCGCTGCCACCCGTACGTGTTTGCCGAGCTGGAAGCGGCGGCCGACACCGACGTGGAGCGCGGCCTCGAGAAGTTTGACGCCCTGCTGATGAAGCACATCGCCTTCGGTGCTGGTAACTTCTTCGGCTCCCTGTTCCAGGGACTGACCCTGGGTCAGTTCAACAGCGCCCCGGTGGCCGGTGAAACCGCCCGCTACTACAAGCAGCTCTCTCGCATGAGCAAGGGGCTGGCGCTGTGCGCCGACGTCTCCATGTTGATGCTGGGCGGCGATCTCAAGCGCAAGGAGATGATCTCCGCCCGTCTGGGTGACGTGCTGAGCCACCTCTACCTGGCCTCTGCTACCCTCAAGCACTACGAGGATCAGGGCCGCATGGTCTCCGATCTGCCGTTCGTGCAGTACGCGGTGGAGCGCAACCTCTACCTCATCGGCAAGGCGTTCGAGGGCTTCTTCCAGAACTTCCCGAACAAGGTGGTGGGTGCCGTGCTCAAGCGAGTGGTGTTCCCGTTCGGCGTCGGTTACAAGATGCCGGCCGATGACCGCTGCCACGCCATCTGCCTGGCCATGATGAAACCGGGTGAGTTTCGCGATCGTCTGACCGCGCTTTGTTATGTTGGCAAGGACGAAGCAGATCCGGTCGGCCTGATGGAACGCGCCTTCCAGGCCATGGTGGCGGTTCAGCCCTACGAGAAGAAGCTGGTGCAGGCCCAGAAAGAGGGCAAACTGCCCCGCAAGATGGCCCTGCCGGAGCTGGTTGCCGCTGCCCTGTCCCACGCCATCCTGAGCAAGGATGAAGCGGACAAGCTGCTGGCCGCCGACGCCCTGCGCTATGAAGCCATCCAGGTGGACAACTTCGCCCCGGGCGAGCTGGAAGGCCTCTCCCAGCCCAACCGGGTCGACAACGCAGCCTGAGTTCTTCAGGCAACAGTGTGATAAAACAGCCCCGTTCAGGGGCTGTTTTCATTGATATGAGCAGAGTTTGCGCACTCGAAGCCCTTACGTACAGCCAAGCGGGCCACAGTTTGCTATCTTGGCGGCCATCACTCGCGTTCAGAGCAATCACAACCCATGAGCATTATTTTGGGCATAGACCCGGGATCGCGGATCACCGGATACGGGGTTATCCGGGTAGTCGGCGGCAAGGCCGAATATCTGGGGTCGGGCTGTATTCGCACCGATTGCGGCGAGCTGCCGGAGCGCCTCAAGCAGGTCTACGACGGGGTGTGCGAGATCATCACTCAGTTCAAGCCCACCGAGTTTGCCATCGAGCGGGTCTTTATGGCCCGCAACGCCGACTCGGCCCTGAAGCTGGGACAGGCCCGGGGCAGCGCCATCGTGGCCGCCGTCAACGCGGCCCTGCCGGTGAGCGAATACTCCCCCACCCAGATCAAGCAGGCGGTGGTGGGCACCGGCGGCGCCGCCAAGGAGCAGGTGCAGCACATGGTGACCCATCTACTGAAACTCTCCGCCACCCCGCAGGCCGATGCGGCCGATGCCCTCGGGGTGGCGCTGTGCCACCTGCACACCCGCCAGAGCCTGATCAAGATGGCGGGTCGCACCAGTGGCTCGGTGCGCGGCCGCTACCGCTGACCCCCTCTCCCCGCCAATCGGCGGGG
>NZ_CDCG01000037.1:181520-511660 GCF_000819845.1 Aeromonas enteropelogenes
CCCCGCCAATCGGCGGGGCTTTATTTTGCTACCAGTTCCTCCAGCGCCCCGACCAAGGCAGCTAGCCCCTGCTCCACCTTGTGGCGGGAGCAACCGACGTTCAAGCGGATAAAACCCCTGCCCTCGGGGCCATAGGTGTCGCCGCGCATAATGGCGACCCTGTATTTTTCCACCAGCAAGCGTTGCAGCACATCCATCCGCTCGGCCGAGTCGATACCGAGCCCGTTCAAATCAATCCAGGCGAGGTAGGTCCCCTCGGGCACCCGATAGTCGATGGCGGGGAAGGCGGCGTTGAGCCGCGCCGCCACCAGCGCCAGATTGCCGTGCAGATAGGTTTTCAGGGCATCGAGCCACGCATCCCCCTCCCGATAGGCGCTGATATGGGCCAACACCCCGAGAATGGGGGGAGACGAGAGGCCATGGGCAGCCTTGAGCTGCCGCAGATAATCCGCCCGCGCGCCCTCGTTGGGGATAAAGGCGTAGGCACCACCCAGCGCCGGAATGTTGAAGGATTTCGACCCCGAACTCACCAGTGCCCAGCCATCATCCAGGGTCACCTCGCTCCAGGGCAGATAGGAGGCAAAACTCATGTCCATATGGATGTCGTCCGAGATCACCCTGACCCCGTGGCGCTGGCAGATGTCCGCCATCCGGCCCAGCTCGTCGCGCGTCCAGACCCGCCCTGTGGGGTTGTGGGGGCTGCACAGCAGCAGGATGCGGCAATCGGGGCGGGCCGCCTGACGCTCGAAGCAGGCCCAGTCAATGTGATAGCTCCCCTCCCCCTTTGTCAGCGGACAAGGGAGCAACACCCGATCGTTGGCGCTGAGCATATTGCCAAAGGCGTCGTAAGCCGGGGTGTGCACCAGCACCCCCTCCCCCGGTTTGGACCAGAGGCTCACCAGCTGGGCGATGATGTAGATGACGGAAGGACCGTAGACCAGACTCTCGGGGTCGAGGCGTGCCCCGTAGCGGCGGGCGAACCAGCCGGTGACCGCCCCCTTGAAGTCGTCGTGGTTCCAGCGGCTGTAGCCGAAGACCCCGTGTTCGAGGCGCTTGGCCAGGGTCTGGCGAATGCAGGGGGCGGTCTCGATATCCATGTCGGAGATGGTGAAGGGGAGCAGGTCGGCGTGGCCAAAGCGGTCGGCCACATAGTCCCACTGGGTGCAGTAGGTGCCGTGGCGATCGACCTGGCGGTCAAAATCAAAGGGTTCAGTGTTGGACATCTCTTTTTCTCTCGCCAGCAAAGATACGAATGAACAAGGGGGCGTGACGCCCCCGGGGATTAAGGTAAAAGGCTGGCCGGATCAGGCCCCCATCAGGCTCTGCAGCTGGTTTTTCACCAGATGGACCTGGGGCCCTATCACCACTTGCAGGTTGTGCTCGTCGAGCTTGATCACCCCGATGGCGCCGTTGGCCTTGAGCAGCTTGTCATCGACCCGGCTCATGTCCTGCACCGACATGCGCAGGCGGGTGATGCAGTTATCCAGCGCCAGGATATTGTCGGCACCGCCCAGGGCATTGAGGATGATCTCGCCGTTGTAACCGCTGTTGCCTGCCTTCTTGCCGGTCGGCTGCGCGACGTCGCTGGTCTCGATCTCACGACCGGGCGTCTTGAGGTTAAAGCGCACGATGGCGAAGCGGAACACGCTGTAGTAGATGGCAAACCAGATCCCCGCTACCACGGGCACCAGATACCACTTGGTGGCGGTGCCCTGCAGCACACCGAACACCAGAAAATCGATGAGGTTGCCGTCGGTGTTGCCGATAGTGACGCCGAGCAGCCCCATGGTCATAAAGCCCAGGCCAGTCAGGATGGCGTGGATGAAATAGAGCACGGGTGCCACGAACAGGAACAGGAACTCCAGCGGCTCTGTGATCCCGCCGATGACGCAAGCCACCACGCCGGAGACCAGCAGCGCCTTGATCTTGCCGCGATTTTCCGGACGGGCGCAGTGATACATGGCAAGCGCCGCCCCCGGCAAACCGCCGAGGAAGGCCGGCATCTTGCCCTGGGAGAGGAAAGAGGTGGCCGAGACCGAGAACTGGGTGATATTGGCGCAGGAGAGCTCGGCATAGAAGATGTTGAGGGCGCCACTCACCTCGTTGCCGCACACAAGCTGAGTACCACCCGCTTCGGTAAAGCGAATGAGCGCCACCAGGATGTGGTGCAGACCCAGCGGCAACAGCAGACGCTCACCGGTACCGAACAGGAAGGGACCGAAGGGGCCGGCGTGGGAAATCAGCGCACCAATGCCGTTGATGCCGGCGGCGAACCAGGGCCAGACGAAGGGCACCACCAGACCGACGACACCCAGCACCAATGCGGTGATGATGGGCACGAAGCGGGCACCGCCGAAGAAGGCGAGCGCATCCGGCATCTTGTAGGTGTAAAAACGGGCGTGAAGCTTGGCGACGATCACCCCGACGATGATGGCCCCCAGAATACCGGTATCGATGGAGCTGATGCCTAGGATGGCTTTCACCCCGTAGGCCTTCTCCGCCGCGGCGTCACCGATGACGTTGGCGACCGTCAGGTAGAAGTTGATGGAGAGGTTGAGGGCCGCGTAACCAACGAAACCGGCAAAAGCCGCCACTCCTTTCTCCTCGCGCGCCAGCCCGAGAGGAATGGCGACGGCGAACATCACCGGCAAATAGATAAAGGCCACCAGCCCTACCTTGGTCATCCAGAGGAAGAGCAGTTGCAGCAGGGTGTTGTCGAGGAAGGGCATGCTCTGCTTGACCGCATCGCTGGTGAGCGAGCTGCCGACACCGAGCAGGATACCGGAGAAGGCCAGCAGGGCGACCGGCAGCATAAAGGTCTTGCCGAGGCTTTGCAGGAACTCCCATATCGTGGATTTGGCGGGTGACTTGGCCATGTGTCTGATCCTTGTAAGGTTAAGGGCACGCCCGATGTCGGTCACTGTCGCCGTTGTCCACTCCCTTGCTGGCAAGCAAGGGCGACAGCCCCCCATCAGGTTTTGCTGGATGATAAAACGTTTTATCACTTCGTAATTGCCAAGATGATCACAGAATGACCGAGCTGGCAGGATAGGCGTTGCGAAACTGTGAGCCAGATCGGCTCGAAGGTGATGTAACGTTTCACTCAGGCAGACGAGGGGGTATGCTGTGGCCTCGGTATCCATCTGCTGTCGCCCGTTCGCCTATGTCCCCCAAACCGCTCTTGTCGAAAAACCCCAAGATCACCGACGTTGCCCAGCTGGCGGGAGTCTCGGTCACCACCGTCTCCATGGTGCTGCGGGGCAAGGGGCGCATCTCCCCCGCCACCACAGAGCGGGTGCAGCAGGCGATCAAGCAGCTCGACTATGTGCCCAACAGCGCTGCCGCCAACCTGCGCAGCCAGCAATCCAACCTGGTGGGACTGATCTTGCGGGACATCACGGATCCCTTCTATACCGAGGTCACTGCCGGGGTGAGCGAGGTGCTGGAGCAGCAGGGATATCTGCTGTTTCTGACCCAGTGCGGCCACAGTCCGGAGCGGTTGCAGCAGAGCATCCAGTCCCTGTCGCGCCAAGGGGTAGCGGGCATCATCTTCAATCCGGTGCGCGGCGCGGCCGCCAAAACCATGGAGGCACTGCTCGACTCCGAGCTGCCCGTGGTGTGCGCCGCCCGCTCCTATTATCGCGATGACGTGGACTTTATCGGCCCGGACAACACCCATGCCGCCCAGCAGGCCACCACCTACCTCATCGATCAGGGCCACCGCCATATCGCCTATGTGGGGGGGCGGGCTGACTCGCTGACCCGCGCCGAGCGGATCGGCGGCTACTGCGCCAGCCTGCTGCAATACGGCCTGCCCTTCAAACCCGAGTGGGTGCTCGAATGCGATCGCACCCAGCGCAGCGCCGCCGACACCATAGCCCAGCTGCTGCACCAGCATCCCAAGGTGACGGCCATTCTGTGCCACTATCCGGAGGTGGCCCTCGGCGGCATCTACGGGGTGGAGGCCAGCGGTCGCACCGTGGGCAAGGACAACTACATCGGCCAGCAGGTAGCCCTGCTCGGCTTTGACGACGTGGCGGAGGCCGAGCTCACCGCCCCCGCCCTCACCTTCGTCAGCTCTCCGGCCCGGGAGATAGGCCGCCAGGCCGCCCTGCGCCTGCTGACCCGGATGCAGCAACCCGAGCTCGCCCCCAATCGCCATATCATCACCCCCAATCTGCAGAAGCGGGAATCGGCGTAAATCACCGGGAGCGAGCGAGACAAAGCCCCGCCCTCTCGTTTCGACCTGATACGCCGGTAATGCCATCCCAAACAAGGGGTTAGGGCTGCTTGCTCACATACAGAGCCCACACCCTGAACAAAAAAGAGGCGTTATTGGCGATCTTTTTCTAGACGACCGGTCTAGTAACCACTACCATGCCGCCATGACCGACAGATACCAAGACACGCGCCAGCATCTGCTCGACACTGGCCGCACCATACTGACCACCCACGGCTTCAACGCCATGGGGTTGAGCTTTTTGCTGCAAGAGGCCGGGGTGCCCAAGGGCTCCTTCTACCACTACTTCAAGTCAAAAGAGCAGTTTGGCGAAGCCCTGCTCAGTCACTACATCGACAGCTATCTGGTGGAGATGGAGGCATTGCTCGGTGGCCAGGACAAACCGGGACGCGAACGCCTGCTACGCTACTTTGCCCACTGGAAAGGGAGCTGTTGCGACTGCCTGGTCGTCAAGCTGAGCGCCGAGGTGGCGGATCTCTCCGACACTATGCGCCTCATCCTGAAGACCGGTACAGACAGGGTCGTGCGGCGCCTCGCGCTGGCCATCGAAGAGGCCATCGCCGATGGCAGCCTGAGTCACAGAGCGACCCAGCCGCTGGCGACCAACCTCTACCAGCTCTGGCTGGGGGCGGCCCTGCTTGGCAAACTGGATCGAGAGGGGCAACAGCTGGAACACGCCTACACCATGACGCTCCAGCTGCTGGCCCCATGAATAAACAGGCCCGATAGATGTCGGGCTTTTTTGGCAATCGCCACTAGACGACCGGTCTAATTTTACAAAAAGAAGGCGCTCACCATGTCATAAGGATGACGCCTTCCCGACTCGCGCCGTTGTGGGCAAACCAGCTGCGCAATGGCACTGACACTCAGTAATGTGAGGAAATACCATGAACCAGAGCCAAACCGAAAACCGCCAGATGACCCTGGCCGCACGCCCAGTCGGCACCCCGGGTGCCGAACACTTCGCCCTCAAAACCACCCCAGTCCCGAGCATAGCGGAGGGGCAACTGCTGCTCAGAACCGTCTACCTGAGCCTCGACCCCTATATGCGTGGTCGCATGAGCGATGCCGACTCCTACGCCGAACCCGTGGCCATTGGTGACGTCATGGTGGGCGGCACCATCAACCGGGTCGTCACCTCCCGCCACCCCGACTATCAGGAAGGGGACTGGGTCCTGAGCTACGGGGTGGGCTGGCAGGATTACGGCGTCTCCGACGGCAGCTTCCTGTTCAAGCTGGATCCCGCACAGGCCCCCGTCAGCCACGCCCTCGGCGTGCTCGGCATGCCGGGCTTCACCGCTTTTATGGGGCTGATGGATATCGGCCAGCCCAAGGCCGGTGAAACCCTGGTGGTCGCCGCCGCGACCGGCCCGGTCGGCGCGACCGTCGCCCAGATCGGCAAGATCATGGGCTGCCGGGTCGTTGCCATCGCCGGATCCGACGAGAAATGCCAGGTGGCCCGCGAGGAGCTCGGCGCCGATGTTGCCCTGAACCACAAAGCGAGCGACTTCGAGCAGCAACTGGCCGCCGCCTGCCCGGATGGCATCGACATCTACTTCGAGAACGTCGGTGGCCGGGTGCTCAAGGCCGTGCTGCCCCTGCTCAATGCCAAAGCCCGCATCCCGCTGTGCGGCACCGTTTCCAACTACAACGCCAGCGCCCTGCCCCAGGGACCCGATCATCTGGACTGGGCCTGGTCCACCATCCTGACTAAGCGGGCCACCGTGAAAGGCTTCATCATTTTCGATGACTACGGCCATCGTTATGGCGAGTTCGCCGAGCAGATGGGCAAGTGGGTGAGTGAGGGCAAGATCCACTATCTGGAGCAGATTGTGGATGGTCTGGAGAACGCCCCCGAGGCGCTCAAGGGACTGCTGGAAGGCAAAAACTTCGGCAAGCTGGTCATTCGCGTCGGCCAGGACGAGCTGGCCTGATCACGACACACCAGCCATGACGGCAGCTGACACGGGAATGCAAATGTCCTCCCGGGAATTTGCCGCCGGCAGGTACAGTGCCCCTTAACGCTAAAAATCCGAAACCGCTTCAAGCAGTTTCGGATTTTTTATGCGGACCTGTGAGCCACCTTCCCCCGTTAACCCACGATTAGCGTCAAGGTGTGACAGTGACCAAGGATTAATCAGGGTTTGTCTGTTTGGCGTGCTATGGCTTTATAGTATCTTGACAAAGCCCTCCCTACTCAAAGGTGTCCCATGAACACACCGCGCTGCACACTGTCTTTACCGATATTTATCCCAAGCCTCTTGTTTATCATCACCCTGCTGGCGGTCTGCTCGCTGGCGCCGGAGGCGGCTGCCCGCTTCTTTGGCGACGGCCAGAGCTGGATTGCCCAGCACTTCAGCTGGTTCTACGTGCTGGTGGTCGGCATGTTCCTGATCCTGCTGCTGGTGCTCGCCTTCAGCCACTACGGCAACATCCGCCTCGGGCCGGACGACGCGCGCCCCGAGTTCAGCTTCACCTCCTGGCTCGCCATGCTGTTTGCCGCCGGCATGGGCATAGGTCTCATGTACTTCGGGGTGGGCGAACCCATGACCCACTTCGTCTCGCCGCCCCAGGCGGCGCCCCTCACCCCGGCCGCCGCCCGCGAAGCCATGGTGACCACCTTCTTTCACTGGGGCTTTCACGCCTGGGCCATCTACGCCATCGTCGGCCTGGTGCTGGCCTACTTCGGCTTTCGCTACAACCTGCCGCTGACTATCCGCTCCGGCCTCTACCCCATCTTCAAGGAGCGGATCCGCGGGCCGCTCGGCCACGCCGTGGACATCTTCGCCCTGGTGGGCACCATCTTCGGTATCGCCACCACCCTGGGATACGGGGTGCTGCAGCTCTCGGCGGGGATCACCCGGCTCACCGGCATCGACACCTCGGGGGAGCTGTTTCGCTTCGGCCTCATCGGCGCCGTCATTGCCCTGGCCGCCCTGTCGGCGGTCACCGGCCTCGACAAGGGGGTCAAGCGCCTCTCCGAGCTGAATCTCTTCCTCGCCATCGTGCTTTTGCTGTTCGTGCTGCTGGCCGGCCCCACCCAGTACCTGCTCGGGGCCCTGTCCGAGAACATCGGCAACTATGTCTCGTCCCTGACCCAGCTCACCTTCCGCACCTTTACCTACAGCGAAACCAGCCAGGCGGGCTGGTTCGGCAACTGGACCCTGCTCTACTGGGCCTGGTGGATCTCCTGGTCTCCCTTCGTCGGCCTCTTTATCGCCCGCATCTCCCGCGGGCGCACCCTGCGTGAGTTCATCCTCGGCGTCCTGTTCGTGCCCACCGCCTTCAACCTGCTGTGGATGACGGTGTTCGGCAACGCCGCCATCTGGGTCAGCCAGCGCGCCGGGGGGCAGACCCTGACCAGCTCGGTCGGCAACGTTGACACCCTCTTGTTCAACTTCTTTGACCTCTTGCCGGGATCCGACATCACCTCGGCGCTGGCGGTGATCCTCATCAGCGTCTTTTTCGTCACCTCCGCCGACTCGGGGGCCTTCGTCATCGACAACATCGCCACCCAGGGCAAGGAGCGCTCCCCGATCTGGCAGCGCCTGTTCTGGGCCGTGCTGCTCGGTATCACCGCCGGTACCCTGATGGCCACCGGTGGGCTGGCGGCGCTGCAGTCCATGACGCTGATCGCCGCCCTGCCGTTTGCCATCATCATGGTGCTGCTCTGCCTGGGCCTCTGGCGCGGGCTGGTCGCCGACAGGGAGCACTCGGCGCGCCGCCTCTCCCCCGCCACCGATTTTTGGAACGGCAAGCAGTGGCGTACCCGCATGGATCACCTGCTTCGCCCCTCCACCGAGGCCGATGCTCACACCTTCCTGCGTGATACAGCCCTGCCTGCATTGACCGCCTTGTGTCGCGAGTTCGAGGCGCGCGGCCTCGCCAGCCGGGTGGTGCAGGAAGATGCGGATCAGTGCCACCTGCTGGTGCCCCAGGAAGGGCGGCGCGACTTCTGCTACGGGGTGCGCATCGAGGCCCGCCCCGCCCCCGCCTTCAACCCGCTGGAGGCGGCCCACAACCATGACCCGGACGCCCGCATCTTCGAGCCCATCACCTACTTTGCCGACGGCCGCGCAGGCTACGACATCCAGTACCTGACCCGCGACGAGCTGAGCGCCGATGTCTTGCGCCAGTACGAGCGCTACCTGGTGCTGAGTCAGGATGAGGGGCTGGATCTGCTAAGCGGCGCACCAGAACACACTCCGCCAGAATCCGGGGCCTGATCCTCGCGCCCCGCAGGTTGGCAAGGAGCGGCCTATCGTCTCCTTGCCAACCTCACCACCGGGGCGAGAGCCGCAATGCCATGATCATCAGCGCAAGCAGAAGAACTGATATCCCGGCCTTTTATACCCCCTGGTTGATGAACCGGATAAGGGCCGGTTTTTTACTCACCCGCAATCCATTCAATGCCCACCAAATCACCCGGGTGTCGCTGCATCCGGATGAGATCGATGCCATCGTATTCTGGACCCGGCAGCCAGCCATGCTGATGCACCACCTGGATGAACTCGATGCCCTCGGCCATCGCTACTATTTTCAATACACCCTGACCGGCTACCCCAAAGCCCTGGAGAGCCGGGTTCCCAGACCCCATAACGCCATCAAGACCTTTTGTGAGTTATCAGACAGAATTGGCCCCCACAAAGTCATCTGGCGCTACGACCCCATACTGCTGTGCAACCTGGTCGATCTGGCCGAGCACAAGCGGCTCTTTTACAAGATTGCGTCGCTCCTGGCCGGCAAGACCCACAGGGTCGTCATCAGCTTTGCCGACCTTTACAAGAAGACAGAGAAGAACCTGCGCGCGGTCGAGAACCTTGTCTTTCACGACCTGCTGGATAACAACCTGGACAACCATGATGCGCTGGATGAGCTGGCAACCTTTATGGCGCAGACCGCCGCCCGTTTCGGCATGACCATAGAAACCTGTGCCGAAACTATCGACCTCACCCATCTCGGCATAACCCATGGCAAGTGTATCGATAATGAGTTGATCCACACCCTGTTCAACCGCTGGGTCGACGGCAAAAAAGATCCCGGCCAACGCGAGGCCTGTGGCTGCGTCAAGAGCATCGATATCGGCGCCTACAATACCTGTCTGCATGGCTGTGCCTACTGTTACGCCACCTACAGCCAGGAATCGGTTATCAAGCACAAACAACGCCATGATCCCCGGAGCCCCTTTCTGATTGGCGGGATAGAGGGGGTTGATAGGCAATATCTGGTGGCAGAGCCGGTGCAGAGGACGCTGTTTTAATCTCTCGCAGACCAAGCCGGAGTCGCTGGTCGGATCGATACATGTTTCCCATCACCAAGGCTTTTGCGTGGCAGGCATCAAGTCATCTGCGGGCCACTATCCAATGCCAATCTCCATACAGCGATAGAGCTTCCTATTTACAGCCCTGCCCTTGTCCCCTTTTACCAACCAGCCGCCACTCGCCCCTGACTATCGGCATCGAGTGGCTACCCAGGCCGCGCCCCATACCAAATGTTGAGCTGGCGCATAAAACGCAGATCTTATTGACGGTTACGTCACTTTCTGACTGGTTTGTCAGCATAGCCAGGACATATGATGGCCATTCGGTGCCTATTGAACGGTGATGGGTTACTGCCCTCACTGGTCACTGGAGCATATTGGAAGCTGTAATCCACGGGCGGTAGCGTGGTTTTGGCAAGCGATAGACGCAATTTGTAGGTTGGTGCTGAGCGCAGCGAAGCCCAACAATCGCGCCCTCTGTCGATTGGTGCCACACACTGCGAAACCGAACAAATTGGATGCATCACCCCGATATGGGATAAGGAGGGCCATGCGCTATCGCCGAGCCATTGCCAGCGGCGCATGCTGGTTCTTCACCGTCAATCTGGCCGACCGGAAGCAAGATCTGCTGATACGCCATATCGACCTGCTGCGCGAGGTGATCCGCCACGTCAAACAGCATCATCCCTTCGAGATCATTGCCATGGTGGTGATGCCGGATCACCTCCATGCCATTTGGCAACTACCACCGGATGACAGTGACTATCCCCTGCGCTGGTCTCTGATCAAGGCAGGATTTTCACGAAAGCTCGCCAAAACAGAGCGGATACGGGAAAACCGACTCAGAAAACGGGAACGCGGTATCTGGCAACGCCGCTATTGGAAACATCTGATCCAGGACGACAAGGATCTGCAAGCCCATGTCGATTACATCCACTTCAATCCGGTCAAACATGGCTATTGTGCCAAACCGGTCGATTGGCCTTATTCCTCCATCCATCGCCATATTGCCGCAGGATGGATTAACCAGAATTGGGCCATTGATAGTGACTCGGGTCTGGAATAATTGGTTTGGGATATTTTGTAGGTTGGCGCTGAGCGCAGCGAAGCCCAACAAATCAGAGATATGATTCCCAAAATACGATTGGAATCATGACAATATAAAATCAACAACCTAATTTAGCTTTCTTGGTAAACGTTGGGCTTCAATTCGTGTAGGTTGGTGCTGAGCACAGCGAAGCCCAACAAATGGGAGAGATGATTCCCAATATACGATAGGAATTATGGCAATAGAAAATCAACAATCGAATTTAGCTTTCTCGGTAAACGTTGGGCTTCACTTCGTTCAGCACCAACCTACATATGTTAGCCCAACATACGCGATGCCTTCCTTCCCCCTGCCCGCCCCCGATCCACCAAGAGACGAGAGGCTAGATTGGTGAGCTGGCGCAAAAATTCAGCGCTTGTCGACAGTTGCGTCAATTTTCGACTGGTTTTCGTATGAAGCTTGAGGCTATGCTGGCCATTCGGCGCCTACAGCACCATCCGGGCCCCGCCCGCGGGTCCATGAAGCGCATTGGAAGCTGTAATCCAGGGGCGGTAGCACGAGTTTTACACGGCAACATATGTATGTCGGTATCGAATATAGCGATCACCAAAAGATGCGAATAACCATTTCCAATGCATGAGAAAAACTTAAAATACTTAATCAACATTAGTTTTCACTGAAGGCTAAAAAATGGTTACTTTAATAATTAAAGTTGAGAGTTGTGTATATGAATATTGATAGTATGGATTTTCCAGATTTAGACCTATTGGGTGCTAGCCATCAAATAATGACACCAACTTTCGGCCAGTTTAGAGCAGATTACAATATCAGTGACCTAGTTGATAATTTTAACTTTGAAGATTCTCTTATAAAAATAGTGGGCCTACTATATGAGGAAGAGCTTCATAGCAATCTTGTAACTACAGAAACTATGATTCATCAGCTTTTCCTATCACAACATGGCCAGAAAGTGATGACTGATGTCGATATAAGCCAATTATTTAATGGCATTCATTCTACATATATTGGCTCATGGGAAGATCCAGCTGAAGACACGATGGTTGGTGTAATAAAGTCAGCTAAAGGCTCATATATGTTCCTCAATGGGCTATGGGAAAGCTCCAATTTTTACACACAAATATTTATCGACCTGATAGACGAAATGCCAGATATCAATCCGTTTCTTGGTATAAAGAGAGCAGTAAGGGCAATACTTACCTTATCTAACGAATCAATTAATAGGAAAAGATTGAAGCGTTATCAAAAAGGTAGTGATTATCCAAAATCTGAATGGGACTTTCATTCTTATACATCTAATGCAAATTTTAATATAGCCACTTTTTCCTTAGAAGACCTAACTGACTTGGGCGTAGATAAGAATGACCTCAATCCATTTGTTATTGACAATCCAAATCTCATTGCACTACCTAATGAGGCTTTTGGAAGTTCATCGTTGGAACGTAAGCCTATTTACAGGGCGCAAGATGGTACATATATCTTAGCTTTACCAACGGCAATAAGTGTTGCAATTCGCTTCTTTGTAATCGAACAGATAAATAGTCTTGGATTATTAGATAAGCTACTGCATCTTATGCAAGTAAAATATGTTAGTTTATTTGGTGAAAAATCATGCCTATTAGGAAAAATAAAAGACACCCCCTTTATACCATTCAGAGACTCCAATGGGATTACTGTCGGGGCAGATGCATTGGTTGGCATTGATCCTCATAGGTACGTGCATTTTTTATTGTTTTTTGATGATTTTTTTGACTATCAAAAAGGGCTCGTTAATGGCACATCTCAATCAAACATTGATCTGAAAAATGCCATTACAGAAAGAATTAAGAAGGCGTATAGATTTTCTTCAAAAATAGACGGTTTTAAGAGTGGCCTTAGCATTATTATCGGCTGTGGTTGGGGACGCGCAGTTATGATATCGTTTGAATGCGAACCAGAATCTAGTAACTGGCGTTTAGAATTCGTTCCCGCACCTGACTTCGATACATTCAATCGCATCCCTAGTATGGATCCATTTTCTTTCTGGCGATTGATTGAAGCTAAACACCGTGTTATTGAAGCAGGTATCCACACCCAAAATATAAATGGCTTACTCAATCTATATGGATGGGCTAAAGAGAATGATTTTAACATTATCCCTCATTCAGCATTTGATGAAAATTTTGGAAAATCACCATTATTATTCATGATGATCACACAAAACGCCCTATTAGATGTTCGTTGGGAAGTGCAAAATGAGGAAGATGCACATAAAACTTTCAATCCATATGGTGAATTTGTTTCTGTTAGAAGATTGAATTCGAGCAGTTACTTTAAAGAAGATCGTTTCAAACCAATTTATGCATCAATAGATGACGTTGAAAATGGTCAGTTACTTGGTCTAATTGAAGGTAATTTATGTTCATGGTGGTGTATTCCTTCATGCTATGAAAACCAGAATAGAGATCTTTTATATAGATTGTGGGGTTGCGTCTGTAATTGGATATACAGGTCTGATTTAGCTTTATTTGAACTTGGCTACTCTTCATCACACGATAAAGTTTTTTTAACGATTGATTTTGAAGATATTGACATCCCATCTCACGTGCCGCACGCACTTGACCCTGAAAGCCTAAGTACGTTAATAAAGTATTCTACATCCGTAGAAAACGGAATTTTACACATAAACTGTAAATTTTTGAAAAACTATTTACATGCATTTCATCGAGCAGATAACATTGCCGAAAAAACTATTATAAAGTCATTGCTTACGGCTTTTATCAAAGAGTCCGTCACATGTAATAATCATGAAAAGATAGTTGAAACTGTTCTAAATCATGTTTTTACAGATAACTATGGTAAAGAAGTGCATATGCTCACTGCACAGTCTTTTCTTGATTACGTTAAATTTAGCCTACCAAAACCATTAGTATTAGACCGATTTGATGATGCCACCATTAAGATCGGCTTAGCATGGAAATCTAACTCTCATACCGAACCCTGTCATATCTATGGAAAAACTGAATGCACACAATATTTACAAGACTTAACTTTAAATCTATGGAAGGAGATTCAGTCCTATTTAAAATCTTTTAATAAAAAAGAGTTAATTATTTTTTTGCTTAAAAACCATGCTGCTGTAGATGCAGACATTACGTATTGGCAGCGAACTTTCAAAGCTATGTTAGGACTTCATAATGATAAAAACGAGGTCTATTCAGTCGCACTGAATCGGATTGCATCAAATAACTCTGTACTGACAGGGTCTAGAATTCTTATTGAAATGGCTATCTGTGAATCCTTAGACAAAGGAGGAAATGTTCCAAATAAGCTGGATATAACCAAGCTCATAACTTTTGCAACAGCTATTTTCCAATATGGAAATCTATCAGATGCAATAATGTATGAGTTGGTTAAACCCCTACTAAGGCTTTCCACTTATGGAGATGTACAATTCGACCACACTGCATATGATACTGTAGTAGCTCCTTACGGTAAATCCGTTCAAACAGTGATGATGAACCATGCCTCAGGAAAGTATGATGATCATTTCTCTGAGCCTAAAATACATGAAAAAGTTGATGGCCTACTAGGTCAAGAGTTCGAATCTGCTTGGTGTGAAGAATTTGGAATATCTATCGATGAAGCCAGAAAGATTTTAGATATATTTGAAGATATCGGGATTGAAAAAAATAAAGCTGTCTATGAAATATCCTACTCAGAACTATTTTATCGTTCGAATACTCACGGTGTACCTAGTCAAGTGTTAGAATCCTTTCTAAACCGATTTACCCTACCACAAAGACCTGGCTGGATGAAACTATCTTCAGAGTTCCGTGTTAGCGATATATCTCCATGGAGATATCGACGTAGATTGTCGTTAACAGCAAGGCCATTAATTGTTCTTGGCGATGACATCATTGTTTCACCAAGTTTAATACGAAAAGGTATTTTATATTGCTTATCAAATTCATTTGATGCAACTTTAGATGGTTCTTTTTTCAACACAATCGCGATGAAAAAATGGATTGGAGAACAAAGAAATAAATCAGGACACCGATTCAACCATGAAGCCGCTGATAAGTTTCGTAGCTTTGGCTGGGAAGTTGAAGCGGATGTAAAAATCAGTAAGATTCTTAAAACAAGAACTGAGAAAGACTTTGGAGATGTTGATGTTCTGGCATGGCACCCCTCCAAAAAGATTGTCTACCTAGTTGAATGTAAAGATTTAGAATTTTCCAAAACTGAAGGTGAAATAGCCAAGCAAATATATGAGTTTCGTGGTGTTATAAAATCAGATGGTAAACCTGACCGTCTAAGAAAGCATATAGATCGATTTCATATTTTGGACAAACACATTGACAAACTAATGAATTACTTGAATCTCGAATCTATAAGTGAATTGAAGGTGATGCTATTATTTAGGCAAACTGTTCCTCTTTCCCACGATAACTCAAGTAGTGAGATACCGGTTACAGTTCAATTTTTTAATGAACTAACTGTCTAATAGATGATGATTTTTCTTTCAAAACAATTTAGCTAAGTCGTAAGCAATAAAACATACAGCTTATAAAGATGGATTCATGATGCTTTATAAACCACTGTGAAATGTATAAATACTGAAAATAAAAAACCCGCTAGCGGGTTTTTTATTTTGTATCAGTGAAGTCGTAGCAAAGGCGCTCAAGCCAACAGAAAGGCTCTTAACCGGGCAAACTCTGCTGGCAAATTAACAGAGAGCAGCGGCAGCGCGGCGTGCTTGGCGAGCGGCCCGGGTAGTGGCACATCGAGATTCAGGATCTCGTCCACCGACTCCTTGAACTTGGCCGGATGGGCGGTGCAGAGGAAAATCCCCACTTCGTCCTCAGCCAGCTGCTCACCCAGCAGATCCCAGGCAATGGCACCGTGGGGCTCGCACAGGTAATCCTGCTGGTGCAGGCGCTGTAACGCATCGCGAGTCAGGGCGTCGTCACGCATGCCTGAGCCCAGGGTCTCCAGCGCCCAGCCCTTGCGGCGGCACAGCTCCTCTACTCGAGGCCAGTTGTTGGGGCGGCTCACGTCCATGGCGTTGGAAAGGGTCGCCACTGTCTGGTGCGGATCCCACTGGCCGGTTTTCAGGTAGCGCGGCACGGTATCGTTGGCGTTGGTGGCGGCGATAAAGCGCTTCACCGGCAGCCCCAGCGCCTTGGCGATAAGACCCGCGGTGAGGTTGCCAAAGTTGCCGGACGGCACGCTGATAACCGCCTTGGCGCGTTGAGCTTTGGGCAACTGAGCCACGGCTTCGAAGTAGTAGCAGACCTGGGCCAGCAAGCGGCTGATATTGATGGAGTTGGCGGAGTTCAGACCGATCGCCTTTTTCAGCTCCTCGTCATCGAAGGATTGCTTCACCAGCGCCTGACAGGCATCGAAGTCGCCGTCGATGGCGATGGTGCGGATGTTGCCCCCTAAGGTGCAGAACAGCGCCTCCTGCAGCGGGCTTATCTTGCCTTTGGGGTAGAGGATCACCACCTCGATCCCCTCCAGACCATAGAAGGCGTGGGCCACGGCGGCGCCGGTGTCGCCCGAGGTGGCGGTGAGTATGGTGATCTTGTCGTTGGTTCTAAAGGCCGCGAGGCACTGGGCCATAAAGCGGCCACCGAAGTCCTTGAACGCCAGGGTCGGGCCGTGGAACAGCTCCAGGGCATAGGTATTGTCTTTGAGTTTCACCAACGGCGCCGGGAAGGTGAAGGCGGCACTGACCAGCTCGTGTACCTTGGCCGCGGCCACTTCGTCCCCCAGCAGGTGGCTGAGGATGCGGGCGGAGCGCTCCACCAGCGGCAGATCCAGCAGGGCATCGACGTCCGCCAGCGGCTCGAGGGTTTCTGGAAAGAAGAGCCCCTGTTCGCGGCCCAGACCCTGACGCACCGCCTGGGCGAAGCTCACCTGTTCACTCTTGTCCTTGATATTGTAAAGATTCATAGCTCGCTTCCTGTTACCCGTGCCCCGGCCATATCGAGTTTGCAAACCCGGGCGAATCCATCTTCATTGCGCACGAAATGCGCTTCCATCCAATCCTTCATCCGCTCGGCCTGGGCCAGATCCTTCATCACCACAAACACGGTGGGACCTGAGCCCGAGATACCGGTGGCCAGGGCCCCGTTCTGGGCCGCCTGGGCCCGCACCTCGTTAAAGCCTTCGATCAGCGCCGCGCGGTAGGGCTCGGCAATCACGTCTTTCAAGACGCTGGCAGCCAACGGCTCCTGACCGGTGTAGCTGGCATGGACGAACGCAGCCAGGCGGCGGCCATAGGTGAGGCAGTCCTGACGACGATACTGGGCCGGCAGGATGGCGCGGGCGGCGGCGGTCGAGACGACGGTGCCCGGGTAGCAGACCACCCAGTACCATTCATCAAACACCGGGATGCCCTGGCTGATGACGCCGCCCTCCTCCACCACCAGCTGCATGCCACCGAGATAACAGGGGGCCACGTTGTCGTAGTGAACGGAGCCGGAGATCTTGCCCTCCATCTCCCCCATCAGCAACAGTAATTCGTGCTCGCTCAATGGGTTGCCGTGAAAGGCGTTGAGGCCCTCCAGCGCCGCCACCACGCTGCAGGCGCTGGAACCGAGGCCCGATCCCACCGGCAGGCTCTTCTCCAGCACCATCTCCAGCGGCAACATGATCTGACCGCGTTTTTCCAGCGCCTCGCCATAGGCGAGCCAGCAGTCATAGAGGATGTTCTTTTTCGGATCATCCGGCAGCTTGTGGGCATAGCGGCCCACCGCCGAGAGGGCAAACGGCACTTCTGCCGGTTTGACCTGGACCCTGTCCCCCAAAAGGGAACCATCAACGGGGGCGAGCGCCGCCCCCAACACATCGAATCCTACGCTCAGGTTGGCGCTGGAGGCCGGCGCATAGGCCACCACGCTCTCATTTCGCTTCATCTCTGCGCTCATGCTTACAGCTCCTGCTTCCAGTTCTGGGTGCGCAGCACGTCGGCAAAGACGCCGGCGGCAGTCACCTCGGTACCGGCGCCATAGCCACGCAACACCAGCGGGATCGGCTGGTAATAGGTAGAGAAGAAGGCGAGCGCGTTCTCCCCGTCTTTTACCTTGAACAGCGGCTCGTCGGCGCCGACCGCCTTGATGGCGACCTTGCACTTGCCACCCTCGATGGAACCCACGTAACGCAGCACCTTGCCTTCACTCTGGGCCAGGGCGAACTGATCGCGGAACCAGCCGTCAGCCTCGGGCAGGCGGGCCATAAAGGCTTCCACGTCGCCGCTGACGTCGAAGCCCGGCGGCAGCGCCTGCTCCACCTCTACGTCGGAGAGCTCCAGCGCCATGCCGGCCTCACGAGCCAGGATCAGCAGCTTGCGGGCCACGTCCATGCCGTTGAGATCGTCACGGGGATCCGGCTCGGTGAAGCCGTTGCTGCGGGCGATCTGGGTGGCTTCGGAGAAAGCCATTCCCTCGTCCAGCTTGCCGAAGATAAAGGAGAGCGAACCGGACAGCACGCCGTCGAAGGCGCGCAGCTTGTCGCCGGCCTTGATCAGGTTCTGCAGGTTCTCGATGACCGGCAGGCCCGCACCCACGTTGGTCTCGTAGAGGAACTTGCGGCGAGTCTGGCGGGCGGTGCGGCGCAGCGCCTTGTAGTAATCGAGCGACCCAGTATTGGCCTTCTTGTTCGGAGTGACCACGTGGAAACCGGCGGCCAGGAAGTCGGCATACTGCACCGCGATGGCCTCGCTTGATGTGCAATCGACGATCACCGGGTTGATAAGGTGGCTGTCTTCCACCAGCTTCTGCACCGCTTCCAGGCTGAAGCTGTCGCGGGCTTCCACCAGCTGCTCGCGCCAGTTGGCAAGATTGAGCCCATCCTTGTTGACCGCCATCTGGCGGCTGTTGGCGATACCCACTACCCGCAGGCCAGTGCCCTGTTCGGCCAGTACCGGCTGCTGGCGCGCGATCTGATCCACCAGGGCGGCGCCGACACCGCCGACTCCGACCACGAAGAGATCGATGAACTGTTGGCTGCCAAAGAAGTTCTGATGGCAGGCCTTGATGGCCTCCGCCACCTTGCCGGCACGTACCACGGCAGAGATGGAGCGCTCGCTGGAGCCCTGCGCGATGGCGACGATATTGATGGAGGCTTGCGCCAGCGAGGTGAAGAAGCGCGCCGCCATCCCCTTGCTGGTGCGCATGCCGTCACCGATGAGGGAGATGATGGCCAGATCCTGCATGATCTCGAGGGGATCGAGCAGCTGGTTCTTGAACTCCAGCTCGAACTCGCGCTCCAGCACCTTGCGGGTCTTGTCCAGATCGTAACTGTGGATACAGAAGCTGACGCTGTACTCGGAAGATGATTGGGTGATGAGGACGATGCTGACCCCGGCGCGGGAAACGGCGGAGAAGATGCGACCCGCCATGCCCACCATGCCCTTCATGCCGGGGCCGGAGACGTTGAACATGCACATGCCGGAGAGATCCGAGATGGCCTTCACTTTCAGATCATCATCCCCCTGCTCAACCCCGATCAGGGTGCCCGGCCCCTGGGGATTGAAGCTGTTCTTGATAAGGCAGGGGATGTGGAACTGGGCCACGGGGGCGATGGTTTTCGGGTGCAGCACCTTGGCGCCGAAGTAGGAGAGCTCCATCGCCTCCTTGTAGGAGAGGGTTTTCAGCAGATAGGCATCCGGCACCAAGCGTGGGTCGCAGTTGTAGCAACCTTCCACATCGGTCCAGATCTCGCAGCACTCGGCGTCGACACAGGCGGCCAGCACGGCGGCGGAGTAGTCGGAGCCGTTGCGCCCCAGCAGCACGGTTTCGCCCTTGTCGCTGCCACCGGTAAAGCCCGGCATCAGGTAGAGACAGTCAGAACGCAGCCCCTTGGCGGCAAAGCGCAGGCGGGAGGCTTCGATATCGACATGGGCTTCCAGATAACCGCCGTCGGTCACCAGCAGCTGCTCCGGCACGATGAGATCCAGTTCGAGGCCGCGCACCCGCAACAGCTCGTGCATAAAGGCGATGGAGAGATTTTCGCCACGGCTCAGGATGCGAGCCTGCACGTTGTCAGGGCACAGCCCCAGCAGACGGATCCCCTGCATCAATCGCTCCACCTGATCCAGCTCACTGGTCAGCCGGGCCTGCAGCGCCTTCTCGTCGAGCGCCGGGTAGGCGGCCTTCAATCCGGCCAGCAGGCGGGAGAAGATACCGTTGATTTCAAACAGGGTATTGGTGGCATCCATGCCGCGACTGGTCTGCTCCACCAGGGCCACCAGGTGGTTGGTCACCTTGGCCGGAGCCGACAGCACCAGGGCGACCTGAGACTGGCCATGGGTATTCACCGCGATATCGGCTACCCGTAAAAAACGCTCTGCGTCGGCCAGTGACGAACCGCCAAACTTCAACACTCTCATCGCACTCTCTCCCTGTAATCCCTTGAAAAACGGTATGAAAATAACCCAACAAAAAAGGCCCGTACTGGGTGGGTACGGGCCTTTTCAGATTTCTGTGCTTGTTCGTCAGCGCATCAACCGGCCCCAGTGCCACCTGTGGTGGTACCGGTAATAATGGTGGTGGTGGTGATGTGGCTGAAAAGGGGCATGACGAACTCTCTTGAACGAAGCTGGCTTTTAGCAATACCCCGCCGGGCGCCCGGCTGTCAACCTAAACCTCTTGGCCAAACTTGCGGATCAGGTCTTTGCAGAGCAAATGGAGCATATTCAGATCCCGCTGCGGCAGCATGGGTACCCGGTCCATCACCCATTGATGCAGCTTTTCATCCTGTGAAACTCCGAGTTCACCCAGAATTTCTGCTGTTTTTTGTTTCAGCACGCGAACCTGCCCAACGGTATCCCCTTTTTCTGCTACGGCCTCTGGCCCATCCAGCAGCTGACTCAGCTCGTAGGCATACAGCATGATCGCCTGACCGAGGTTCAGCGATGGATACCCCACCTTGAGGGGCAGGTAGCTGATGAGATCGACCTGGGCGAGCTGCTCGTTGGAAAGCCCCGACTCCTCGCAGCCAAACACGATGGCGACCTTGCGAAGCGACGACTTGGCGCGGATCTGATCGCGAATTTCCGCCGGAGTGAGGTAGTGCTGATAGCGGCCGCGCTGACGGGCGGTGGTGGCGATCACCAGATCCATGTCGACCAGGGCTTCCGGCAGGGTGTCGAAGGCCTCGGCGTTAGTCAGAATCTCCTGCGCGCCGTGCGCGACCCAGCCCGCCTCTTCCTCCTCGTGCACCCGGCTCGCCACCAGTCGCATGGCGTCAAAGCCCATGGTTTTCATGGCGCGCGCGGCAGCCCCCACGTTCGCGGCGCGAGCGGGTGCCACCAGGACAAAATAGAGTTTCATTGGGTTTCCTCTTGGGCCGGGCCGAGCTGCGAAAACAGACGGCAAACAGTCGGTAAAACAGGGGCGCAATCTACCGTTTATCCCCGAAAATTGCCACTTGAACAGACGTTTGAATGTTGCCATAGTGGCCAGACGTGCGCAGAAAACGCGCACCTTTGCCCGCGCTATCGGCCCGACACAGCACAAGGAAGAGAGAGATGCCGCAGCCATTGGAACAGGCCGTCGCCGAGACCATCTTGCAACGCTTCGAGTCGTTTTACAGCCGCTTTCTCGAGATCACCCGCGGCAGCAAGAGCCGCTTCGAGAACAGTGATTGGCTGGGAGTCCAGCTCGCAGGACGGGAGCGGATCCGCCTCTATGATCACCATGTGGGCGCCACCGCCAGCTCCATCCGCCAGATGATGGGGGAACATCACGCCACCCAGGCGCTGCTCAAACGGGTGAAGGGGGCTTTCAGCGATCTGCTACCCCACTGCGAGAACTTCGAGGTGGCCGAGTCCTTCTTCAACTCCGTCTATCGCCGGATCTTTCGCCACCGCAACATCCGTGACGAGAACCTCTATATCCACCCGTTTCTCAGCCGGGGGGAGCACCCGGATCTGGGCAGCCTGCTGCGGGTCTATCGCACCGATCTGGCCCATCTGCCTCAGACCCTGAGCCAGCTCTTGGGGGATTACAGCTTCACCCTGCCCTATGAGGACAAACAGCGCGATATTGTCGACATCCACCACCATCTTGCCGAGAACGGCCCACAAATCCTCCATGAGGAACCCTTCACCATAGAGCTGCTCAAAGAGGTGTTCTATCGCAACAAGGGGGCCTATCTGGTGGGGCTTATCCGGGTTAAGGGACAGGTGTTGCCCTTTATCCTGCCCCTGCTCAGCACGGGCCAGAGCATCTATGTGGATACCGTCATCTTCGAGCCGGCCATCGCCTCCATCGTGTTCGGTTTCGCCCGCGCCTACTTCATGGTCTATGCCCCCGTGCCGGCCCTGTTCGTGATCTTCCTTCGCCAGATCATGCCCCACAAGGCGGACTACGAGATCTACAACGCCATCGGCTGCCAGAAGCACGGCAAGACCGAGCTCTACCGCCACTACCAGCAACATCTGGCCCAGAGCCGGGAGCAGTTCGTCATCGCCCCTGGCATCAAGGGGATGGTGATGAGCGTGTTTACCCTCCCCTCCTACGACGTGGTGTTCAAGGTGATCAAGGACGAGTTCACCCCCCCCAAGGAGGTGAGCCACGCCCAGGTCAAAGAGAAATACCGGCTGGTGAAACAGCACGATAGGGTCGGCCGCATGGCCGATACCCAGGAGTTCACCAACTTCGAGTTTCCGCTGGAGCGCATTTCACCGGAGCTACTGGCCGAGCTCAAGGCGGTGGCCCCCTCGGCGCTCACCATCACCAGTGACAAGCTGGTGATCAAGCACCTCTACACCGAGCGCAAGATGATCCCCCTCAACCTCTATCTGGACAAAGCGGACGAGCAGCAGACCCGGCTCGCACTGGAGGAGTACGGCAACGCCATCAAGCAGTTGGCCGCGGCCAACATCTTCCCGGGGGACATGCTGTTCAAGAACTTTGGCGTGACCCGTCACGGCCGTGTGGTGTTCTACGACTACGACGAGATCTGCTACATGACGGAGTGCAACTTTCGCCAGATCCCGCCGCCGCGCTATCCGGAGGACGAGTGGAGTGCCGAGCCCTGGTACTCGGTGGCCCCCAACGACATCTTCCCCGAAGAGTTCGCCACCTTCCTGCTGCAAAAGCCCCAGGTGCGGGAGATCATGATGCAGCTGCACAAGGAGCTGTTCGATGCCAGCTACTGGCAAAAACTGCAGGGCAATATCAAGGAGGGGCTGTTCGAGGATGTCTACCCCTACCGGCGCAAGAAGCGTTTCAAATACCAGCGCGGGGGATGACGGGGTCAGGCTCACTCATTGTTCACGGCGATAACAGAAGGGGGGGGCCATGCCACCCCCTTCTGTTGTCCGGCCATTGACGACGCCTAGCTGCCGCGCCGGCGGATCACCCCTTCCTGCATGGTGCTGGCCACCAGCACCCCATCACGGGTGAAGAACTGGCCGCGTACCAGGCCGCGCCCGCCGCTGGCGCTCGGGCTGTCCACCACGTAGAGCAGCCAGTCATCCAGCCTGAAATCGCGGTGGAACCACATGGAGTGGTCGATGGTGGCCACCTGCATGTCCGGCTCCCAGTAGGAGACGCCGTGGGGCTGCAGGGCGGTGAACAGGAAGTGGAAATCGGAGGCATAGGCCAGCAGGTATTTGTGTACCCGCAAATCGTCCGGCATCTGGCCATTGGCCTTGAACCAGACGTGGCGCAGCGGCTCGTGCACATCCGGGCGGATCGGGTCGACCAGAGTCACAGGGCGAATTTCGATGGGCTTTTCGCACATGATCTTGTCCCGCAGCGCCGGCGGGATCTGCTGCTCGTAGGGGCGCACCAGCTCCAGTTCACTCTTGAGCTGATCGGGGGGGGTGATCCCCGCCGGCATCTGCGCCTGGTGCTCGAACCCCTCGGCCTCAATCTGGAACGAGGCGTTGAGATAGAAGATGGGTTTGCCGCCCTGAATGGCCTTGACCCGGCGGGTGGAGACGGTCTGGCCATCGCGGATGTTCTCCACGTCGTAGACGATGGGGCGATTGGCATCGCCGGGGCGCAGGAAGTAGGAGTGGAAACTGTGTACCTGGCGATCGGCGGCGACCGTCTGCTTGGCGGCTGACAAGGCCTGCCCCATCACCTGTCCGCCAAACACGGCCCGCAGGCCGAGATCCTGGCTCTGGCCCCGAAACAGGCCCTCCTCGATTTTCTCGAGCGCCAGCAACGCCAGCAGCTCGTCCAGTACCTTGCTCATGGTTCACTCCTCTGTCAGAGCCGCAAAGGCTAACAAGCCCGCCCAGGCAGGGCAACCACCCCGACCCCCACCAGCCACTCGCCCGGCCCCATTAATTCAGCAATCCTGCACATTGAACAATAACGGACGCAGCAGGGACCAACGAAAAGGCCCACCGAAGAGGTGGGCCTTGAAAGTAGCAATTAGCGGTAAAGTAACAATTAGGACACCCACATTTTTGAGTAAGCCACTATCAGGCTGCTTGCAGACACCTTGCAGACACAATGAGGGTGAGTGAATTCGAACTGACACCTGCAAAGTCAGCTAGTGAGAGAGATTTTCAGGTTTAGAAAGCAACAGCCCCTACACAGTCATTCACTGAACTGTGTGCAATACCCAGAGCTATCGACAGGGTGAACGCCAAGTAATCAAAGGCGTGGTTGATGGCATCGCCGCTGGCCACAATGGCGAGCAAACTGCTGGCATTGCTCTCTGTCTCCCACCACTCTGATCCCTTGTCGCCTAAACAGCGTCACCTGCTTCAACCAGCTGATAGCATCAAGGCCCAGTCGTTCCAGAATAGGTCCAAGGTGAGCCGGAATATGACCACGCTTGTCGGGCCGAATTGCACGACCTGTCCAATCAACCAACATTAGGTAGTCCGTGAAGGCATAGGGCAATTTTTCAGGGTTCCCCTGGCTGGCAAACGGCAGCAAAAGGGGTGGCAAAACCTCAGTCGTAGCAGGCTCGTCAAGGCGCTGCTTGATACTGGTGTAGTCACTCAGCTCTAGCCGCTCGGTCAACGCGGCTCGTATCGGATTGAGGTCAACATACGCCATACAGGCCAGCAAGGCTGATTCGGTGAGCAAAGCCTGACTCTTGAAGCGGCCCTCCCAGAAATGGCCTTTGCAACCATCTTCCTGATTGGCCTGACGGGCCAGATTTTCATTGAGTAGCCGAATAAACCAACTGATGGAGTGAAGCCGCTCCCGCCATTGGGCTAGCAATTGCTGCACAACAGCCAGTTCAGGCTCGATCAACATCTCCCCTTGATACCAACGCCTAACCAACAGCGGCCACTGGAAAAGCGCAGCCCAGCGCTCGGCCACCTCCCGCTCACTCCAGTTGGCTGCGGTATCGGGCTCCACCTTGAGCACCAGATGATAGTGATTGCTCATCACCGCATAAGCACAAATGCCGATAGCAAACAACCGCGATAGTTGCCCCAACTTGTCGACCACCCACTGACGCCGATGCTCGTAACTCTGGCCTGAATGGGCATCGTCACCACACAGGAAGGCTCGCCGCACACAGCGGCTGACCACGTGGTAGTAAGGCGTATCCTGCAAGCTGATTTGACGTGAACGGGCAATGGTCATGGCGCATCCCTCAACGGTGACCTCTCAAGTCAAGAACAGCACTACGCCACTGTCAAAAAGGTGGGTGTCCCAGATTTCGCCAGATTTCGGGGCCACTATCGAAACGCTCAAGGCGTATGTCGCCTCGCAGAACACACCAGATTAGCTCCCCTTATATCCCCGCCCGATTGGGCGAGGGTTTACGGGGCATCTGCTAACTAAAAAAGTGGGTGTCCCAGAATTTCTCCCAGAATTTCGATGGTATATTCTCGGCGCTCAATTAAATTTTGTAATCTACGGACCGAAGTATCTCAAGAAAGCGCTGGTAGGCGGTTGGGTCTGCCTCTACCAATCCATCAAGAATATCCTCTTCAATCAATGGTTTATAAAAAACACCATCATCCATATATATATAGTCATTTCCTAATTCTGGATCTAACACCTCAACTTCACTTGCATCGTATGCAAGCAAACCATCATATCCTTTTGAAAGGCCATAAAAATATGTTTTGCCATGGAGCCAATAAATAGCAAAAACGGCCACTTCTGTTTCTGATTTCTTTATTTTCATTAGTCACCTTTCATAATTGAATTGCCTGGCTGAAGATTATTTCGCTCTGGTGTTGTTATCTTCATATCGTAAGCCTTACCAGTATTAAAGTTATACTGGTAGTGAATTGTTATGTTGGTTCCATCAGGCAACTGGTGTGTAGCTTGCATTTTCTGAAAACCAGCATCAGCAGGGAAACGAAGATCTTTATTCATACCTTTTAGTGGCTGACCCAAGGACGGGGCATCAATAACTACATTCCAGAGTACTTGCTCATTCAGATTACGTGGAGCAGTAAATTGCACACCTGGCTTAGCTGTAGAGATAGCTTCTGCAACCAATTACTGGGACAGCCATCTTTCTGACAAAGGCATAACATCACCAGCATATCCGATAGGAGCCGCTGCCGGACACTGAAAAAAAGCCCGCACCATGGGGTGCGGGCTTTGATAACTGCTGGTGGCACCGGTAGCTGACGGGCCACCTGCGCCATGGCGGGCGCTTATTTGCTGCCGGTACCCGAATTGCGGGTAGAGGAGGTCGGCTTGCGACGGGCGGTGGTGGCGCGGGCGCGCGGCTCCTTGCCCTGCATCTCCTTGTGACGCTTGACGGCGCGGCGGATCTGGGCGGCCTGCTTGTGACGGCTGCTCTTGCCGTCCTGTTGCAGATCGACCTTGGATTCGGTCTCCGGCGGCAGATTGACCAGGCCGCGCAGGTAGTTAACCTCGGGCAGCTTGAGCTCCTGCCAGCCACCGCGCGGGATGGCGCGATCCAGCTTGACGTCACCGTAGCGAATACGCATCAGGCGGCTCACCTGCACTTCCTGGGATTCCCACAGGCGGCGCACTTCACGGTTGCGACCTTCAGTCAGGGTAACGTTGAACCACTGGTTCAGACCTTCGCCGCCAGCCGGCTTGATCTTGTTGAACTTGGCCATGCCATCTTCCAGCTGCACGCCCTTGCGCAGGCGCTGCAGCATGGCTTCGGTGATCTCGCCAAAGACCCGCACCGCGTATTCCCGCTCCACTTCGTGGCTCGGGTGCATCAGGCGGTTGGCCAGTTCACCATCGGTGGTGAACAGCAGCAGACCGGAGGTGTTGACGTCGAGGCGGCCTACCGCAATCCAGCGGGCCCCTTCCATCTTGGGCAGACGATCAAACACGGTGGGGCGACCTTCCGGATCGTGACGGGTACACATCTCCCCTTCCGGCTTGTGGTAAGCCAGCACGCGGCAGATCACTTCCTCTGCGGCGCGGGTCTTGACCTGGTGACCATCCACCCGGATCACGGCGTTCACTTCGACGCGATCCCCCAGTGTGGCGACCTTGCCATCCACACTGACCCGACCTGCGGTGATCAGGGCCTCCATCTCACGACGGGAGCCGTGACCCGCGCGGGCCAACACTTTTTGCAGTTTTTCACTCATCGGGGTTACCTGATTGTTGATCGCTGCCCACCGGCATGGGGGCAACGGTTGTCACTGTGGCGGGGCCCTTCGGGCAGTCCGCCACCGTTTGCATGATTAAGAGACCCGGTCAGCATTTTTGTCGCCGACATCAGGCTCGCTCCCCTCATCCACCATGGTGGCCAACGAGGGTTGCAGTTCGGGATCCAGCTCGGGGAGCTGCTCCAGACTCTGCAGGTTGAAATAGTCCAGAAATGCCCGGGTAGTGGCAAGCAGCTCGGGGCGCCCCACCACCTCCTTGTGGCCGATGCTGCGCACCCAGCCACGATCCTTGAGCGTGTTCACTATCTGGCTCGACACCGCCACCCCGCGGATCGCCTCGATCTCGGCCCGGGTGATGGGTTGACGATAGGCGATCAGCGTCAGCGTCTCCATCACGGCGCGCGAATAGCGCGGGGCCCGCTCGCTCCACAGGCGCGAAAGCTCCTCGGCGTAATCCTGGCGGGCCTGAAAGCGCCAGCCGGAGGCGACCTCCTTGAGCTCCACCCCCCGCTCGCTGTAATCCTGTTTGAGCTCCGCCAGCAGCAGCTGCACGTAGCGGGTGGTGACAGGATAGTCGGCCAGCACGCTGTTTTTCAGCTCGCTGATATTGAGCGGGCGCCCTGCGACAAACAGGGCGGCCTCGATCAGCGTCTTGAGTCGTTCAGTGGGCAGCGCCACGGTTGCCCTCCTCGCTCTGCTCGGCCAACGCGAAATGGATTGGACCCAGTGGTTCTGCCTGCAGGATCCAGATCAGTTGTTCCTTGCACAGCTCCAGCAGGGCCAGAAACGTCACCAGCACGCCCATGCGCCCCTCTTCGGCCCGCAGCACCTGTTCAAGGCGCAGGGTCTGGCCCAGGGAGAGCATGGCGAGGATCTCCGCCATCCGCACCCGGGTCGGGATCTGCTCGCGGCGGATCTGGTGATGTTCAAAATGAGTCGCGCGTTTTACCACACTTTGCATGTAAAGGGCGAGCTCAACCAGCGAAACATCGGGAGTCAGCGGCTTGAGGGAGCCAAAATCCGGCGGCAGAGCGGCGGCGATGAAGATCTCCCGCTCCACCCTGGGCAGCGCGTCCACCCGCTCGGCGCCGACCTTGTAGCGCTCATACTCCTGCAGGCGGCGGATCAGGGTCACGCGGGGATCTTCCCCCTCCTCATCATCTTCCAGCTCGGGCGCCTTGGGCAGCAGCAGGCGGGATTTTATCTCCGCCAGCCAGGCTGCCATCAGCAGGTACTCGGCCGCCAGCTCCAGATTGAGCCCCTGCATCAGCTCTACGTACTCCATGTACTGGGCGGTGATCTGCAGGATCGGCAGGTTGAGGATATCGAGCTGCTGGCGCCGGATGAGATAGAGCAAGAGATCGAGCGGCCCCTCGAAGGTATCGAGGAACACCTCCAGCGCATCGGGCGGAATGAACAGATCCTGGGGCAGCTCGTGATAGGGCTGCCCCAGGACTTTCGCGATAGGGGTGAGGGCTGCTGCCCCCTCCCCCGTCTCGCCGGGAATCGTCGTGGCCGTCACGGACACGGGTTCAGCGGTCTCACTCAAACGGAGTCGGATCCCCGGCACCGCGACGACGTAGCACGGGCTCGTCGTCGGAGAAGTCCACGACCGTGGTGGGCTGCTCGCCCAGATAACCGCCGTTGACCACCAGATCCACCTGCTTGCCCAGCTTGTCGAAGATCTCCTCGGGGTCGAACTCCGCCATCTCGGAATCGGGCAGGATCAGGGTGGTGGAGAGCAGCGGCTCACCGAGGGCTTCGAGCAGCGCCTGTGCGATCTTGTTGTCCGGTACCCGGATGCCGATGCTCTTCTTCTTCTCATTCATCAAGCGCCGCGGCACCTCCTTGGTGGCCTTGAAGATGAAGGTGTAGGCACCCGGGGTGTTGTTCTTGATCAGGCGAAACGCGCTGTTGTCCACCTTGGCGTAGGTGGCGATCTCGGAGAGATCCCGACACACCAGGGTGAAGTCGTGGTTGGGATCGATGCGACGGATGCGGCAGATACGCTCCAGCGCCCCCTTGTCACCCATCTGGCAGCCCAGGGCATAGCCGGAATCGGTGGGATAGACGATGACACCGCCGTTTTGCAGAATTTGCACCGCCTGGCTGACGAGACGCGCCTGGGGGTTTTCCGGATGTACGTAAAAGTGCTGACTCATAACATGTTCTCGCAATGGGGGCAGCAACATCTGCCCGCTTGATGGTCATGGACGCAACCCCATGACACTACCTTAATCTGTTTGGCGTTGCGGCGCCCGCTTCATTAACGGCTGGCCAACAGGCCGGCATGCTCCTCGGCGCTCAGGCCGAAGTGGCCGGGATAGGCCAGCCACAGTGGCGTGCCCTCCTTGGGCAGCCAGAGGTGGCGACCCAACTCGGTCCAGTTGGAGGGGAAGTGAAAATCGGACCCCACCGAGATATAGAGATCCTGATCTTTGGCCCACTGGCCGAGATTGGCCCGCTCCTGGGGGCTCTGCTGGGGCAGCGAGACCTCCATGGCGTCTCCCCCAGCGGCCTTGAAGGCCACCAGCAGCCGCTTGATCCACTTGGCGGTAAGATCGTAGCGGCTCGGGTGGGCCAGCACCGCCAGTCCGCCGGCGTCGTGAATGACGGCGATGGCATCGCGCATCTCGGGCCACTCGGCCGGCACATAGCCCTTGTTGCCGCGGCTCAGGTACTTTTTGAATACCTTTTGCATGTTGTCGGCCACCCCGCGCGCCACCAGCACCCGGGCAAAGTGGGCCCGGGTCACGGCGGCGTCGCCGGCCAGTTGTTTGGCCTCTTCATAGGTACCGGGGATGAGGCACTTCTCCAGACGGCGCCCGATCTCCTCGGCGCGCGCCTCGCGCCGGGCCAGCTGACCGGCCAGAAAGGCGGCCAGCTGCGGATTTTTTTCATCCACCCCGAGGGCCACTATGTGGATCTCGTGGTGCTCCCAGCCGGTGGAAATTTCGACCCCGCTCACCAGCCGAAGCGGCAGTTGCTCGGCGGTGATGGTCTGGCGCACCTCATCAAGCCCGGCAAGGGTGTCGTGGTCAGTAACTGCTAACACCGCAACCTCATTTTCGGCAGCGCGGCGCACCAAATCGGCCGGGCTCAGCACCCCGTCGGAGGCCGTGGTATGGCAGTGAAGATCGAATCTCATCAGATTATTCCGCTCTCGTGGTCAGGTCACTGTTTGTAGTAATTCGGCAAAAGAAGGCTAAAAAGCGACTTGACTTGGCCGCGGCTTTATCGTTTTCTGTAGGCACTTCATTGCAAACATCTTTTTACAGGAATTTATCATGCAAACGACTTCCATCCTGACCATTTGGTGGTGGCACACTCCCTGACATGCGGGCGTGTGGTCGTTGCTGTACCTGTAATCTGACAGCAAACAAAGAACCAAAGAAAAAGCCCGCTGACCCCAGCGGGCTTTTTTATTATCCGGCAAATGGACCTGTGATGAAACCGAGAATTCAGACAAGCATACCGACCTGGCGATGGCGCCCCTGACAAGCGCAACCAGACCCCTTCAATTTCAAAGGCATTTTTCAAAGGTATTAGACGTCATGAACATCGGTAACACGCATCACACGCAAGGGAACGCACTATGACAGCCACGTATCGCCTGCCACTGGGTGAATTCGATACCCTCAAGTTAAACGCCCCCTATGTGGCCGACCCGCTGGCGCTCTACAGCCAGCTCTGTCAGGGCCGCCCCAACAACCTGCTGCTGGAATCGGTGGAGATCGACTCCAAGGCGGGCAAACAGAGCCTGCTGCTGGTGGATGCCTGCCTGCGCATCGAGTGCCGCGGCCGCACCGTGCGGGTACGCAGCCTCAATGACAACGGCGTCCAGCTGCAACGCCTGCTGAGCGAGCGCCTCAGCACCGTCATCAAACAGAGCGAAGTGGCTGGCGAGCTGCAACTCGACTTCCCGGTATCGGATCGGGCGCTCGATGAAGACAGCCGCCTCAAGGGCACCAGCGTGCTGGACGTGCTGCGCACCCTGCAGCAAGAGCTTGGGTGCGAGCAGGGCAAAGAGGCGCTCTTTATGGCGGGCAGCTTTGCCTACGACCTCATCGCCTCCTTTGAGGATCTGCCGGAGGTCCCCGAGGGGAGCAACGACTGCCCCGACTACTGCTTCTACGTAGCCGAGACACTCATCACCATCGACCATATCGCGCGCTCTACGGCGCTGCTCGCCTGCATCTTCGGCGGCGACAGCGACGAGCGCGAGCTGGATGAGCGCTACAACCGCCTGAGCGATCGCCTCGAGCAGTTCAAGCTGGCCTGCCAGCAAGCGGCCGAGCGGGCACTTGCTCCCCAGCCCCCGGTCGAGGGCATTCATGGCGGCATGCAGGTGGACAAGAGCGACAAGCAGTTCTGCGCCGAGGTGGAGAAGCTCAAGGGCTTTATCCGCCGCGGCGACATCTTCCAGGTGGTGCCGTCACGCTGCTTCTCCCTGCCCTGCCCCAGCCCCGTCGCCGCCTATCGCCGCCTCAAGCAGACCAACCCCAGCCCCTACATGTTCTACGTGCAGGATGAGGGCTTCACCCTGTTTGGCGCCTCCCCCGAGAGCGCGGTGAAATTCTGCGCCACCAGCCGCGATGTCGAGATGTACCCCATAGCCGGTACCCGCCGCCGCGGCTTCAACCCGGATGGCACCATCAACCGGGATCTCGACGGCCGCATTGAGCTGGAACTGCGTCAGGACGAAAAAGAGGTGGCCGAGCACCTGATGCTGGTGGATCTGGGCCGCAACGACATCGCCCGCATCTCGGAGCCGGGCACCCGCTACGTCAAGGAGCTGCTGAAAGTGGATCGCTACAGCCACGTGATGCACCTGGTTTCCAAGGTGGTCGGCACCCTGCGATCCGACCTTGACGCCCTGCACGCCTATCAGGCCTGCATGAACATGGGCACCCTCACCGGCGCGCCGAAGATCCGCGCCAGCGAGCTTATTCGCATGGTGGAAGGCAAGCGCCGCGGCAGCTACGGCGGCGCCGTGGGTTATCTGAACGGCGCGGGTGAGATGGATACCTGCATCGTCATCCGCTCCGCTTTCGTCAAAGATGGCGTGGCCCATGTGCAGGCCGGCGCCGGCGTGGTCTATGACTCCAAACCCCAGGCCGAGGCGGACGAGACCCGCGCCAAGGCGACGGCCGTGCTGGCCGCCATCGCCGCCAGCCATGGCACCTCCCTGCAAGCATTGAGCGCCCAGCAGGAACAACACAAGGACGTGAGTCATGACTAACATCTTCCTGCTCGATAATTTCGATTCATTCACCTACAACCTGGTGGATCAGTTCCGCTCCCTCGGCTATCCGGTGCGGATCTACCGCAACAGCCTGCCGGCGAGCCGCATCATGAGCGAGATCGCCGCCTGCGAGGGCGATGCCGTGCTGGTGCTCTCCCCGGGGCCGGGCGCCCCCCATGAAGCGGGTTGCCTGATTGACCTTATCAAGCTGGCCCGCGGCCAGGTGCCCATCCTCGGCATCTGCCTCGGTCATCAGGCACTGTGCGAAGCGTACGGCGGCACCGTCGGCGCGGCGGGCGAAATCGTCCACGGCAAGCGCTCTTTGATTGAGCACAACGGCCACGGCGCCTTCGCCGGTCTGCCGACCCCGCTGCCGGTGGCCCGCTATCACTCGCTGGTCGCCACCTATGTGCCGGACGAGCTGACGGTGATTGCCCACTATCAGGGCATGCCCATGGCCATCGAGCAGGCGGACGAACGGGTACTGGGCTTTCAGTTCCACCCGGAATCCATCATGACCTCGGAAGGGGCCCGCCTGCTGACCCAGGCGCTCGCCCATATCACCCGTCCCGAAAGCAGCGTGCGTTAAGGTAAGGAGACCCCATGCATCATCATCTCAACACCCTCTATCAGGGACAGTCTCTTACCCGCGACGCCGCCCGTGACGCCTTCGGCCAAGTGGTACGTGGCGAAGTGGATCCCATCGTTCTCGCCAGTCTCTTGACCGCCTTCAAGATCAAGGGGGAGACCCCGGAGGAGATCGCCGGCGCCGCCGAGGCCCTGCTGGCAGAAGCCCGCGACTTCCCGCATCCGGACTATGAGTTCTGCGACATCGTCGGCACCGGTGGCGATGGTCTCAACACCATCAACGTCTCCACCACCTCGGCGCTGGTCGCCGCCGCCTGCGGCCTGAAAGTGGCCAAGCATGGCAACCGCTCGGTCTCGAGCAAGTCGGGTTCGAGCGATCTGCTGGACAAGATGGGCATCAAGCTCGACATGAGCCCGGCGCAGGCGCGCCGCTGCCTCGATGAGCTCGGCATCTGCTTCCTGTTCGCCCCCCAGTATCACGCCGGGGTGCGCCACGCCATGCCGGTACGCCAGGCCCTCAAGACCCGCACCCTGTTCAATGTGCTGGGGCCGCTCATCAACCCCGCTCGCCCCACCTATCAGCTGATGGGGGTCTATGCCCCCGAGCTGGTGCGCCCCATCGCCGAAACCCTGCTGGCACTGGGGCTGAAAACCGGTATGGTGGTGCACGGCGCCGGGCTGGATGAAATTGCCATCCACGGCCCGACCCAGGTGGCCCAGATCCGTGACGGCGAGATCCGCGAGTTTCTGATCACCCCGGCTGACTTTGGCCTCGAGACCTATCCGGTCAGCGCCATTCAGGGCGGTGAGCCGGAAGAGAACCGCGCCATCACCGCCGCCATTCTGGAAGGGCGTGGCACCCCGGCCCACAACGCCGCCATCGCCGCCAACGTAGCCCCGCTGCTGCTGATGGCAGGCAAGGCGAAAGATCTCAAGAATGCCGCCGCCGAGGTGCTGGCGGTGCTGGCGAGCGGCAAGACGGCGGAGCTCGCCGCTCGGCTGGCCACCCTGAGTCATCAACCCGAACAGCAATAAGCGCCGAGCGACCCATGACAAGCGTTAGCAACAAGGACTCTACAATGCAGGATCACGCCATTTCGCCGGACTGTTTCCTCAACATGGCCTCCATCAACCAGACCATTCTCGGCAAAATCGTGGCGGCCAAACAGGAGTGGGTCGCCGCCCGCAAGCTGGCCCAGCCGCTGGAGAGCTTCCAGAGTGCGCTGATCCCAAGCGATCGGGATTTCGTCGGCGCGCTCAAGGCGGGCTCCACCCGCTTTATTCTGGAGTGCAAGAAGGCCTCCCCCTCCAAGGGGCTGATCCGCGACGACTTCAGCCCGGAAGCCATCGCCGATATCTACGGCAAATACGCCACCGCCATCTCGGTGCTGACCGACGAGAAGTTCTTTCAGGGGGATTTTGCCTTTTTGCCGCGGGTGCGCAGCCGCGTCAGCCAGCCGGTGCTCTGCAAGGATTTCATGATTGACCCCTATCAGGTCTATCTGGCCCGCCACTATCAGGCGGACGCCATCCTCCTGATGCTCTCGGTGCTCACCGACGAGGGCTATCGCGCCCTATTCGCGGTCGCCAGGGAGCTCGGCCTCGGCGTGCTGACCGAGGTGAGCAACGAGGAGGAGCTGACCCGCGCCATCGCGCTGGGGGCGCCGGTGATTGGCATCAACAACCGGGATCTGCGGGATTTGAGCGTCGATCTCGCCCGCACCAAACAGCTGGCCGCAGACATCCCGGCCGATCGGGTGGTGATCAGCGAATCCGGCATCAACCACCGCGCCCAGGTGGCGGATCTGCGCCACCATGCCAAGGGCTTCCTGGTGGGCTCATCCCTCATGGCCGAGCCGGATCTGGAGGCTGCGGTGCGCAAGCTCACCCTGGGCCAAAACAAGGTGTGCGGCCTCACCCGCCCCGAGGACGCCGTTGCCGCCCATCAGGCAGGCGCGGTGTTTGGCGGCCTTATCTTTGTGGCGAAAAGCCCGCGCTATGTGGACATTCCCGCCGCCCGCGCCGTGATGGCTGGGGCGCCGCTCTCTTACGTCGGGGTATTTCGCAATGCCCAGCCCGCCACTATCGCCAAGACAGTGGAGGCGCTGGGGCTCGCCGCGGTGCAGCTGCATGGGGATGAAGATGCAGCCTACATTGAGACCCTGCGCCCACTGCTGCCGGCTGGCTGTCAGATCTGGAAAGCAATTGGAATCACAAGTGGCGAGCCGCTGCCCGCCCTCGACTATCCGGCGGATCGCCTGCTGCTGGATACAAAAGTCGGCAGCCAGAGCGGCGGTACCGGTCAGGCGTTCGACTGGGCCCTGCTGGCCAATCTCGATAAAGCCAAGCTGATGCTGGCGGGCGGCCTTAATCCTGACAACGCCTTGCAAGCCGCGCAAGTGGGCTGCCTCGGCCTTGATTTCAACTCCGGGGTAGAGAGTGCCCCGGGCCAGAAGGATGCCCACAAGCTGGCGGCCGCCTTTGCCGCCCTGCGCAACCTGTAATGCAACCCCTTTTTGATGTTTCGATTTAGCAAATACAAGGAAGAAACCATGACCCTGCTCAACCCGTTTTTTGGTGAATTTGGCGGCATGTACGTGCCCCAGATCCTCATCCCCGCCCTGCTCCAGCTGGAGAAGGCCTTCGTCGATGCCAAGGATGATCCGGCCTTTATCGCCGAGTTTCAGTCCCTGCTGACCGAGTATGCCGGTCGCCCGACCCCGCTCACCCTGACTCGCAATCTGACCAAGGGCACCAAGACCCGCCTCTATCTGAAGCGCGAAGACCTGCTGCACGGCGGCGCCCACAAGACCAACCAGGTGCTGGGTCAGGCGCTGCTGGCCAAGCGGATGGGCAAGAACGAGATCATCGCCGAGACCGGTGCCGGCCAGCATGGCGTCGCTACCGCGCTGGCCTGCGCCCTGCTCGGCCTCAAGTGCCGGGTCTATATGGGTGCCAAGGATTGCGAGCGCCAGAAGCCCAACGTCTTTCGCATGAAGCTGATGGGCGCCACCGTCATTCCGGTGCATTCGGGCTCCGCCACCCTCAAAGATGCCTGCAACGAGGCGCTGCGCGACTGGGCCGCCAACTACGAGTCGGCCCACTACCTGCTCGGCACCGCCGCCGGTCCGCACCCCTTCCCCACTATCGTGCGGGAGTTCCAGAAGATGATCGGCGAAGAGGCCAAGGCCCAGTGCTTCGAGAAGGAAGAGCGACTGCCCGATGCGGTGATCGCCTGCGTCGGCGGCGGGTCCAACGCCATCGGCATGTTTGCCGACTTTATCGATGAGCCGTCGGTGCGCCTTATCGGTGTCGAGCCGGGTGGTCACGGTATCGAGAGTGGCGAGCACGGCGCGCCGCTCGGTCACGGCAGCAAGGGGGTCTTCTTTGGCATGCACTCCTATCTGATGCAGGACAATCAGGGCCAAATTCAGGAGTCCTACTCCGTCTCGGCGGGGCTGGATTTCCCCTCCGTCGGCCCGCAGCACGCCCACCTGGCCGCCATCGGCCGCGCCGAGTACCCCTCGGTGACCGACAAGGAGGCGCTGGACGCCTTCCAGGAGCTGGCCAAATCCGAAGGGATCATACCAGCGCTAGAGTCCTCCCACGCACTGGCCCACGCCCTCAAGATGGCCCGCAGTGAACCGGAAAAAGAGCAGGTGCTCATCGTCAACCTCTCCGGCCGTGGCGACAAAGATATCTTCACCGTGGCTGACATTTTTGAAAAAGAAGGAACCTTGTCATGAACCGTTACGCACAACTCTTCTCCCGTCTGGATGAAGCCAATCAGGGCGCCTTTGTGCCGTTCGTGATGCTGGGTGACCCGACTCCCGAATTGTCGCTGGCCATCGTCGATGCGCTGGTCGCAGGGGGCGCCGATGCCCTCGAACTCGGCATTCCCTTCTCCGATCCGGTAGCGGACGGCCCCACCATTCAGGGTGCCGCCCTGCGCGCCTTTGCCAGCCACACTACACCGGACGACTGCTTTGCGCTGCTCGCCAAGATCCGCGCCAAGTACCCGCAACTGCCCATTGGCCTCTTGGTCTACGCCAATCTCGTTTATGTGCGCAAGATCGACGGCTTCTACGAGAAGTGCCAGCAGGCCGGCGTGGATTCGGTGCTGGTCGCCGACGTGCCGGTGCAGATGTGCGCCCCCTACAAGGCGGCGGCCGACAAGTTCGGCATCGACAGCATCTTTATCGCCCCGCCCAATGGCGACGCCGAGACCCTGAAACAGGTGGCGGAGCTGGGCAATGGTTACACCTATCTGGTGAGCCGCGCCGGTGTGACCGGCGCCGAGACCAAGGCCGGCATGCCGGTGGAAGGTCTCATCAATACCCTGCGCGAGTTCAACGCCCCCCCCGCCCTGCTCGGCTTTGGCATCAGCGAACCGGCTCAGGTACGTGAAGCGATAGCCGCTGGCGCCGCCGGTGCCATCTCCGGCTCCGCCGTGGTGAAGATCATCGAGACCCACCACCAGAACCCGGAGCATATGCTCACCCGTCTGAAGGAGTTTGTGGAAGGGATGAAGGCCGCGACCAATCGATAAGGGGCGGCATGGGTCAAATGCCATTGACCGTGAGTGCGGAAAGGGAGCCTGATAGGCTCCCTTTTGTTATCCGGCGTCAGCGGTTGGCTTCTCTGTAGGTCTGATTAGCGAAGCGTAATCAGACGTTCGCGACGTTGATGTGGTGGCGCGGCTTCGCCACGCGGTGGCACACCGTAGGGTGCAATAAGCGCAGCGCATTGCACCGCAGCAAATTCCCTTTCCACGACGACAGACTCTCGCCGGATTCCAGAGCCGGCGGTTAGCCCCTTGATGCGGCTTCGCCCCATGGGACGCGAGTGCTCCGCCCTCGACGGGGTTTCGCCCGCCCTTCGGGCGTGGGCGAGTGACTTTTCTTTGCGTGGCCAAAGAAAAGTCACCAAAAGAAAGGCCACCCCCGCTTATTCACCCGACTGACGTCGGGTACCTTCGGCTCACCCTCTTGTCCAACGGCACGCGCCGATGGGCCGTCCATGGCCCAACGCCGCTCGCTCGGCATCCTGCCTCGCGGCCTGGACAAGAGGACTCGCCTCAGCGAATAAGAGGGGGATCAATACCGTGCCAACCCACAGCCCCGTCTAACAGCAAATATGCTCCCTCTCCCCTTGGGAGAGGGCTGGGGTGAGGGGATGGTGCATTTCCAGCCAAGCAAGATGCTCACTCAGCCCACGCCTTAATGACTAATTTATTGATCCAACACAGATTCCCGCCAAACCACGCTTCTCAACACGCCACCCGCGCCCTTAAGATATCCGAATGACAATCAACCTCTCGGAAGGACGCCATGACAGCGATGGTTGTTATCTCGCAGGTTAACAGCAGCGGACTGGGGGCTGTCACTCAGGGGCGGTAGCGTGGTTTTTGTAGGTTGGCGCAGAGCATAGCGAAGCCCAACAGGCGAGCATTATTACGCCAACCCTCTCCGGATAAACAAGGACGTGCCAGATCCACAAAACAGATTTACAGATACATTTCGTGGTAAACGTTGGGCTTCACTTCGTTCAGCACCAACCTACGATTTTTAGCAAAGCATATGAGACCATCAAAACAAATCTTTATAGGCAATTATCAGAACGGTATGGAACCTTATTAAACCCCCTACTATCGATTTAATATCCACGCCTGCTAATAAATTTCAACTCAAGGATTAAATTTAGAAAAAATGGCATTTAAAAAAACTAAAAATGAAACCACGATATTATTAGAGAAAATATCAAAACAGATAGGTGGATTAGCAGAACAGAAACCAAAATATGAAAGACTAGGATTGTTTTTTGCTAACTGGTCGCAAGTTGCCATGCTTCTTGTAGTTATTTATGGGTATGTATACAGTATTACCAGTAGTTCAAAAAGAACAAATTTCTGAGCAACTTGCTGAACTTGAGTTAGAAAAGAAATCATGGGATAAACAGCTCAACGAGGCAACCCATAAAATAGATCAAAAAAACATAGAGTTAAAAAAAACTAATTGACTCTAAAAAACAACTATTATTAGATATCGAAGAATTAAGTCAAGAAAAAGAAAAATCACGTTCAAATCTTGATAAAATCAAAAGTGAATATAATCAAACCCATATTGAATTAGTCAAGACTAAAGCTAGTGTGAATGTTGCAACCAGTGACCTTTTAGAACTACATAAAGAGACTTTATTAGGAAAAGCCAGATTACCTGACAATCTTATTTTAATATTAAACAACACGGGTTCATCATATGACATATTTCATTTTGAAAATGAAGCATCTATTAAAGAAAAATTAGAAAAAACATATTTATCCCCCTTGAAGCATGCAAATGAAAACTTAGCCAGGCTATATGAGTCGTATAAATCAGCAAAAGGTATCAACCAAGCCGCAAAATATAAACTTTACTCTCAATACAAGAATGGCATAAAAAAACACAAAATGAACTTAATATGCCCAACCCCAAACTTTGAAGCATGGGAAGCAGCATTTATTGAAACAAAATCAATTAAGAGTTTATTAGTAAAGTCATGTATTAACAATGCCTTCAGCAAAAGAATAAACGATGAAAAATGGTCTAAAAACCAGGTGGCCGAGTTGAAAGGTTCTGAGTTTTGGCCAAAACAAGAGAAAGTCTATAAAAATATGTGCGATTTCGAGATTCAATATAAAATTGAAGAGCTATTCCGTAATGAATGGGAAAAAATATATGCTCCATGTGAGGAAAGACTGCTAAAAACAAACAATATAATATTGGATGATTTTGACCCATCAAAAATAAAACCATTTACTGATATCAGCCCACCCAGCAACCAATTTATAGTTCACTCAATAATAAACAAAAAATAATATATAGAACTCATATGTTGGATGATATTTTCGCAACCATTTAAGTGGCCGCTATAAAATAAGGAATGGATTATGAAAATAACGAACCCCATAAGTTTTTTGACTCTCGGCGGTAGAATGAGATATCTAATGGGCCGCAGTAATCAAGATCTTGTTTTTGGTGATGGATTTATATTAGACAATTTGAATGAGTTCAAAAAAGACCTATCCGAACTTGGGTTCACTGTTTCTAAAAATCTTTACAATTTTAAAGTTTTCCCTATAGAAAAAGAACTTTTAGAGATAGAAACACTTTATAACAATAAAGAAAGTGAAGGTAGAATTACAGAAAAACAAGCAAACGATTTAACACATGCTATTGCTGAAATGGAAAACACTGTTCTTGCCGAGGCACAAACAAGAATTATCGCAACTCCAATCCCCAGACGATTTATATTGAACCACCTACTTGAGAACCATGGTGAAATATTGGGAAAGGGCGTCTATGACCTTCTAACTGTCCAAGCTCAATATGACATCAATCAGGCATGTAAATGTATTGCTTTTGAGTGCCCAACAGCTGCCGCATTTCATATTCTTCGTGCAATAGAAGAGTGTGTACGCATTCTTTTTAGAGCATACTTCCCAAGAGGGGATTCAGGTAGGGCCTGGGGGTGTCTTACATCAGAGCTTAAGAACAAACCCAAAAATCCAAAACCTGACGATACATTAATGGCACATCTTGATCACTTGCGAGTCAGATTTAGAAACCCCACTGATCATCCTGAAAAAATATATGAGATAGAAGAGGCTGAAGATCTTATTCATCTGGCGGTGGACATTATCAACCGTTGCATAAAGGATGAGAAAGTTAACAGAAAACTATCCTAAAAAATCACCAATAAATGGATGTCAGCAGGCAATAATTAGCATGCCTATCTTTCTCAGCAAGATATACATAGGAAAACTACAAAAGATGGGTGTCCAAGTTTTTATTTTTGGCTCAGCTACGATATGCCCGACAATAGTTTCCAATCCCGCTACGACCGTCTCCTGCCCCAGACCCGCCATCCCATCAATACCAGCATCAATACAATCCCCGGCAGCCAGACCCAGTAGAGCTCGGAGAGGATTACCGCTTCGCCTCGGGCGGTGAGGTAGGCCTCCAGCTTGAAGGGGGCAACCCGGATCACCTGCCAGGGGGCGAAGAAGCGCTCGTCACGCCACGGCCAGAGCCAGCCAACCCCCTTGCCGCCGGTGGTGAGCGAATCGAGCAGGCTGTGGGAGAGTAGCGAGACCAGCAGAAACGACCAGACGGTGGCTGCACTGGCCCGAAATTGGCGGTGAAACAGCATGGCCAGCGTGGGCAGGGCAAAGGCGAACAGCAGTGAGTGAGTAAAGCCGCGGTGGCCAAAGACATGGCCGTAGGCGACCCCCAACTTGAAAGCGAGCACGTCGGCATCGGGCAGCATGGCGATGGCAACCCCCGTCAGCAGCAGACGTGGCGGGATAATCTGTCTGCCAAGCCCGAGACCAAGGCAGAGGGGGATGGCGGCGTGGGTGACTATGGTGGGCATATCGAAAAGCTCCAACTGAAAACGTGAGCCTACCTTATCCTCGCTCGGTGAAGTGAAGGTGAAGTTGCTTGCCACCAGCCTTGAGCCCATGACGGGCATTGCCTACAATGACCCACTTTTTATCACACTCAGGTAAATAAAATGAGCGACAACAAACCGGCCCTGCCCGACCGTCTGGCGGCCAACCCGCGCAGCCCGCACCACGTGGCGGAGTGCTTCCAGCACGAGATCGGCATTCGCGTGAACGGCAAGGAGCGCACCAATGTCGAGGAGTACTGCATCAGCGAAGGTTGGGTGAAGATCCCCTCCCCCAAGGCCAAGGATCGCTACGGCAACCCCATGCTGATCACCGTCAAGGGCACGGTCGAGGCTTTCTACGCCTAAGCCCGCCATGGCTCCACCCCTGACAAGGGGCTGAGATCCCAAAACACCGGCCTTGCGCCGGTGTTTTGTTTCAGGGCCCCTGTGACACGCCAAGCGGTGGGCAAGAGTTGTCGCAACCCATCCAAGTCCCTCTTGCATCGCTCTGGCGCCTCGGCAATCCTTGCCGCCCTTCTGTCAGTTTCAAGACTTTTCCATGAACAAGCTGTTTACCCTGTTTACGCTATTGAGCCTGGCGGGGATGGCCCGCGCCGATATCCTGATCAACCCCAATATCGTGGTCGCCAATGGTGGCCAGGGTTACGGGGGCGGGCGCATCCACGTCTGTACCCTGACCCCCTTCAACAGCGTCTATGCCGATGCGGGGCGCAGTGAGTGGCTGGCGCGCCAGAAGGTGAGCCGCCGCTGCCAGCAAAAACAGGGCAACGGCAGCCTGTTCTGCGAGGCGGCCAAGGCAAGCTGCATCACTACCACACTCGATGAGAGGCTGGACGAGAGCGACGGTGCCAGCACCCTGTTGGTGTTCGATGGCGCCCACCAGCGCGGCGAGTCTCTCAGCATCGACCGGGATATTGCGGATCTGGCCCGCTACGGCTTTGCCAACCGTATCTCCTCCTTCACCGTGCCAGATGGCTGGGTGGTGCGCTTTTTCGAGGAGACCGACTTTCGCGGCGGCTACTACACCCGCAAGGGCGGTGAGCAGGAGGCGACCGACTTCAACAACCGCATCAAGTCGGTGCGGATCCTGAGCCGCTAGACCGAGCGCCGCGTCGTTCCGTGCACCATAAAAAAACCTCTGCCCGGGCAGAGGTTTTTTCTTTTCGAGGCTTACTGCCAGTTGGGGTCGGCCTCAACCTGCTTCATCAGGGCGGCCTGCATCCCCTTGTCCGGCTGACCGAGCCAGGTGTAGCGGGCAAACTTCGACGGGGTTTCGCGGGCGGCATCGGTATCCGGCAGGTCGATCAGCACGCCCCACACCCGCTTGGCCTTGGCATCCACCAGCAGCTGCATGTAGTGGCTGGCGCAGTCGTGAGGTTTGCAGACCGAACCGCTCTGATAGGGGGTGCCGGCCACTGCTTCGAGCGGGGAGCTGGTACCGCTGCCTGTGCGCACCCACTTGGGCAGGTTCTTGATGCCGTCCGTCGCCTTGGCCCAGGGGGCCTTGAAGTCCGGCGAGAGCAGCAGATCCGAGGTATAGGTGGCGGCGGCAAACGCCGGCGCAACACCAGCCAGCAGCAGGGAGATCGCAAAAGCGCGAGAGAGACGGGTCATGGAAACTTCCTTCTTAGGTAATGCCTGAAGCACCGTCACGCTACTCTCTCCTCTCCCCGCTGACAATTGCCAAGTAATCCCTTCCCCCCTTAAAAACAACACCCCGCCGCGTCGGGTGACGGGCGGGGTGTGGCAGCGCACAACTCTATCAGGCCAGGGAGACGAAGATCCCCGCCAGAGTGGCGCTCATCAGGTTGGCCAGGGTGGCAGCCAGTACGGCGCGCAGGCCCATGCTGGCCACATCGTGGCGGCGCTCAGGGGCCAGGGTACCGATGGAGCCAAGCTGCACCGCAATCGATCCCAGGTTGGCAAAGCCGCACAGGGCGAAGGTGATGATGATCTGGGAGTGGGCGCTCAACTGATCCTTGATGGTGGCGAAGTCCAGATAGGCGACGAACTCGTTCATGATCACCTTCTGACCGATAAGCGATCCTGCCGCCATCATCTCGTCAGCCGGCACACCAATCAGCCAGGCCACCGGGGCAAACAGGTAACCCAGCAGCTGCTGCAAGGTGAGCGCGCTCCAGCCAAACCACTCGCCGACCGTGGTGAGGCCCGCATTGATCATGGTGATGACGCTGACGAAAGCCAGCAAGATGGTGCCGATGGCCACGGCGATCTTCATGCCGTTCATGGCGCCACCCGCCAGGGCATCGATGGCATTGCTGTAGTCGCTCTTGTCGAGGGTGATCTCGTCCTGCTCGCGCACCCGCTCCTGCTCCGGCACCAGCAGCTTGGCCATTAAAAGGCCACCCGGCGCCGCCATAAAGGAGGCTGCGATAAGGTATTTAAGCTCCACGCCAAGACCGGCGTAACCGCCCAGCACCGAGCCTGCCACCGAGGCCATGCCGCAGGTCATCACTGCAAAGAGCTCGGAGCGAGTCATGCCCGCCAGGAAGGGGCGAATAAGCAGCGGGGATTCCCCTTGCGAGAGGAAGATATTGCCGGTGGCCACCAGGGATTCGGCGCGGCTGGTGCCGAGCAGGCGGTGAATACCGCCACCCAGCACCCGGATCACCCACTGCATGATGCCGAAGTGATAGAGCACGGCGATCAGCGCGCTGATGAAGATAACGAGCGGCAGCACCCGCACGGCAAAGATAAAGCCGTTGCTGGCGAGATCACCGAACACGAAGCGGATGCCGCTGTCGGCAAAACCGAGCAGGGCGGAGACGCCATTGCTCATGGCACCGAGCATGATTTGACCGGGGGGGAAATAGAGCACCAGAGCGGCAAAACCGGTCTGCAGGGCAAGCGCCCCCAGCACGGTTCGCCAACGGATGGCACGGCGGTTTTCACTCGCCAGCCAGGCGATAAACATCAGGGCCAGCATACCGACCAGACTCAATAACAGTGTCATCTTGCACCTATGAAGAGAGGAGTTTCATACGGCAAGTCTGCAGACGGGTGTCGCGAGACGGTCAGGCGGGAGGCGTGCCGACCCACGCGACACACAGACCACAAACCTACAGGTTAGTGGCGGGTCCCATCCTGGGGTCATTCACGTTCCGGGTGACAGCATGTATCGGGTGACGCCAGCGCCGTCGCGAGGAGAAATGCGGCCGGGTGGCAGGTCGGGCGGCGATGGTACAGTGATTGGCATCACAGAAAAAGCGGTAAAACGATTGGCAGGGGCAACTTTTTCAAAAAGGGCACGGGTCCCACCCGAAACAGGGTAAAACCCGGCCCGTCGAAGGGGTTTAAGGGGTTACTTGAGGCGCTTGCCCTGCTCGTCCACCACCTGCTCGCCATCTTCCTTTGCAAAGGCCCCTTTTTGCTGATCGGGCAATATATCGAGCACCACCTCGGATGGGCGGCACAGTCTGGTGCCGAGGGGAGTGACCACGATGGGGCGGTTGATCAGGATCGGGTGGGCCAGCATGGCGTCGATCAGCTCGTCATCGCTGAAGCGATCTTCCGCCAGCCCCAGCGCCTCGTAGGGGGGCACGTTCTTGCGCAGCAGCTCGCGCACCGGCATCCCCATGGCGGCGATCAGGGCCACCAGCTGATCGCGGGAGGGGGGCGTCTGCAGATAGTGGATGACGGTCGGCTCAACCCCGCTGTTGCGAATAAGCTCGAGGGTGTTGCGGGAGGTGCCACATTCCGGATTGTGATAGATGGTGATTGCACTCATTGGCATGTCTCTCATGACTCAAGTGGGTAAAAGGGTTAACGGCGCAGGCCCGCTTCGTACCAGGGTTTGCTGGCGTTGACGATGCGCACCACCAGCAGCATGATCGGCACCTCGATCAGCACCCCGACCACGGTGGCGAGCGCGGCGCCGGAATGAAAGCCGAACAGGCTGATGGCGGCGGCCACCGCCAGCTCGAAGAAGTTCGAGGCACCGATAAGGGCAGAGGGACAGGCCACCGAGTGCTTCTCCCCAACCTTGCGGTTAAGCCAGTAAGCCAATCCCGAATTAAACAGCACCTGGATCAGGATCGGCACCGCCAACAGGGCGATGACCAGCGGCTGCTCTATGATGGCATTGCCCTGGAAGGCGAACAGCAGCACCAGGGTGAGCAGCAGGGCCGCCACCGACCAGGGCTGGATGCGAGACATGACGCTGTCAAAATGGGCCTCTCCCTTTTTCAGCAAAGCCTTGCGCAGCAGCTGGGCGATGATGACGGGAATGACGATATAGAGCACCACAGAAGTGAGCAGGGTATCCCAAGGCACCATGATGCTGGAGACCCCGAGCAGCAGGGCCACCAACGGGGCGAAGGCAAAAACCATGATGAGATCGTTCACCGCCACCTGGGAGAGAGTGAAGTAGGGATCGCCGTTGGTGAGGCGACTCCAGACAAACACCATGGCGGTGCAGGGGGCGGCCGCCAGCAGGATCAGCCCCGCCACATAGCTGTCGAGCTGATCCGCCGGCAGCCAGTCGGCAAACAGCACCCGGATGAAGAGCCAGCCGAGGAAGGCCATGGAGAAGGGCTTGACCAGCCAGTTGATGAAGAGAGTGACCCCAATCCCCTTGAGGTGCCCCTTCACCTGATGCAGGGCGCCAAAGTCGATCTTGAGCAGCATGGGGATGATCATCACCCAGATGAGCAGTCCCACCGGCAGGTTGACCTTGGCCACCTCCATGGCGCCGATGGCCTTGAAGAGCTCGGGCAGGCCCTGCCCGAGTCCAACCCCCACCAGAATGCAGAGGGCTACCCAAGCGGTGAGGTAACGTTCAAAAAAACCAATCGCCGGTTGGCTCTTGACATCACAGGTTGTAGACATGAGGGCTCCCGATGCGGTCATCCCGCATCTCTTTCGTTAACGACAAATGTTCATCAGCCCAGGCCACGCGGCCGGGGCCCTTGTTCAGTGGTGCTGACTGTTCAGTGGTGCTGGCAGAGGCGGTGCAGGGCATCCGCCCCCACCGGCTCCTCGGCAAGCAGCGGCACCACGGCATAGCGGTTGGCATGCTGCCGCTCGACCGCCTCGACATGGGGCTGCTGGCGCTCGGCCCGCAGTTGCAGCAGCGGCGAGCTGACCGCGGCTTGCTGCAGACTGTGGTTGATGAGCCAGGCCCAGGGCTCGATGCCGGCACGGCGCAGATCGGCCTGCAGATTGGCCGCCTCCTGCACTGGCGTCGGCTCGGGCAGGGTGACGATCAGCACCTTGGTCTGCTTGGGGTCCTGCAACTGCATCATGGGGGTGGTAAAGTGCAGCCCCTTGCCCCCCATCTGGCGGGCTATCTCCCTGTGGTAGGCGCCGGTGGCGTCGAGCAGCAGCAGGGTGTGGCCGGTGGGGGCGGTATCCATCACCACGAAGCGTCTGCCCGCCTCGCGGATAATGCGCGAGAAGGCCTGAAACACGGCGATTTCCTCGGTACAGGGGGAGCGCAAGTCCTCCTCCAGCAGTGCCCTCCCCTGCTCGTCCAGCGCAGCACCCTTGCTGGCCAGCACCTGGGCACGATAACGCTCGGTCTCGACGTGGGGATCGATGCGGCTCACCTCAAGATGGGGAAGTGTGCCAGCCAGCGTCTCGCTCAGGTGCGCGGCGGGATCGGAGGTGGTGAGGTGAACCGGCAAGCCGCGGCTTGCCAGCTCCACCGCTACCGCAGCGGCCAGGGTAGTCTTGCCCACCCCGCCCTTGCCCATCAGCATGATGAGGCCGTGACCGTCGGCGGCCAGCTCATCCACCAGGGTACCGAGCTCAGGCCGGGTGCCCTGGAGAGGGGATGAAGCAGCAGGGGCCAACTCGCCAACTACCTGCGGCTGCAGCAGCTGGCGCAGGCTCTCTAGCCCCACCAGATTGGTGGCCAGCAGCGGTACCTGATCCCGGGCGAGCCCCTTTATCCCCTGCGGCATATCGGCAAGCGCCTGCTGTTCGCGCTGCCAGAGAGCCTGCGCCAGCCCGTCACCAACAATGGCCGACTCCGGAAAGAGGCCATTGATCACCAGCTGCTGGTTTGCCAGACCGATGGCCGCCAGCTCCTCATGGGTGCGGGATACTTCCCGTAAGGTCGAACCCTGGGCCCGCGCCACCAGTACCAGCCGGGTTTGCGTACTGTCACAGAGCGCGGCGACGGCCTCAGCATACTGGCTGCGCTGCTTCTCCAGTCCCGCCAACGGGCCCAGGCAGGAGGCATCCCCCTTGCCCTGCTCCAGAAATTCGCTCCAGGCCCCCGGCAGTTGCAACAGGCGGATGGTATGGCCGGTGGGGGCGGTGTCGAAGAGGATGTGGTCATACTCCGAGCGCAACGCCTGGTCGGTGAGCAGGGCAGTGAATTCGTCAAAGGCGGCGATCTCTGTGGTACAGGCGCCGGAGAGCTGCTCCTCTATGCTGCGCACCACGCGCTCGGGCAACTTGCCGCGCACCGGGCCGACGATCCGCTCCCGATAGGCTTTGGCCGCAGCGGGGGGATCTATCTCCAGCGCCGACAAACCGGGCACAGCGGCGATGGCGGTAATGCGATTGCCGATGTCGGTGGCAAACACCTGCCCCACGTTGGAGGCGGGATCCGTGCTCACCAGCAGCACCCGCTTGCCGGCATCGCACAGGGCTACTGCGCTGGCGCAGGCCAGCGAGGTCTTGCCCACCCCGCCCTTACCGGTGAAAAAGAGAAACGGCGGCGGACTGCTTAGAAACTGGTACATAGACTCTCCTGTCGGCTCAAGGGCATGGTTCCGGCACTCTCTGTGTTTAGCAGCAACCGCTGCCAGGACGGCAGCCACCTTTCACTATGCCCTTGATGGTGGCCTGCGGCGCGGGCAGCCCGGCATAGCGGGCCAGCTCGCTGCGGCTCGGATAACGGCCGGTCAGTACCACCTGACCATCCACCAGCACCAGCGGCAACCCTTCCTCACCGGCGTGGGTCAGGAAGGCGCAGACCGCCGGGGTCTCGGCGAACTGCATCGGCTGTTGGGCCAGATTGAAACGCTCGATGGCAACGCCCTGCTCCCTGGCCCAGGCCAGATCGGCGGCAAAGGTAACCAAGGCCTGATCGACCTCGGTGCCACAGACACCGCTGGCACAGCAGAAGGCTGGGTCAAAAATCTGGATGACTGACATGGCATTACTCCTTGTTGCAGCAAGGCTGCGCGGGCAAAACATGGGGGGAGCAAGTGGACTCGGCGCGCATCACGCCGCACGCCTCCGGGTGGCCGGCGCAGCACTCCTCGGTGAGATAGCCGATAAGATCCAGCATCAGGGGAATATTGGCGCGGTAGCGCAGAAAACGCCCCTCCTGCTCCACCGACAAGAGGCCGGCATTGAGCATCGCCTTGAGATGAAACGACAAGGTGTTGGGGGCGATGTCGAGCTCGCTGGCCAGTTCTCCGGCCACCTTTCCCTCCAGCCCGGCCTTGACCAGCAGGCGCCACACATCGAGCCGGATGCCGGATGCGAGCGATTCGAATACCTTGGTGGCCACTTCTCTGTTCATCTTGAACCCTCGGCTGCAATCTTCATTTCAACTATACAAGAATTATTGAAATGATCAATTTGCCGACACAACCAAACAAGACTCTCATCGCGGAAACAAAGCGGCCCAGTTGCGACGAGATATGCCAGAAACAGCAACGCCCTCCAAAAGGAGGGCGTTGCCACGGCCGAAAAACCGGCGTCGTTACTTGGCCGGCACGGCGTTGAAGGTTAGCAGCTCCGCCTTGTTGGCATCGCTCAGGGTAAGCTGGTTGCCATTGATGGTGTAGCTGGCAACCTTCTCCAGAGTCTGCAGGTACTCCATCTCCTTGCCCATCTGATCCCCGATGCACATCATGCGGGTAGCCCCCATGGGGCCCAGCGCCAGAACACCGTCACCCTGCTTGGTGATGGCGCCAAAAAAGCGGTTGCAGGCGCCCTTGCCCGCCACCTTGCCGTCTGCAACATGCAAAGTGAAGGTATCGCCGGTTGCACCTTGCAACTGCCAATCGGATGCCTGCAGTTGAGCCATGTTGGAACCCGTTGCCACGGCGCAGCCTCCCAGGGCCAGAGCGGCCAGTAATATCAGCTTCTTGCTCATGAATTCACCTCTTAATGATTAGAACCATCAATTCGACCGCCTGTTTACCACGGTATGGGACTCAGGCCAACGAAATTTATTGTGATCCGAGTCCCCTTTACTAACAGCTGGCATGTGCCATGCTTGGATCCAGTTCCGGACCCATGGAGGGGAAACGAATGGTCAGATCGCTCATCATCACGCTGCTTGCATCCTGCGCCAGCATGGCCGTTCAGGCCGCCGACTGGGATCTCTTCAAGCAGGAGTCGGATCCCGCGCTTTACATGAAGAGCTACTCCGGGGTGCTGCTCAATCAGCAGGCTCATCACAGCGACAGTTTTGATCTCTGGCTGGTCAACAGCGGCTATCAGTACCCGGTGATGGACGATATGACAGTTTTCATGGAGGCAGGCCCGGCGGTGGCGGATCAGAACCGCCAATCCGGCTTCAACATGAGCTCGGGGGTGCGCTACCAGCTCTCCCCCTCCATCCATATTGGCAGCCAGATCACCCACTTGGCACTCGACCAAGAGAGCACCCTGCTGGAACTCAACTCCAGCCTGCTGCTGACCCCCAGACTCTCCCTCACCGCCAACTATGGCATTGGCGCCTTTACAGCCGAGCAGGCACTTACTTTGGGAGTCGGCTTTACCTTCTGATCGTCAGAGCAGCGGTGTGGCACTCACTACCACGCCGTTGCGATCCGCGTAGACATAATCCCCTTCGTGAATGGTCACTCCGGCAAAACTGACCACGGCGCCGAGTTCTCCCAGTCCCCGCTTCTCGGTCTTGACCGGACAGGCCGCCAGCGCCTTGACTCCGAGCGCCAGGGTAGCCAGAGTCCCCACATCCCGCGCGGCACCGTGGATCAAAATGCCTTCCCACCCCTGCTCCACCGCCTTGATGGCCAGCTGATCCCCAAGCAGGGCGCGGCGCAAGGAGCCGCCACCGTCGATCACCATCACCTGCCCCTGGCCAGGGCGCGTCACCAGCTCCCGCACCAAGCTGTTGTCTTCGTAACAGGAGAGGGTAACGGCGCGGCCGTAAAAAATATCCTTGCCGCCAAAATCCTGAAACACGGGGTCGGCCACTTGCAGCACATCACCGTGCTGATCGCAGAGGTCGGGCAGTAAATCCAGCATGATTTGATTCCTTTCAGATGCATGAAGGTGTTCATTCTTTCATCGGATTGGCATTCTGGCAATCCAGTAGGATTCAATATTGCCCAAACAAACTGCTGTGTTTTCAATCAATACTGGTACCAGCCAAAGCAGCCCTTCCTCTACCCAGTAGAGGGCATTCTGGCCGAAACGGATCGCCAGCTCGCAGGCCCGCGCCAGCGGCAACGCTACCGCCAACGATGACTCGCGCCACTGCTCATCAGGAGAAGATCCCCACAAGGGGCCGGCGATGCTCTCCCCTTTCAGTTGTCGCCACAAGGCTCTTTCACGGCGCAGGTTGCGTCGTTCACTCACCGGCTGACTGGCCGGATTCCAGGCGGTGATGATGGCATAAGCAGGCCAGGGAGGCGGCTCAAATGGCGCAATAAAGCGGATTTTCTTGTAGTTTTCCCACAAAATCATGTCAATCACATGTTACATTCCATTACATTTAATAGGGGTAAAAATCGTCATCAGGCCAAGTATCATGCTGTGAACTTGGGGTTTGACCTATATCAAAACAGAGTTAAAAAGTTGCTATCTGACAGCAAAGAGTGTTGTTATGCTCCTGTTAACTGATAAAATACCGCAACTTTCCGTCATGGATGACCTTTCCAGGCTTCTCTTTATCAGATTTGTTGGGAGCCAAAATGTGGCACAGGGATGTTTGCCAATGCTGATGCCAAATTCGCGATATTCCGACCTGACTCTCATACCCAGGATGACGTAATTAATTTTCAGGATCAGTCAGGAATTCGGCTTGATACGCCAAAGAGTGTTAAATTTAAGATAATTAACTGATAAGAATCTGGGAATTTTCATGCAAACACCACACATTCTGATCGTCGAAGACGAACTGGTCACTCGTAACACCCTGAAAAGCATCTTTGAGGCTGAAGGTTATGTCGTGCTCGAGGCCAACAATGGCGACGAGATGCACCAGGCCCTCACTTCCCACACCATCAATCTGGTGATCATGGACATCAACCTGCCGGGCAAGAATGGCCTGTTGCTGGCCCGTGAACTGCGTGAAAACGACAACATCGCCCTGATGTTCCTGACTGGCCGCGACAACGAAGTGGACAAGATCCTGGGTCTGGAGACCGGTGCCGACGACTATATCACCAAGCCGTTCAACCCGCGCGAACTGACCATCCGTGCCCGCAACCTGCTGAGCCGCACCATGAATGTGGCCGCTGGCGGCGAAGAGAAAAAGCTGGTCGAGCGTTACCTGTTCAACGGCTGGGCGCTGGACATCAACAGCCGTGCCCTGGTCAGCCCCACCGGCGACATGTTCAAGCTGCCGCGCTCCGAGTTCCGCGCCATGCTGCACTTCTGCGAAAACCCGGGCCAGATCCAGACCCGTGCCGAGCTGCTCAAGAAGATGACCGGCCGCGAGCTCAAGCCCCACGACCGTACCGTGGACGTGACCATCCGCCGCATTCGCAAGCACTTCGAGAGCGTGGGCGACACCCCGGAGATCATCGCCACCATCCATGGCGAAGGCTACCGCTTCTGTGGCGAGCTGGAGCAGGAATAAGGCTCTTTGCAACGCATTCGGAAAAGGCGCCCTCGGCGCCTTTTTCATTTCTTCGCTACGGATTTCATCCCTTCGCCACCTAGCAATCAGTGGAAATAGTTCACCCTGACCAAAAGGCAGGCAGTGAAGTCTGGAAGCAATGGAAGAGAAAGCAAAAAGCCCACTCGCAGGAGTGGGCTTTTGACTGGAAGCTGGAGCGGGCAGCGGGAATCGAACCCGCATCATCAGCTTGGAAGGCTGAGGTAATAGCCATTATACGATGCCCGCCTGGCATCAAAACTCGTTCTGGTGTGAGGGAAGACCCACGACAGACAGCCTGTTGGCTGGAGTGACAACCGTCTTGGCTGCCATCTGGAATTTGGAGCGGGTGATGGGAATCGAACCCACGTATGCAGCTTGGGAAGCTACCGTTCTACCATTGAACTACACCCGCGTCAGGGCTCCTACTATATGCATTTTGCCGCCGAGCGCAATGCTACCTCCGTCAATTTTTTCAATAAATCAATCTGTTCGGACAAGGATTGAACAGGCGGTTGCTTTTTCAGCCAAACATTTAGAACACAGATAATTTACAAGGTTGCCAAGGCCAAACGGCAAGGATAGTCTTGCGCCACTCGACGCGAGGATGGTGGTAATGGATAAAAAAACGCAAAAACGTCTCTATGGCTGGTTGCGCAAGCAATCGAGTCACGGTCGCCGCTGGATCGGCCTCTCCATCGCATTTGGCCTGGGCCAGGGCGTGCTGATGGTGGCGCAGGCCTGGCTGCTGGCGACCCTGTTGCATGGCTTCATCATCGAAGGGTCGACTCCGGAGCAATCCATCCCGCTCTTTATTACCCTGCTGCTGGTGACCCTCGGCAAGGCGGTGCTGGCCTATGGTCGCGAGGTGGCCAGTTTCCAGGCGGGCAGCGCGGTGCGCCAGACCATCCGCGAGCTGGTGCTCACCCGCCTCGGCCGGCTCGGCCCTGCCTATATCCAGCGCCGCCCGGCCGGCAGCTGGGCCAGCTTGCTGCTGGAACAGATTGAAAATATGCAGGATTTCTTCTCCCGCTATCTGCCGCAGATGGCTATCGCCGTCTTTATACCTTTAGTGATCCTGGTGGCCGTGTTCCCGGTCAACTGGGCCGCGGGCCTTATTCTGCTGGGTACGGCGCCGCTTATTCCGGTCTTCATGATCCTGGTGGGGGTCGGCGCCGCCGATGCCAACCGCCGCAACTTCCAGGCACTGGCCCGTCTTTCCGGCCACTTCCTCGATCGCCTCAAGGGCTTGCGCACCCTGCAGCTCTTCATGCGCACCCAGGCGGAAGGGGAAGCCATTCGCGATGCCTCGGAAGATTTTCGCGAGCGCACCATGGAGGTGCTGCGCCTGGCGTTTCTCAGCACCGCCGTGCTGGAGTTCTTTGCCGCCCTCTCGGTGGCTCTGGTGGCCGTCTACTTTGGCTTCTCCTATATCGATCACCTGAACTTCGGCCACTATGGCAACAAGGTAACCCTCTTTACCGGCCTGTTCGTGCTGTTCCTCGCCCCCGAGTTCTACGCGCCCCTGCGCGAGCTTGGCGCCCACTATCACGCCAAGGCGCAGGCCATCGGCGCCGCCGAACAGCTGCTGGAATTTCTCGAGGCCGAAGTGAGTGAACCGGCCTCCGGTCACGCGCCCTTCCATGCTGACAACCCCATCCGGGTAGAGGCGCGCGCCCTCGAGGTGTTGAGCGCCGAGGGCAAGGTGCTGGTCGGCCCCATCGATTTCACCCTGGAAGCGGGTTCACGCACCGCCCTTATCGGTGTCAGCGGCGCGGGCAAGAGCTCGCTTGTCAACGCCCTGCTCGGCTTTGCCCCCTATCGTGGCGAGCTCAAGGTCAACGACCAGGAGCTGGCTACCCTCGACATGAGCCAGTGGCGCCTGCAACTGGGTTGGCTCTCCCAAAACCCCCAGCTGTTCCACGCCTCCTTGCGGGATAACCTGTTGCTGGCCAAGCCATCGACCAGCGACGCCGAGCTGGAAGATGCCCTGAAACGGGCCCAGGCGTGGGAATTTGCCATGGAGAAGGGGCTCGACTATCCGGTGGGGGATCAGGCCGGAGGCCTCTCCGTCGGTCAGGCCCAGCGCCTGGCGCTGGCCCGTACCCTGCTCAAATCCACCCAGCTAATGGTGCTGGATGAACCCACCGCCAGCCTGGATCGCCACTCCGAGCGCGCCATCATGACCACGCTGGAGCAGGCCATGGCCGATCAGACCCTGTTGATGATCACCCACCGCCTCGATCAGCTCACCAAGATGGACAAGATCCTGGTGCTGGAGCGCGGCAAGCTGGTGGAAGAAGGCAGCTTCCAGCAACTCAGTACCGCGCAGGGGCCCTTTGCCCGCCTGCTGTCCCAACGTAACGAGGGTTCTCTCGATGACTGATCTCTTGCCGTTTCTGCGCCTTTACCGCCAGCACTGGCTCAGCCTCTCCATCGGTCTGTTGCTGGCGCTGGTCACCCTGGCGGCCGGGATGGGGCTCTTGTCGCTCTCCGGCTGGTTCCTCTCCGCCGCCGCCGTGGCGGGGATGGCGGTCGCCACCCGCGATCACTTCAACTACATGACGCCGGCAGGCGGGGTGCGCTTCTTCTCCATCATCCGCACCGCCGGACGCTGGGGTGAGCGGGTAGTCAGCCACGATGCCACCTTCCGGGTACTGACCCGGTTGCGGGTCTGGTTCTGGCAAAAGCTCTCGCCCCTTGCCACCGGCGCCCTGGCCGGTTTTCGCCAGGCGGATCTGCTCAACCGCCTGGTGGCCGACATCGATGCGATGGACCACGTCTACCTGCGCCTGCTCACCCCCATAGGGGCGGCCCTGCTCAGCAGCGCCGGCCTGGTGCTCTTCCTCTCCTTCTTTGACAGCGAGCTGGCCCTCACCCTGGGCGCCATCCTGCTGTTTGGCATGATTGCCCTGCCGCTGGTGTTCTACTTCCTCGGCCGCAAGCCCGGGCAGGCGTTGATTGCCGAAAAATCGAGTCTGCGTACCCGCATGGTGGACTATCTGGACGGTCAGGCCGAGCTGCAGATGTTCGCCGCCGCTCCCAAGGCCCTTGGCGAGCTGCAACAGGCAGAACAGGCCCTGCTGCGCGCCCAGGCCCGCATGGCCAGGGTGAGCGGACTGGCCAATGCCTCGGTGCAGCTGCTCAGCGGCTGGACCCTGACCCTGATGCTGTGGCTGGCAGGCCATGGTGTGGCAGGAGCGACGCCGGATCCCATCACGGCGCTGATGGTGTTTGCCACCCTGGCGAGCTTCGAGGCCCTGATGCCGCTCGCCGGCGCCTTCCAGCACCTCTCCACCAGCCTCACCTCGGCCCGCCGCCTCAACGAGATCCTGCAGGAGGCCAAGGCTCCCGAATGGGGGGATGAGGAGCGTCACGCTCCCCAGGGCGCCCTGCAGATCAACGACCTCTATTTCGGCTACCCCGGCAACCCCCATCCGGTGCTGCGCGGTTGCACCCTGCAGCTGCACGCTGGCGAGAAGCTGGCGCTGCTGGGCCAGACCGGCTGCGGCAAGTCCACCCTAATGGGACTGCTGACCCGCGAATGGAGCCCGCAGGCGGGCAAGATCCTGCTCGATGGCAAGCCGCTGACCGCTTACAGCGAAGGGGCGCTGCGCGCCTCCATCTCGGTGGTGAGCCAGCGGGTACACCTGTTTGCCGATACCTTGCGCGGCAACCTCAAGCTCGCCGCCCCCGACGCGAGCGACGAACAGCTGGTCGAGGTACTGAACCGGGTCGGCCTTGGCAACCTGCTGGAGGATGACGAAGGCCTCAGCGATACCGGCCTCAATGCCTGGCTCGGGGATGGCGGCCGACCGCTCTCCGGCGGTGAGCGGCGCCGCATCGGCATCGCCCGCGCCCTGCTGCACGACGCCCCACTCTGGTTGCTGGACGAGCCGACCGAAGGGCTCGACAGCCAGACCGAGCGGGAGATCATGGCGCTGCTGTTCGAGCTGGGGGCGGATCGCACCCTGCTGCTCATCTCCCACCGCCTGCTGGGGCTGGAACGGATGGACAGGATCGCCCTGATGGAAGAGGGCCAGATCCGCCTGTGCGCCCCCCATCAGGCCCTGCTGGCCGACGATTATTACCGCAGCCTGCACCAGCGGCTGGCACCGGTCTGACCGGGGTCACACCCTGACGCCGTGGCGCGAGAGGGGGCTGGTCGCCACCGACGACTGGCCCCTATAATGTCCTCTCCTTATTCGACAAGATTCTGATATGAAACGCCTGATCCTGATGATGCCCCTGATTGCCTCCGGCTGTGCCAACTACGCCTTCAACAGCAATCTGGATAAAGAGAACTTCGACGACTATTTCAAGCCGGGCGGCGTTCGTATTTACGAACAAAACGAGCTGGCCGACCTCAACTATCTCTACCTTGGCACCGTCGAGGGGGAGTCCTGCCAGGCCGATACCAACCAGCCGCAGCCCAATGCTGGCGATGCCCGTACCCAGGCCCGCCGTCACGCCGCCGACATGGGTGGCAATGGCGTGACCATCGACAAGTGCGCCGAATTCAGCGACACCCCGGGCTGCCTGAAGCAGGTGATCTGCTACGGCCAGGCACTGAAAGTCGCCGAGGAGTAAGCCATGGCGCTGGCTATCGTCCGCCTCGGCACTCCCCGCCTCCCTGATGAGGGGTTGCGGGTGGGTACCGTGCGCCGCCCACCTCGCGGGGTGCCCAAAGACAAGTTTGCCAGCCAGAACTGGTATGACGTCTGGTTCCCCAACCTTGCCCCCAGCAGCGAGACCATGAAGCTGGGTCAGGGCGCCGAGACACAGGCCCAGTGGGCGGCGTTTTGCAAGCAGTACAAGGCCGAGATGGCAACGCCCGCCGCCAGACACGATCTGGCGCTCCTGGCCGCCCTCTCCCACACCACCAACCTGTCGGTGGGCTGCTACTGCGAGCAGGAGTCCCGCTGCCATCGCACCATCTTGAAGGAGCTGCTGGTCGCCGCCGGCGCCAGCTTGCGCCCATAAGCAAGCACTTGGGCACCATCATCAGCATCCCGAAATAAAGAGGGCATCCCGCAGGATGCCCTCTTTTGCATGGGTCCGGTTTCATGGCAAACGCTATTGCGTCACGCTGAGGCGCTGGCGCAGCGCCGCCTCCTCTGCTGTCGTCATCCCGTCCAAAGGCACAGCCCCATTGTCGGCGAGCCAATGGGCCAGATCGATGGCGGTCTCCTCCAGCGGACGGAAGTTGAGCCCCTGCACGATGGCCGCCTCGGCGCTGATGCGGCCATAGCCGGCATACTCAGCCAGCCCGTTGGGCAAAAGCGTGGGATAGCTCTGCCAGGGCTCGACCCCGGCCGCCAGCATCTCTTGCCAGGGCATCCACTCGGGCTGTAGCACCTTGGCCGGTATCAGCCTGGCAGCCAGCCGCTCCACCCAGTCCGCCAGCGTGATGCCGGGCTTGACCAGGTTGAAGACGCCCCCCAACTGACGCTCGGCGGCTCGCAGGGCAAACTCGGCGCAGTCGCGCACGTCGAGATACTGCAAGCGATCCTGCCCATCCCCCGGCAGTAGCCAGGGCCCCCCTTGCTGCACCCGTTTTACCCACCAGGCCATGCGCCCGGTAGAGTCAAAGGGGCCGCACAGCACACCGGGACGCAGGATGCAGAGCCGCTTCCCCCAGCGGGCACGATATTCAGCTTCGCACAATACCTTGAGCGGACCATAGTCGGTGGGGAATTCATCCTTGCTGATCTCGTGCAGGGGCGCCGACTCATCCATCTCTGGTTGGGCAAAGTCGCGATAGACGCTGATGGTGGAGATAAAGATCAGCCGCTCGCAGCGCCCGAGCAGGGCCGCCGAGAGGCGCGCCGCCTGCTCCGGGTGGTAGCAACAGGTGTCGATGACAAGATCCCAGTAGAGGCCATCCCCTTGCAGCGCACTCAAATCCCGGTCCCGATCGCCGGTGAGCTGAACCAGATCCCGCCAGTCCGGATGCTGGTAGTGGCCGCGATTGAACAGGGTCACCTCGTGCCCCCAGTCCAGTGCCAGCGCGGTGAGATGGCGGCCGAGAAATCCGGTGCCGCCGATGATCAGCAATTTCATCCATGTCCCTCCTGATCGGCACAGGCGCTCCCGTCTCCCCACCGATCTGTTCATCCTCTGCGGCTGATGTTGCGCAAACTGACCGCGCCGCCATCCTGCCGGCTCCTTGTCTGCCCCTACCCTACGCAACTTGGCAGCCAGACACAGCCTGCGCAGCGCCGGGATGGGACGGGGATCACGGCAGCAGACGCGCAGGGATGCTATCGGGTCATGCCTGCGTTTTGGGGCCGGTTGTGCTAAATTGCCCGGGTTTTCAGTCAGGATCCGCCATGAAGTTCGAAATCGACACCCTGGGTATCATCCGCTCTCCCTACAAGGAGAAGTTCGCCATCCCGCGCCAGCCCGGTCTGGTCAAATCGGCCCGCGCCCGCCTCGAGCTGCTGCCCCCCTACGATCAGCCGGACGTGCTGCGCGGCATCGAGCAGTTCTCCCACCTGTGGCTCAGCTTCGTGTTTCACCAGACGATGGATCAGGGCTGGCACCCGACGGTGCGCCCACCGCGCCTCGGCGGCAACGAGCGGGTCGGGGTGTTTGCCACCCGCTCCACCTTCCGCCCCAACCCCCTCGGCCTCTCCGTGGTCGAGTTGCACGGGGTTGGCCGCTCGCGCGGCAAGCTGTGGCTGGAGCTGGGGGCGGTGGACTTGCTCGATGGCACCCCCATCGTCGACATCAAGCCCTACATCCCCTATGCCGACAGCCTGCCGGATGCCCGTGGCGGTTTCGCCCCGGATGCCCCCACCCCGCCCCTGTGCGTGAGCTTCACGCCAGAGGCGGAGCAGCAGTTGCAGCCCTGGCTCAAGGCCCATCCCGAGCTGCGCCAGCTGGTGAGCGAGGTGCTGACCCAGGATCCGCGCCCCGCCTACAAGAAAGGCAAGCCGGATGACAAGGTGTACGGGGTGCGACTGTTTGACTGCAACGTGCGCTTTAGCATCAGCGAACCCGCTTGCCAGGTGTTGGCCATCGAAGCCGCCTGAGGCTAACAGAGCCCCATCAGCGCCCGGTTTCACGAACATTTCACGCACCCGGGCGCCTAATGGCCCTGCAAACGGTGTGGTCAGGTGCTACCCTCTCCCCGGCCGCCCACGGCTGCAGTACCCACCCGCCGTTTGCCGCCCATGGAACCGGCCCGACCTCGCGCCCGGCTATGCCACACGGATGTGACGCTCTCACTGAAGGAAACCAATCATGCTGATGAATACCGAACAACGCTACGGCGCCCTCAATATCGGGCTGCACTGGCTGACCCTGTTGCTGATGATCGCCGTCTACGCCCTGATCGAATTTCGTGACATCTTCCCCAAGGGAGATCCGGGACGGGACCTGATGAAACAGTGGCACTTCATGCTGGGGCTGCTCATCTTCGCCCTGGTGTGGGTCCGCCTCTTTCTGCGCGCCATCAGCCCGACGCCCCGCATCGTGCCCGAGTTGCCACCCATGCTGAGCCTGCTGGCCAAGCTGGCGCCCATCGCGCTCTACGGCTTTATCATCCTCACCCCGCTGTTTGGCTGGCTGCTGCTGAGCGCCGGCGGCAAACCCGTCCCCTTCTTCGGCATGACGCTCCCGGCGCTGGTCGCCCCGGATCCCGAACTCAAGAAGTGGTTCAAGGAGATACACGAGACCCTGGGCAATATCGGCTATGCCCTGATCGCCCTGCATGCGGCGGCGACCCTCTATCACCACCATGTGCGCAAGGACAACACCCTGACCATGATGCTGCCGCAGCAGCGCGACTGACATCATCAGCACAGACGAGAGAGGGGGCCAACAAGGCCCCCTCTCTCTTTCTGGCAAACCGGTTCAAGCCTGCGCGACAAGCGTCTCAGCCACTTTATCCCCGGCTCCCCGGGCCTGCTCTTTTGCCTTGGGCTTACCGCTTTTGCTATCGGGCAGCGGGTTATTTGGCGGCTCGATGGTCGCCCTCTCCGCCGGTTGGGAGTGGCCAATAAAATTGCCTCCCTTGCAGATGGAGAGGGTGCCTCCCTTGAATACGCCCTGCATCCGGCCATTTTCCAGGATCTCCACCTCTTGCGAGCTGCAGGTGCCGTCCAGCAGGCCATTGATGACGACCCTGGGTGCACTCACCTCCCCTTCGACAAAGCCTCCCTGCATGATGCGCAGCACCCCCTTGCCAATTTCGATGGTACCGTTGACGTGCCCCTGCACCTCCAGGTCACCGTCAAGCAGCAGATCTCCCTTGAAGCGGGCTCCCGCCGCGATCACGGTAGTGCCCGCCGATGCGCTGTCACCGGACTGACTCGCACGTTTTCGTCCAAACATCCTGACTCTCTCCATCAACCAAATGAGCAAAACCAGCGGCATGGGCGCCACCGGCCATAAGTAGTTATCCGACCCCAGCACATAGAGCAGCAGGGCCGCTCCCCAGCAGAACCAGACGATATAAAGAAGGTCGCTACGCTCCCTGCCTTGCAGGCAGGCGCGCCATCTTCGGGGCTGATCTTTCATCCATCACCCTCTCTTGCTGCATGAACCGCCGGCAAGATACCGGACTGGATGCCATCAATAGCATCATGTTCGGTTTAAACGACCAGTTGACAAAAAGTCTGAAGTCGGGCTGATTCAGTCCCGATACAGGCGGGGCGCATTAGGATACGGATTGACTCTGCATGACTAACCCTTTCTAATTGGCAGCCTGGACCTCCTATGACCGCCCATATCATGAAAATTTTGTTGGTCGAAGATGACAAGCTGCTCAATCACCACCTCTCCTCCCTGCTGACCGAGGCCGACAATCAGGTCTACAGCACGGATCAGGCTGGTATTGCGCTGCACTACGCCGCTGACTATCCCATTGATGTGGCCATCATCGATCTCGGCCTGCCGGACATGGACGGCCTGCAGCTGATCCGCCAGATGCGCGAACAACAGATCCCCTTCCCCATCCTGATCCTGACCGCTCGTGGCAACTGGCAGGACAAGGTCGAGGGGCTGGAGGCGGGCGCCGATGACTACCTGGTCAAGCCGTTCCAGAAAGACGAGCTGCTGGCTCGCCTCAACGCTTTGCTGCGCCGCAGCGCCGGGTTTATCTCCCCACGGGTGAAGGCCGGTGATTACGAGCTGGATCTCTCCCGCAAGGAGCTGACCATCGCCGGCGAAGTGGCGGTACTCACCAGCTTCGAGTACCTCATTCTGGAATACCTGATGCGCAATGCCCGTCAGGTGGTTTCCAAGCAGCAGCTGCTCGATCAGCTCTACGGCGACGGCGAAGGGGACCCCAATACCATAGAGGTGATGGTGAGCCGGCTGCGCAAGAAGCTGGATCCGGAAGGGACGATTCAACCCATCTCCACCATCCGTCGCCAGGGCTACATCTTCAACCTGTCGTGCAACTGATGCGGCTCCCCCTGTTGCTGCGCCCCGTGCAGCTGCTGCGCCGCTCCCTGCACATCAAGCTGCTGCTCAGCTCGCTGCTGGTGATCGCCCTTATCATGAGCTTTGCGGTGTATGCCCTCTACCTTGCCCATGTCGAGGAGTTGAGCCAGAAGGCAAGCGCCCGGATGCAGGAGAACCTGGCCAAGCTCTTCTCCTCCACCGAGCCCTCCCAGAACAAGTCCGCCGATCTTGGCCACCTCTCCCGCAATGCCGGGGATCGCAACCTCGATACCCTGATCTGCCGCGCCGATGGCGCCCTGGTGTGGTCCAGCCTGCATCTGCCCGAGGTGATCAACACCAAGCAGACCATCTGCGGGGATCTGATGAAGTACCTGGGGGGGATGGATCTCGACTACTTCTTCAAGAAGCACACCATACAAAACGGCGAGAGCTACTTCGTCTACAGCCTGCGTTTTGTTCGCAACCCTGGCACCGGTACCACCGCCTACTACGTGGTGATGATAGATTCCGCCAAGCGCTACCACGCCCAGGCGCTCGCCTACCTCAGCCAGACCGCGCGCCAGGCGCTGCTGGCCTATATGCTGCTCGCGGGCATGCTGGTGCTCACCACCTTCTGGAGCCTCAGCTCCCTGCGCACCATCGCCCGCCAGCTCGACGAGATCCGGGCCGGCAAGCTCGACGCCCTCTCCAGCGATGTCGAGCGGGAACTGGCGCCCCTTACCGACTCCATCAACCAGTTGCTGGAGAACGAGCGGCAGCAGACCCAACGTTACCAGCACGCCCTCAACGATCTCGCCCACAGCCTGAAAACCCGGCTGGCGCTGATCCAGATGACCACCCGGGAGAGCAAGCTCGGGCGCGACATCCACGACAACATCAACGAGCAGATCCTCACCATGGATCAGATGGTCCAGTACCAGCTCAGGCGCGCCGTCACCGGCCGCCAGCGCCTCGCCAGCAAAGGCACTGAGCCGGTGCCCCTTATCGAGAAACTGCTGGCCAGCCTGACCAAGGTCTATCGCCACAAGAAGCTGCAGACCCAGTTTCACTTCGATGACGACGCCCTGTTTCACGGTGAGCAGGGGGATCTGATGGAGCTGATGGGCAACCTGCTCGACAATGCCTGCAAGTTCGCCATCAGCGAGGTGCATGTGACGGTGCGCCGTCAGGCCGAGCAGCTGCGCATCGAAGTGGAAGATGACGGCCCCGGCATAGAGCCGGCCAAATCGGAGCAGATCTTCCAGCGCGGCGTGCGGGCCGACAGCTCCCCGGGGCAAGGCATTGGCCTCGCGGTCGTGACCGAGATAGTCCACAGTTACGGCGGCCAGATCCGGGTGGACGAATCGCCCCTTGGCGGTGCCCGCTTTACCCTGATCCTGCCCTGACCCCCAGGGGCCCTGCCACAGGGCCCCTTGCTTTCCCCTCCTGCAATGCGGTTCGCGCCTGTCGTGTGCCCACCGCACAAATCCTCCACCGTTTTCATTCAGATACTTGTGATGCGCCCCATCTCGGTTAAGCTAGGGGGCGTTTTTGTCTGTTAACCCTTTGATGGACTTGCTATCACACCATGGAAAACATGTTTGAAAGATTGATGTATGCATCGCGCTGGATCATGGCCCCCATCTACCTGGGACTCAGCCTTATCCTGCTGGCACTGGGCCTGAAGTTCTTTCAGGAGATCATCCATATCCTGCCGAATATCTTCGCAATGAAAGAGGTGGATCTGGTGCTGGTCACCCTGTCACTGATCGATATCACCCTGGTGGGGGGGCTCATCGTGATGGTGATGTTTTCCGGTTATGAGAACTTCGTCTCGCGCCTCGACGTGGGGGATGAGAGCGACAAGCTGGTATGGCTCGGCAAGCTCGACGCCGGTTCCCTGAAGAACAAGGTGGCCGCCTCCATCGTCGCCATCTCGTCCATTCACCTGCTCAAGGTGTTTATGAATGCCGAAAATATCCCCAATGACAAGATCAAATGGTACCTGTTGATCCATATCACCTTTGTCGTCTCCGCCTTTGCCATGGGCTATCTGGACAAGCTGACCCGCAAATAAGGCTCGGCCTTCATACACTGCGGCCACCTTCGGGTGGCCGCAGTGTTTTTACTCTTCCCCCTTTCACCGTATCCAGACGTCCCACCGACCCATTCAGGCAGCAACCCAGCCCGTGTTTAATTTATTGATCAACGACTGATTATTGCCCATTGCCTCTTCCAGAAAAGGCTTCATTCGGTATCATGGTCGCTCGACAAAGCACCGCATCCAAAGGCTCGCCATGCGCCTTCTCAGCTATGCCGATTTTGTCCGAAGCATATTGGTTCATAACAGCAGTGTGGGAGCTGTAACTCAGGGGCGGTAGCATGACCGTAGTGAGTAATCCGTGATGACAAATGTTAAACCTTGAAGGATATGCATCCTTTATACCTATAAAAGCTCTTTATTATGAAGAAAACTCAAATAATAAATCAATTGGTAGAGGCCGTAGATGTTCATACATTGGAGAGTTTTTCTGCTGATGATTATAGAAATTATTTAAAGAGTGAAGGGCTATTTATGGTTAATCATCACGACATTCTAGTATCATCATGTGCTGGATACCCAATTGCCTTATCAAAGAAACATTTAGACATATACATTGAAGAATTAAAAAAATATTAGACATCTACTGCCATAATAAAATAGCACATATTATATACTTGTTTTATTCTCGTTTTTATTTTTTAAATGTCAGTTGTTTACCCTGTTTATTATCAACATTAAAATATCTCTGTTTGAGGGAAGCCGTGAGCAAGGTGACACTAAAGGGATTTATTATTGTTCCTCCATCAGATTTAGCTCAGGTTAAAGATGAGCTTGCCAGACATATCCAACTGACTCGCACTGAGCCCGGTTGCCTTGTCTTTGAGGTAATTCAAGATAGCGCTAATCCATGTCAATTCGATGTCTATGAAGAGTTTGTCGACAATATAGCCTTTCAAGCACACCAAGCCAGAGTCAAATCCTCGTATTGGGGAGAGATTACGGCCAACGTAGAGCGCCATTATACGGTGACGATAGCTGAATGATTTTCAGCTACGAGAAAGTCATCATCTGTCCACGAACGCCCCATGACGCTTGACTCATCGAGTCAACTCCATCTCCATTTTTAACTATTGAGGAAACCATGATCCGTCCATTATCTACTGCCGATTTGGATGCCATGGTAGAGCTCTGGTATCAGGCATCCATACGGGCTCACCACTTTATCCCCGCCTCTTTCTGGTATGCACAGCGGGCGGCAATGCGGGATATCTATCTGCCCGCCAGCGAAAGCTGGGTCTATGAGGAAGGTAGCCAGCTCCTGGGGTTTGTCTCCTATCACCAGGGAGCACTCGCAGCCCTCTTTATTACCCCGGACAAGCAGTCACAGGGGCTGGGTCGCCAGCTGCTTGAGCACCTCAAAGGACAATATGAGCGCCTCGATTTGAAGGTATATGCAGAGAATGAAGCTGCGCAGCGCTTCTATGTCCGTAACGGTTTTACCGAGAGTGAACATCAGGTGTGCGAGCATAGCGGCCGCGCCGAAATCGTCATGCATTGGCAACGAGGTTAATCGCAGGTGGCCAACAGTAGTACCTAATCCGCCTAGCGACGCCATGGCTGGCATGCAGTGGTGAGCTTAATCCGGCCGTATTGCCGGATAACCTCTTCTGTCCCCCCATAGCCCACATAATGCGGCGACCAGCTTCGAGCTTCCGAGCACTATTCGCCTGAACAACAAGGCCACCATTGGGTGGCCTTGTTGTTTCTGGCATCTTCCGGACAAGCCACGGACGGGTTGCAACACCGCCGCCCATACTCCCGCTGGTATAGGCCACTTCCTTCACGCCACCCTGGCGGGTTCGCCAGCTCACAGCAAATCGTGCTTGTCCAGCAGGCGGTAGAGGGTCGCACGGGAGATATCGAGCTGGCGCGCCACCTCTTCCAGCTGATCCGGGAAACGGGTCAAGGTCCGTTGCAACGCCTGACGCTCCGCCGCTTCACGCACGGCCTTGAGAGAGTTGTTCATGTTCAGCAGCTGGGAGTCCCTGTGGATCAGCTCCATATCCTGGGCATCGATAAAGGGGCCCGAACACATGACGGCGGCCCGCTGTACCCGGTTGCGCAGCTCCCTGACATTGCCTGGCCAGTCGTAAGACTGCATGGCCTGGCGCGCCTTGCGGGTGAAGCTTATCATGCGATTGCCCCGCGCCTCGGCCAGGACCTCGTCCGCCAGCAGCTGGATGTCTTCGGCTCGCTCACGCAGCGCGGGTGTGCGCAGGCGCACCACATTGAGCCGATAGTAAAGGTCCATGCGAAACGAGCCGTTGGCTACCGCCTGCTCTACGTCTATGTTAGTTGCGGCAATGACCCTCACATCGACGCTGCGGGACACATGGCTGCCCACCGCCTCTATGCTCTCCTCCTGCAAGAAACGCAGCAGGGTCGCCTGATCTTCGAGCGGCAGTTCGCCTATCTCATCGAGGAACAGGGTGCCGCCATCGGCCGCTTCTATCCTGCCTATCTTGCGACTCTGGGCTCCGGTGAAGGCCCCCTTGACGTGACCGAACAGCTCGGACTGGATCAGCTGGTGGGGCATGGCGCCACAGTTGACGGCCACGAAGGGACTATCTTCCCCAAACGCGCTGTAGTGCAGCTCCCTGGCGACCAGCTCCTTGCCGGTACCGCTCGGCCCGGTCACCAGCACCGGCAGGCGACAGTGCTGCAAGCGCTGGATCTGTTCACGCAGCTGACGAATGGGGGCACTCTCCCCCTGAATGAAGTGCGGTTGTTCCGCTATTTTCGGGCGATAGCGCCTGATCAGCCGGGCCATGCCGAGGGCATGGCCCAGGCTGTGGGAGAGCCGTATCCGCTCGAGGGGAAAGGTGTGAAAATCATGGAAACAGGCGGCCAGCAAATTGCGCATCTCCTCACTGGCGAGGGCATCACGCTGGATCAGGCCAATCCACAGGCTGCTCGCGTGCTGCGTGATCAAGGCTGACAATGCCTCGTGCTGATCAGGCTCGATGGCCACCAGTACCAGGGGATAATCCTTCTCCTGCAACTTTCTCTCTGCCATCGCCAGTGAACTTGCCTGCTCCACCCGCCACTCGCTTTTGACCAGCAGACTCTCCAGTACGGCACATGAATTGATGAGCAATAATGCCGTTGCTGTCATATGGAAACCTCCTTGTTCGAGCTTCTTATAAGCGTGCCAATCCTGACCCCGCAAGGTTCATGTTTTTATTTTGATAGAAATTCTCATTATCAAAGAGCTTAATTTGAGCACGTCAGGTGACGATAACTATAAACCATCCCGCCTAATTGACTGATGCGCAGCAATATTGAGACAAGTCAGTCTTAGGCTGAGAAAAATAAATTCATTGATAAACAACACCTTGGTGGATGACATAAAAATGCAGTCTCAAATTTGAGACAAAACGGTGCAACCTGAAAACACAAAAATCATTTAAATCAATAGGTTAAATTTTGGCACCTCCATTGCTATATCTGTAAACCCCAAGTGACAAACAATAGAGATAGCATGATGAAATATATTGTCTTGGCGATCCTTTCACTCCTCCAATTGATGAACTCATCACAAGCGGAGAATCGTGTTGATTTGGGGTCGCAAGCGCTTGGCAATATTCGTGGCAACCTGGGCGTCAATATGGTTGCTGGCAATCACAACCAACAAGGCAACCTCGCATCTATTTCCCTCTCGGGTCCGGCCGTAATTCAGTTCAGCCAACAGAATCAATCCAGCATCACCCCGGGCGGTCACCAGAGCGTCGCTATCCATGGCGCGGCACTTGGCCAGACCCAGGGGCTTTTGAGCATCAACCAGGCAGCGGGTGAAGCCAACCAGCAACTCAATGGCTTCGCATTGTCACTGGGCGACGACGGGATAAGCGTCGTGACCGACGTGAATCTGGGCAACAGTATCGCCAGCCCCTCCCCGGGCCAGCTCTCCGCAAGCATGACAACCAGCATCTATCTGGATGACAACGCCCTGAGCGGCAGTAAAGGGGTCATTCAGGTGAACCAGGTCACGGGACAGGGCAACCAGGCCGTCAACATGGTTGCCCTGCCCCTGGCGGGCGCAGTAACGGCATCACCCTGATGCCGCAGGGACAGGAAGCGAAGTCCGGGGGCGCAGCACCTGCCGATGGGCGGATCTTCCCCAGAAAGTTCAATGGAGAGACTCAATATGCGTGGACTTATTTACAGCTCATTAGCCGCCGCTGTCATCATGGCGATGTCCGGCACCGCATCCGCCGAGTACCGCGGTGACAAGGATGAGACAGGGGCAACCTTGACCAAGAAGGTCAAGGCTGAGGTCGATGTGAAGTACGAAGGCAAGGTGATGGTCGGCGGCTTTGTCAACGTCAACAAGCTCGGCATGGCCGTCGTGGACAACCAGCAATCCAGCACCATGATAGGCACAGCCCACAGCAGAACGGAGAACGCAAGCAAGATTGATGGCTCGTTCCAGGGGGCATCCGGCAACATCGGCGCCAACGTGGCGGCCGGTGACTCCAACGTGCAGGGCAACAGCGTCTCCCTGGCCGCCTATGACCAGGTCGATGCCGAGTTTGTCATGGGCGGTGGCCACCCTCACGGCAGCACGGGTGGCTCTTCGGATGCCGAGATCTTCTCCAGCCAGAGCGCCAGCATGAACTGGGCCAGCAACCAGGGGCACCAGAACAGGGCGAGTGTCGGTGGTGGCGCCTTCAAGAATGCCGCAGGCAATATCAACGCCAACGTGGCCTCCGGCTCCGGCAACGTGCAGGCCAACAACCTGGCCGCCTCGGTATCCACCGGCGCCATGGCGGTGGCCACCGTGGCCAACAGCCAGCATGTGTCCAAGAACCTGACCGAGAACAAGAGCCTGAGCGCCACCAGGACGGTGGAGAACGCCCCGGTTCACCTCAAGCTCGATGCCAAGGGTAATTACGAGGGGACGAGCAAGCAGTCCAACAATGTCTATCCGGAGATCTGGCAGGATCGTGATCACCCCAACGGCGGCAGCCTCTGGGGTCACATCGACTACGACAATCTGGACAACGACGGCAGCAAGGACTCCAAGTTCGAGTTCAAGGAAGAGGGTGACATGACACTGCACGGCTCGGTGACCGGCTACATCCCTGTGGTCAACACCTACACCGCCCGTGAGACCTTCAACCATGCCACCATAGACGGCGGCTCCTTCAATGGCGCCGTGGGCAATATCGGGGTGAACGTCGCGTCTGGCACCAACAATCTGCAAGCGAACAACCTCTCGCTGGCAGCCGGATTTGCCAAGTGATCCACCCTTGGGGGGCCTGTGTGCCCCCCATTTTTTGCCCACAAGGAGGTGTCAATGCGCTGGCTATTGCCGTTGCTGTTCAGCCCCGTCGTCTGGTCGGCGACCCTGCCGATGGGAGAGCATCTCCCGGCGCTGGGGGGGCTTGCCAAACCGGTACAGAGCATCCAGGAGCGCCGCTATGCCAATCTCGAGCGCCAGCATACCGACTTCAGCTGTGGCGCGGCGGCGGTGGCCACCATACTGCGCCATGCCTATGGCCAGGCGACCAATGAACGCTGGGTGATGGACGGCATGATGGCCATGGCCGATCCGGCGCAGGTCAAACGCTACGGCTTTTCCATGCTGGACATGAAGCAGTACGTGCAGATGCTGGGGATGCGTGCCCGGGGTTACCGCCTGAGCGATACCAAGCTGCGCCAGGTAAGGGTGCCGACCATAGTGCTGCTCAACATTCGCGGCTATCAGCACTTCGCCGTGCTGCGCGCCATCGACCGCCGTGACCGCGTCTATCTGGCAGACCCTGCCCTTGGCAACCGCATCATCTCGTTCAGGGAGTTCAAGGAGAGCTGGAACGGGATCCTGCTGGCCGTGATCGGTGCTGGCTATCGCCCGGACGCTCCCCTGGCCAACCCCTCCCCCCCGTTCTCGGCCAGAGGCAGGGATGGGCTGTTCGCCCCGGTCAATGAAACATCCCTGCTGGACTTCGGCTTCCAGCACAAAGAGCTAATGTGAGGTCACCATGAACATCCGACCCGCCCTCTACCTCGTCTGCAGCCTGGGGGTATTGCCCCTCCCGCTACTGGCGACATCCGATCCCCTGGCACAGCTGTCGGATCAGTTTGCCCCGGAGCTCTCCGATGGCGAGCTGGAAGGCTTGCGGGGGCGTTATGTCAGCGCTCACGGCATCCACTATTTTGGCATCGAGTTCATCTCCACCCTGACCACGGCCCAATCCCGGCAGACGGCAGCCATGAATCTGGCTTTGAGCGTTGAGCAGCACACCCCCAGGCTGGAGATCCGCATCAAGGAGGGGGCCAGCGCGGTCGCCACGGCCCCGGCCAGCGCCCCTGTGCAGGGGGCCGGGCTGGTGCAGGTGATGCAGCTGGAAGGGCGCGGCAACCGCTCGGTGAACCTCACCGGCATCGGGACGACGCCCCCCGAGATGGCCGGGGAGCTTGTCTCCGCCGGCCATTATCAGCAGCAGAGCGTGCTCGGCACCGCCAGTTACAGCGTCTCGGGCAACTACGCGGGTCTGCAGTTCAATACCCCGGATGGCAGCGTCCGGCTGGAGCAGAGCCTGCGGGGCACGGACTTCAGTCGCGGCCTGCTGCAACTCAATCGGGTCAGGGGGGATGGTTTGCAGACCCTCAACCAGACGAGGATCTGGTTCTCCCGCTAGCCTCTGCTCCCCTGACGGCACGAAAAAAGGACGATAAACGACAACAAGGATCCGCTCCCATGAAACAGTCCCCCCTGCTGTTGATGATGTTGACCCCGCTGACTTGCTGGGGTGCCACCGCAGAAGAAGAGGCGTTGCAACAACAGCTGGATCAGTTGCGCCAGCAGCTGATCCAGCAAAACCAGGCGCTCCACCAGCTGCAGGCCAGACTGGAAGCCGTCAAGAGCAGCGGAGTAACCGCGACGGGCACCGGCACGGCTGCCGTGACACCGGCCAAGGCACCGCAGGAGCCGGACCGTCGCAGCCCGGAGCCCGGTCGCAGCACCGAAGATCTGCTGCTGGAGCAGCACAACGTCTTCGATCGCGCCCTGACCTTCGACCTCGGCCTCTCCTACCAGCACTACAACCGCAAGGATCTCGCCCTGCGCGGCTTTCTCGCGCTGGATGCCATCTTTCTTGGCGAGATCAATCTGGACAGGGTGCGATCCGATCAGATCAGTGCCGATCTGGTGACCCGCTACACCCTCAACGATCGCTGGCAGCTGGAGCTCGCCATTCCCTACCTGTTTCGCAGCAGCAACTACCAGAGCACCGGCAAGGATAACTCCAGCCGCAGTTTCGAGGAGCAGAGCGTCAGCGACGGGGGCCTCGGCGATCTCAGCCTCGCCGTCTACTACCGGGTCATGGCCGAAGACGAGGAGTGGCCGGATCTGGTGTGGAATGTCAGGGTCAAGGCACCGACCGGCAAGGACCCCTATGGCATCGAGCTCGACACCTCGGCATCGGGCAACCTGATGACCCCGAAGGAGCTCGCCACCGGCAACGGGCTCTGGCAGCTGTCGACCGGTTTCTCGCTGGTCAGGACCCTGGATCCCGCCATCCTGTTCGCCAACATCAACTATGGCCACAGCCTCAAGGAGGATTTTGACGACATCTCCTATCAACCGGGGCAGCAACCGGGCAGCGTCCAACTGGGTGACTGGTTTGAATACGGGCTCGGGGTCGCATTCGCCCTAAACGAGCGTTTCAGCCTCTCCTTCAACATCAACCAGCGCATCACCCGCGAGTCCGAGCAGGGGGCGGAAGGGTTCGGGATGGAGAAGGTCATCGGCTCGGATGCCAACGCGGCGAGTTTTGGCATGGGTTCGACATGGGCCATCACCGACCGGCTCTCCATGGTGGTCAACTGGTCGGCAGGGCTCACCACGGATGCTCCCGACTACAGTATCGGGATCCGTTTTCCTTACCGCTTCTAGTCAGACCGAGTGTGAGAGGCTGGTTTTATGGGGAACAAACAATGAGGGAGGCATGATGCCTCCCTCGGGTGATTCCGGGCTGACGATAGAGCCTTGCCCTTGCATCGCCTCCCGCTGGGCCGCTTACACTCCCAGGCGATCGCGCAGGGTGTACCAGGCAGCGCCGGCGGCGGTGAAGGGAATGCGGAACATGCGGCCCCCCGGGAAGGGGTAGTGGGGCAGTTTGGCAAACGCATCGAAGCGCTCCGCCTGACCGCTCAACACCTCGGAGAGCAGCTTGCCCGCCAGATGGGTACAGGTGACGCCGTGGCCGCTGTAGCCCTGCATGTAGTAGATGTTGGGGCCGATACGACCAAACTGCGGCAGGCGCGACAGGGTCAGCAGGAAGTTGCCGGTCCAGGTGTACTCCACCTTGACGTCGGCAAGCTGGGGGAAGGTTTTGCGCATCTTGGGGATGATCAGCCGCTCGATATCCGCCGGATCCCGCGCCCCGTAAACCACACCGCCGCCATAGATGAGCCGGTGATCGGCGCTGGTGCGGTAGTAGTCGAGCAGGTAGTTGCAGTCTTCCACGCAGTAGTTTTGCGGCAGCAGTGAACGGGCCCGCTCCTCCCCCAGCACTTCGGTGGTGATCACTTGGGTGCCACAGGGCATGCTCTTGCCGGCGAGCTCGGGCACCAGGTTGCCGAGATAGGCGTTGCCGGCCACCATCACGAAACGCGCCTTGACCGCCCCCTTGGCGGTCTTCACCAGCGCAGGCTGGCCCGGCGTGATGCTGGTGACGGCGGATTGTTCGAAAATAAGCCCCCCCTGCATGCGGATCGCCTCCGCCTCCCCCAGCGCCAGGTTGAGGGGGTGGATATGGCCGCCGCTCTTGTCGAGCAGGGCGCCGACGTAGCGATCGCTCGCCACCACTTCACGCACCCCCTTGGCATCGAGCAGCTCCAGCTTGTCATTGCCCCACTTCTGCCAGCGGGCCTGCTGGGCCTTGAGTTCGTGCAGCTGCTTCTCGGTCTCGGCGGCGAACACTCCCCCTTCCTGCAGATCGCACTGGATGTTGTAGCGCTTGATGCGATCGCGGATGATCTGGCCCCCTTCAAACAACATGGAACCGAGCAGCCTGGCCTGATCCGGCGGGCAGTTCGCTTCTATGGTGTCGATGTCACGGCTGTAGGAGTTGACGATCTGGCCGCCGTTGCGACCGCTGGCGCCAAAGCCGACCCGGGCCGCCTCCAGCACCACCACCTTGTATCCCTTCTCCACCAGGTGGAGCGCACTGGAGAGGCCGGTATAACCCGCCCCGATGACGCAGACATCGCACTCCAGTTGCTCGGTCAGAGTGGCAAAAGGCGCATGTTGATTGGCGCTGGCTGCGTAGTAACTGTTTACATGCTCGGTCATGATCCCTGTTTCCTTACCGGTTCTTTTCCCTAGCGAGGCATCGCCTGTCACTAGAAATTTGCCGGGGTATGCGCGCTGACGATGCGGCATGTCTGCCCCGACGGATTGCTGAAGCTGTGGGGCTCGCCCGTGTCGATCACATAGCTGTCGCCCGCTTCCAGCTGATAACTCTGTCCTGCCACCGTCAGGGTCACCGACCCCTCCAGCACCGTGCCGACCTCCTCCCCCTGGTGCTTGACCTGGCCACCGGTGTCGGTGCCGGGGGGATAGGTCTCCAGCATGAAGCCGAGCTGGCGGCGGTTGTTGCCGTTGTGCACCAGCTTCATGGAGACCCCCTGGCTGCCCAGCTCGATCAGCTGCTCGGCCTTGATCACCACGCCCGGCACGCTCTGCTCCTCTTCGGCGAAAAAGCGCGACAGTGGCAGGCCGTAGACGGTGAGCAGCTTTTGCAGGGAGGCCACCGACGGGCTCACCTTGTCCTGCTCTATCATGCAGATGGCGCCGTGGGTCAGGCCGCTCAGCTCGGCGGCTCGCCGCTGGGAGAGCCCCAGCTGATGGCGCACCGCCGCCAGCCGCTCCCCCATGCTCTGGTATGGCAACCCGCTCATGGCAGTCCCCGGGTATCTTCGCTCTTGCCTCTTTGGTACATGATCAACCTCCCTGTCGCCGCTGGTTAAAATAGCGGACCAATCATCCCCCCGGCTGTTTGCTATGTTACACAGCGCGAGCGTTCATTATTTTGCACACCCTTGATACCATCCTGTGGCACCATATGGGATATACCGTGCGTCACAGCCCATTTTCTAGCATGCCAAACACCAACAATTCAAATATATTTAACACTTGAAAAACATTTCGGCTCACTTTATGTTCTCCCTGTGCTTATTATTTTATACGGCAGCACCACAGGGAGGGTCGGGTAACCGGCCCCCTGCTGCCCGGATCCACACTCGAGGCTTCCCATGTCAGGAACTACACCCAACAGCAGCTTGATCAAATCCCGCGCCTATATAGATGGTCACTGGTGCGATGCCGCCAGCGGCCGCACCTTCGAGGTCACCAATCCGGCCAGCGGTGCCGTGATTACCCAGGTGCCCGACATGAATGCCGAGGATACCCGCCGCGCCATCGACGCCGCCAAGGCCGCCCAACCGGCCTGGGCCGCCCTGACCGCCAAGGAGCGCAGCAACAAACTTTACGCCTGGTTTGCCGCCATCACTGCCCACACCGACGAGCTGGCCCGCATCATGACCTGCGAGCAGGGCAAGCCGCTGGCCGAAGCCAAGGGGGAAGTGGCCTACGGCGCCAGCTTCATCCAGTGGTTCAGTGAGGAGGGCAAACGCGCCTACGGCCGCACCATCCCGGGTTTTAGCGGCGATCGCCGTCTGGCCACCATCAAGCAGCCAGTGGGGGTGGTTGCCGCCATCACCCCGTGGAACTTCCCCATCGCCATGATCACCCGCAAGGCGGGTCCGGCGCTGGCCGCCGGTTGCACCATCGTCATCAAGCCTGCCGCCGAGACCCCCCTGTGCGCCCTCGCCCTGGCGGCACTGGCCGAAGAGGCGGGCATCCCGGCCGGCGTCATCAACATCATCACCTCCCATCAGGCGGCAGCGGTGGGTGACGAGCTGTGCCAGAACCCTGTGGTACGCAAGCTCTCGTTCACCGGCTCGACCCGCATCGGCAAGCTCTTGATGCGCCAGTGCGCCGACACCATGAAGCGGGTGTCGCTGGAACTTGGCGGCAACGCCCCCTTCATCGTCTTTGACGACGCAGATCTCGATGCCGCCGTAGCAGGGGCGCTGGCCTCCAAATACCGCAATGCGGGCCAGACCTGCGTCTGCGCCAACCGCATCCTGGTGCAATCGAGCGTCTACGACGCCTTCACCGAGAAGCTGACCGCCGCCGTCAAAGCCTTCAAGGTGGGGGATGGCATGAGCGAGGGCACCCAGATTGGCCCCCTCATCAACCCCGCCGCCGCCAGCAAGGTGGCCGAACTGGTCAACCAGGCCCGGGACGCCGGTGCCAGGGTGCTGCTGGGGGGGGAAGCCCACCCCGCCGGCCCGCTCTTCTATCAGCCCACCATCCTCGGCGAGGTGAAGAGGGACAACCCCATCCTGCAGGAGGAGATCTTCGGCCCGGTGGCACCGCTGGTGCGCTTTGACAGCGAAGAGCAGGCCATTGCGCTGGCCAACGACACCCCCTATGGCCTGGCCGCCTACTTCTATGGCCGCGACATCGCCCGGGTGTGGCGAGTTGCCGAGCGGCTCGAATACGGCATGGTGGGCATCAACGAGGGGATCATCTCCACCGAACTGGCCCCCTTTGGCGGCATCAAGGAGTCGGGTCTGGGCCGCGAAGGGGCGGCCGAGGGGCTGGAGGAGTACCTCGAGACCAAATACCTCTGCTTTGGCGCCATCCGCTAGACAGGATAACGATCACCCCACTGACCTTCCCTTCACAAGGGAAGGAGCAAACCCAGCCCTCCCCCCCATGGGAAGGGCATGGGCGGGGTCTGGCCAGCCTGCCAAGGCTTGCCACCACACTATTCAAGGACGAAGTGAGCGCTCCCGCCCGGGAGCCTCGCCAACACTCAAGAGAGGGGGCAAACGCCCCCGCAGGGAGGAAAAATGAGTCATTCAGACAACCAGTCAAACCAGGCCTGGCAGGCCCGCCGTGAAGCCGCCGTGGTGAACGGCGTCGGTACCCTGCTACCGGTCTTTATCGACAAGGCGCAGAATGCCGAGCTGTGGGACATCGAGGGCAACCGCTACATCGATTTCGCCTCCGGCATCGCCGTGCTCAACACCGGCCACAACCACCCGAAAGTGGTGGCGGCGGTGCAGGCCCAACTGGAGAAATTCAGCCACACCTGCTTCCAGGTCACCCCCTACCCCGGCTATATCGAGCTGGCGGAAAAGTTGAATGCCCTGGTGCCCGGCTCCACATCGAAGCGCACCCTGTTTCTCTCTACCGGCGCCGAGGCGGTGGAGAACGCCATCAAGATCGCACGCGCCCACACCGGCCGCAGCGGTACCATCGCCTTCAAGGGGGGCTTTCACGGCCGCACCATGATGGGCATGGCTCTGACCGGCAAGGTGGTTCCCTACAAGACCGGCTTCGGCCCCTTCCCGGGCGAGGTCTACCACATCCCCTTCCCCGCCGACTATCTGGGGGTGAGTGAAGAGGATGCCCTGCAGGCCCTCGACCTCTGCTTCAGCGCCGACATCGAACCGAACCGGGTGGCCGCCATCATCCTCGAACCGGTTCAGGGTGAAGGTGGCTTCTATCCCGCCTCCCCCCGCTTCATGCAGAGCCTGCGCCGCATCTGCGATCAGCACGGCATCCTGCTGATCTGCGACGAGATCCAGAGCGGTTTCTGCCGCACCGGCAAGACCTTCGCCACCGAGTATGCCGGCATCGAGCCGGACATCATGACCCTGGCCAAGAGCCTGGCCGGCGGCTTCCCCCTCTCCGCCGTGGTAGGCAAGGCCGACATCATGAACTCGGCCAAGCCGGGTGGCCTGGGCGGCACCTATGCCGGCTCCCCCATCGCCTGCGCCGCCGCCCTGGCGGTCCTGGAGGTGATCGAAGAGGAGCAGCTCAACCAGAAGGCGCAGGCCCAGGGCGAGCAGATCAAGGCAGGACTGCAACGCATAGCCGAGCGTTTTGACTGCATAGGTCAAATTCGCGGCCCCGGCGCCATGGTGGCCATGGAGCTGGTGAAGCAGCGCGATGCCGCCCAGCCGGATCCCGACCTCACCAAGCGTCTGGTGACCGAGGCGGGCAGGCGCGGTCTGGTCCTGTTGTCATGCGGTGTGCGCGCAAATGTCATCCGTTTTCTCGCCCCCCTGACCGCCCCTGCGTCCGTGATTGACGAAGGGCTGCAAATCCTTGAAAAGTCACTGGAGGCCGTGCTGGACTGACCAGCATGAAAGTGACCGCTCACCAGTGCAAATAAATGCAATTTTGCCCCTTTTATCGCTTGTCAAGGGGGCCCTGCAAATGCACAATGCGCGGCCACTGAAAGTACCGGTGCAGCCCAGCGGCATCGGTACTTTTTTCACAGTGAACAAATCCATAAACGAGGCCGGATCACCCCCGGAAAAGATAGCGAGATTGGCAGCAATCTCCCGACACCAAGTCTTAGTGAGGAACAACATGGGGCATGTCAATGCTTTCCTGCCGGCCCTGGCCGGTGCGCGCCACCCTGGCGCCCTTGATCCCCGGGCCACTCTCCCGGTTTCGTTGATGGACCGTGCCACCCCGGCACTGCGTGAGGAACAGGCATGATGACAACCCCGGCGGTTGGTCTGAAAAAGACCCTGAAACTCTGGCAGGTCGTGGTCATGGGCCTGGCTTACCTCACTCCCATGGCAGTGTTCGACACCTTCGGCATCGTCACCGAGATCACCGACGGCCATGTGCCGACGGCCTATCTGTTTGCCCTGATGGGCATGCTGTTCACCGCCCTGAGCTATGGCCATCTGGTACGCAAGTTCCCGTCGGCCGGTTCTGCCTATACCTATGCCCAGAAGGTGTTTCACCCCTATGTGGGCTTCATGGTGGGCTGGACCTCCCTGCTCGACTACATGTTCATGCCGATGATCAACATGCTGCTGGCCAAGATCTATCTGGAGGCCCTGTTCCCGAACGTGGAGCCCTGGACCTACATCTTTGGTCTGGCCGCCGTGATGACGGCCCTCAACCTGCGCGGCATCAAGCTGGTGGCCAACTTCAACAGCCTGATCGTCATGATGCAGTTCAGCATCATCGCCGTCTTCATCGGCCTCATCGCCTGGGGCGTCTACAACGGTGAAGGGTTGGGAACCGTGGCCAGCAGCCGTCCCTTCTTCTCCGAGCAGATGCACATCAACCCCCTGCTGACCGGCGCCTCCATCCTGTGTCTGTCGTTCCTGGGTTTTGATGCCATCAGCACCCTGTCGGAAGAGACCCCGGACGCGGATCGGGTGATCCCCCGCGCCATCGTGCTGACCGCGCTGATCGGCGGCGTGCTGTTCGTCACCACCTCCTACTTCCTGCAGCTGTTCTTCCCGGACATCTCCCGCTTCCAGCAACCGGATGCGGTCCTGCCCGAGATTGCCCTCTACGTGGGTGGCAAGCTGTTCCAGGCGGTGGTGCTGGTGTGCACGACAGTGGCAGTGCTGGCCTCGGGGCTGGCCTCCCACGCCGGCGTGTCGCGCCTGCTCTACGTGATGGGTCGGGATCGCGCCCTGCCTGCGCGCTTCTTCTCCTATATCCATCCGAAGTGGCAGACCCCGGCGCTCAACGTGCTGCTGGTGGGCACCCTGGCCCTCTCCGCCGTGTCGTTTGATCTGGAGATCGCCCTGGCCCTGATCAACTTCGGCGCCCTGGTGGCCTTCACCTTCGTCAACCTGGCGGTCATTGCCCACTTCTATGTGAAGCTCGGTCGCAACAAGACCCTGAAGGATCACCTGCTGTTCCTGGTGATGCCCCTGTGCGGCGCCGCCTGCATCGGGGTACTGTGGCTCAACCTCGAGCCCTCCTCCTTCGAGCTGGGGCTGATCTGGGCGGCGCTCGGTGCCCTCTACCTGTTCCTGCGTCTGGTGGTGTTCCGCATTCCGCTGCACACCGCCGACAAGGTCGAGGTGGCCCAGTAAGTCTGTGCGAGCATGAATGTACTGAATCAAAAGGAGCCTTTAGGCTCCTTTTTTCATGCCTGATTGAAAGCCTGATAAAAAATCCCTTTGTACTCAATTCCCTGGCTTGCCCCTCTTGCCCCCACCACCCATGACCAGAAACGGTGTTCACCCGGATAAAGTGACCATTTATTCGCGCCTCTCTCCTCCCTTGTGCCGGTCGCCAGAGCGGGGGCCATGCACCAGACAGGCCCCCTGCCAACAAACCGGAAGAGGCCACCCGGCCCGGGCGCCTCTTCCTGTGTCAATGCGCCCTGCAGCGGCGAAATGGCGAGATTCCGTACTGGATGAGAGCGAGGTTCCCTCATCCAACGTGACCTGAAAAACGGGGAGAAAGGCTGCATGATGGCAACAGGGGGAGAGTGATCGCTTACCTGTCAAAGCAGAGTGCAAAAAAATGCGATCCGGCGCCCATTATTGCTTGTCACGGGGGGGCCACGAATGCAAAATACGCGGCCAATTGAAGAACCGATGTTCCTTGCAACATCGGTTCTTTCTTTTGGGCAGAACACCAAACCAACCACAGAGGCCGGAAACCTTCCGGAAGTGATACCGAGATTGCCAACAATCTCCCGACGTTAAGAGGAAAAAAATGGGGCGTTTCAATGCTTTCCTGCCGGCCAACACCGGTATGCGCCTCCCCGGCGCCCTTGATGTACAGGTCTGCGAATTTTTCGTCTCCCTGTGCGCGTTGCAAGCATGTGCTCCGGCACTGATTGAGGAGAAAGCGTAATGGCATCTCAAGGCGCCAAGCTGCTCAAGACCCTGACCCTGACTCAGGTTATCGTAATGGGTCTCGCCTATCTGACCCCCATGGCCGTATTCGACACCTTCGCCATCGTCGGTGACATCACCGAAGGCCGGGTCGCCACCGCCTACCTGCTGGCGCTGGGCGGCATCCTGCTGACCGCCCTCAGCTATGGCCACCTGGTGCGCAAATTCCCCTCCGCGGGCTCTGCCTATACCTATGCCCAGAAGGTGTTCAACCCCTACGTCGGTTTCATGGTCGGTTGGTCATCCCTGCTCGACTACATGTTCATGCCGATGATCAACATCCTGCTGGCCAAGATCTACCTGACCGCCATGTTCCCGGGTGTCGATCCCTGGATCTTCATCTTCGGCCTGGTGACCGTGATGACCTTCCTCAACCTGCGCGGTATCAACCTGGTGGCCAACTTCAACGGCGCCATCGTCTTTATCCAGCTCGCCATCATCGTCGTCTTCATTGGCCTGATGGGCTGGGGCCTCTACCATGGAGAGGGTGCCGCCACCCTGATGAGCAGCCGGCCGTTCCACTTCGAGAGCGCCAGCATGGTGCCACTCTTTACCGGTGCGACCATCCTCTGCTTCTCTTTCCTCGGTTTCGACGGCCTCAGTTCCCTCAGTGAAGAGACCCCGAACGCCGGCAAGGTGATCCCCAAGGCGATCGTGCTGACCGCCCTCATCGGTGGCGTCATCTTCGTGGTGGTCTCCTACTGCCTGCAGCTCTATTTCCCGGATCTGGCCCGCTTCAAGGAGCCGGACGCCGTGCTGCCCGAGATCGCTCTCTACGTGGGCGGCACCCTGTTCCAGAGCATCGTACTGGTGTGCACCACGGTCGCCGTACTGGCCTCCGGCATGGCGGCCCACGCCGGTGTCTCCCGCATCCTCTACGTGATGGGCCGCGATCGCATGATCCCGGAGCGGGTGTTTGGTTACATTCACCCCAAATACCGCACCCCGGCCATCAACGTGCTACTGGTGGGCGCCCTGGCCCTCTCCGCGGTGTCGTTCGATCTGGACATGGCGCTGGCGCTGGTGAACTTCGGTGCCCTGGTGGCCTTCACCTTCGTCAACCTGTCGGTCATCGGCCAATTCTGGGTCCGCGAAAAGCGCAACAAGAGCCTGAAAGATCACCTGATCTACCTGCTGCTGCCGCTGCTTGGCGCCGCCACCATCGGCGCCCTGTGGATCAACCTGGAGCAGAGCTCCCTGGAGCTGGGTCTGATCTGGGCTGGCCTCGGCGTCACCTACCTGTTCCTGCGTCTGGCGGTGTTCCGCATCCCGTTCCGCCAGTACGAAGAGGCGACCGACGCTCAATAATGGCGCGGATACCGGATAGCAAAAGGGGAGCGACTGGCTCCCCTTTTTAATGCGCTGGCCTGGGTGACGGCGCTCCCCGGCCTCTTATCCGTCAGTATGTTCCCGTGTGGCGCAGCACTGCCTTGCCCGCCGCCTTGAGCGGATCATCCACCACGTTATCGACCCGATCCTTGGCGTTGCGTGCCTTGTGGTAGGCCTCATCCACCCCGGTCGCCTCGGCCGCCTTGCGCTTGGCGTAATCCCCCGGGTTCTCTACCGCATTCTCGACCCGTTGTTTGGTGTTGCGTGCCCTGTTGTAGGCTTCATCGACCCCGGCCGCCTCGGCCGCCTTGCGCTTGGCGTAATCCCCCGGGTTCTCTACCGCATTCTCGACCCGCTGCTTGGTGTTGCGCGCCTTGTTGTAGGCTTCATCGACCCCGGTCGCCTCGGCCGCCTTGCGCTTGGCGTAATCCCCCGGGTTCTCTACCGCATTCTCGACCCGCTGCTTGGTGCTGGCCGCCGAGCAGCGGCTGTTGACGCCGGTCGCGCTGTTGACCGCGGAACCTATCGCCACATCCTTGGCGCTGCAACCGGAGGAAAGAAGATTGGCCTGGGACGGCAGGGAGGCCAGCGCCAGAGGCAGGAGGAGAAGGGACCAATGTTTTATGACAGAGTGCTTCATGACAGACTCACCATTGCTAATAACATGACGCAGCAGTGTACCCTCCCAGGCCCGGCCTTGGCACCGGATAGCTCCTTTATGCTCTTTAGGCTCCTCTGAGCCCGCTTTCTCCGTCAGTTTTTAACGCGCCGATGACCTGCCAAACAAAAAGGGAGCCATTGGCTCCCTTTCTTGCGCTACACGGCATACCGCTGGCGACTCCCAGCCACTTAGCCCTTGTTGACCACGGCGGTGGCGGCCGACTTGACCGGATCCTTCACCACCTTCTTCACGTCCTTGCTGGTCTGCTTGATATCGTCGCGCGTCTCCTTGAGGCCATCTGTCTTGTTGTCGATCGTCTCGGCGGTGTTCTTCTTCACCTCTTTCACTTCTTTCTTGGCGTCCTTGGTCTTCTGCTCCACCAGCTTGTCGGTATCACAGCGTCCCTTGACCCCCAGGGTCGCGTTGAGGGCTTCGTTTTTGGCCGCTTTTTCGAGATTGCACTCGGCCTGCACGCCGGCAGACAGCAACCCCAGGGAAACAAACAGTATCCATGCACGCATGACAGCACCACTCTCTTTGATGGAAGAAACAGCAGCCAGCATATAACGCTGGTGGCCAAGCACAAGCACGAATACGAACGGAGCCCTTCATCATCAGGCCCAGGAAGAGGAGCCGACAGTTTCTGACCGATTTCGCCAAAAAAGATCTCCCCGGGCGGTCAACCAGCGCACGGGGTCATGTCATCAAACCATCATAAAAGTGTCACTTTGTCATATTTCTGTCATGGAGCCTTGCTTAAATGCGCCTGTCATCAACTACCCAAGACGGAACGACCGTCCCAAGAGGCTTTATGCAACACAATGACTCCTTGCCGCAGCAGACCGCGACCCGCGCCCTGTTCAACTGGATGAGTGTTATCGTACTGGTCTATCTGATCCTGGTCGCCGTCGGCGCCGTTTCTCATGGTTTCAAAGGCTTCTCCGGCGGTGCCGAGGGTGCCGCCCAGATCTTCGCGTTTGCCAACAACCCCTTCGTCGCCCTGCTGCTCGGCATTCTGGCCACTGCCCTGGTGCAATCCTCCAGCACAGTGACCTCCGTCATCGTCGGCCTGGTGGCCGGCGGCCTGCCCATCAGCATGGCCATTCCCATGGTCATGGGCGCCAACCTCGGCACCACCATCACCAACACCATCGTCTCCCTGGGTCATATCCGGGATCGGGCGGAGTTTCGCCGCGCCTTCGCCGCCGCCACCGTCCATGACTTCTTCAATCTCATGGCCGTGGCCATCTTCCTGCCCCTGGAGCTGATGTTCGGCCTGTTGCAAAAGAGCGCCGAGACCCTGGCCACCTTCTTCACCGGTTCCGCCGACATGTCGATGAAGGGGATGGATTTCATGAAGCCGCTGACCGCCCCGGCCCAGCAGCTGATCGACAGCGCCGTCGCCTTCCTGCCGGGCAAGGGTGCCTCCATCGCCACCATCATCATCGGTATCCTGCTGATCCTGGGCTGCGTGACCTATCTGGGCAAGGTATTGCAACAGGTGCTGGTCGGCCGCGCCAAAGAGGTGCTGCACAAGGCGCTGGGCCGTGGCCCCATGAGCGGCATCGCCTCCGGTGCCCTGGTGACCATCATGGTGCAGTCCTCCTCCACCACCACCAGCCTGATGATCCCGCTGGCCGGCGGCGGCGTGTTCAGCACCCGTCAGCTCTATCCCTTCACCCTGGGCGCCAATATCGGTACCACCATCACGGCCCTGCTGGCTGCCACTGCCATCAGCGGCGCCGGTGCCCAGCTGGCCCTGACCATCGCCCTGGTTCACGTGCTGTTCAATGTCTTCGCCGTCATCTTCATCTACGGCATCCCGGCCCTGCGCGACCTGCCGGTGCGCGCCGCCGAGTGGCTGGCCCGGGTTGGCAGCGAGAACAAGCTGCTGGCTCTGGGTTACGTGGCAGGTCTCTTCTTCGCCCTGCCCGCCCTGATGATGGTGGCCGCCAAGTAACGCTCATCATGAAGACGAGGGGGAGGAGCCTGGCTCCTCCCCCTTCTCATTTGCCTGTTCTGTCACATCCTGCCCCGCCCCGACTCGCCCTGACGCCCCGGCTGGGATAAGATGCCGCTCTCGTTCTCACAAGGGAAAATCGATGAAATTCGTCCTGATCGCGCTGCTGGTTGCCGGTGTCGCCTACTACTTCTACACCAGCAGCAACAACAAGAAGCTGGCCGCGGAAAACGTGCGCATCGGCGCCGAGTTCCTGGCCGGCAACAAGGAAAACCCGCTGGTGACCACCACCGCCTCCGGCCTGCAGTATGAGGTGCTCACCAAGGGCAGCGGCACGGTTCACCCCACCGCCACCAGCAAGGTGAAGGTGCACTACGAGGGCAAACTGCTGGATGGCACCGTATTTGACAGCTCGGTAGCTCGTGGCGAGCCCATCGAATTTGGCCTCAACCAGGTGATCCCGGGCTGGACCGAAGGGGTACAGCTGATGGTGGAAGGTGAGAAGACCCGCTTCTACATTCCCGCCAACCTGGCCTATGGCGATCGCGCGGCTGGCAAGATCCCGCCCGGCTCGGTACTCATTTTCGACGTGGAGCTGCTAGGCATCCAGTGACGCCTCTTCCGGGACCGATAACAAGCTGGCCCGTAGCAATCACATCACCGGCAAAATCCCGCTGAGCAATTCTGTCCTGATCTTCGACGTGGAGCTGCCAGGCATCCAGTAACGCATTCTTCGAGCCCGTCACGCACCAACAACAAGGCCAGCATCATGCTGGCCTTGTTGTGATGGAACGGTTGCGATGGGAACACCTCACTCCCCCTTGGCGATCCCCTCGCGGCGCGGATCGGCGGCGCCAAACCATCCCTCTTTGTTGCGCTCTACCCCCTGCAGGCCAGAAGTCTGCTCATTGAGCACCACCTCGTGCCCCCTCGCCTTCAGCCCCTCGACCACGGCATCCGGGGTGCGCCCCGCTTCCAGCTCGGTAGGACCGTTGCGACTGCCGAAGTTGGGCAGATTGATCGCCTGCTGCAAATTGAGCCCCCAATCCTGGGTCCCCAGCAGCGTCTTGCCCACGTAGTTGATGATGGCCGAACCACCCGGGGAGCCCAGGCTCATCTCCAGCTCGCCGCTTGCCTTGTCAAACACCAGCAGGGGCGACATGGAGGAGCGCGGCCGCTTGCCGGGCTCCACCCGGTTGGCCACCGGCAGGCCGGCAGCATCCACCGAGGTGAAGGAGAAGTCGGTGAGCTGGTTGTTGAGCAGATAGCCGTTGACCATCTGGCGCGAGCCGAAGCCATCCTCGATGGAACTGGTCATAGAGATCGCCATGCCGCTCGGGTCGACGATGGAGATGTGGCTGGTCGACGGCAGCTCGGGGGTGGCATCGCGGCCCATGGCCAGCGCCTGCGGCGGCGTGCCCGGTTGAGCTATCCCCATGGAGCGCTCGCCGATAAGCCGCCCGCGCTCGGCCAGATAGCCTTTATCGAGCAGGCCGGCCAGCGGTACCGATACGAAACGACTGTCGGCCACATACCGGTTGCGATCGGCGAAGGCGAGGCGCGCTGCCTCGCTGTAGAGATGGATGGCGTCAGCCGAGGCGGCAAGCTCCCCTGCCGGGGTGGTGACGGGTTTGAGGGCCGCCATATTGCGACTCTCCAGCATGCCGAAGATCTGGCCAAGCGCGATGGTACCCGACGAGGGGGTCGGGAAGCCGCACACCTTGCTCTGGCGATAGTCAAAGCAGAGGCCGTCACTCACCCGGGCCCGGTAGCTGGCCAGATCGGCGGCGCTGAGCACTCCGGGATTGGTGGCATGACCGCGCACCTTGGCCACCATGGCATCGGCCAGCGGCCCCTGATAGAAGGCATCAGCCCCCTGATCTGCCAGTGTTTTCAGTACCTTGGCCAGCGCCGGGTTGGTCAGCCGTGTACCCGCTGGCTTGGGGCTGCCATCAGGCTGGTAGAAGTAGGCGCGCGCCTGTGGGTCTTTGGCGAGATAGGGATCTTTTGCCAGCTGGGTGACCAGGCGCGGGCTTATCACAAACCCCTGCTCCGCCAGGGTGATGGCCGGCGTGAACAGACTTGCCCAGGGCAGCTTGCCATAACGCTCGTGGGCCAGCGCCAGGGCACGCACAGTGCCGGGCGCTCCGACTGAGCGGCCGCCCACCACGCCATCGTAGAAGGCCATCGGCTGGCCATCTTTCATGAACAGCTGATCCGTGGCCGCAGCGGGGGCCGTCTCCCGGCCATCCACCGCGCTGACCTGGCTCCCATCCCACACCAGCAGCAGGGAGCCGCCACCGATGCCGGAGGATTGCGGCTCCACCAGGGTTAATACCAGTTGCACCGCGATGGCAGCATCCACGGCGCTGCCACCCGCCTTGATGATCTGGTAGCCCGCATCCACCGCCAGCGGGTTGGCGGCAGCCACCATGAAGTCACGGCCCTGCCAACCCTGTTTCTCCTGCCAGCCGCTGGCCGCCTCCGGAGCGATCAGGGTCTGGGGTGGCGCAGCATAGTGAAAGCCCGGTTCGCTGGCACAGCCGGCCAGCAGGGCAAGGGCGATGGCTAGCCCCAGGGGTTTGCGCAACATGACACTCTCCTTGTCTGTTTTATGACCATGAAGGACGACTATGTCACGATTGGCGCTGATGACTCAAGTTACCTAGCCAAATCAATATTTTACTCATTTATCAACAGATTGAGCCGACTCATGCGGCCATAAAAAAACCGCCCGCAGGCGGTTCTTGCTGACAAGGAGTGCATCAGATGGACTGCTCTTCCCCGCCCATGGCGGCAAACAGCGCCGGGATGAACTGGGCCAGCTCGGCGGTCACCAGGGCGAAATCGGCGTCCAGACGGGCTGCCGGATCCTCGCTGGTGATGTCGTCATTCTGCTCTCGCAGCTCTTCGCTGAACTTGAGGCGCTTGATGGAGAGATCGTCCCCCAGCACGAAGCTGATGGTCTCGCCCCAGTTGAGGGCCAGCTTGGTCACCAGCTTGTCGTTGGCCAGGTGGTTCTTGATCTCGTCGGTCATCAGATCCTGCTGCTTGCAGCGGATGATGCCGCCGTGCTCCATGGCGCTGCGCAGCTCGGCTTCGTCCTCCAGGGTGAAGGAGGCCGGCAGATTACCTTCGTTCAGCCACTCGGTCATGGTGATCTCGGGCGGGTTCTTCAGGGCCACCGGCACCACCGGCAGTGAACCAATAGACTTGCGCAAGAGAGCCAGCAGATCGTCCGCCTTCTTGGCGGAGCCCGCATCCACCACCATCAGGTTGTCGGCCGGGTTGATCCAGGCGAAGGTCTGGCTGGTGCGGCTGAAGGCGCGCGGCAGCAGGGTGTGGAGGATCTCCTCCTTGAGCGCTTCCTTCTCTTTCTTCTTGAGGGCACGCCCCTGCTCGAACTCGATCGCCTCTACCTTCTCCGCCAGCATCTCCTTGACCACGGTACCCGGCAGCATTTTCTCCTCCTTGCGGGCACAGATGAGGATGTGACCGGAGGCGCTGTGGGTCAGGGTGGAACCGAATTTGCCAAGAGGCTTGACCCACCCGAAACGGGACATATCCTGACTGCCGCACGGGGTAAAGGCGCAGGCCTCGAGCTGGGTCTCCAGCTGATCCACGGTCAGGTCAAAGGGGCGGGTAAAGCGATAAATCTGCAGGTTTTTAAACCACATGGCGTCCTCGGTCTCTAGATTGTCCGGCGGGCATTGTACTAGAGAGGCGCTTTGTGATCAGCCAATCATTCTCGCTAAATAAAGGACGATCGACGTCACAGGGAGTCATGTTCGCCCCCGACTCGATCGGCAAACTCCCCTAGACTGCGAATGTTTGAATTGTTAACAAGGATCAAAGCATGTTGCGGCCGAGTAGCCCGAAAGACATGGAAGAGATCGTCGAAATCTGGCTGCTGGCCTCCCTGCAGGCCCACGATTTCGTCGATGCCTCCTGCTGGTGGCAGGCCCAGGAGGAGTTGCGTTCCCGCTATCTGGATCGTGCCCGCATCTGGGTGTTTGAGGAGCGCGGTGACTTGCTTGGCTTTATCGCGCTGGTGGATGACTACCTGGCGGCCCTGTTCGTACGCCCCGATCGGCAAGGGCGCGGCGTGGGTCATGCCCTGTTGCAGGAGGCCAAACGCCAGGGGGCTTCGCTCTATGCCAGGGTGTTCGTGGAAAACGAGCCAGCGGTGCGCTTCTACCGCCGCCACGGCTTCATGATCGAGGGCGAGGAGTCCGATCCCTTTACCGGCCACCCGCAATACCGGATGCGCTGCATACCCGCCTGACGCCAAGCTGGTGCCCAGTTTCCCTTGAAAAAAGCGAGGGGGATCCTCATCTTGTCTCCATCGGGTGCCGCTGGCACCGTCCCAGGATCCGGGTTGCTTTCTCATGAAAATCCTCCATACCGCCGACTGGCATCTTGGCCATCAACTCCATGGCCATGACCGCCGTTTTGAACACGATGCCTTCCTCGACTGGCTGACCGACACCCTCAAGGCACGCCAGATAGACGCCCTGCTGGTCGCAGGCGATCTGTTCGATACCGCCAATCCCCCCGCCAGCGCCTGGCAGCAGCTCTACCGCTTTCTGGCGCGGCTGCGGGCCGAGATGCCCAACCTCGACATGGTGCTGATCGGGGGCAACCACGACTCCCCTTCCAAGCTCGATGCCCCCCACGAACTGCTGCGAGCCTTCGATCTGCATCTGGTGGGCAGCATCAGCCGGGACAAGGATGGCCAGCTTGAGACCGATCGCCTGCTGGTGCCGCTGCATGACAACGAAGGCAAGGTGGCCGCCTGGTGCGCCGCCGTGCCGTTTCTGCGCAGCAGCGATCTGCGGGTCGAACCGCTGGCCGAGGGGCAGGACAGACTCATCGAGGGGGTGCGTCAGATTTATGCAGAAGTGCTCGCCGAGGGGCGCAAGCGCTGCGAGCAGGATCAGGCCCTGATCGCCATGGGCCATGCCTATCTGGCGGCGGGCCAGCTCTCGGAATTGTCAGAGCGACGGGTGCTTGGTGGCAACCAGCACGCCCTGCCCGCCGACACCTTCACCGGCGCCGACTACACGGCGCTGGGCCACCTGCATCTGGCCCAGCGCCTGGCTGAAGGCATTCACTACAGCGGCTCGCCGCTGCCCCTGTCGCTGACCGAGACCGGCTACCGCCATCAGGTACTTGAGGTGACACTGGAAGCCGGCCAGCTCGCAGCGGTAGAAGCCATCCCGGTGCCCCGCAGCGTCGAGATGATCCGCCTGCCACTGGGCTCCCTTGACGAGGCACTGGCCGCCATCGACGCGCTTGAGTTGCCGGATCGCCCGCAGGAGGCGCAACCCTTCCTTGAGGTGCGACTGCTGCTGCCCAAGCCCGAGGCCCGTATCCGCGAGCGCATTCTGGCGGCGCTGGCGGGCAAGCCGGTGCGCCTCGCCCGTATCAACACCCAGTATCAGGGGTCGGGACAGGGGCTGGCCGATGGCCGTGAGCGGCGCAGGCTGGATGAACTCTCCCCCACCGAGGTATTTCGTCTCTGTTATCAACGCCAGTTTGAAGGTGAGCCCGAGGTCGGGCTGGTTGCCTCGTTTGAAGAGATCCTGGAGCAGGTGAAGGAGGCCGACGCATGAAAATTTTATCCCTGTCAGGTGAAAATCTGGCCAGCTTGACCGGCCCCTTCACTATCGACTTTACCAAAGGGGCCCTCGGCGCCACCGGACTGTTCGCCATCACGGGCAACACGGGAGCCGGCAAGAGCACCTTGCTCGACGCCATCTGTCTGGCGCTCTATGACGAAATGCCGCGCTTTGTCGCCAACCGCAAGAACGTGGCCGAAGTGGGCCGCGCGGACGACGAGGAGAAGCTCAAGGCCAACGACGTGCGCGGCATCCTCAGCCGCGGCCACGCCAGCGGCTTTGCCGAGGTGCAGTTTCGCGGCTGTGACGGCCGCACCTGGCTGGCCCGCTGGGCGGTACGCCGGGCCCGCAACCGGGCCGAGGGGCGCTTTCAGGCCCAGGAGCGCAGCCTGACCGACGTCGAGTCGGACCAGGTTTTCTCTGGCAGCAAGCGGGAATTGCAAGAGCGCATCGACGAGCTGGTGGGGCTCTCCTGGGAGCAGTTTCGCCGTGCGGTGATCCTGCCCCAGGGGGAGTTTGCCGCCTTCCTCAAATCCGATGCCAACGAGCGCTCCGCCCTGCTAGAGCGGATGACGGGCACCGAGCTCTATTCCGCCATCTCCATCCAGACCTATGAACGGGCGCGGGAAGAACAGCAGAAGCTCGCCGCCATCGCGCAGCGCCTCGGCGACGTGGCGCTGATGGACGAGGCGACCCGTGAAGCGTGGATCGCTCGCCAGCTCACCCTCTCCACCACCCTCAAGCACGAACAACAGCAGCGCCAGCTGATGCAGGATCTGCGGGAGCTGGATGGCCGCATCGCCGCCCATTTGCAGGGGTGCCACGAGGGGGAAGAGGCGCTGACCGCCGCCCGGCAGGCTCACGATGCCGCAGCTCCCGAGCGGGAGGAGTTTACCCGGGCCGAGCAGGCCCAGGTGGCTCGCGCCGATCACGACGAGCTGGCGCGCCTCACCCTGGAGGTGCAGCAGCAGGAGAAGGTGATCGCCGAGCTTGGGCCGGAGCTGGACCGCCTCGAGGAACAGGCCAGACAAAATGCGCTCCATGAGCAGCAGTTGCTGGCGGACAAGATCGCTGCCGAGCGGGAGTGGGGCGCCCTGCAACCCGAGCTCAAGCGAGCGCAGGAGCTCGACACCCGGCTGCTGGAAAAACAGCAGCAGTTGCAGAAGATCCAGCAGGAGGGAAGCCTGGAGCGCGAGGTGCAGCTCACCCTGGAGCAGAGCTGGCAGGAGCTGAGCCAACAGGTAACCGCCCTCAAGAGCCAGTATCAGCAGTGGGGCGCCTGGCTCGAGGAGCACAGGGAGCTGGCTCCCCAGGCTCGCCAGTGGCAACCCCTGCTCACCGCGATGCAGGATTGGGCCGAGGATGCCGACAAGCTGCAGCAATTGCTGACCCTGCGCGAGCACAAGGTGCGTGCGCTGCAGCAGTTGCAACACCAGCTGGAGCAAGGCCGGCAGGAGCGTGACTACTGGCGCCAGGAGCAGGAGCGGCTGCAAAAATTGCAGGACGATCTGCAGGAGGAGCAGTGGGAGAGCCGCCTTGCCAAGGCGCAGGAGCAGTGGCAATTGCAGACAGAACAGCTGGGCCAGCTGCGCCAGCTGCTGGATCTCGCCAACTATGGCCGCAACCACGGCGAGCAGCACGATCGCCTGCAACAAGAGATAGCCCAGCTGGAACAAGCGCTGACCCGGCTCGCCAGCCAGGGCCAGGAGCTGGCCCCCGCCCTGGAGCGGCTGGCGGTGCAACGTGACGAGGCGCGCCACGCCCTGGAGCAGGCCCGCGCCGTGGCGAGCTTCGAGCAGTATCGCCACGTGCTGAGCGATGGCACCCCCTGCCCCCTTTGCGGCGCCGAGGAGCACCCCTACAGCCAGAGTCAGCCTCAGGTGGCAGGGATCCTGGGTCAGCTGGCGGAGCGAGCTCGCAGCCTGGAGCTGGAGTGGGAGCGGCTCAACCACCAGCACATGCAGGGCGAAGGGGAGCGCCAGGAGCTGACCCGCCAGCTCGCGGTGCGTCGTCAGCATCTGCCCGAGCTGGCGGCGAGATCCGAGCAGCTGACCCAGCACTGGCAACAACTCGGTGGGGAGGCGCTGCTCGGCCCCCCCTTGCCGCTGCGCCAGAGCCCTGCCGAATGGGAGCACCTGCTGGACACCCTCCTCGGTCGTGGCCAGGCGCTGGAACAGGGGCTGGCCCAGAGCCAGCAGACCCTGCGTCAGGCCCAGCAGGGGCAGCAGCAGTTGCAGGGCATCCGCCAGCAACTCAGCCAGCTGGCCACCCGCCATCAACAATTTTATCAGCAGTGGCAGGAGGCCGACCGCCAGCGCATCGCCTGGGAAGGGGAAGTGAAGGCGATGGGCGAGCAGGAGAGCACCCTGCGCCAGCGCCTCGAACAGGGGGCCAACCGGCTCGACGAGCAGATGGGCGGCCAACCCTGGCGCCAGTGGCTCGGCAGTCAGCAGTGGCGCGAGTGGCAGCAGACCTGCGAGGCCTATCTGCACGGCCAGAGCGAGTGGGAGCGACTGGCCGGCGAGATTGCCAGCCTGACCCCGACCCTGAGTGCCCAGGAGGCCCGCCTGCAGACCCAGCGCGAGCGGCTGCACAAGCTGGAGCGTGACTATAAGGAGCACGAACAGCAGCGTCAGGGATTGCTGGCGAGCCGTGCAGCCTGTCTGGAAGGTGAAGGGATCCCCCAGGTCGAGGCTCGCTGGCAGACGCGGTTGCAGCTGGCCGCCAGCCAGCTCGACGAAGCAGCCGGTGCCGGGCGCACCCTGCGGGAGCGACTGACCGAGCTCAAGACCCGCCTTGCCCATGTGGAGCAGGAAAAGCAGGTAAGCAGCCGCCGCAAACGCGAGGTACTTGGTCGCTGGGCCGCTCACGCCACTACTCTCGGCATCGCCGAATATGATCTGCGCCGTCTGCTGGCTATCGGCCAGGAAGAACTCAAGGCCCGCCGCGCCGCCCTGCAGTCACTGGACGATGCCCTGGCCGAGGCCCGTACCCGCCTCACCGAACGGCAACGAGCGCTGGCACAGGAGCAGAGCAAGCGGGAGCGTTATCAGGAACATCACCCCGAGCTGGCCGCCCTCACCGAGCAGGCACTCGGCGAACGGCTGGCAGCGCTGGAGAACCAGTGTCGCACCCTCGACGAGCAGCTGTTCGAGTGCCGCAGCACCCTTGCCCAGGCGGAGGCCGCCGCCCTCAAGGCGGGCAGCCTGCAAGAGGAGTTGGCGAGCCAGCAGGCGGTGGCGGATCACTGGCAGCAACTGTGCGATCTCATTGGCCAGGCCAACGGTGCCAAGTTCCGTACCTTCGCCCAGAGCCTCACGCTCGAGCGCCTCTTGCTGGAGGCCAACGCCCAGCTCGGCGAGCTGTCGCCCCGCTACCGGCTGGAGCGGGTGCCCGGCACCGATCTCGCGCTCCAGGTGGTGGATCTCGACATGGGGGACGAGGTGCGCTCGGTGGACTCCCTCTCCGGTGGCGAGAGCTTCCTGGTGTCACTGGCCCTGGCGCTGGCCCTCTCCAGCCTGTCGTCGCGCCAGACCCAGGTCGAGTCGCTCTTCATCGACGAGGGGTTCGGCACCCTGGATCCGGACAGCCTGGATCTGGCGCTGGCCAGCCTCGACTCCCTGCAGGCCGCCGGTCGCCAGATCGGGGTCATCTCCCATGTACAGACCCTGGTGGAGCGGATCGGGGTGCAGGTGAGAGTCGAGGCTCTCGGCGGCGGCGAAAGCCGGGTGATCGTGCCCTGACTGGCACTACCGGTACCGGGATTGCACAACAAAGGCCTCGCCAAATGGCGGGGCCTTGTCGTTCATGCCCACAGCGAACACCTTAGTCGAAGCGGTAGGCCCCCATATAGAGACTGCCCAGATCCCAGCTTTCGTGCAGCCGGACAGGGCTCGCCCCCCTGGCGGCCCCCAGCGCCACAAACAGGGGACGCAGGTGATCGTCGTGGGGATGGGACTCCACCGCCCCGGGGGCCAGCCGGCGATAGTCGAGCAGCGCCTGCTTGTCCCCTTGCGCCATCATCTGCTCGAGCCAGCGGACAAACTCCCGGGCCCAGGGGGCCGTGGGGGAGTGATCCGGTCCGAGTGCCCTCAGGTTGTGGGTGATGGCGCCGGAGGCAAGGATGCCGATCCCCTGCTCGCGCAGCCGGCCCAGCGCTTCCCCGAGCTGCCACAGCTGCGCCGGGGTGAAGTTCACGGGGATGGATACCTGCGCCAACGGGATCTCGCTGTCCGGGTCGATCAGCAACATGGGTGACCAGACCCCGTGGTCCAGCTCCCGCCGCACGGTACTGACCTGCCATCCGGCCACCGCCAGCTCGTCACCCACGGCCTGCTGCAGCCAGGCCGGGCTGCTGGCAGGCCAGCGCATATGGTAGAGCGGCTCGGGGAAGCCGTAGAAGTCGTACATCAGGGCCGGAGCCGGCTCGACGTTGAGCTCCAGCTCGCGGCTGAACCAGTGGGCGGAGATGACCACCAGCCCCTTGAGTTCCCCCAGTCGCAGGGTGCTCAGGAAACGGGTGGCAGGGCGATCCCGCAGCACCAGATCCGGGGCGCCGTGGGAGATAAACCAGACAGGGGCAAGGGACATGACAGTCACTCCAACAAGGTATCGGGTGGCGCTATTCACAAGGAATAACGCCGTTGGAGTACATTATCTGCCCACGCTTTCAGGTTAACAATCAGGTGAAATGGATAAGCACTGTTTACCAATTATTGATAATCACCGGGAGCTAAAACCCTGCTTCACTCTTGCCGATCTGTGGGCAAGGGGGCATTTCGTTTATCGGTACCAGCGCCCCTCTCCCCCACAACCAGGAGACGGCTGGCCAGCCTGGTGGCAACTTGCTGATCCTGCCATTCCCGCCAGCCCAGTGTCAGCGCACTTTCGAGCCGTGGCTCTCCGCTTAGCCAGCCTTGATTGCCTGGCCAAAAGCGCGTTGGCAGCGCCTGCATCACCAGCAGGCTGGCCCCCAGCAGAAACAGCCCGGGCCCCGCCCATCCACTGTTTTTCATCCCGAAACCCTTCAGATGCCGACGAATGAACTAACATTCTTGCCCATGCGGGTGACAGGACGGTGACACTGAGCAAGTTGTCATTTTACAACATTTGCTCCCGAATCGGCCGCCAAGACACAGATGGAAACACTTGTCCCCTGTCAGCTCAGACCAGTAGGTGTATACCCTGAAAAGTGACAATCAGGAAAACGTTATCCCTGAAAAGAAAACGTTATCTGGTCAAAACGTTGTTTCTGGATCATAAAAAGAATCCAAAAACTGGTGTATATTGCTCGGCGGAAACTCCTTAACCATGAAGACTGACATGAAAAAGACCAAAATCGTCTGCACCATCGGTCCCAAGACCGAATCCAAAGAAATGCTGGCCAAGATGCTGGATGCCGGCATGAACGTCATGCGCCTGAACTTCTCCCACGGTGACTACGAAGAGCACGGTACCCGTATCAGCAACCTGCGTGCCGTGATGGCCGAAACCGGCAAGCAAGCCGCCATCCTGCTGGACACCAAGGGTCCGGAAATCCGCACCATGAAGCTGGAAGGTGGCAACGATGTCGCCCTGGTCGCCGGCCAGACCTTCACCTTCACCACCGACCAGACCGTGGTTGGCAACAAGGACAAGGTCGCCGTGACCTACCCGGGTTTCGCCAACGACCTGCGCGTCGGCAACCGCATCCTGGTTGACGACGGCCTGATCGGTCTGGACGTCATCGAAATCACCGAGCGCGAAGTTGTCTGTAAAGTGCTGAACAACGGTGACCTGGGCGAGAACAAGGGCGTCAACCTGCCGGGCGTCTCCATCAAGCTGCCGGCCCTGGCCGAGAAAGACAAGCGCGACCTGATCTTCGGTTGCGAGCAGGGCGTTGATTTCGTTGCTGCTTCTTTCATCCGCAAGAAAGAAGACGTACTGGAAATCCGTGAGCACCTGAAGGCCCACGGTGGCGAGAACATCCAGATCATCTCCAAGATCGAAAACCAGGAAGGCCTGGACAACTTCGACGACATCCTGGCTGTTTCCGACGGCATCATGGTTGCTCGTGGCGACATGGGTGTAGAGATCCCGGTTGAAGAGGTGATCTTCGCCCAGAAGATGATCATCGCCAAGTGCAACAAGGCCCGCAAAGTGGTCATTACTGCGACCCAGATGCTGGACTCCATGATCAAGAACCCGCGTCCGACCCGCGCCGAAGCCGGCGACGTGGCCAACGCCATCCTGGACGGTACCGATGCGGTCATGCTGTCCGGTGAATCCGCCAAGGGTAAATACCCGCTGGAAGCCGTGACCATCATGGCCACCATCTGCGAGCGCACCGATGCCGTGATGCCGTCCAACCTGTCTGCGTCCAACGACAGCAACAAGCTGCGCATCACCGAAGCCGTGTGCAAGGGCGCGGTAGAGACCACCGAGAAGCTGGATGCCCCGCTGATCGTGGTTGCCACCGAAGGCGGCAAATCCGCCAAGGCCATCCGCAAGTACTTCCCGAAAGCCTGGATCCTGGCCATCACCACCAACAAGAAGACTGCTGCCCAGCTGGTACTGACCAAGGGTGTCATGACTCACGTGGTTGACAGCATCGCCTCTACCGACGATTTCTATCGCATCGGTAAAGAAGTGGCGCTGGAGAGCGGCATGGGTCAGAAGGGTGACGTGGTTGTCATGGTTTCCGGTGCTCTGGTACCGAGCGGCACCACCAACACCGCTTCTGTTCACGTACTGTAATCCGTACCGAACTGCTGAAAACGGCGCCTGCGGGCGCCGTTTTTTTTATCCCTCCCCCTGCTTCCCTGACAAACCCGATGATAGAATCCACGCGGTTTTAATTTAAGCGGGATATCCCCCGTACATCGAGTAATAACCCGGAAGTTTTATGCTCTCAATACGATTGAAAAGAGCCTCGGCCACTCTGCTGCCGCTGCTCTGTCTACTCGCCAGCCTCTGCACTGCGCAGGCCATGGCACAAGAGGTTCCCCAGCGCGCCAGCGTCCAGCGTGCCCTGGACAGCCTGGGTAAATCCGAGACCCTCACCGTCTCGCAACAAGCCGATCAGAAATTTCTGACCGACACCCTCAGCCTGCTCGACAGCATCGACAAGGAAGAGGCGAAGGCCAAGGCCCAGGCTCAGCGGATCCGGGCACTTCCGGCCGAGATCCGCGACATCGGCGCCAAACTCAACGCCCTGAACGAGGGCAAGAGTGCGGAGCAGATCAAGAGCGAATACGCCAGCATGAGCCTGAACGAGCTGGAGAGCCGCCAGCCCGATGTGCTGGCGAACATGCAAAACGCCCAGGAGGCCCTCGGTGCCATCGCCAGCCAGCTCACCAACCTGCAGACCCTGCCGGAGCGCGCCCAGACCAGCATGAGCCGGGTCTACCTGCGCAGCCAGGAGATCCGCAGCCGCCTCAATACCGGCGAGGGTGTCAGCAGTGCCGAGAAGATGAAGCTCAATACCGAGCTGGCACTGCTCGAGTTGCAGCTGGCCAATCTGCAGAAGGAGCTGGACAACCGTACCAGCATGCAGGATCTCGCGATCAAGCAGCGCGACTACCAGAGCGCCCGTCTCGCCAGCGAAGAGCAAAAGCTGCAACTGCTGCAGGAGCAGAGCAGCGCCAAGCGCCTGGGTGACACCGAGAAAACCGCCGAGCAGACCGGCGAGCTGGTGGCCACCGAAGACAGCCCGCTGGTGCAAAGAGAGCAGGAGATCAACCACCAGCTCAGCCAGCAACTAATCAGCGCCACCACCAACCTCAACTCGCTGGTGCAGAAGAATCTGCAGGCCAAGAGCTGGCTGGAGCGCGGCACCCAGACCGAACGCAACCTCAATGAACAGGTGCAGATGCTCAAGGGCAATCTGCTGCTCTCGCGCATTCTCTATCAGCTCTACCAGCAGCTGGAGGCGGCACCGACCGTCGCCGTCAAGAACCTGGAAGAGCAGATTGCCGACCTGCATCTGGCCCAGTTCGAGCTGAGCCAGCAACGCGACCAGCTGTTCCAGAAGAACCAGTATCTGGACAACCTCATCGCCCAGAGCCCTGATCCCGTCACTGCCGAAGACAGGGCCAGCCTCTCCAAGCTGCTCGATACCCGCATCAATCTGCTGGATCAGCTCAACCGCCAGCTCGACAGCCAGCTCACCAATGCCATCAGCCTGCAGCTGACCCAGCAGCAGCTGAGCCGGGTCTATGCTTCGGTCGAGTTTACCCTGCATCAACATATCTTCTGGGTAAGCAGCAACAAGCCCATCGACGGCAAGTGGTTCATCAGCTGGCCGGCCCAGGCCTTCAAACAGGCCTCCGACTGGGTGCTGAAACCTGACTGGAAGGGTTGGGGGGAAATGGTGCTGCCCATCTCGCTGCTCTCCCTTCCCCTGATGCTGGTCGCCGGTCTGCTGATCTGGAAGCGCCCGACCCTGATCGAGCGCCAGAAGAAGATCGCCAAGGATCTCGGCCGCTTCCGCCAGGACAGCCAGTGGCATACCCCGGCGGCCCTCTTATATACCGTGCTGGAGCGCCTGCCGGGCAGCCTGTTCATCCTCGCCATCGGCCTGCTGCTGACCTACTGTGGTCTGCTCACGCCCAAGCTTATCTTCCAGATCACCCTGAACCTCGCACTGGGTTATCTGGTGTTCAGCGTCTACCTCTCCGTGATGCGTCCGGGCGGCATCGCCGAGAGCCACTTCCGCATACCGAAAGCCGAGCTGCAGGCCAAGCGCAACAGCATGCACTATCTGTGGCTGCCGCTGCTGCCCCTCATCATGCTGTCGACCAAGGCGGTAGTTGAACCCTCCACCCTTGGCAACGACGTGATCGGCCAGGCGCTCACTCTGGCGCTACTGGGCCTGACAGCCTATCTGGTCTTCCCCATCTCCCGCGCCCGCATGAAGGGCGAGACGAGCATGCAGAAGTCCATCGTCGCCATGGCTCTGGCGCTGGCCCCCGTGGCCCTGATCATACTGGTCGGTCTGGGCTACTACTACACGGCATTGAAACTGACCGGTCGCCTGATCGAATCCTTCTACATGCTCATCCTCTGGAGCCTGGTCTATCGCACCGCCCTGCGTGGCCTCGAGCTGGCGGCCCGCCGCCTGGCCTACCGCCGTGCCGTGGCCAAGCGGGAGCACAAGGCCCAAGAAGATGCGGAAGGGGGAGAATCCATTGAAGAGCAACCCATGGATCTGGAAGAGGTCAGCCAGCAGTCCCTGCGTCTGACTCGCACCGTGCTGCTACTGATCTTTGGCGTCGCCTTCTACTGGCTCTGGTCCGATCTGGTGGCGGTCTTCGCCTACCTCGACAGCATGGTGCTGTGGCATCGCAGTGAAGGGACTGGCGCCAATGCCGTGCTCTTCCCGATAAGCCTGAGCGATGTGCTGATCGGTTTCCTCCTGCTGGGGGGCGCCTGGTCGCTGGCCCGCAACCTGCCGGGTCTGCTGGAGGTGCTGGTACTCTCCAAGCTGAATCTGGCCCAGGGCACCGCCTACGCCATCACCACCATGCTCAACTATGTGCTGATCGGGGTCGGCTCGCTGACCGCCCTCTCCATGATGGGCGTCCAGTGGGACAAGCTGCAGTGGGTAGCGGGTGGCCTGTCAGTCGGTATCGGTTTTGGCATGAAGGAGATCCTCTCCAACTTCGTCTCCGGCATCATCATCCTGTTCGAGCGTCCGGTACGGATCGGTGACACCGTCACCATCGGCAGCTTCTCCGGCACCGTCTCCAGGATCCGCATTCGTGCTACCACCCTGACCGACTTCGACCGCAAGGAGGTGATCATCCCCAACCAGCAGTTGATGACCGAACGGCTGATCAACTGGTCCCTGAGCGACACCATCACCCGCGTCATCGTGCGGGTCGGGGTGGCCTATGGCTCCGATCTCGAGCTGACCCGTACCCTGCTGATGCAGGCGGCCATGGAGAACAGCCGGGTGCTCAAGGATCCGGAACCCATCGTCTTCTTCCTCACCTTTGGCGCCAGCACTCTGGATCACGAGCTGCGCTTCTTCGTGAGCGAACTGGGGGATCGCAACCCGGCCATCGACGAACTGAACCGCAAGATCGATGCCCTGTTCCGCGAAAACGGCATCGAGATCGCCTTCAACCAGATGGATGTCTACATCAAGAACATGCAGGGAGAGGAGCAGAAGCTGGAGTCCCACTCCAGCCTGCCGCCTGCAGAGCCCGGCCAGCAGCCAGCCTGATAATTCTTGCCGGCCATGCCGATGACAAAAGCCGCTCACCCTGTGAGCGGCTTTTTTATGCCTGCTAAGGCAGAGGAGGGCCACGACAAGACCCCTTCTCTGTGTTCTGCACAAGAGGACAACCCATAGCTGCAATGAGCCAGCCAGATGCGTTACCTCCCTTGGTAGCCTTCTGCTCACCCTATCAGGGTGCCAACGCCTTCCACCCGCTTATGGATATGATCCGTTGCCAACCGTAGACCATAGGCCGCTGAGCGCTCACGTAGAACGTAGAGCAGCTGTCAGTGCGACCTCCTGTTTCACACTCATGACCTGGCTGATGAAATAACGCACTTCTCCTTTGCTGAAAGCGCCCTGCACCACAGAGCTGCGGCCATAAAAAAACCGAAGCACAAGGCTTCGGTTTTTTGCTGCAATGGCTGGCACAGGCCAGCGCTGCATTATTTCTTGATGCGGATAACCGGGGTCTCGCCCACAACAACGGCACCAGTCATCTTCACCAGCTCTTTGATCTCGTCCATGTTGGAGATGACCACCGGAGTCAGGGTAGATTTGGCTTTCGCTTCCAGAACGGCCAGATCGAACTCGATGATGGTGTCGCCACGCTTGACCTGTTGACCTTCCTGAGCGATACGGGTGAAACCTTCACCTTTCAGCTCAACGGTGTCGATACCGAAATGAACGAACAGCTCGATACCAGAGTCGGATTCCAGAGAGAACGCATGATTGGTCTCGAAAATCTTGCCGATGGTACCGTCGCACGGAGCAACCATCTTGTTGCCAGCCGGCTTGATGGCAATACCGTCACCCACGATCTTCTCGGCGAAGACAACATCGGGCACATCTTCGATCGGCACGATTTCGCCTGACAGCGGAGCAAAGATTTCGATGCCACCGGTATCAGAGCTATCGTCGGAAACCAGTTTCTTCAGTTTATCAAACAGACCCATAGTAAAGCTCCTAGAGATGATTTGTCGCTGTTTGCAGCCGATCTTAGCAGACTGCCTTCTGCTTAATAAAGTTATCTACACAGGCTTCGATTTCTGCGGCAGTGGCGAAGCTCAGTGCTTGGTCAGCCATCGCCTTCACATCTTCGAAGTTGGTGTTGCGGATAAGCTTCTTGATACGCGGTACAGAGATGGCGCTCATGGAGAACTCATCCAGACCCATACCCAGCAGCAGCAGGGTGGCACGCTCGTCACCAGCCAGTTCACCACACATACCGGTCCACTTGCCTTCGGCGTGGGACGCATCGATAACCATCTTGATCAGGGTCAGGACGGAGGGTGACAGCGGGTTGTACATGGCGGAGATCATCTCGTTACCACGGTCGACAGCCAGGGTGTACTGGGTCAGGTCGTTGGTACCGATACTGAAGAAATCCACTTCCTTGGCCAGATGATGAGCCATGACGGCAGCAGCCGGGGTCTCGATCATGATACCCACTTCGATGGCTTCATCAAAGGCTTTGCCTTCGGCACGCAGTTCGGCCTTCAGCGTCTCTACGGTAGCTTTGAGGCTACGGAACTCTTCGACGGAGATGATCATCGGGAACATGATGCGCAGTTTGCCGAAGGCAGACGCACGCAGAATGGCCCGCAGCTGGGCGTTCATGATGTCGGCGCGATCGAAGAAGATACGCACGGCACGCCAGCCCAGGAAGGGGTTCATCTCTTTCGGGAAATTCATGTACGGCAGTTCTTTGTCGCCGCCGATGTCCATGGTACGCACGATGATCGGCTGATCCGGCATCGCTTCGGCCACTTCTTTGTAGGCTTTGAACTGCTCGTCTTCGGTCGGCAGCGCATCGCGATCCATGAACAGGAACTCAGTACGGTACAGACCCACGCCTTCGGCGCCATTACGGATGGCACCCTCGGTATCCTTCACGGTACCGATGTTGGCGCACACTTCGACCTGGTGACCATCCAGCGTGATGGCAGGCAGATCCTTGAGCTTGGCCAGCTCGTCCTTCTCGGCCTGGAACTGGGCCTGGATCTCTTTGAACTTGGCCAGTTGCTCGGCGGTCGGGTTGATCACGATCTGGTTGTTGATCGCATCCAGCACCAGCACGTCACCATTCTTGACGCGCTCGGTGATGTCGTTGGTACCCACGATGGCCGGCAGCTCTAGGGAGCGGGCCATGATGGAGGTGTGGGAGGTACGGCCACCGATGTCGGTGACAAAGCCCAGCACGTACTTCAGGTTGATTTGAGCGGTTTCGGACGGGGTCAGGTCTTTGGCGACCAGGATAACCTCTTCGTCGATGGTGCTCAGGTTGACAACGGCGATGCCCAGTACGTTCTTGACCAGACGGGTGCCGATGTCACGGAAATCGGTGGCGCGCTCACGCAGGTAGGGGTCGTCCAGCTCGGCCATCATCTTGGCGTACTGTTCGATAACCTCGTAAATCGCCTTGTCGGCGGAAGCCTTGTTGTCTTTGATGAAGGATTTGATATCCCCTTCCAGCTCCTCATCTTCGAGCAGCATGATGTGACCTTCGAAGATGGCCTCTTTTTCCTCACCGAAGGTACGACCGGCCATCTCTTTGATGGCTTCCAGCTGGGCAGCTGACTTGGTGCGAGCTTCGAGGAAACGGTTGATCTCGGCATCAATCTGATCGGCGGAAATCTTGCCTTGATTGATAACGATCTCATCTTCTTTCAGAAGAAGCGCCTTACCGAATGCGATACCGGGGGACGCAAGAATGCCAGATATCATAATCCTTCCTATTAAAACGACTGTGGGGGAGGAATAAAGCTGGATTACTCCAGCTCGTCCATCAGGGCAACCAGCTTCTCAACGGCTTGCTGAGCATCCGGACCTTCGGCTTGGATGGTCACGTTAGTGCCTTTGGTCAGGCCCAGGGTCTGCAGCTTGAACAGGCTCTTGGCGCTGGCGGACTTGCCACCGGAGACCACAGTGATCTCGCTTTGGAATTCTTTGGCTTCTTTCACGAACTGAGCTGCCGGACGGGTGTGCAGGCCGTTTTCAGCAGTAATAACAACAGACTTCTCGTACATGGTTTCACCCCATATTATTGATATTTTTTGATGGATTGAGCGTTTATCAAACGATTCGCCCCACCGTGTCAGTATGGATATGTTGTAAAGTAACGAAAGCAGACCCGCAATGGTTTAATCCAGGTCAAGTTTCTGTGCAGTAATCGGTTTGTTGGCCGGTGTTTTTCCGTTATCCGGCTGAAAGCCGCATCAGGACTGGCCTGAAATTAATTTATAACGAAAAATAACACTTTGTTACTTTGTGATACCTAGCCATCAAAAACCGCGTGACGCCGCACAGGATATGAGATTTATCACAGAATGTCTGCTTTTTTTGTCGCGGCAACGCTTGTTATTTTACCCCAAAAAATAAGGGTCGAGTGACGCTCCCTCGCGTCACGGCCAAGTGCTGAGTCTAGTCCATAACAAAACGGCGCTCCGAGGAGCGCCGTTGTTTTGAAAAGATCCGTACATTTACTGCTGCAGTTCCTGCTCGGTGAACACCCCGGCAAACAGGGCGCTGGAGAGGTAACGCTCCGCCGCGCTCGGCAGGATGACGACGATGGTCTTGCCTTCAAACTCCGGCAGCTCGGCCAGACGACTGGCTGCGACCACGGCGGCGCCCGAGCTTATCCCGGCCAGGATGCCCTCCTCTTCCATCAGACGGCGCGCCATCTCGATGGCCTCGTCGCTGGTCACCTGCTCGACTCGGTCCAGCAGGGTCAGGTCCAGGTTGCCCGGGATGAAGCCGGCGCCGATGCCCTGGATCTTGTGGGGGCCCGGTTTGATCTCTTCCCCCGCCAGTTTCTGGCTGATGACGGGAGATTCGGCCGGCTCGACGGCCACGGAGACCACGGCCTTGCCTTTGGTCTGTTTCAGATAGCGGGAGACACCCGTGATGGTACCGCCGGTACCGACGCCGGCCACGAACACGTCCACCTCACCATCGGTGGCGTCCCAGATCTCGGGGCCAGTGGTTTTTTCATGGATTTCCGGGTTGGCCGGGTTTTCGAATTGCTGCAACAGGACATATTTGCCCGGCTCGGATTCGAGGATCTCGTTGGCCTTGGCGATGGCACCCTTCATGCCGAGCGGCCCCTCGGTCAGTACCAGGTTGGCACCGAGTGCCTTGAGCAGCTTGCGACGCTCCAGGCTCATGGTGGCCGGCATGGTCAGGGTGATGGGATAGCCACGAGCAGCGGCCACAAAGGCCAGAGCAATACCCGTGTTGCCGCTGGTGGGCTCGATGATCTCCTTGCCCTTGGTCAGCACGCCGCGCTTCTCGGCATCCCAGATGAGATTGGCGCCGATCCGGCACTTGACGCTGAAGCTCGGGTTGCGACTCTCTATCTTGGCCAGCACGCGGCCCTTGGTAACACGGTTGAGACGAACCAGCGGGGTGTTGCCTATGGTCTGGCTGTTGTCCTCGAAAATTTTGCTCATGGTGCTATCCCTGTGTTTGTTAAGGCGATGAAACAAGATTACCCTGTGGTTTCTGAATGAGAAGTGACGAATCGTTATAACAATATGTTATTACAACATATAGAGCTTATTCTCTCACTGAGTCCCGCCATCACCACGGGCCTCCCCTCGTCAAAGGATCGGACGCTATGGGATTTTCAGGAAGCAGCCACTATCTTGCCTCTGATGCACTGAGCATGGCGGTCAATGCCGCCATCGTGCTGGAGAAGCCGCTGCTCATCAAAGGCGAGCCGGGCACCGGCAAGACGGTGCTGGCCGAGGCGGTCGCCGACCATCTGGACACTGAACTTATCGCCTGGCATATCAAGTCCACCACCAAGGCCCAGCAGGGGCTCTACGAATACGATGCGGTGGCCCGGCTGCGGGACTCCCAGCTCGGCGATCCGAACGTCGCCAACATCGACCACTACATTCGCCGCGGCAAGCTGTGGCAGGCCTTTACCGCCGACCAGCGCCCCGTGCTGCTCATCGACGAGATCGACAAGGCAGACATCGAGTTTCCCAACGATCTGCTGCTGGAGCTGGATCGCATGGAGTTCGACGTCTATGAGACCGGCGAGCGCGTCAAGGCCCGCCAGCGCCCCGTGGTCATCATCACCTCCAACAACGAAAAAGAGCTGCCGGATGCCTTCCTGCGCCGCTGCTTCTTTCACTACATCCGCTTCCCCGACAAGGCCGAGATGCAGGCCATCGTCAGGCTGCACTATCCGAAGTTGAAAGATGCGTTGCTGGAAGAGGCCATGGCGCTCTTCTTCGAGCTGCGGGATGTGGAAGGACTGCGCAAGAAACCCTCCACCTCGGAGCTGCTGGACTGGATCCGGCTGCTCTTGGCCGACGATATCGCCCCGGAGGCGATGCGCACCCACGAGCCCGGCAAGCTGGTGCCCGCTCTCTACGGCGCCCTGCTCAAGACAGAGCAGGATCTGCATCTCTTTGAGAAGCTCGCCTTTCTGGCCCGCCGTGGTAGCTAGATGCTGATCGATTTTTTTACCCACCTGCGCCGCCACAAGCTTCCCTGCAACCTGCGTGAACTGCTTGACCTGCACGCTGCCCTGGGGGCTCGCCTGGCCAGCGTCGATATGGATGACTTCTATCTGCTTGCCCGCACCCTGCTGGTGAAAGACGAGGCCCATTTCGATCGCTTCGATCGCGCCTTCGCCGAATACTACGACGGCCTGCAGGCCACCCCCCTGTTGCCCGAAGCGCTACCCGACGATTGGCTGCGCAAGGAGTTCGAACGGCTGCTGAGCCCCGAGGAGAAGGCGTTGCTCAAGTCCCTCGGCGGACTCGACCAGCTGCTGGAGACCCTCAACCAGCGCCTGGCGGAGCAGAAAGAGCGTCACGCCGGCGGCAACAAGTGGGTCGGCACCGGCGGCAGCAGCCCGTTTGGCCACGGCGGTTTTCACCCCGAAGGGATCCGCATGGGGGGAGAGGGACAGCACGGCCGGGCGGTCAAGGTGTGGGAGGCGCGTCACTATCGCAACTTCAGCGACGACTCGCCTTTGGGCCAGCGGGCCATCCAACTGGCGCTGCGCAAACTCAGGCGCTGGGTGCGCCAGGGCAGCCCCGACGAGCTGGATCTTGACGACACCATCCAGAGCACGGCCAGGCAAGGCTGGCTCGATGTGAAGCTGCGCCCCGAGCGTCACAACGGGGTCAAGCTCTTGGTCTTTTTCGACGTGGGGGGCTCCATGGATGCCCACGTGGTCGAGGTGCAACGGCTCTTTTCCGCCCTGCGCCACGAGTTCAAGCACCTGGAGTACTTCTACTTTCACAACTGTCTCTACGACTTTGTCTGGCGAGACAACGCGCGCAGGCACGAGGAGCGCTTCGACACCCTGCGGCTGCTGCGCACCTATGGCAGCGACTACCGGGTGATCCTGGTGGGGGATGCCACCATGGGCCCCTACGAGATAACCTGGCCCGGCGGCAGCGTCGAGTATTGGAACGAGGAGCCCGGCCAGGTGTGGCTCGCCCGGCTGCAGCAGCACTTCCCCAAGCTGGTGTGGATCAACCCCACACCGCGCCGGGAGTGGCTCTGGCACCCCTCCATCAAGCTGATGAACGAATTGCTCGGCGGGCGCATGCACCCGCTGACCCTGGCCGGTCTCACCCAAGCTATCGACCAGCTGTAATGAACCTCTCTACTCGAACGGACAACAAGCCGGGAGTGCACCCGGCGAGGAGCAAAGATGACCCCTATCGTGATCAGTGGCTCAGGCCTCTATACCCCACCCTTTGCCGTCAGCAATGAAGAGCTGGTGGCAGCCTTCAACCAGTATGTGGATCTCTACAACGAGGAGAATGCCTCCGCCATCGATGCGGGCCAGCTGCCGGCCAGGCAGCATTCTAGCTGCGAATTCATCGAGAAGGCCTCCGGCATCAAGAGCCGTTATCTGGTGAGCAAGGAAGGTGTGCTGGATCCCGACATCATGCAGCCATTGATGGCGGAGCGCCCCGATGACAAGCCCTCCATCATGGTGGAGATGGCGGTGGCTGCCGCCGAGCAGGCGCTGATCGCCGCCGGTCGCGAGCCGGGGGAGATAGATCTGGTGATAGTGGCTGCCTCCAATATGCCGCGCCCCTATCCGGCCCTCGCCATCGAGCTGCAACACTATCTGGGGGCGAGCGGCATGGCCTTTGACATGAACGTGGCCTGCTCCTCCGCCACCTTCGGCATCAAGACGGCGGCGGACATGCTGACGGCAGGCACAGCCAAACTGGCGCTGGTGGTCAACCCGGAGATCTGCTCGGGCCACCTCAACTTTCGCGATCGGGACAGCCACTTTATCTTCGGCGACGCCTGCACCGCCGTGCTGCTGGAACGGGAGACCGATTGCAAGGTGACCAACCCCTGGCAACTGGTGGCCAGCAAGCTGATGACCCAGTACTCCAACAACATCCGCAACAACTTCGGCTTTTTAAACCGGCTGAGCCCGCGCACCCGCTACGGCGATGACAAGCTGTTTCGCCAGCAGGGGCGCAAGGTGTTCAAGGAGGTGCTGCCCATGGTGTGCGACCTGATCGCCGACCAGCTGGACGAGCAGGGTTGGAGGGCGGATGCCTTGAACCGGCTCTGGCTTCATCAGGCCAACCTCACCATGAACCAGTTCATCGCCCGCAAGCTGCTGGGGCACGATGCCAGCCAGCAGGAGGCCCCGGTGATCCTCGACAGTTACGGCAATACCAGCTCTGCGGGTTCCATTATCGCGTTCCATCTGTACAATCGCGACCTTCCTTCGGGGGCCTGCGGTGTGCTTTGCTCATTCGGAGCCGGTTATTCCATCGGCAGCCTGCTGCTGCGGCGCCTGTAAAAAGGGGCCTGGCCCCTCATAACAATCATCCGTTGTTTGGGCGACATTATGCAGAAGATCACGGGGCGCTGTGCCCTTCACTACGGCGTGACACTGTCACTCTTTTGTCTCTACGGGCTGCAGGTCTGCCCGTTTCTCGAGAGCCTGACCCTGCCCCAGCTGGTTATGCCCACCCTGGTGGCCTTCACCTTCATGTTCGTCATGCGCAACTGGCTGCTGCCACGCAGCCGCCTCACCGCCCGGGGGCTGGGCGGTTTCGGGCTCGAGGTCGGCTTCTTCCTGCTGGGCGCCCTGATGATCTCCACCTACAATGCCCTGGTGCACACCTTCCCGCTGGAGAGTCATCTCAAGATCCTGCTGGGCATGACGACCCTGGGCTTTCTGGTGGCGGCGGACCTGACCCTGGCCCGGGACTGGCTCAGTGCCAAACAGCGGGAACAGCAGGGCTCCTTTGCCCTGAGCCATCCGCTGGCGATGCCGGTTTCGCGCAAGCTCTCCCTGTTTGCCCTGGCGACCCTGACCCTGTTGGGAGCCGTCTTCTTCCTGCTGTTCAACAAGGATCTGGAGTGGCTGATCACGGTCGGGGAGACCTTGCCGCACCTCGCAGCCCAGCACTACATACTGCTGGAAATCGCCTTCGTGATGGCGGTGACTTTCGGCTATCTCTCCCTGATCATTCACGGCTATGGCCGCAACCTCTCCCTGACCCTGATGCACCAGACCCGCACCATGGCCAGGGTGCAGTGCGGCGATCTCAATGCCCGGGTGCCGGTTATCCGGGATGATGAGTTCGGTCTGATTGCCGCCAGCACCAATCAGATGATCGGGGAGCTGAAAGCGCGCCATGACGAGCTGCACCTGACCCGGGATGTGGCCATCCTGGGGCTCGCCTCCCTGGCGGAGACCCGGGACAACGAGACCGGCGCACATATCATCCGTACCCAGCACTACGTCAAGGTGCTGGCCGAATACCTGAGCCGTCACGAACGGGCCCGCTACCCGCTGGACGACGCCACCATCGATCTGCTGTTCAAGTCGGCCCCCCTGCACGATGTGGGCAAGGTGGGCATTCCCGATGCCATCCTGCTCAAACCGGGCAAGCTCACCGACGAGGAGTTCGCCATCATGAAGCGCCACCCCCAGATAGGCGCCGATGCCCTGGCGAGCGCCGAGGCCCAGCTCGGCTCCAACTCCTTCCTGCACCTGGCGCGGGAAATTGCCCTCACCCATCACGAGAAGTGGGATGGCAGCGGTTATCCGAGCGGCCTGGTCGGCGAGGCGATCCCCCTCTCCGGCCGACTGATGGCGGTGGCGGATGTCTACGACGCCCTCATCTCGAAGCGGGTCTACAAGCCCGCCTTCAGCCATGAGGAGGCGAAGGCGATCATAGTCCGGGGCCGCGGCAGCCATTTCGATCCTGCCATCGTCGATGCCTTCCTCGCCTGTGAGGCAAATTTCCAGCAGATTGCCGCCCGCTTTCAGGACAGCCACTGACAAAGGGGCCGCCAACATGGCGGCCCTCCCCCTCCGGCATCATTCCCCTTTCGCAGCCGCCATAATCCCCTTCATTCACTGCGGTTGATGGCCCTCAGAGGCGCGCTAACGTTTTCCTCACTCACACACAACCAGCTGATAAATATATTATTTTTAAATAATGTGTCATTTTTTGGCCATTTGGTCCCGAGAATTATGGAACCTGGATCACAAGGCGATATAAAAGTGACGATATGGGGCCAAAGGAGCCAATCATGACTGCCAATCAGAGCCAGGTTTGTTATCATCCCTGAATCTTTATCACCTGCCGCCGGTCACAAAAGAATACCCATGTACACACAGTTCTTCGGCCTCTCGGAACCTCCGTTCTCCATTTCCCCCAATCCAAAGTACCTCTATATGAGTGAACGCCACGGCGAAGCCCTGGCTCACCTCACCTACGGATTGCAGGATGGGGGCGGCTTCGTGCTGCTGACCGGCGAGGTGGGTACCGGCAAGACCACAGTCTCCCGCTGCCTGTTGCAACAGCTGCCGGAGGAGACCGAGATCGCCTACATCCTCAACCCCTCCCTGACCGAACGGGATCTGCTGGCCGCCATCTGCGACGAGTTCCAGCTTGCCTATGGGGCAGAGGCCGGGATCAAGGCGTTGTTCGACCTCATTCGCGATCACCTGCTGGCCAACCTGGCGGCGGGCAAACGCAGCGTGGTACTGGTGGACGAGGCGCAGCACCTGCTGCCCGGTGTGCTGGAGCAACTACGCCTGCTGACCAACCTCGAAACCGACGACAAGAAGCTGTTGCAGGTGGTGTTGATAGGCCAGCCGGAGCTGCAGCAGATGCTGCGTCAGCCCCTGCTGCGCCAGCTGGCCCAGCGCATCACCGCCCGTTACCACCTGTTGCCGCTCTCCGCCACTGACGTGGATGCCTATGTCAGGTTCCGCCTGCAGGTGGCCGGTTGCGTGCAGCCCATCTTTACCCCGGGTGCGATCCAGACCCTGCATCGCCTGAGCGGCGGCGTGCCCCGCCTCATCAACCTCATCTGCGATCGCGCCCTGATCGCCGCCTTCGCCCGCGCCAGCTACAAAGTCGCCCCTGCCGACATCAGCCAGGCGGCCTTCGAGGTGACCGGCGTGCGGGACGAAGGGAGCTGGCTCTCGGGGCTGACCGTGACCCTGGCCGGCGCCCTGCTGGTGGCTGCCGGCTGGTGGGGCTGGCAATTTTTCGGCGTTTTTCCCGAGCGCCCCGTGGTCAAGGTCGAGGTGCCGGTCACCATAGACGAGACCGCCGAGCAGCAGGAGCAGCTGACCGAGGCGATCAACCAGGCGCTCGATCCCGACGGCGCTATGCAGAATCTCTACCGGGTATGGGGATATGAACCCGAACTGGACGACGCCACCTGTGCCAATGCCCCCCGTGCCGGCCTGCGCTGCCAGGAGGGGGAAGCAAGCCTCGAGGAGCTGCGCGCCCTGCAGCACCCCGCCATGATCACCCTGACCGACGAGACCGGCGGGATCTACTACGCCACCCTGGTGACCCTGGGTCCCAAGCAGGCCAGCCTGATGATCGGCGATCAGAGCTGGGAAGTAGAGCGCCAATGGCTCCAGGATAACTGGGGCGGCAGCTACACCCTCTTGTGGCGCATGCCCAAAGGGGGCGTGGGCCTCATCAGCAGCAACGCCGGCCAATCCCAGCTCCAGTGGCTCGACAATGCCCTGAGCCGCGCCCTGCAACAACCGGAACGCAAGGTGCGCCGCTTCGATGGCGAGCTCAAGCAAAAACTGCAGCAGTTCCAGCGGGATCAGGGGCTGACCCCAGACGGCATCGCCGGCAGCAATACCATACTGCGTCTCAACGCCCTCTCCGGCGAGCCCATGCCCAGACTGGAGGAGGCCTCCTGATGTCTACCCTGCTCAAGGCGCTGCGCCGCGCCGAACAACCGGCCATCCCGGCCCATATCCCCGCCATGGGGCTGCCGCTACCCCGGGAGGAGGAGCGTCACCCTCGCCGCATCGGCTGGCTGCTCGCGCCGCTGGCCCTGCTGCTGGGCGCCGGCGCCAACTATGGCTGGCACCTACTGCACAATCGCCCCATCGAGGAGAAGGTCGAGGTAAAGGAAGTGGTCAGGCCCCCCTTCGTGCGAGTCGAGCCCAAGGCGATGATAACCCGCCCGCTGCCGCCTCCCCTGCCGGAGCCCGTGGTGCAGCAACCCAGGGCGGTGGCTAAAAATGGCAACCCGGCCCCGAGTCTGGCCGAACAGTTGCTGCGCGCCCTCAATGAGACACCGTTGCAGGAACCCCGGGCCAGCGGGCCAGCGGTCGCCCCGAGCCAGCTGATGAGCCTGAATGCGGCGCCGCCCGCGGTGCGCCAGCAGGTGCCGCCGCTGATGTACGGCTCCCATGTCTTCTCCTCCAATCCGGCCAAACGCACCGTGTTGCTCAATGGCCGTGAATACCGGGAGGGAAGTGACCTGGCGCCCGGCGTACGCCTCGTCGCCATCGCGCAGGAGTACATAGTGCTGGATGTGGGCGGGCAGAGCGTCACCCTCAAGGCACTGCAGGACTGGCATGGTTAGCAGAGTGATGAAGCAAACCGTTCACCCCGGGTCGCGGGGCTGTGATATGAAGAGGATGCCAAACGGGTCACAACTGACAACCCCTGACGCCTGGCGTACAAGTGGCGCCGTGTCTCCTTGCGACGAAATGATTAAATACTCACCTGTATGCATATGCCTGTTGTGTCATGCAAACGGGCCGTTCACAATACGCAACCACACCGGAACCTGGAAGTGATTGATTAATATGACGCTACGATTCAGGGACGACATGTTTACCAGGCTGCTGGTCCAGTGCCGGCGCCTCCCCATGACCAGGATTGCCCAGCTGGTATTCCTGGTGCTGCTGCTCATGCTGGCCCAGCAGAGTGCCAGCCTGACCTGGCGTCTGCTCACCCTGGCAAGCCCCCAGCAGAGCGAACCCTGGCAACCGGCCATGGTCGCCACTACCACCCCGGACAGCCCGCGCATCGAGCTCGATGACATCAGCCGGCTGGCCCTCTTTGGCAAGCCCCTGCCCAGGGCGCAGGACAACACTGCCGTGGCCGCCAATGCCCCCCGCACCCAACTCAATGCCCAGCTCAACGGCGTGCTGGCTAGCTCGGATCCGGCCAGATCGATCGCCATCATCGCCATCTCCGGGCGCCAGAACTCCTACGGGGTCGGGGATATGATCGACGGCACCCAGGCCAAGATCCGCCAGATCTTTGCCGATCGGGTCATCATCGCCCACAACGGCCGTGACGAGACCCTGATGCTGGACGGGGAAGAGTACGGCAAGCCGCTGCCGACCCCGGAGAAACCGGGCAATACCCTCACCGACCTGCGCCAGGAGCTGATGGCCAACCCGGGCAAGATCACTGATTACCTCAATGTTTCACCGGTGCAGGTGGATGGCCGGATGACGGGCTATCGCCTCAATCCGGGCAGCAATCCGGCCCTCTTCAACCAGAGCGGACTGCAGGCCAATGATCTGGCCATCGCCATCAACGGGCTGGATTTACGAGACAACATGCAAGCCATGCAGGCGATGCAACAGATGGCTGGCGCCACGGAAATGACGGTAACCATAGAGCGTCAGGGCGAACAGCTCGACGTCTATGTGAGCCTGGCAGAATAATGATTTTGGAGTCGTACCAAGAATGAGCACTAAAGGGAAAGGCTGGCGTCTGGCTACCATGGCCGCGGCACTGATGATGGCAGGCAGTGCCTGGGCCACCGAATACGCGGCCAGTTTCAAAAACGTCGAAATCGAAGAGTTCATCAACACGGTGAGCAAGAACCTCAACCGGACCGTCATCATAGAGCCGTCGGTGCGGGGCAAGATCAACGTGCGCAGCTATGACCTGCTCAACGAGGATCAGTACTACCAGTTCTTCCTGAGCGTGCTCGACGTCTACGGCTTTGCCGTGGTTCCCATGGACAACGGCGTGCTCAAGGTGCTGCGCTCACGGGATGCCAAGACCTCCGCCATTCCGGTGGTGGATGGCAGCAACCCGGGCTCCGGCGACGAAATGGTGACCCGAGTGGTGCCGGTGCGCAACGTCTCGGTGCGCGAACTCGCCCCCCTGCTGCGTCAGCTCAACGACAATGCAGGCGGTGGCAACGTGGTCCACTACGACCCGTCCAACGTGCTGCTCATCACAGGTCGCGCCGCCGTGGTCAATCGCTTGGTGGAAGTGGTCAACCGGGTTGACCGCGCCGGGGATCAGGAAGTCGACATCATCAAGCTGAAATACGCCTCTGCCGGCGAAATGGTGCGCCTGGTGACCAACCTCAACAAGGATGGCAACCCCCAGGGAAGCACCGCCAGCCTGCTGCTGAGCCCCAAGGTGGTGGCCGACGAGCGCACCAACTCGGTGGTGGTCAGCGGCGAACCCAAGGCGCGCGCCCGCATCATCCAGATGGTGCGCCAGCTTGATCGGGATCTCCAGAGCCAGGGCAACACCCGGGTCTTCTACCTCAAATATGGCAAGGCCAAGGATATGGTCGAGGTGCTCAAGGGGGTCAGCTCCAGCATCGAGGCCGACAAGAAGGGGGGCACGGCGGCCACCACGGGGGGCGCCAGCATCGGCGGTGGCAAGCTTGCCATCTCCGCCGACGAGACCACCAATGCCCTGGTCATCACCGCCCAGCCTGACGTGATGGCGGAGCTCGAGCAGGTGATCGCCAAGCTCGATATCCGCCGTGCCCAGGTGCTGGTCGAAGCCATCATCGTCGAGATGGCCGATGGTGACGGCCTCGATCTCGGTGTGCAGTGGAACCACGCCGACTACGGTACGGTGCAGTTCCCCGGCACCAACGTGCCGATCACTAGCAAGGTGGCTGCCGACAAGGCGCTTGATCTGGGTAAACCAGAGCTCAGCGCTGCGCTAATGAAGAACATCACAGGTATGGCTGCCGGTTTCTACCATGGCGACTGGAGCATGCTGGCCACAGCAATAGCCTCCAATACCAAGAACGATATCCTCTCCACCCCGAGCATAGTCACCATGGACAACAAGGAGGCGTCGTTCAACGTGGGTCAGGAGGTGCCGGTCCAGACCGGTTCGCAAAGCTCCACCTCGGGTGACAACATCTTCAACACCATAGAGCGCAAGACGGTGGGCACCAAGCTGGTGGTCACTCCCCAGATCAACGAGGGGGACTCGGTGCTGCTCAGCATAGAGCAGGAGGTCTCCAGCGTGGCAACCAAACCAGCCGAAGGCACTTCCACCTTGGGTCCTACATTCGATACCCGTACCGTGAAAAACGCCGTGCTGGTGAAAAGCGGTGAGACAGTGGTGCTGGGCGGCCTGATGGACGAAAAAACCAGTGAGAGCGTCTCGAAAGTGCCCCTGCTGGGAGATATCCCTGTACTGGGCTACCTGTTCCGTTCCACCTCCAGCTCAACCTCCAAGCGCAACCTGATGGTCTTTATCCGGCCAACCATACTGCGTGATGCCAATGTCTACTCCGGCATCTCCAACAACAAGTACTCCCTGTTCCGCGCCGAGCAGCTGGAAGCCGCCGCTCAGGATGCCTACCTCACCTCGCCCAAGCGCCAGGTGCTGCCGGAATACGGTCAGGATGTGATGGTCTCCCCCGAGGTGAAAAAGCAGCTCCAGCAGATGCAACTTCGTCAGCAAAGCACGGTCGAGAGCACCACTCCCTTTGTGCAGAGCAAGCCCTGATGAGCGCCTACCAGCTGGACGACAGCGAACTGCCGCCGCCACTGCCCGAGCTGCCCTTTGCGTTTGCCCGCAACTTCGGGGTGATCCTGACCGAGCGTGATGGCGCCCCCCTGCTGCTGTGCCGTCAGGGGGTCACGCCGCAGGCCCTGCTCGAAGTGCGCCGGGTCGCCGGCGTCCCCTTCGCGGTGGAGATGCTCGATGGCGACGCCTTCGAAGAGTTGCTGATGGCCCACTACCAGCGCGACTCCTCCGAGGCACGCCAGCTGATGGAAGATCTCGGCAACGAGATGGACTTTTTCACCCTCGCCGAAGAGCTGCCCCAAAGCGAAGATCTGCTGGACGCCGACGACGATGCACCCATCATCCGCCTCATCAACGCCATGCTGAGCGAGGCGATCAAAGAGGAGGCATCGGACATCCATATCGAGACCTTCGAGCGCGCCCTGGTCATTCGTTTTCGCATCGATGGGGTGCTGCGGGAGATCCTGCGCCCCCATCGCAAGCTCGCCTCCTTGCTGGTATCGCGCATCAAGGTGATGTCGCGCATGGACATTGCCGAGAAGCGGGTGCCCCAAGATGGCCGCATCTCCCTGCGCATTGGCGGGCGCGCCGTCGACGTGCGGGTCTCCACCATGCCGTCAAGCTACGGCGAGCGGGTGGTATTGCGTCTGCTCGACAAAAACACCATCCGCCTCGAGCTCAAGCAGCTTGGCATGACCCAACGCAACCGCACCATCATCAGCGAGCTTATCAGAAAGCCCCACGGCATTATCCTGGTGACCGGCCCGACCGGCTCGGGCAAGTCCACCACCCTGTATGCGGCGCTCTCCGAGATCAACTCGCGGGATCGCAACATCCTCACGGTGGAAGACCCCATCGAATATGACCTGGAAGGGGTCGGCCAGACCCAGGTCAACAGCAAGGTGGACATGACCTTCGCCCGCGGCCTGCGCGCCATATTGCGTCAGGATCCGGACGTGGTGATGGTGGGGGAAATTCGTGACCTCGAGACCGCCCAGATCGCGGTGCAGGCGTCGCTGACCGGTCACCTGGTGATGTCGACCCTGCACACTAACACCGCCATCGGCGCCATCACCCGAATGCGGGACATGGGCATCGAGCCCTTCCTGCTCTCCTCATCCTTGCTGGCGGTGCTGGCCCAGCGGCTGGTGCGCACCCTCTGCCCGGATTGTCGCGCCCCGCGCCCGGTCACCGAGCAGGAGCGTCTCGCCATGGGTATCGAACTGACCGCCGATCAGCAGATCTGGCATCCGGTGGGCTGCGAGCAGTGCAACCACACCGGCTATCGCGGCCGTACCGGCATCCACGAGCTGGTTGTGGTGGACGAAGCAGTGCGCGAGGCCATTCACGGCGCCAGTGGCGAGATGGCCATCGAGCGCCTCATCCGCGATAACACCCCCAGCATCCGCCGCGACGGCATCGACAAGGTGCTCAAGGGGCAGACCAGCCTGGAAGAGGTGCTGCGCGTGACCCGGGAAGATTGAGATGGCGGCATTCGAATACAAGGCACTCGACACCCGGGGACGCAGCAAGAGTGGCGTGCTGGAGGGGGATTCCGCCCGCCAGGTGCGCCAGCTGCTGCGTGAGCAGGGGCTGACCCCGCTCGAGGTGAACGAGACCACCGAGAAAGCAAAACGGGAAGCGACCCGCTTTGCCCTGTTTCGCCGCGGTGCCAGCACCGCCGAGCTGGCTCTCATCACCCGCCAGCTGGCAACTCTGGTGGGCGCCGGCCTCACCATCGAAGAGGCCCTCAAGGCGGTCGCCGAACAGTGCGAGAAGGCCCATCTGCGCAGCCTGGTGGCGACGGTGCGCAGCAAGGTGGTGGAGGGGTATTCGCTGGCCGACTCCCTGGGGGCCTTCCCTCACGTGTTCGATCAGCTGTTTCGCTCCATGGTGGCGGCCGGCGAGAAGTCCGGTCACCTGGAGAAGGTGCTCAACCGCCTGGCCGACTACACCGAGCAGCGCCAGCACATGCGCACCAAGCTGCTGCAGGCGATGATCTACCCCATCGTCCTCACCTGCGTGGCCATCGGTGTCATCTCCATCCTGCTCACCGCCGTGGTGCCCAAGGTGGTGGCCCAGTTCGAGCACATGGGCCAGCAGCTGCCCGGCACCACCCGTTTTCTTATCGGCACCAGCGAGCTGATGCAGGCCTATGGCCTCTGGTTCTTGCTGCTGCTGTTTGTCGGCAGCCTGGTCTGGCGCTGGTGGCTCACCGACGACAAGCGTCGCCGTCGCTGGCATCAGGTCATCTTGCGCCTGCCGGTAATAGGCCGGGTCAGCCGCGGCCTCAACACCGCCCGTTTCGCCCGCACCTTAAGCATCCTCAACGCCAGCGCCGTACCGCTGCTGGAAGGGATGCGGATCGCCGGTGAAGTGCTTTCCAACGACTTTGCCCGGATGCGGATCGGCGAGGCCACCGAGCGGGTACGCGAGGGGACCAGCCTGCGCAAATCCTTGGCGGAAACCAGGATTTTCCCGCCCATGATGCTGCACATGATCGCCTCCGGCGAGCAGAGCGGCGAGCTCGACAGCATGCTGGAGCGGGCGGCAGACAACCAGGATCGGGAGTTCGAGTCCCAGGTCAACATCGCCCTCGGGGTGTTCGAACCCATGCTGGTGGTCTCCATGGCCGGGGTGGTGCTGTTTATCGTGATGTCGATCCTGCAGCCGATCCTCGAGCTCAACAATATGGTGAATCTGTAGGTGAGGGTGTCCGAATACGCTTCGCTATTCGAACCTACAAACCCAATCGAACCCGTAGGTTCGATTAGCCGACAGGCGTAATCGAACGATCGCGGTTTAACAATTAATCGTTGATGGTTCATGCCATCTCATTTCGTTAGGGAGTCAGTCATGCAAAAACGTCGTCAATCCGGTTTTACCCTGCTGGAAGTCATGGTGGTCATCGTGATCCTCGGGATCCTGGCCAGCCTGGTGGTGCCCAACCTGATGGGCAACAAGGAGAAGGCCGACCAGCAGAAGGCGGTCTCCGACATAGTCGCGCTGGAAAATGCCCTCGACATGTACAAGCTGGACAACAACCGCTACCCGACCACAGAGCAGGGGCTGGAAACCCTGGTCACCCAGCCGACCGTCGATCCGGCGCCGCGCAGCTACCGCGAGGGTGGCTACATCAAGCGCCTGCCGCAGGATCCCTGGGGCAACCCGTATCAGCTGCTGAGCCCGGGCCAGTTTGGCAAGCTCGACATCTTCACCATGGGACCGGATGGCGAAGCCGGCAGCGATGATGACATCGGCAACTGGAACCTGAAGGACTTCCAGTAAGTGAATGCCTGCCCCTGCATCCTGCTTCGCCCTGCCCGCTGAGGCCTGCGTGAGAGTCAGTCAGGCCCCTCGTCGCCAATCCGGCTTTACCCTGCTGGAGGTCTTGCTGGTCGCCATGCTGATGGGGCTGGTGGCCACCGCTGTCACCCTCAGCATGGGGGGCGCCCGCGGCGACAGAGAGCTCGACCAGCAGGCACGCCGCCTGATGGCGACCCTGCAGCTGGCGCAGGAGTATGCGGTGATGGAGGGGCGCCTGGTGGGTCTTCGCATCGAGGAGAACGGCTGGCAGTACATGCAGCGCGCCGCCCGGGATCGCAAATGGCAGCCGATCGCCGATGACAGACAGCTCGGCCAGGTCGGGCTGCCAGAGAACATGACGCTGGGCCTCGAGCTCGGCGGCTTTGGCTGGCAGCCCGATCCCGACGAGGAGCGCGAGCAGAAACGGGACGAGAAAGAACGCACGCCCCAGCTGCTCATCTTCCCGGGGGGCGAGCTCACGTCGTTTACCCTCACCTTCAACCAGCAGGATGACGATGCCCGCTACATCCGCATCGTCAAGGGGGACGAGTTCGGTCGCCTGACCCTGCTGACCGGTGATGAGGAGCAGCCCGAATGAAGGCGCGCGGCATGACACTGCTGGAGGTGATGGTCGCGCTGGCGGTATTCGCCATCGCCGGTCTTGCGGTGATGAAGACAGCCAGCGAGCACCTCTCGGCCCTCAACTACCTGGAAGAGAAGACGCTGGCCACCTGGGTGGTGGAGAACCAGCTGGTGCAGCAAAAACTCGAGAAGAAGTGGCCCGGCGACAGCTGGGTGGAGGGAGAGGAGCAGCTGGCCGGACAGACCTGGTACTGGCGCTATCGCGGCGTCGCCACCAGCGACAACAACTTCAAGGCGCTGGATATGGAAGTGCGCACCGAGGCGAAATCAGCGAGCCCGGTCGCCATGCTGCGGACCTATATCAACCGATGATGCGCCACCGTCCCCGTCACGCCGGCTTTACCCTGCTTGAGATGCTGGTGGCCATAGCCATCTTCGCCACCCTGAGTCTGGGCGCCTATCAGGTGCTGCAGGGGGTGCTCACCAGCGACGAGGTGGCCAAGCGCAAGGAGGCCAGGCTCTACGAGTTGCAACTCGCCTTCACCCTGCTGGAGCGGGATGTCACCCAGATGGTGCCCAGAAGCGGCCGCATCGAGGGCGAAAGCAACAAGGTATTGCTGGCGGCATCGCGCTTCGGCCAGCAGAGCGATGACTGGGGCATGGCGTTTATGCGCAGCGGCTGGCTCAACCCGGATGGCATGCTGCCCCGCTCCCAGCTGCAGCGGGTGGGATGGCGCCTCAAGGATCAGACCCTGGAGCGGCTGAGTTATCTCTACCCGGATCCGGTGATCGGCAGCGAGCCGCGCATCCAGCCGGTGCTCAAGGGGGTCACAGCCCTGCGCCTCTATTTCTACGATCAGGGACGCTGGCGAGAGGAGTGGACCCAGCGCAGCGTGCTGCCTTACGGGCTCGCGGTCGAGCTGGATCTGGAGGATTACGGCACCATTCGCCGCCAGTTCCTGATCGGTGCCGGCGGCCAGCGCTACGAAGAGAACAGCCAGAGCCAGGACAACCCGGATAGCAACAACGGGAACAACACCGGCAACGGCGGCACCGATCAGGGGGGCACAACAGACAACAATGGCGGAAACGTGAATGACAACCAGAGTGGAGTCACTCCCAATGAGGGGTAGCGCCCGCCTGGACCGCCAGGGGGGCATGGCCCTGCTGGTGGTGTTGCTCATCCTCTCCGTGATGGTGATCGTCGCCAGCAACATGAGCGGCCGCCTGCAGCTGGAGCTGCGCCGCACCGCCAACCTCACTGCGGGCAAGCAGGCCTGGTGGTATGCCATGTCGGCGGAGGCACTGGTGAGCAAGGTGCTGACCCAGGATTTCAAGGATGACCCCGAGGTGGTGAGCCTGGGGCAGAACTGGGCCCGCAAGGAGGCGGTGTTCCCGCTGGAGGATGGCAAGCTGCGTGGCGAGGTGACCGACCTGCAATCCTGCTTCAACCTCAACAGCCTGGCCGTGGCGAGTGCTGCGGGGGTGGGCGAGGAGCTGGAACAGCAGCCCTATCCGGTGCAGGTGTTTCGCGAACTGCTGAGCCAGCTGGGGATGGAGGATTACGAAGCGGCCCAGCTTACCGATGCCGTGCGCGACTGGGTCGACAAGGATACTGTGCTGGTCTCGAGTCTGGGGGCCGAGGACGCCTATTACGAAGGGCTCAAGCCTCCCTATCTGACAGCCAACCAGTGGATGCTGGGCAAGGATGAGCTGAGGGCGGTGCGCGGGGTCACGGCCAGGGTCTATGCCAAACTGGCCCCCTATGTCTGCGCCCTGCCAAGCAGCAAGCTGAAGATCAATATCAACACGCTGGATCCGGAGCAGCCGGCCCTCTTGGTGGCACTCTACCGGGGCAAGATAGGACCGGACGATGCCAAACGGCTGCTGACCGAGCGCCCCAAGAAGGGGTGGAAAGAGATCAAGCTGATGACGGATCGCATGGGTGTCCCCCTTGAGAGCATCAAGGGGCTCAAGGAGGCCATGGTGGTCAAGAGCGACTTTTTTGCCGCCCGAGTGGTCGCCGAGACGGGGGACACCCGCGCCTGGCTGGAGACCCTGTTCCAGCGCGGCAAGGACAACAAACTGGTGGTGCTGCGCCGTTTGAACGGCACCGCCGAATGAGGGAAGCCGAAGCAAGCCTTCGGCACCCGACCGATTTTGGATGCAGCCGGCAGGCTGCGCACCGGCGGCCCACTCGGGGTACGCCGGCATCGCAGGAGAGAGATGCGTGAGCGAGAGTCTGGTCATCCGTCTGGGGACCAATAAACAACAACCGGTGGCCTGGCTGGTCTGGTCTGCCCAGGAGCAGGAGATCATCGCTTCCGGCCAGCTCCCCTCGGCCGACGCGCTGAGCGAGCTGCAGGAACGGGCCGGTGGCCGTCCCGTGGTCACCCTGGTGCCGGGCAGCGATCTGCTGTTTCGGCGCGTCACCCTGCCCGGCCGTTACAGCCGCCAGTCGGCAGCGGCCCTCCCCTACCTGCTGGAGGAACAGATCGCCTCCGATGTGGAGGATCTCCACCTGGTAGTGCTGACCCACGATGGCCCCAACGTGGATTTGATGGCGGTGGATCGCCAGAAGATGACCGAGTGGCTCGGCTGGCTCGAGGCCGCCGGGCTCAAGAGCCTGCAACTGCTACCGGATGTGCTGGCCCTGCCCCCCGCAAGCGACGGCTGGTCGGCTCTGCAACTGGAGCAAGAGTGGCTGATCCGTCAGGGCCCCTGGCAGGGGATCGTCACCGACGAGGCCCTGCTGGCCCTGCTGCTGGCGGCCGAGGCCGAGCCGGTCATCATCCACAGCCATACGTCGCCCCCCGCCATGACGAGTGCCAACTGGCAGGCCGCCGAGCCCGAGCTGCCCATGTTGTTGCTGGCCAGGGGGGCGCTCGCCTGTCGCGCCAACCTGCTCACCGGACCCTACCGTCCCCAGACCGAATATGCCCGCTACTGGCAGCTGTGGCGCAAGGTGGCCATCACTGCCACCCTGCTGTTGCTGGTGGCTCTGGCCCAGCGTGGCGCGCAGCTCTATCAGCTGGAACAGCAGGACAAGGCGCTCAAGGGGGAGATCCGCCAGGTCTACACCCGCATCTTCCCCGGGGAGAGCCGCATTGTGAACGTACGCAGCCAGATGGCCCAGCACCTCAAGCAACTGGGACAGGCCCCGCAAAACGGCATCCTGCTAATGCTGACCGAACTGGCCCCCACCTTCGCCGAGATCCCCGGTCTCAAGCCCCAGGTGTTGCGCTTTGATGCCAGCCGCAGCGAGCTGCGCCTGCAGGTCAGCGCTCCCGGTTATGGCGAGATAGAGCGCTTTCGCGAGCTGGCAGGCAAGCGCTTCGAGGTGCAGCAGGGCGAGGTACGCAGCAGCGAGGGCAAGGTAGAGGGCGCACTGGTGCTCAAGGACAAATCATCATGATGGCAAAACTGCATGGGTGGTGGCACGGCATCACCGCCCGGGAACAGCGGCTGGTGGCGGCAGGCGGCATACTGCTGCTGATCGGGCTCTGCTACTGGAGCGTCTGGCATCCCCTCAACAACCGCATCGCGGAGCGGGAACGCCAGGTGCAAAACCAGCAGCAAACCCTGGCCTGGCTCAAGGAGAAGGGGGCCGAAGTGATCGCCATGCGCGGCAACCAGGTGGTGCCGGCTGATACCGGCGGCACCCTGGAAGGGACGGTCAACCGTACCGCCTTCAACCACAAGATCAAGATTGCCCGCCTGCAACCCCAGGGCAGCGAACTACAGGTGTGGATCGATACGGTCCAGTTCGATGATCTGCTGCTCTGGCTAGCCACCCTGGTGGAGCAGCACGGCATCCAGATCCAGGTCATCGAGATCGCCCGCGAAGACCTGGCCCCGGGCCTGGTCAAGGTCAGACGTTTGCAACTGAGTCGCCCCCAATGAAACAGCGAATCCTGACTGCCACCCTGTTTCTGGTGGCCTATCTCATCTTCCAGCTGGCCACCCTGCCAGCGGCCCTGGTGACCCGTTATCTGCCGCTGCCTGCCCAGATGGCCAACCTGCTCAAGCTGGAGGGGGTCAGCGGCACCCTCTGGAGTGGCCAGATAGCCCGATTGCAATACGCCAGCGAATCGGTGAACCAACTGCGCTGGGAGCTCAATGGCTGGTCTTTGCTGCGCCTCGCCCCCGAGTTGTCGGTGCGTTTTGGCGATCGCCACGGCCTCAATGGCCAAGGGGTGATCGGCTGGCAGGGCAGCCTGTTTGCCCGCGATCTCACCCTCAACGCCCCGGCGCCCTGGCTGCTGGCCCGCCTCCCGCTGCGCCCGCCCTTCCCGCTCACCGTGGCCGGCCAGCTGCAACTCAAGATCGACCAGTTTGCCCAGGGGGCTCCCTGGTGCGACAACCTCTACGGCAACCTCGACTGGTATGACGCCATTGCCGATACACCGGCCGGCAAGCTGACGCTGGCCGACCCCGAGGTAAAACTCACCTGCCTCGACTCCAGTGTAGTGGCCGAACTCAAGCAGGATTCCAATGCGGTAGAGACCCTGGGTCGCCTGGAGCTGCAGGCCAACGGCCAGTACCTGTTCCAGGGCAGCTTGAAGCCGGGGCCGGATCTGCCCGCCCAGATGCAGCAGGGACTCCCCCTCCTCGGCCAGCCCGACAGTCAGGGGCGTTTCCCCCTGCGCTATCAGGGACGGATCTGAGCCCCTCCTCTTAACCAGCAGCCCCGGCACCCTGTGCCGGGGCTGCTATCGTTTCAGCCTGGCGACCTTGCTTCTGAGCCAAGGCAGCCGGCAGGCTTAAACCCCATCAAGACTGTCCCTGGATGACCCGGCCCCAGCGCGTCGCGCAAGCTGCTGACAAGGCACATCACTCTGATTTCACCACCCTAGCATTCCGCTCCTTCCCCCTGAACATCCGTCGCCCGATGCTTCGCTTTGCCTGTCTGCCGGTTCGAATAAAAACGACCACCTCACAAATATAAAACATCGTTTTGTTTTTATGTTGATGGCATTTCTTTTTGTTGGTATCGTGTTTTCAACAAAGAGAATTCCCAGATACGTTGTCATTTATGCCGCCAAGGCCCTGAAATTGAGGTTCATTATGCAAACTCGTCAAAGCATCCATAGCGACCATGCCAAGCAACTGGATACCCAGGGCCTGCGCCGTGAGTTTCTGGTGGAAGAGATCTTCACCCCGGATCAGCTGACCATGACTTACAGCCACATCGACCGCATCGTGTTCGGTGGTCTCATGCCGGTCGATACCACGCTGACCTTTTCCGACGAGCTGGGCAAGGCGTTTGGCGTCACCTACTTCCTCGAACGGCGCGAGCTTGGCCTCATCAACATCGGTGGCCCGGGAGTGGTGGTCGTGGATGGCACCACCTACGAGGTAGGCAATGCAGAAGCCCTCTACGTTGGCCAGGGCGCACGGGAACTGAGCTTTGCCAGCGTCAGCGCCGCCCAACCGGCCAAGTTCTATTACAACAGCGCCCCCGCCCACACCCACTACCCGACCCGCAAGGTCACCCAGGCCCAAGCCTCTCCGGCGACCCTGGGCGATGCCTCCACCAGCAACCGTCGCACCATCTACAAGTATCTGGTACCGGACGTGCTACCGACCTGCCAACTGGTGATGGGCATGACTCAACTGGAAGAGGGCAGCCTGTGGAACACCATGCCCTGCCACACCCACGAGCGCCGCATGGAGGTCTACTTCTACTTCAACATGAAGGAAGACGCCGCCGTCTTCCACATGATGGGCAAGCCGGACGAAACCCGTCACCTGCTGGTGCACAACGAACAGGCCGTCATCTCCCCGAGCTGGTCCATTCACGCCGGCGTCGGCACCCAGGCCTACACCTTCATCTGGGGCATGGTGGGCGAGAATCAGGTGTTCGGTGACATGGACCATGTCGCGGTCCGCGACCTGCGCTGATCAAAACAATGAATGGTGGGCGGCCAGGGTGGCCGCTTCGCCGTGGCAAGACACTCCACCGTCCCGTGGTTTAGAGGTAACGTTATGATTCTTAATGCATTCGATCTGAAAGGTAAGGTCGCCATCGTCACCGGTTGTGATACCGGGCTGGGTCAGGGTATGGCTCTCGGGCTCGCCGAGGCGGGCTGTGACATCGTCGGTATCAACATCGTCGAGCCGACCGAGACCATCGCCAAAGTGGAGGCGATTGGTCGCCGCTTCCTGAGCCTGAAGGCCGACGTCAGCAAGGTGGAGAGCCTGCCCGCCTTGGTGGATCAGGCAGTTTCCCACTTCGGTCATGTGGATGTGCTGGTGAACAATGCCGGCATCATTCGCCGGGAAGATGCTATCAATTTCAGCGAAAAAGATTGGGACGACGTGATGAACATCAACATCAAGAGCGTCTTCTTCATGTCCCAGGCGGTAGCCAGACAGTTCATCACCCAGGGCACAGGCGGCAAGATAGTCAACATCGCCTCCATGCTCTCCTATCAGGGCGGGATCCGCGTCCCCTCCTACACCGCCTCCAAGAGCGGCGTCATGGGCATCACTCGCCTGCTGGCCAACGAATGGGCAAGCAAGGGGATCAATGTCAACGCCATCGCCCCCGGCTACATGGCCACCAACAATACCGCAGCCCTGCGCGCCGACGATGACCGCAATGCCGCCATTCTGGAGCGGATCCCGGCAGGGCGCTGGGGTGTACCGGACGACATGATGGGCCCTGTGGTATTCCTGGCCTCCGCCGCCTCCGACTACATCAATGGCTACACGATTGCCGTCGATGGCGGCTGGCTGGCCCGCTGATCCAGCGCAATGTGACAAGGCGCCGCAAGGCGCCTTTTGTCATTGACCCCTGACAGGAGGGCGATATGTTTCTCGATAGCAACTGGTTTGCCCAATCCGTGGGGTTGCTGGCCTGCCTCGTTGGCGCCACGGCCTTCATGCAACGCCAGGACAACAAGCTCAGACTCCACCTCACTCTCAACGGCACCCTGATGGGGCTGCACTTCCTGCTGCTGGGATCCTCCGTGGCCGCCATCAACTGTCTGCTCTGTGCAGTACGCAACTGGGTTTCGGGTTACTACCGCGGCCTGGGCGTCATGGTGCTGTTTCTGGCGCTGGCCTGGCTGCTGGTCATCCCCCAGATTACCCATCCGGTGCAGATATTGACCCTGCTCGGCACCACCCTGAGCACCTATGCCCTGTTTCGCCTCAACGGCATTGCTCTGAGGCTCTGCATGCTGAGCAGTACCGTCTGTTGGCTGACCCATAATGTCTGGGCGGGATCCATCGGCGGCATCCTGCAGGAGAGCATCTTCTTCGTCATCAACAGCCACACCATCTTCAAGCTCTACCGGGCAACACCGCAAAACGCCTGACTGCGCAGGCAAACAGTCCCATACCACACATAAAAAAAGAGCAGGCCAAGCCTGCTCTTTTATGACGGATGAACCTTATCCGCGCTGGTCGTTCATCCCAAAGGGATAGTCGTGGAAGCCCAGACCGGCGGAAATCTTGGCCGCGGCATCATGCAACTGAGCCACCAGCGTCTCCTTGTCTTCCTCATGGAAACGCACCAGGGGCAGTGACAGGGAGAGCCCCGCAATGATCCGCCCCATACGGCTGTAGATGGGAACGGCGAAGCACCGCAGGCCATGCTCCATCTCTTCCCTGTCTTCGGCATAACCCTGTTCCCGCACCTGTGCCAGCTCCACCAGCAGTGCATCGACATCCTTCAGGGTGTGCTCGGTAAAGCGCTCGAAGGTCACGTCGGCCAGCATGGCGCGCACCTCGGTCTCGGGCAACCAGGCCATCATCACCTTGCCAAGACCAGTGCTGTAAAGGGGACGACGGCGGCCGATACGGGAGTACATCCGCAGGTTGTATTCGGAGTCGATCTTGTGCAGATAGACGATGCTGTCTTCATCCAGCGTACCCAGATGCAGGGTCTCCTTGGTCAGCTTGCCAAGACGGTGCATCTGCTCATCGGCGATCTTGACCAGATCCTGGTGCTCCAACGCCTTGGCGCCCAGCTCGAACAGTTTCAGACTGAGGGCATACTTGTCGGTTTCCCCTTCCTGGGAGACATATCCCAGGGTTTTCATCGTTTGCAAAAAGCGGTAGACGGTGCTCTTGGACATCATGATGCGCTGGGAAAGCTCCGTCACCCCGATCTCTTTTTGTTCCCCGAGCGCCTGCAAAATGCCAAACACCTTGAGCACAGATGAGACTGAATCAGGCGAGTTATCTATCACAGACATGTCTACTTCCAAAAAAAATGATTGATTGTTTCATTGTATTTGAAATGAACTGGCAGTCATAGAGTTGGTGGCGATTATCCAGATAAATCAGTGAATAATGAGGACATTATGTGGCCTTGCTCACGTTGAGTCCCCTCTCTTCACCACACGGGAACGACCAGGTTTCGTCCCGCTGTTACCACCTCACCCGCTCCATGGCCCCTCTTTCTCGCCCTGTATTCCCTCGATAGTAGAAACACCTTTGGCGGGCGCATTTCGTCATCTTGTCATACATAAGACCGATGTCACAAATTTAATGAAATTACGTTTTATTTTATTTCAATTGAATGACAATTAAATAAAATGGTCGGGTCACCAACGCGAAGTACGCGGGAGAAATTATGGCTATCAAAGTCGCCGTCATTGGCGAGTGCATGATCGAGTTGTCCGAAAACCGGGACGGCATAGTGCGCCATTTCGGGGGGGACACCCTCAACACCGCCGTCTATCTGACACGCGCCAATCCAGATGTCGCCGTGCATTATGTCAGCGCCCTGGGCACGGATCCCATGAGCAGTGCCATGCTGGCCCAATGGCAACAGGAGGGAGTACACACCGAACTGGTACAGCGGCTCGGCCACAAGCTGCCCGGCCTCTACCTCATCGAGACGGACGAGCGGGGGGAACGAACCTTCCACTACTGGCGCAACGACGCGGCGGCCCGCTACTGGTTGCAGACACCCAAAAGCGGCGAGATCTGCCGCCAGCTGCAGACGTTTGACTACCTCTACCTGAGCGGCATAAGCCTCGCCATCCTCTCCGATGAGGATCGTCAGACTCTGCTGCAGCGGCTGGCCGAGTGCCGGGCCTCCGGCGTCCAAATCGTCTTTGACAACAATTATCGACCACGCCTTTGGGAGAACCGGGAAGCGGCCAGGCAAGCCTATCGCGCCATGCTGGCCCTGACCGACATCGCCTTCCTGACCCTGGATGACGAGTTTGCCCTTTGGGGCGACAGCGAAGAGGCCCAATGCCTGGCCCGCACTCGCGAGCTGGGTGTCGAGGAGATCGTCATCAAGCGTGGCGCCGCCCCCTGCCTCATCTTCCAGCAGGCATACAGCTGTGAAGTGCCGGCCGTAGCGCTGGTAAAAGAGTGCGTGATCGACACGACCGCTGCCGGTGACTCGTTCAGTGCGGGTTACCTTGCTGTCAGACTGGCAGGGCAATCCCCGGCCGACTCAGCGCGTTATGCCCACCTGCTGGCAAGCACCGTTATTCAACACCGTGGTGCCATCATCCCCCTGACGGCGATGCCACCCCACATTACTCCTGACCACTCAGCCAACGAGGCTTCCCATGTCGATATTGCTTGAACAACTCTCCGCCCTGAAGATCATCCCCGTCATCGCCATCAAGGATGCCGATGATGCCGTCGCTCTCGGCCAGACCCTGATGGACAACGGCATGCCCAGCGCAGAGATCACCTTCCGCACTCCGGCTGCCGCCGAGTCTATCCGCCGCCTGCGGGAAGCCTTTCCGGAGATGATCATCGGTGCTGGTACCGTGCTGACCACGGCCCAGGTCGATCAGGCCATCGAGGCCGGCGTAGACTTCATCGTGAGCCCGGGACTCAACCCGCGCATAGTGCAATACTGCCAGGCCCGCGGCGTGCCCATCATCCCGGGCGTCAACAACCCCAGCCTGGTGGAGCAGGCCATGGAGCTGGGTCTGCATACCCTCAAGTTCTTCCCGGCAGAGCCGTCCGGTGGACTGGGCATGCTCAAGGCCATGAGCGCCGTCTATCCGGTCTCCTTCATGCCCACTGGCGGCATCAGCCCGAGCAATGTGAAAGACTATCTGGCCCTGCCCGCCGTCTTTGCCTGTGGTGGCACCTGGATGGTCCCCGCCAACCTCATCGACAACCGCGAATGGCAAAAGATTGGTGCACTGGCCAAGGAGGCCATGGCCGCCCTGTAACCTTGCGCAGACCCCTCTCGCGGGTCCGTCACGTCACCCCGGATCCGGCGATGCAACACGAGTAAGTCGCCGGCTCCATCCAAGGAGCTCACGCCATGATCACTGGCAATCTTAACCGGCTCGACATCGCCATGCTGCCCGCCCCGCTGCTACAACTCCTGACTCGGGACGAGCTGTCTCTGTCTCGCCTGCAGCAACAGGAGGAGGGGAAATACGATCTCATCGACGATGCCGTCTTCTATATCGTCTCGCATCCCACCACGGCTCAGGAGGCAAACCTGAAGAGCGAGTTTCACGATCGTTACCTCGATATCCAGATAGTGCTGGATGGCCAGGAGATGATCGCCACTAGCGCCACCGTCAGCTCTCCTCATACCTACCCGGAAACAAAACCGGATCTGCTCTTTCTGGAGAACCCGGCGATCACCACCCGATTGCAGCTCGAGCGCGGTGACTTCGCCATCTTCTACCCCGGCGAGGTACACAGACCCACCTGCCAGGTACGAGCACCAGCCAGGATCAAGAAGGCCGTGTTCAAGGTTTGCAAACATTGGCTGGCCGCGCAGTAATCCGGGCCAACGTCTGCGATACAGCCCCCGCCCTTGTGGGGGCTGATTGTTTTTATCCCCTTTTGGATCGCCAACACAGCCAGCCCAAGAGCCCATTGGCAAGTTCCCACGCCCCCGTGCACCCCGCGTTGAGAGCCGGTTTGCAGCCTTGCCTTACCGCCTGTAACGGAATGCAACACCGCCATCCCACAAAAAATGATTTCAAATTCTCACAAAATAGAAACACCATTTCATTATTTTGAGTTTGATCACTGAAATCGTGCCGGATTCACGTAGCATGAACACCATCAAGATAACCAACCCATAGAGGGGTTACACATGCGTACGAAGAATGCTCTGCCCAAGTTGTCTCTTATTGGCACTGTTGTAGCCGCTGGTCTGTTTTTGACTGGATGTGGTGAAGACAGCAAGGCTGCTGGTCCCGTGATTTTGAAAACAGCGTTCAACCAGTCCGAAAACAACCCCCAGTACAAGGCCCTTGAAGATTTCAGCCAGAAACTGGAAGCCGCCACCGGCGGAAAATACAAGCTGGAGATCCACCCGAACGAGCTGCTGGGTGATCAGCGTGCCGCGCTGGAGCTGGTCCAGTCCGGCGCCATCCAGCTGGCGGTGGTCGCCAACCCCCTGGTCGAGAACTTCAACAAGAACTTCTCCGTACTGGCTATGCCCTACATCTATGACAGCCCCGAGCACCAGCACAAAGTGTTCACCGGCGGAACCCTGGATGCCCTGTTCAGCTCCACCAAGGGCAACGGCTTCGAGGTATTGACCGCCTATACCGCCGGCGCACGCAGCATGTATGTCAAGGGAGCCCCCATCAAGACCCCCGAAGACATGAAAGGGAAGAAGATCCGGGTCATGCAGTCCGACACCATGGTCAAGATGCTGGGCTGCATGGGGGGAACCGGTGTGCCCATGGGACAGGGCGAGGTCTACTCAGCCATCCAGCAAGGGGTGCTGGATGGTGCCGAGAATAACGAGATCACCTATGCCGACCTGAAACAGTACGAGGTGGCGCCACACTTCTCCTATACCCGTCATGTGATGGTGGCCGACCTGCTGGTGGTCAACGAAAACTTCCTGAGCCAGATGGATGCCGCGGATCAGGCCACCTTCCGCAAGCTGGCCAAGGAGAGTACCTCGACCGAGTTTGACCTCTTCAGCCAGGCACTGGAAAGCGCGAAGCAGACTGCTACCAGCCAGGGCGCCACTTTTACCGAGGTGGATATCGCCCCCTTCCAGGCTCGCTGCAAGCCGCTGCAGGAGACCCTGCTGACCACGCCGGAACAGAAAGACATTTTCAGCAAGATCCGCGCATTGGCCAACTAATGCCGCTTGTTGCCAGGGGCTGCCATCGCAGCCCCTTTTATGAGGATCAGTCATGAAACCCACTGAACAACCGACTCCTTTCTCTGCACCAAGTGAACCCGCTGTTCAGAAGGGCTTCTGCGCCACCCTGACCAGCATCAAGCAGAAAGTGGATCTTGCCGTCTCCTACTTTTGCATCGCCCTCGTGGGGGTGATGACGCTGCTGGTCACCTATCAGGTCGTGACTCGTTATCTGTTCAACAGCCCCAGTGCCGTAAGCGAAGTGCTTTCCCGCTACCTGTTCATCTGGCTGGTCCTGATCGGGGGCGCCTACGTCTTCGGTCTGCGTGAGCACATGGCGATCACCTTCATGCGCGATCGCATGCCCCACAATGTGCGCATCCTGATGGAGATGATCGGCGAGCTGGCCACCACGGCCTTTGCCCTGCTGGTCCTGACAGTGGGTGGCTATATCGGCATGAATCGCCAGATGGGGCAACTCGACTCCGCGCTGCAGATCCCTATCGGGGTGATCTATGCCGCCATTCCCATCAGCGGCGTGCTGGCTGTCTTCTACTGCCTGTACAACCAGTACGGGTTGGCCAAGCAATTCTCCTTCAAGCAAAAGGTGTAACCATGGATATTGCGGTTGTTGTTGCGCTGGTGATGTTCATCGGTGCGTTTATCCTGCTGTTCATCGGCACCCCCATCAGCATCAGTATCGGGCTCTCCTCCTTCCTGGCTATGGCGATGATCCTGCCGTTTGATGGCGCCATCCTGACCTCGGCCCAGCGAGTCTTCGTCGGCCTGGACTCTTTCGCCCTGCTGGCCATCCCCTTCTTCATCCTGGCCGGCAACCTGATGAACAATGGCGGCATCGCCATCCGGCTGATCAACTGCGCCAAGATCGTCAGCAACTTCCTGCCCGGCCCCCTGGCCCAGACCAACGTGGTCGCCAACATGCTATTTGGCTCCATCAGTGGGTCCGGTGTCGCCTCCGCAGCGGCCATCGGCGGCATCATGTCCCCGATCCAGAAGAAGGATAACTACGATCCCGCCTTCAGCGCCGCGGTCAACATTGCCTCGGCCCCGACCGGCATGCTGATCCCCCCCAGCAACTCCCTGATCGTCTATGCCACAGTGGCAGGCAGCGTCTCCATTACCGCCCTGTTCATGGGAGGATATGTCCCCGGCATCCTGTGGGGACTGGGGGTCATGCTGGTAGCGGGCTTCATCGCCAAGCGTCGTGGCTATGTGGCGGAGAAAAACTCCCTCAAGGGTCAGCATCTCAAGCTGCTGCTGGATGCGGTTCCCAGCCTGATGATGATAGTGGTGGTCATTGGCGGCATCCTGGGCGGCATCTTCACGGCCACCGAGGCCTCTGCCATTGCCGTGGTCTACTCCCTCGTGCTCGGCATCTGCTACCGGAACATCAAGGCGGCCGACCTGCCAGCCATCTTCCTGGCGACCGCCAAGATGACGGCCATCGTGATCCTGATGCTGGCCGCCTCCTCCATCATGTCCTGGGTGATGGCGTTCACCAAGATACCGGCCCTGATCGCCTCCGGCCTGCTCTCCTTCACCGACAGCTTCCTGATCATCCTGCTGATCATGAACCTGGTGCTGCTGCTGGTGGGCACCTTCATGGACCCAACCCCGGCAGTGCTGATATTCACCCCTATCTTCCTGCCCATCTGCACCCAGTTCGGCATGGATCCGGTGCAGTTCGGCATCATGATGATCTTCAACCTCTCCCTCGGTACCATCACGCCCCCGGTCGGCCCCATCCTGTTCACCGGCTGCAAGATTGGGGAGATCAAGATTGAGGGGGTCATCAAGCCGCTGCTGCCCTTCTTCGCGGTCATAGCGCTGGTGCTGCTGCTGGTCACCTATGTGCCGGCTATCTCGATGGCACTGCCCCAGGCGATGGGTCTGGTGGGATAATTCACCAACATTGACATACTGGCGTCTGCGCCCTGCAAGAGACGACCAGCGGCCCCGGCACTTTGTACCGGGGCCGCTTCTTTTCTCTCGCCTTGGCGCCTTGGCCTTTTCAGGGGGGAGAGAGAACGCAAGCCAAGGCGTTTCCCTCCTCTACGGGCTCAGCTTTCTTTATCTGAGCCGCTTTGCTTGCTTCACCGACTGCTCTGTTTTGCCTGTCCCGCTTTCTGCAGCCTCTCCCGCTCTTTGCCAGTTAGCGCTTGTCACTCTTCCTTATTATCTCTTTTGCCCCTCTCTCACCTTTCAGGCGCCCTGACCGAGACCACCTCTCTGGTTGATTCCTCATTAACGCGAGGTCAATAAAACCCCATCTGAGTGATATTCAGACGATCTGAAAGATCTGGCAGGAATATCAATCAGATTGCATTAGCTTGTGAATTTGAACCGGTGAAGACAATTTCGCATTTTTCTAGCAAAGCAGGTCAACGACCCACAGAAAACACATAATTAATTGATTTAAATAAAATAAATCATCAACCTCTCTTTTTATCTTCGTTATATCGTCTTTTTTCCAATCATGGCACATCGAAAACTGTGAAGAGCGGCAGATCACTTGGTCAACCAAAGACAATTGATTTAGACCACGAAATACCAGTCAAACAGGATGTGTCGATACAATAAGGTCAATTGGAGATGATCAAGGCTTGCAGCGCGACTCGCCGCCGTCTCGACCGGTTTGTTCATTTGATTTTCAAGCGTTGAGGGAATGGTTATGGAAAAGAAGCACATCTACCTGTTTTGCTCTGCCGGGATGTCCACGTCACTGCTGGTCTCGAAGATGAAGGCGCAGGCAGAAAAATATGATGTCCCCGTGGTGATCGATGCCTATCCGGAGACCCTGGCCGCCGAGAAGGGGGTCGATGCCGATCTGATCCTGCTGGGCCCGCAAATCGCCTACATGCTGCCGGAAATCCAGCAACAGCTGCCGGGCAAGCCGGTCGAGGTGATCGACTCCATCCTGTACGGAAAAGTGGACGGTCTGGGTGTTCTCAAGGCGGCCGTCGCGGCCATCAAGCAGCACAGCGCACAGTAAGGAGAGGGATGTGAGCAACCTTATCGCATCGATGGAGAAGGCAATCCTGCCGATTGCCGTGAAGCTGGGCAAACAGCCTCACGTCAATGCCATCAAGAACGGCTTTATCAAACTGATGCCCCTGACGCTCGCCGGGGCCATGTTTGTGCTGATCAACAACGTGTTTCTGAGCTTTGGCGAGGGCTCTTTTTTCTACTCCATGGGGGTGCGGCTCGATCCCGCCACCATCGCCACCCTGGATGGCTTCAAGAGTATAGGGGGCAGCGTCTACAACGGTACCCTGGGGATCATGTCCCTGATGACCCCCTTCTTCATCGGCATGGCGCTGGCGGAAGAGCGCAAGGTTGACCCGCTCGCCGCCGGTCTGCTGTCGGTTGCCGCCTTCATGACGGTCACTCCGTTCAGCGTCGGTGAGGCCTACGCCGTCGGTGCCAACTGGCTGGGCGGCGCCAACATCATCTCCGGCATGCTGATCGGTATCGCCGTGGCCGAGATGTTCACCTTCATCGTGCGCCGCAACTGGGTGATCCGCCTGCCCGACAGCGTGCCAGGCTCCGTCTCCCGCTCCTTCTCGGCGCTGATCCCGGGCTTCATCATCCTCTCCATCATGGGGGTAATTGCCTACCTGCTCGGCAACGCCGGCACCAACTTCCACCAGCTCATCATGGATACCATCTCCACGCCGCTGGCCAGCATGGGTGGCCTGGTGGGCTGGGTCTATGTGCTCTTCTCCCCGCTGCTCTGGTTCTTCGGGGTACACGGCTCCCTGGCGCTCTCCGCCCTCGAGAACGGCATCCTGGTGCCATTTACTCTGGAGAACGTGGCGCTCTACACCCAGTACGGCTCGGTCGAAGCGGCGCTGGCCGCCGGCAAGGAGTTCCATGTCTGGACCAAGCCGATGCTCGACTCTTACATCTATCTGGGTGGTACCGGTGCGACCCTCGGCCTCATCCTGGCCATCTTCATGGTCTCCCGCCGCGATGACTACCGTCAGGTCGCCAAGCTGGGCCTGCCCTCCGGCATGTTCCAGATCAACGAACCCATCCTGTTCGGCCTGCCGGTCATCATGAACCCGGTGCTGCTCATCCCCTTCGTGATGGTGCAGCCGGTACTGACGGGCATCACCCTGTTTGCCTACTACACGGGGTTCATTCCACCCATCACCAACATGGCGCCATGGACCATGCCGGCGGGGCTGGGGGCCTTCTTCAACACCAACGGCAGCGTGGCGGCCTTCCTGCTGGCCCTGTTCAACCTGGGGGTGGCCACCATGATGTATGTGCCGTTCGTCATCATCGCCAACAAGGCCCAGAACGTCATCGAAGAGGAAGAAGAGAGCGAGGAAGATATCGCTCAGGCTCTGAAGTTCTGACGACACGCGCGGGAGGAGCCCGGCTCCTCCCGCCAGTTTGGAGAAACGCAGTATGCAGTATCGTTTTCCGGATAACTTCTGGTGGGGCAGTGCCAGCTCGGCACCACAGATGGAGGGCGCCGCCGCTCGCGGCGGCAAGTCCGCCAACATTTTCGATCACTGGTTTGCCATCGCGCCGGAGCGCTTTCACGGTGGCATAGGCCCGACCGATACCTCCACCTTTTACGACCACTTCGAGAGCGACATCGCCCTGCTCAAGCAGTTGGGCCACAACAGCTTTCGCACCTCCATCTCCTGGTCACGGCTGATCCCGGATGGCACCGGCGAGATCAACCCCGAGGCCGTCGCCTTCTACAACGCTGTGTTTGACCGCCTGCTGGCCGAGGGGATCACCCCGCTCATCAACCTCTACCACTTCGACATGCCCATGTGCATGCAGGAGCGTGGCGGCTGGGAGAGCCGGGAAGTGGTCGCCGCCTACATCCACTACGCCAGCCACTGCTTTGCCCTATTTGGCGATCGCATCAAGCACTGGTTCACCTTCAACGAGCCCATAGTGCCGGTCGAGTGTGGCTACCTGGGTCACCATCACTACCCCTGCGTGGTCGATTTTGGCCGGGCGGTCACCGTCGCCTACCACACGGCGCTGGCCCATGCCGGCGCGGTGCAGGCCTACCGGGCACGCCAGGAGGATGGCGAAATTGGCATCATCCTCAATCTGACGCCAACCTATCCCCGCTCCCGGGAGCCTGCCGATCTGCTGGCCTCCCGCCGGGCGGATCTGCTGCTCAACAAGAGCTTTCTCGACCCGGCCCTCAAGGGCTGCTACGACCCCGAGCTGATCGCCCTGCTGGAGCAGTACGACTTGCTGCCCCAGGTGGCGGAAGGGGACAAGGCGCTGCTCGCCGCCGGCAAGGTGGATCTGCTCGGCATCAACTATTACCAGCCGCGCCGGGTCAAGGCCAAGGACGAACCCTGGTCAGGCACGCCCCGCACCCCGGAGGATCTCTTCGACTATTACGAGATGCCGGGGCGCAAGATGAACCCCCATCGCGGCTGGGAGATCTACGAGAAAGGGATCTACGACATTCTCACCGATCTGCGGATCAACTACGGCAACCTGCCCTGCTACATCTCGGAGAACGGCATGGGAGTCGAGGGGGAGGAGCGCTTCATCGGCCCGCAAGGGCGGGTGGAAGATGACTACCGCATCGACTTCATCCGCGGGCACCTTGAGTGGCTGCACCGCGCCCTCGAGGAGGGTAGCGCCTGTCGCGGTTATCACCTCTGGACCTTTATCGACAACTGGTCCTGGCTCAATGCCTATAAAAACCGCTATGGCCTGGTGCGCCTCGATCTCGAAAACCAGCAGCGTACCATCAAGAAGAGCGGTCACTGGTTTGCCGACGTCGCCCGTCACCATGGCTTCAATTAACCGGTTTCAATCAAGGAGAAAGCAAACATGTTCGATCTGGATCAAATCCCCGCAGAGAGCGATACCGCCAGCGATCTGGAAGAGGTAGTGATGGGGCTCATCATCAACTCGGGGCAGGCCCGCAGCCTGGCCTATACCGCCCTGAAGAAAGCCAAGGAGGGGGATCTGGCCGCCGCCCACCAGCTGATGGCCCAATCCCGCGAGGCACTGAATGCCGCCCACCTGGTGCAGACCCAGCTGATCGAGGGGGATCAGGGGGAAGGCAAGATCCCGGTCACCCTGGTGCTGGTGCATGCCCAGGATCACCTGATGACCTCCATGCTGGCCCGTGAGCTGATCAGCGAGCTGATCGAGCTGCACGAGAAGCTGCAGAGCAAGTAATCCCAAGGCGGGGCACCCTGCCCCGCCATAGGTTCGCAGATCAGGAAGCGACTCATGAGCGTCAAGACAATCCGGGAAACCGAGCTGTTCAACAACAAACCGTTCCACATGTTCATCTACAACAAACAGGTGAGCGGAACCGGTTTGCACCAGCACGACTATTACGAGTTCACCCTGGTCTTGACCGGTCGCTACTATCAGGAGGTCAATGGCAAGCGGGTGCTGCTGGAGCGGGGAGACGTGGTCTTCATCCCGCTGGGCTCCAGCCACCAGAGCTTCTACGAGTTCGGCACCACCCGCATCTTCAACGTCGGGATCAGCCGCAGCTACTTTGACGAGCACTTCAAATACCTGCTGCCGGATCACTTCGTCGCCTCCCAGGCCTATCAGCTCAAGAGCGAGTTTCTCAGCTACATAGAATCGGTGCTGGTCTCCCCCGGTTTTCGCGAAGAGGCGCTGACCGAATTTCTCGAGGTGGTGACCTTTGCGGTGATGAACCGGCTGCGTCACTACAAGGAGGCCTCCGCCAGCGAGGATCTCCCCCTCTGGCTCCACGAGACAGTGGAAAAGATGCACAACCGTCCCCTCTTTGCCGAAGATGCGCTGGCCAACATGGTCTCCCTCTGCGGCAAGAGCCAGGAATACCTGACCCGGGCCACCCGGCGTTACTACAACAAGACGCCGATGCAGATCATCAACGAGATCCGGGTCAACTACGCCAAGATGCAACTGGAAGTGACCAACAACTCGGTGGCCGACATCGCCTTCGAGACCGGCTACAACGACGTCAGCCTGTTTATCAAGAACTTCAAGAAACTGACCTCGTTTACCCCGGGGAGCTATCGCAAATATCTCTACCCGAAATTTGAAACCCCTGCCTGAGGCGGGGCCCTGTTACCGATGTAAAACAGTGAGTTAGATAACAATTCGCCCATTTTGACCAGCCCCTGCATCAGGCGGCTGCGGCCCCGCTCATCCCTGGCTCGGCGCCAGAGCAGAGCGGCCCCTGTTCAACCAGATAGAGAAAGATGAAAGAGGGATTTATGAACGAGAAGATCAAGGTAGTCACCATAGGCGGCGGCAGCAGCTACACCCCGGAACTGGTCGATGGCTTCATCAAGCGTTATGCCGAGCTGCCCATCAGCGAGCTGTGGCTGGTCGACATTCCCGCCGGCGAAGAGAAACTGAACATCATCTTCAGTCTGTGCCAGCGGATGATCCGCCAGGCCGGCATCCCCATGACGCTGCACAAGACCCTGGATCGCCGTGAAGCGCTGGCAGGCGCCCACTTCGTGACGACCCAGCTGCGGGTCGGCCAGCTGCAGGCGCGAGAAAAAGATGAGCGCATCCCCTTGAGCCACGGCATGCTGGGGCAGGAAACCAACGGCGCCGGCGGCCTGTTCAAGGGGCTGCGCACCATTCCCGTCATCTTCGACATCATCCGTGACATCGAGGAGCTCTGCCCGGATGCCTGGCTCATCAACTTCACCAATCCGGCCGGCATGGTGACCGAGGCGGTCCACCGCCACACCAACTTCCGCCGCTTTGTCGGGGTGTGCAACATCCCGGTCGGCATGAAGATGTTCGTCAAGGACGCCCTGAAGCTGACCGAGCAGGATCACCTCTCCATGGATCTGTTCGGCCTCAACCACCTGGTCTTCATCGGCGACGTGCTGGTGAACGGTGAGTCCCGCTTCGACGAGCTGCTGGAAGGGGTAGCCGACGGCACCCTGACCCGCGCCAGCTCGGTCAAGAACATCTTCGACCTCCCCTTCGATGCCAGCCTCATCCGCGGGCTGCGTCTGCTCCCCTGTTCCTACCTGCGTTACTACTTCAAGGAGAAGGAGATGCTGGGGATCGAGATGGGCGAGTTCTACAAGGGCGGAGCCCGCGCCCAGGTGGTGCAGGAGGTCGAGAAAAAGCTGTTCGATCTCTACCAGAACCCCGAGCTGTGCGAAAAACCCAAGGAGCTGGAGCTGCGCGGCGGCGCCTACTACTCGGATGCCGCCTGCGAGGTGATCAGCGCCATCTACAACGACAAGCAGAGCGAACACTATGTCATCATTCCCCACCAGGGCCATGTCACCAATATCCCGGCCGACTGGACGGTGGAGATGACCTGCCGGATCGGACGTGATGGCGCCATCCCCCACCCCCGTCTCACCCGCTTTGACGACAAGGTGAATGGTCTGGTACACCTCATCAAGAGCTTCGAGATCGCCGCCTCCCAAGCCGCCATCAGCGGCAACATGGAGGATCTGCTGCTCGCCATGAACCTCAACCCGCTCATTCACTCCGACAACGATGCCCGCCTCGTTGCCCGCGAGCTGTTGCTGGCCCACCGCGAACACCTGCCGAACTTCGCTGCCGCCATCGACGCCCTCGCCTGAGACCATCGCGCCCCGTTTGATTACGAGCGGGGCGCCTGAAAGGAAGAGAACCGTCATGAGCAAGAGATTGATCATCAATGCCGACGACTTCGGTCTGTGCCGCGCCCAGAACTACGGCATCATCGAGGCCTTCACTCAAGGCGTCGTCAGCTCCACCACCGCCATCGTGACCTCCCCGGCCATTGAACATGCCGCCTGGCTGGCCGGGCGCTTCCCCGAGCTGCCGGTCGGGCTGCACTTCATGCTGAGCTGGGGACGCCCGCTCACCCCGCTCACCTGCCTGGTCAACGAACAGGGGATGCTGGACAAGGGGATCTGGCAAAAGAGCGAGGCGGGCACCCTCGACCCAGAGGAGGTCCGCTGTGAGCTGGCAAGCCAGTACCAGCGCTTTATCACCCTCTTTGGCAAGGCGCCCACCCATATCGACAGCCACCACCATGTGCATATGCTGCCGACCCTCTACCCGCTGGTGGAGGCCTTTGCCATGGAGCACCGACTGCCCCTTCGCATCGACCGCAGCGAGATTGCCCGCCATGGCCTGAGCGTGCACCATACCCTGAGCTGCGATCAGTTTGACGCCCGCTTCTACGGGGAGCAGCTGACCCGGGACACCCTGCTGCAGCTGCTGGACGAGGCTGATGAACTTGGGGCCAGTTCCCTCGAGATCATGTGCCACCCCTCCTTCATTGATCTGGAGATGCAGGGCAGCTCCTATTGCCAACCCCGCCTCACCGAGCTCGCCATCCTGACCGACCCGGCCCTGCCGCCACTCATCGCCAAACGGGGCTATCGCCTCGCCAACTATCGGGAGTGGCCCACTGAGTCATAAACAGGGCTGCCAGCATGAGAAAATGCCGGAAAAGGAAACGGCGGGGGAGCCTGGTGGCCCCCCCGCCGCGTTTATGATGAAATCGGTCAATTTGGCTGCAGCATCACTTTTGAGCAGGGTAATTCCTTGTATATTCATTCATTTGCTGCGAAGCAAACCTGCCCGGTCGGGACGTGATCGCCCTGTTGCGTGACAGGGTACCGTCACCCTCCCGGGTCATTCTTTACATGGACAATCTGCACGGACAAGGTGCACCGACAACGCGCACGGAGAATGCCAGATGAAACTAGCCCCCATCGCCATCGCCCTGCTGGCCGCCAGCTCGGCTTATGCCGTCAGCCCCGCCAAACCCACCGCCCAGACCATCTACCTCGGGGGCGACATAGTCACCGTCAACGACGCGGCGCCGACGGCCGAGGCGCTGGCCATCAAGAATGGCCGCATTCTGGCGCTGGGCAGCGAGGCCGACATCCTCAAGCTGCGCGATGAGGCGACCCGGGTGGTCGACTTGCAGGGCAAGACCCTGATCCCGGGCTTTATCGATGGCCATGGTCACGTCTTCAACACCGGCATCCAGGCGCTCTCGGCCAACCTGCTGGCCCCGCCCGATGGCGCTGTGACCAGCATAGCGGAGCTGCAGCAAGGGCTGCGCGACTGGGTCGCCAAACCGCAAAACAAGGCGCACGGGATTATTTTGGGATTTGGCTATGACGACTCCCAGCTCAAGGGAAAACGCCACCCCACCCGTCAGGAGCTGGATGCGGTCTCAGAGGATCTGCCGGTGATCATCATCCACCAGTCCGGCCACCTCGCCACCCTCAACAGCAAGGCGCTGGCGCTGGCCGGCTTCAGCCCGCAGAGCAAGGATCCGGAAGGGGGCAAGATCCGCCGTGAAGCGGATGGCAAGACCCCGAACGGCGTGCTGGAGGAGACCGCCTTCTTCGGCGCCTTGTTGCCGATGTTCGCCAAGCTGAACAACCAGGAGAACGAGGCGATCTTCAAGGCGGGCATGGCGCTCTACGCCAGCTTCGGTTACACCACGGCCCAAGAGGGGCGCGCCTCTTCATCCGCCGTCAAGACCATGTACCAGCTGGCCCAGAAAGAGAAGCTGCCCCTCGATGTGGCGGCCTATCCCGATATCCAGATCGCGCGGGATGTCATCGCCCCGCCCTACTACGCCCAGCAGTACATGAACGGCTTTCGGGTCGCAGGGGCCAAACTCAATCTCGATGGCTCCCCCCAGGGCAAGACCGCCTGGCTGACCCAACCCTATTTCGTCCCCCCTGCCGGACAAAAGGCCGGCTACAAAGGCTACCCCAGCATGAGCGACGAGCAGGCCGCCCATTACATCGAACTGGCCCAGCGCAACGGCTGGCAGCTGCTGACCCACGTCAACGGGGATGCCGCCATCGATCAGCTGATCAAGGGGGTGGAGGCCAGCGAGAAACAGCATGGCAAGCCGGATCGCGGCTTCGTCGCCATCCATGCCCAGACCGCCCGCAAGGATCAGGTCGCCTCGTTCCAGCGGCTCGGCATCTTCCCCTCTTTCTTCCCGATGCACACCTTCTACTGGGGGGACTGGCACAGTGACTCAGTGCTCGGCAAGGAGCGGGCGCAACATATCTCCCCCACCGGATGGGCGCGCGAGCTGGGGATGATCTTCACCTCCCACCACGACTCGCCGGTGGCACTGCCTGACTCCATGCGGGTCTATTATGCGACCGTCAACCGGGTCAGCCGCACCGGCCGCCCCATCGGACCGGATCAGCGGGTCTCCGCGCTGGAAGGATTGAAAGCCCAGACCTTGTGGGCGGCGACCCAATACAAGGAGGAGCGCAACAAGGGATCTCTCGAGGTGGGCAAGCTGGCGGACATGGTGGTGCTCTCGGCCAACCCGCTCAAGGTGAAACCCGAGACCCTGGCCGATATCCGGGTCGAGGAGACGATCAAAGAGGGGGTCCCCGTCTACCAACGTGACACGCAGAGCGCCGGCACCTCGCAAGGCTGCGCGGACTCGGCACGCTGCAGCGCCGTGGCCACCACGGCGATGGTGGCGGCTGGCATGCTGCATCACCAGCCGCACTGAGTGCAGATTGGCCTGACGCCCTGGCGCGCCGGGCCACCCTGCCCCGAATCACAGATACGAAAAAGCCCGGTCGAATCATCGACCGGGCTTTTTCGTCAATATGGCGGAGGAGGTGGGATTTGAACCCACGGATGGTCGCCCATCGCCGGTTTTCAAGACCGGTGCATTCAGCCGCTCTGCCACCCCTCCGAACGGCGTGCATACTACGTCAAGCCCTTGTTCATATGCAATACATATTTGTTTTGGGATAGTAGGAGGCAATGAGCTGGGGTGTCGCTTGAAATCAGCACTCGTCATCCCAACCTTCAGTGCATACAATGCGATGAACGAAGCGGAATTTGCCGCTTCACCCGGAAATCAAGAGGACACCAAGATGGATACCCGTTCTATCTACACAGGCACCCAAAGTGCCGTACGCGATACCAACAAGGTACTGCGTAACACCTATATGCTGCTTTCCCTGACTCTGGGCTTCTCTGCCGTGGTGGCGGGGGTCGCAACCGTGATGAACATGCCGCCCCTGCATTGGGCCATCTTCCTCATCGGCGTTTACGGTCTGATGTTCCTGACCGAGAAGAACCGCAACAACGGCATGGGTCTGGTGTTCACCTTCGCCCTGACCGGTCTGCTGGGCTATAGCCTGGGCCCCATCATCAACATGTACATGAACAATGGCGGCGGCGAGATCGTGATGACCGCGCTGGGTGGTACCGCGCTGACCTTCTTCGGCCTCTCTGCCTATGCCCTGACCACCAAGCGTGATCTCTCCTTTATCGGCGGCATGCTGTTCGTCGGTTTCTGGGTACTGCTGGTGGCCATGGTCGCCAACATCTTCCTGCAGATGAGCGCTCTGAGCCTGGCCCTGTCCGCCATGTTCATGCTGTTCTCCTCCGGCGCCATCCTGCTGACTACCCAGCAGATCGTGCGCGGCGGCGAGACCAACTACATCTCCGCCACCGTGACCCTGTATGTCTCCATCTACAACATCTTCCTGAGCCTGCTGAGCCTGCTCGGCGGCAACCGCAACTGATAGATGCCGATGATGAACAAGACCCCGCTTCGGCGGGGTTTTTATTGGCGCACGATTCTGTCAGGATAAGTTGCAGATCAAGGAGATGAAGCCAAGTGGCCCTGATCCAAATCAGGGCCATGCCGATCCTGGCGGGTTACCATCCCGCACTCGTTTCGTTAAAGGGTTGTTCTCACTTCCATGCCGATGGACTTTTCCGGCCTGCTGCGCCGCCTGTTGACCGACAGCCATATCTACTTCGCCCTCAAGGTGTTGCTGGCCATCCTCGGTCTGCTCGCCTTCACCCTGGCGACCGGCGATATCCAGCTCACCGTGCTGCTCTCCCTCGGGGTAGTGGCGGGGGCCATCGCCGAAACCGACGACAGCCTGTGGGGCCGGGTGAAGAATTTGGGGATGACCCTGCTCTGCTTCCTGTTTGCCTCATTGTGCGTGCAGTACCTCTACCCCACCCCTTGGCTGTTTGCCATCGGGCTGGCGAGCTCCACCTTTATCTTCGTGATGGTGGGGGCGCTCGGTGCCCGCTACGCCACCATCAGCTTCGGCACCCTGCTGATTGCCATCTACACCATGCTGGGGGCCGCCCATGCACCGAGCCTCTTCTACCAGCCGCTGGCGCTCGGCGCCGGCGCCCTCTGGTACGGCCTGGTGTCGCTGCTCTGGCTCTGGCTGCTGCCCTACAAGACACTGCACGAGCAGCTGGCCCAGAGCTACTTCGCCCTCGGCCGCTACTTGCTGGAAAAATCCCGCTTCTTCCCGGCGGACGAGCACGGCGCCCAGGCCATTCGCCACAATCTGGCCCAGCTCAACATCAATCTGGTGAGTGCGCTCAACCTCACCAAGTCGGCCCTCAATGCGCGCCTTTCCCCGCGCCATCCGGCAAGCCCCGAGCTCGCCAGCCTGCTGCGCCTCTACCTGCTGGCGCTGGAGATTCACGAGCGGGCCACCTCCAGCCACTATCCCTACAGCCGGCTGGAAGCCGAGCTCAAGCAGGGGATAGTGCTGGACGGTTTTCAGGAGGTCTTTTTGCAGCTCTCGGAGGCGTGCCAGCGGCTCGGCTACGCCATCCTGGTGCACAAGCCCTATGCCCACAACAAGCGCATCCACTGGACCCTGGAGGCCCTTGGCGATCAGCTGGAATTCACCCACCTCAAGCAGCACTACCCGAAAACCCTGCTGACGCCGATGAAGTTTTTGCGCCGCAACCTGGCCAGCATCAACCAGCTGCTGGGCAGCGCCGAGGGGCTGCAAAACCCGGATCAGGCCCCCCAGAGCCTGCCGCCGCTGGCAACCCCCCCTCGCCTGCCATTTCTGGCCCAGCTCAAACAGCACTTCACCCTGCACTCCATGGTGTTTCGCCATGCCCTGCGACTCTCGCTGGGGCTGGTGATCGGCTACGGCATACTGCAAGCCTTTGACATGGACAAGGGCTACTGGATTTTGCTCACCGTGCTGTTTGTCTGCCAGCCGAGCTACAGCGCCACCCGCCGCCGGCTGGTGCAGCGGATGCTCGGCACCTTCGCCGGTATTCTGGTGGGGATCCCGGTGCTCTGGCTCTTCCCCGAGCTGCACGTCCAGCTGGTGGTGATGGGGCTCGCAGCTTTTCTGTTTTTCACCCAGGTGCGCAACAACTACAGCGCCGCCGTCTGCTTTATCACCCTCTATGTGCTGATGGCATTCAACCTGCTGGACGGCATCGGTTTTGCCATCCTGGGGCCGCGCCTGCTCGATACCCTGCTCGGCTGCCTTATCGCCTACGCCCTGGTGGCCTGGCTCTGGCCGGACTGGCAATACAAGCGCCTGCCGACCCTGATTGCCAACTCGCTGTCAGCCAATGCCCGCTACCTATCGGCGGTGCTGGCCAGCCTCAAGCCGCAGCGGGATGAATCCATCGACTACCGGGTGGCGCGCAAGAGCGCCCATCTCGCGGACAGCGAACTGGCCACCGCCTGGCAGAGCATGCTGGTGGAGCCGCAAAAGCGCCGCCGCTTCCTCGATCTCTGCTTTACCCTCACCTGGCGCAACCACGCCCTGCTCTCCTACATCTCGGCGCTCGGGGCTCATCGCGACAAGCTGGAGGCCATCAGCGGGCTCGACGAGATGCGCCACCATATCTGCCACACCCTGGAGCAGGCGGCGGGTCATCTGGCGGGTACTCCTTCCAGCTCCCTTGGCGGCCAGCGCCTGCTGATCACCCCGGATGAAGCGCAGGAGTGCAGCGAGGAGCAGCTGATGCTGACCCAGCAACTCAACCTCATCAGCGAGCTGGCGGATCAGCTGCTTAACCTTGCCAACGAGAGCCGGTTGCTCACCGGGGATCAAGGCGCTACCATGCCCGCCCAATCCCGATAGCCCCATTAGCGAGGAGCCCTCATGTCTGCCGACAAACATCAGCTGGAATTCAACGGCCAACTCATCGAGACCGATGCCAAGGGCTACCTGCTCAACAGCAACGACTGGAGCGAGGAACTGGCGCTGGTGTTGGCTGCGCAGGAGGGAATCGTGCTGGAGGAGCCGCACTGGGAAGTGGTGCGCTTCGTGCGCGCCTTCTATCTGGAGTTCAACACCTCCCCGGCCATCCGCGCGCTGGTCAAGGCGATGGAAAAACAGTACGGCCCCGAGAAGGGCAACAGCCGCTACCTCTACAAACTGTTCCCGGAAGGGCCCGCCAAGCAGGCAACCAAGATTGGCGGCCTGCCCAAGCCGGTAAAATGCATCTGATCCCCTGATGTGCAGGCCCCACGACGGCGGCCCGGGGAATAGCGACAGGCGGCAGGGGCAACCCTGCCGCCTGTTTTCATCTCAACCGGCGCGCCCCGTCACCTCTGCCAGCCAGCCGATCAGCCGCTGCCAGGATTTGGCATCTGCCTCCTGGTGATAGCGCTCTCCGCCAAACACGCTAAAAGCGTGGGGAGCCCCGCTGTAGCTGGTCATCTCGTGGCGCACGCCCGCCTTTTCCAGCTGCTCGGCCAGGCTCGCAAACTCCTGCAGCGAGACGGACGCATCCGCCGAGCCATGCAGGATAAGCAACGCGGCCCGGGTCTTGCCGTAATCCTGATCCGGCGGCGTGGCCAGACCGCCATGTACGCTCACCACCCCGGCAAGCGGGCTGCCGCTTCGCGCCATCTCAAGGGCCGCGGCACCGCCAAAGCAGTAACCCAGCACCACCACGGGCCCCTCCCCCAGCGCCTGCCTGGCCGCCGTGAGTCCACCTTCCAGCAATTGGCGCATGCGGGCGCGATCCTGATAGAGGGCCCCGGTCGCCTCACGGCGCGCCTCTATCGTTGCGGGCCTGACGCCCTTGCCAAACAGATCGACCGCGAAGACGTTGTAACCGAGCTTGCCCAGCATCTTGCTGCGCTTTATCTCGTAATCGGTGAGCCCGTCCCAGTCGTGGATCAGCAAAATAATCGGCCCCCCGTCGCGCCCCCTGGTCTGGTAGCCTTCAAAGTCGCTTCCGGCGACCTGATAGGTCAGACTGGCGGCCCAGAGCGGGGCGGCCAGCAGCGCCGCCATCAGTGCACAGATCCCTTTCATCCCTTCTCTCCCTTTCATTGCGTGGTGATAGGCCGCCTGGCGCCCAATAAAAAAGCTGCCCGCAGGCAGCCCAAGTATGAACGACACCGTCATTTGCACCGGATTGAGGGATGGTTACTCCCCCGCCAGGGCGACCAGCTGCTCCGCCAGCCGGTGGCCGTGCAGGTAGGAGGCGATCAGCTCGCCATCGGCACGGCCCTTCTCAATTTGCTGATACCAGTGTTCCAGCATGGCGGCAAAGCCCCGCTGGACCAGCACCGGCTGCCAGTCATTTGGCACCAGCGCCTGCGCCGTCTTGTCGCGGGCGACGATGCCGCGGGTGCAGTTTTCCAGATGAAGCGACCAGTTGTCGCCGTAAGCGTCGATACGCTCCTCGGTGATGCCGGCGCTGCGGTTCATGCTGCCGCTGATGGCGCGATCGCCGCTTTGCCAGGCCACGCTCACCCCGGCCAGCTGGCTGGCATCGGTTGGGCTGCGCCTTAGCACGGCATGTAGCTCCCCGTCCGGCACGCCGCCATAGAAGCAGAGGCCGTCGAGCACATGGATAAAGTCGTCGAACAGAAAATCCCGTGCTCGCCCGGGCAGAACAAATCTGTGTTTCTGCCAGTTGAGTTCGGTGAGCGGCTGGGCGCGGGTAGGCGCCATGGCCGGCAGATAGCGGCGGTTAAAACCGGTAAACAACGCACAGTTTTGCGCGATGGCCAGATTAGCTAGCCCCTCGGCGTCAGCCAGGTTGTCGCACAAGGGTTTGTCGACAAAGGTGGGGATGCCGGCGCGCAGGCACTGCTCGGCAATCTCGCTATGCACGGCGGTGGCGGCATGGATCATCACCCCATCGGGGCGACTGGCCAGCATGGCCGTCACCTCGGTAAAGCACTCGGCGACCCGGTACTGGCGGGCCAGCTTCTCCAATACAACCGGATTGCGGGTGCAGAGCAGCGGGGTGATCCGCTCGTCGCTCGCGAGCAGCGGCAGATAGGCTTTCTGGGCGATATCGCCAAGACCAATCAGGGCAATGCGCATTGCAACTCCTTGTCATCAACACTGTGGTGGGCAAGGTAGCACGCCCTTGCCACTGAGGGTATAAGCCAGCGCCTGTGCCCAAGGCGCGGGTAGCGCGATAACCATAAATAATCAGGGCGACTTCTGTCGCCCTGACTATTTGCTCTGTGGTGATGGCTTATGGCTTCGCCTGCTTACGGGCATCGATCCGCTTGCCGATCATGGCCCCCAGTTCGGAGCCAACCACGGCACTGACCATGGCCAGGATCATCGGAACCAGCTCAAACCCGGCCTGCGGCCCGAACAACACGGGCACCAGCATATTGAAGCCGATGATCCCGAACACCAGCCCAAGCCCGCTACCGATCTTCTCGCTTCTGGATTTGCTTTTTACTGCCATCTCACTACTCCTGTGCCTGTGCCGTATCGGTTCTATGTCGTTTTTTGCCAGCGTTATGCCGGAGCTATGCCGGAAAAAATGGCTGCGATGCGCTCGGGGACGCCATCAGGCCTCCCCCTGTTAATCGGCCGGCAAGATAGCAAAACTGCCTCCGCCTGGCTGCCTTTATCGCCTGCCCCAAGAACTTTGATGATGCAGCTCAAAAAAGGAGGCTTTTCTGATAGTTATATCAAATTTGTGCTCGCATCAGCAGCCTCGCATGGTTAACATTCCCATACGGTGCCTATTAATCAGTAATGGGTAACTGCCCTGCTGATTAATTGAGCACTTTGGAAGCTGTAATCCACGGGCGGTAGCGTGTTTTTTGTAGGTTGGCGCAGAGCGTAGCGAAGCCCAACAGACGAGAATTATCGCCCCACCAAAACGGGACAATCGTGGATGGAATTGATCAACGCATCAAAATTAAAGATCTATTTTCGCTGTAAACGTTGAGCTTCACTTCGTTCTGCCCAGACCTACGATTTTTAGCCCAACATATAAGATTTTTAATCTCTCTCATAATCTCCTCATAAATAAAATTTTAAAGTTTAAGGATATTCCATATGTTAAAATGCTTATATATAGAGGATAACACTGTTTGCACAACATTAGATTATGAGAAAGAATCAGATAAATATAGGGGGCTAATCTATTGCTTAGAGTGCAATAGAAAAGCTTGGTATATAAAAAGCTACACAACAGAAAAATTTGAACGTGTAGCTTGCTTTGCGGCTCACCACAAAGAAGAGTGCAAAGCCTCCACTATTGAGATAGGCTCAGATGATGATGACGAAATTGAATCTGATGAAAGTAAAAACAACTCAAATATTAGAGTTGATTTAGATAAAAACATCAGCTCATCTATTTATATATCTCAAGCTAACGAAAAACATGATGACATTGAATCTGAATGGCAAACACATAGGCCAAAAAAAGCATTAGGAAATATATCTGGCTTTCCTATAAATAAGTCTCTCAAACAAATATTGACAAATTTATGTCGCAATAAAAATTACGCAGAGAAAGGACAAGACATCAGTATTGTCGCTGATTCTGGACGAGTGATTTTAAATGGTACGCTACAAGATAATTTAGTCAAAATTGAAGAGGTAACTAAAAATCATATAGGTAGACTATGTATTTTTTGGGGTACGATAAACAACCTCAACATTGACCAAAGAGGCGTTTTATGGCTCAACTATGGTGACTACCGCAAAGAACCGAGCATAATGTTTACACCAGAATTAACAGGGCAGCTTATAAAAAACTTTAAATTAAATACAGTTTCAGAATTGGATGGTTCCGATGTGATTATAATTGGTCATGTTGGCTTTTCACCAAATGGCAAGGCAATCATAAGAACTAGTTTTACAAAATACATTTCATTTAGAAGGAAATATATTTTAACATCCACAAAAAATTAACTTCATGCGACTAAAACTTAAATTACCATAACTTGGCTTATTTTACGTAACGCCTAAAAATGGCCTAATAAAATACTGGGGATAACATATGTTTGTAGGAACTGAATCCATTTATAATGAGACTATGCAGTCATTAACTCGCATTCAAAACTTTGATCCTAATTCTTTAGCAAGAGAATCAGAACTAGGACAAAAACTCAATTTTTCTGAAGCTATCTCATATGCCAAATTATTAATAGACCTTTACAATAGGCTTTCAACCACAGCACTACAAGATTTTCCTGATGACGGGTTAACTAAAATTAGAGATAATTCCAATAGCCATTTCAAAATATTTTCACAGATATTAGATTTTGATTTGGAATAACAAAGCCCAACTAGCGCCAGAACTTCTTTAATATCCTCTTTAAAGAATGCATATCAACCAGCCTTTCAAGCTCTGCATCCATACATATCATATTCTTTACATCGATCGGCTGATTTTCAACGTTTGGATTCTGATGCGCGCGCTACCCTTCAAGCTATTGAAGACAAGTCAGAGAAAATTGCTAATAAATTATCTAGACATGAGAAAGATGCCAGTGATGTATTAAATGAAATTAGACGAGTTGCAGCAGAAGAAGGCGTAACAAAACAAGCGTCTCACTTTAATGCAGAATACAACCTACACTTATATGAGGCAAAAAAATGGCAAGGATATTCAGTTAAACTATCAATTGCTTTGGGTCTATTTGCTTTTTTCTCTCTTTTTATACATAAGATACCTTTCTTAAAACCAGAGAGTACTTATGATGCAATTCAACTATCCATAAGTAAATTCTTAATTTTCTCTGTCATGGCTTATATGCTTTTTTTATCGGCGAAAAATTTTTTAAATCATAAACATAACGCCATTATCAATAAACATAGACAAAATGCTCTGATGACTCATTCCGCCCTAGGTGAAGCATCTGGTAATGATGGAATTCGTGATGCAGTTCTTCTTCAAGCTGCCTCCTGTATATTTTCACCTCAATCAACTGGATATGCATCTTCCGATAATGACATTTCAAATCAGAAATCTGTTGTTGAAATTCTCTCTACACCTGTAACTCAAGCAATCAAAGAAGTAAGTAAGTAAAACAAGAGCGACCAGATGGTCGCCTTTGTTGTTTCTAGATCTTCTCAAAACGAGGGGAATCACCAAGCCGGTCGCTTGGCACAGTTCCCTTTTACCGCAGGCTTGCCATTACCTTTTCCGCTCTTGTTGGCAGCCGCACCATGGCTCTGACTGCCAACACCTTTATTGCCAGCCCCATTACCGCGCTGGTAAACAATGTTGCTATGGCGAGTCAGGGCCAGTTTCATCCCTTTACCTGAGGCGGAGTGCTCATTGCGGCCTTCCGGCGGCACCAGACAGCCGGGGCCGTTGCCGATCAGGTGGCCCTTGCCCATCTCCAGCAGGGCTTCGTGGATCATCGGCCAGCCAGCCGGATCGTGGTAGCGCAGCAGCAAAAAGTTGGATGTCCATTTACCCAGGTTTCATTATTTCATAGCGTTTAAGATATAAATGTTGTGTACTGCCATGAAGCTGATCTAGCTAGGATAATGAAAGTAAAAATAGTGGTATATGTTGTATGAGCGTTATATTTTTCGATAGGTCAAATGGTAAGAGATATGATATCTAGGTTGTTATTTTCATTTTTTATTTTGGTTAGTGCCAATGCATCTGCCGACCCATGTTTACAGTACATGAAGTCACTTCTGGCTGCAGCAAACTACAATGATCATGTCGAGATAGTACATGATGGAAAGAAGTATCAGGGATTAACACAGAATTATACGTGTAAAACATGGCCTGCGCATGACAATATGGTGATCATCGCGATTCCATTGCGAGCCCATGGTCAAATGATGTACTCCAGTCTGGATGTTGCAGTCATTGATAGTAATGATATGAGCATCAAATATAGAACGGTGCGTCACGACCTCCTCGAACATGAGGATTATTCCGATGGTGATATGTTTATTGATACCGCACCATATCAGTTGAACCCTTCACATCTTGCGTTTGGCTTAAGAATTAACTGGGATACAAAGCGCCGTCTTGCTACTACCTTGAACCTGTTCCAGCCGAAAGATAATGGGTCTCTTGCCTTGGTTATGAAAGGGTTGATTGTTGACTCCCACCATCGGCTTGGCAAAAGTAATCAGATGTGCAGCGCTGAATATGCCGTCAGAAAATCATTGCTTCATGTCCGAAAAAATGACTCATCATCCGGTTACAAGGATATTCTTCTGACTAGTATATCCAGTAACACCAAGTCGACCGAGAAATTTAATGGAGGAAGCGTGGAGTGCATTAATGAGGAGTTTGAAACAGACCGGCGAGTCGACACACTAGTCTATGATGGGAAGGAATATAAAATCCCTCCTTATCTCTATTTTTATTACTCTTATTAATATAGTGACAATATCACTAGTATATTAAATGTATGTTTATCCATTATTACTTTCTTAAAAAGGCGACCTTCTGGTCGCCTTTTTTATTTCTATCGTTTGCCAATCAGGAAACCTCACCGCACCGGTCGCTTGGCACCATTGCCTTTAGCCGCAGGCTTGCCACCTTGAGCTGCGGGTTTGGCACCCGGCTTGGCGGAGCCAGCGCGAGTCGGGGTTTTACCCTTGTGGGCGGGTTTTCCAGCAGGTTTGCTCTTACCCGCATTCTGGCCAGCATTCTTGCCTTCGCCCTGTGCGGCCGGTTTGCCGTTAGCCGCCCCTTTCTGCAGCTGGGAACCCACCGGTTTGCCGCCCGTTGCCTTGTTGCCTGCGCCATTGCCACGCTGATGGGCAATGTTGCTATGGCGAGTCAGGGCCGGTTTCATCCCTTTACCTGAGGCTGCACGCTCGTTGCGACCTTCCGGCGGCACCAGACAGCCGGGGCCGTTGCCAATCAGGTGACCCTTGCCCATGGCGAGCAGGGCTTCGCGGATCATCGGCCAGCCAGCCGGATCGTGATAGCGCAGCAGCGCCTTGTGCAGGCGGCGGCGACGCTCGCCCTTGGCGACGAACACATCGCCCCCCTCGCGGCTCACCTTGTTTAGCGGGTTTTTCTCCGTGTAATACATGGTGGTGGCGTTGGCCAGCGGCGACGGGTAGAAGTTTTGCACCTGATCGAGCTTGAAGCGGTTCTCCTTGACCCAGAGCGCCAGGTTGATCATGTCTTCATCCGTGGTGCCCGGGTGGGCCGAGATAAAGTAGGGGATCAGGTACTGCTGCTTGCCCGCCTCTTTCGAGTATTTGTCGAACAGCTCCTTGAACTGGTAGTAGCTGCCCATGCCCGGCTTCATCATCTTGGAGAGCGGGCCCTCCTCGGTGTGTTCCGGCGCGATCTTGAGGTAGCCGCCCACGTGGTACTTGGCCAGCTCCTTGATATAGCGGGGATCTTCCACCGCGATGTCGTAACGCACCCCGGAGGCGATCAGGATCTTCTTGATGCCCTTGAGGTCGCGCGCCTTGCGGTAGAGGTTGATGGTCGGGCTGTGGTCGGTGTCCATGTGCGGGCAGATGGTGGGCCAGACACAGGAGGCGCGCCGACAGGTCTGCTCGGCCTTGGGGCTCTTGCAACGCAGCTTGTACATGTTGGCGGTGGGGCCGCCGAGATCCGAGATGACGCCGGTAAAGCCCGGCACCTTGTCGCGGATATCTTCGATTTCTTTCAGGATCGACTCTTCCGAGCGGCTCTGGATGATGCGCCCCTCGTGCTCGGTGATGGAGCAGAAGGAGCAACCGCCGAAGCAGCCACGCATGATGTTGACCGAGGTCTTGATCATGTCGAAGGCCGGGATCTTCGCGTTGCCATAGGCCGGGTGCGGCACCCGCTGGTAGGGTAGGCCGAATACGCCATCCATCTCGTCGGTTTCGAGCGGGAAGGCGGGCGGGTTGACCCAGACGATGCGATCGCCATGGGCCTGGGAGAGCGCACGGGCGCAGCCCGGGTTGGTCTCGTGGTGCAGGATGCGCGACGCATGGGCGTAGAGCACCTTGTCCTCTTTCACCCGCTCGAACGCCGGCAACTTGACGTAGGTCTTCTCCCACGGCTTTTGCTTTGGCGGCTGCACCAGGATGGGCTTGGCCTCTTGTTCACTTGGCGCTGTGCCCTCGTCGTCGCTGCAGGGAGCCCCTTCCATATAGGGATTGGGGATGGGGTCGATGCGGCCAATCTGGTCGAGCTTGCTGGAATCCACCCCGCGCCAGCCCGGCAGCGGTTCGCGGCGAATAACGGCGGTGCCGCGAATGTCCTGCATGGTCTCGATGGTCTCGCCGCCTGCTATGCGGTGGGCCACCTCCACCAGGGGGCGCTCGGCGTTGCCGTAAATCAGGATATCGGCCTTGGCATCGAGCAGGATGGAGCGGCGGATGGTCTCGGACCAGTAGTCGTAGTGAGCGATGCGGCGCAGGGACGCCTCGATGCCGCCGATGACCACCGGGACCTCCTTGAAGGCCTCCTTGCAGCGCTGGGTATAGACCAGGGTGGCGCGGTCGGGGCGCTTGCCGCCCACATCCCCCGGGGTGTAGGCGTCGTCGTGGCGCAGCTTTTTATCGGAGGTGTAGCGGTTGATCATGGAGTCCATGTTGCCCGCCGTCACCCCGAAGAAGAGGTTGGGCTTGCCCAGACGCATAAAGTCATCTTTCGATGACCAGTCCGGCTGGGCGATGATGCCGACCCGAAAGCCCTGGGATTCAAGCATGCGGCCAATCACCGCCATGCCGAAGCTCGGGTGATCCACGTAGGCATCGCCGGTTACCAGGATGACGTCGCAGCTGTCCCAGCCCAGCTTGTCCATCTCTTTGCGGGACATGGGCAGGAAGGGCGCCGTGCCATAGCACTCGGCCCAGTAGCGGGGATAGGAGAAAAGGTTGGGTACCGGCTGCATTTTAACCACCTGGAACAATTCGGGTCGCGCATTATACCGATTGCAGCCAAGGGGAGCGATGGCTTTTTGCCCCCATAAGTCGCGCGGGATAAGGGGGCGGCCGCCTCTCTCGCCCGAATACAAGTGGCGCGTCAGCACTACCTGTACATAGGCATGTGAAACGACAAGGGCGCCCGCAGGCGCCCTTTTGCTATTGGATGACATGGACTGCCACTTAAGGCAGTGGCGGCTGCTCGCCCTTGGTCTGGTTCAAACTGAGCGCCTCGTCCACCTGGCGATCCCGCGCCCCCGTCATGCCGGCGTGGCGGGCGATCAGGTGGTAGATGGCAGGCACCACCAGCAGGGTGACCAGAGTCGCCAGAGAGAGGCCGAAGAAGACCACGGTCCCCACCGCCATCCGGCTCTCGTAGCCCGCCCCCATGGAGAGCATCAGCGGCACGGCGCCGATAATGGCGGTAAGCGAGGTCATCAGGATGGGGCGCAGGCGGCGCACCGAGCCTGCGATGATCGCCTGCTCGAACGACTCACCGCGCTGGCGCAACTGGTTGATGAACTCGACGATGAGGATACCGTTCTTGGTCACCATGCCGATCAGCATGATCATGCCGATCTGGCTATAGATGCTCATCTCCTGCCCCGTCAGCCAGAGCCCCAGCAACCCGCCGAAGATGCCAAGCGGCACCGTCATCATCACCACCGCCGGGGTCAGGGTGCTCTCGAACTGGGCCACCAGCACCAGATAGACCACCAGCAGGGCGAGGCCGAACACCAGCGCCATCTCCCCCTGATTGTCGCGATAATCCTTGGAGTCGCCGGCGTAATCCACCGTCATGCCGGTGGGCAAGTGAGTGTTGGCCCAGCCATCGAGAAAGTCGAGAGCCTCCCCCAGGGTGTGATCCGGGTGCACGTCCGCAGTCAGGGTGATCGCCTTTTGTCGCTGGTAGTGGTTGAGACGGTTGGCGGTGGCCACCTGCTTGACGGTGGCCAGGGTCGAGAGGCTCACCATCTCGCCGTTCGCGGCCTTGAGATAGATGCGGCCAAGATCCGAGACGCCGTTGAACTCCTGCTGGTTGCCCCGCAGGTAGACGTCATACTCCTCGCCCCTGTCCACATAGGTGGTCTTGCTCACTCCGCCCAGCAAGGCCTGCAAGGTGCTCGCCACGGTGGAGACCGGAATGCCGAGCTGGCTGGCGCTGTCGCGATCTATAGTCACGCGAAGTTCCGGGGTCTTCTCGGCGTAGTCAAGATCCGGCGTCAGCATCAGGCCGCTGCCCTGGGCGGCCTGTTGCAGCGCCAGCCCCTGCTGGTAGAGCTCGTCATAGTCGTTGCCCTGCAGCACGAACTGCACCGGCGCGGTGGAACCGCCGCGAAAACCCGGCTGGAAGGTGCGGATCATCACGTCGGGAATGCCCGCCAGCTTGCCCCCCAGGGAGCGGGAGAACTCGGTGGCGGTGATGTCCCGCTCGGCCCAGTCGGCGAGCTGGATGATCACCATGCCGGTCTGATCGCCGCCACGACCAAAAGCCGGGGTGCTGAAGCTCATGGCCTGCACCAGCCCCTTGCCCAACATGGGCATGATGGCGGCCTCCACCTGCTGCATGTTGCGCTTCATCCGCTCGATACTGGTCCCCTCTGCCCCCTTGACGAACACATAAACCACGCCCCTGTCTTCGGTCGGGGTCAGGCTGGTGGGCAGCTGCTGGAACAGGGCGCCGATGCCGCCAAGGCAGAGCAGCAGCACCAGCGGCGTCCAGCGGGAGCGGCGCAGCACGGCGCCAAGCAGGGTGCGATAGTGCCCCTCCACCCAGCCGAGGCCGCGATCGAGGGCCGCGGTCAGGGCGTTGGGCCTGTCCAGCGGGCGCATCAGCCAGGAGCCCATGGCCGGGGTCAGGGTAAGCGCCACCAGGGAGGAGCAGAGCACGGCGAGCGACAAGAGGATGGCAAACTCGGTAAAAAGCCTGCCCACCATGCCATCCATAAAGGCAATGGGCACAAACACCATCACCAGCACGGCGGTGGTGGCGATGACTGCAAAGCCCACCTCGCGGGTACCGTGCCAGGCGGCCAGCAAGGGAGATTCCCCACGCTGCAGATGGTGGTGGATGTTCTCCACCACCACGATGGCGTCATCCACCACCAGACCGATGGCGAGAATGAGGGCCAGCAAGGTGATGAGGTTGATGGAAAACCCGAAATACCAGGCGCCGATAAAGGCCGAGATGAGCGACACAGGCACAGTCACCGCCGGAATGAGAGTGGTGCGCCCCTGGCCGAGGAAGAGATAGAGCACGGCCACCACCAGCACGGCGCAGATGGCCAGGGTCTCGTACACCTCGTCGATAGCCTGCTTGATGAAGATGGTGGAGTCATAGTCCACCTCAAGCACGGCCCCCTCCGGCAAAAAGCGCTGCATTTCGCCGAGCTTTTTCTCTATGCCTTGCGCCACCGCCAGCGGGTTGGCGGTGGATTGCGCGACTATGCCGATCCCCAGACTCTCGCGGCCATTGCGCTGATAGGCACTGTCTTCGTTCTTGGCCCCCACCTCCACATCGGCGATGTCCGCCAGATAGATGCTCTGGCCGTTGCTGGCGGTGGTGATCTGCAAGTTCTGGAAATCCTCGGCGCTGTGGTAGAGACGGGCGATCTGCACCGACATGGTCATGCTGTTGTTGCGAATTTCCCCGCCGGGCAGCTCTATGTTTTCCCGCTTGAGGGCATCCTCCACGTCCGCCACCGTGATGCCGCGGGCCGCCATGTCGGCGGGGCGCAGCCGTACATACATCACCTGAGTGAGATCGCCGGAGAGCATCACCTCGCTCACCCCGTCCACCAGGCTCAAGGGATCGACCAGGATCCGGTTGGCGTAGTCGGTCATGGCGGTGCGGTCCATCTGGCTGCTGCTGAAGTTGAGCCAGACCGCCACGTCGCCGTTGCCGCTGTCCTTGGTCACCAGGGGCTCGTCTACCTCATCGGGCAGTCGCGGCCGGGCGCGGGAGAGGGCATCGCGCACGTCCGAGATCCCCTCCACCATGTTCCAGCCGAGCTTGAACTCGACGGTGATCATGGAGCGCCCCTTGCGGGTCACCGAGTTGATGTTCTTGATGCCGCTGATGCCGGAGAGCTGATCCTCGATGGGCTTGGTGACCTGACTCTCCATCACCGAGGGGGCAGCCCCCTCATAGGTGGTGGTAATGGAGACGGACGGAGTCTGCACGTCCGGCATCTCCCGCACCGTCAATTTGGAAAACGCCACCAGACCGAACACGGTGAGCAACGCGCTGAGCACGACCGCCACCAGCGGGCGGCGGACCGAAATATCCGAGAGCCACATCAGCCATTGACCTCCGCCAGATCGTGCACCAGCACCCCATCGCGCAGGTTGACCAACCCTTCGACCACGATGCGATCGCCGACCTCGAGCCCCTCGGTGACCCAGACGGTCTCCCCTTCGGTTTCACCCAGCACCACGGGTATCCGCTTGACCCGGCCATCGGCCTCGAGACGATAGACGAAGCGCTGCTCCCCCACGTACTCCACCGACTGGGCGGGGATCAGGGTCAGCTGGCGGGCCGGCAGGGCCAGCACCACATTGAGCAGCATGCCGGGACGCAGCTGGCCATTGGCGTTGGGGATCATCACCCGCGCCTTGATGTTCTGGCTGTCGTTGGAAACCCGGCTGTCCAGGGTGGTGAGGGTGCCGGCAAAGTGCTGATCCGGCCAGGCGCTGCTGGTGGCAGTCACCGCCATGCCGGGGTGCAGCAGGGAGAGATAGCGCTCCGGCACCGCCAGATCGAGGCGCAGCTTGTCCACTTCATCCAGATGAAGCAGGTTGTCGCCGCTGTTGACCAGAGCCCCTTCGCTGAGATCGATAAGACTCACCCGGCCCGCAAACGGGGCCTGCAGGGTACGAAGGGATAGCTCGTAACGTGCGGCATCGAGCCGCGCCTTCGCCTGATCGACGGCGGCCTGCTGCCCCTCCAGCTCGGACTGGGTCACGGCGCCGCGGGCCACCAGCTTGCGCATCTCATTCAGTTTGCGGGTCTCGTCGCGCAGGCTCGCGCTCTGCTCGGCCAGTTCCGCCTGCTGCTTGCCCGAGTCCAGCGCGATCAGGGTCTCGCCCCTGGCCACCGTCTGGCCTGACTGCACCGCTATGTTGACGATGCGGCCCGTGACCTCCGGGCTGATGATGACGGAACGGTTGGCGGTGAGCTTGCCCACCAGCTTGAGGGTCGGCTCCGCCAGACTCTGGGTCACGGTCTGGGTACGGATATTGATTTGTCTGGCGGGTGCCTTGGCGGCAGGCTCACTGTGGCGATACGCCCAGACGGCGGCCACCACGACACAAAGAAGTCCCAGGCTGAGCCAGATACGCATTTTCATCGAACGATCCATGGAGAGTAGAAGGAAAGATATTCCGGATAGGGGCCATTTTAGCCCCTGACTATGCCGTGACTATGAGCAAATGTGACAAAACGTAACAAAAAGGGAGGAAGATCATCGTGTTGGTGATTAAATGATTAATTCCTCAACAGATTGGCATAAAATGGAGGCTCTCCATTACCAACAGGTGTGGACACCTTGTTCCTATCGACGTTGTTTGATCGCCGCTTCTTCTCCCCTTTCACCTGGCCGTTGCTGGCGCTGGCCGCATTGCTCATCATCCTGGCTCTGCGCCAGTCGCTCAGGCAGATAGAGGATGTCTACCAGAGCGACACCCTCAACAGTGCCATCCATCTGCGGGATCAATTCAGGCAGAGCCAGGTGTTTCTGGAGGCGATGCACGGCCAGGCCGAGGAGCGGCTGCGCAGCACACCCCAGTCAGCCCTGACCCACCAGCTCTATCACCATATCGAAGCCTTGCCGGGCCTGGGGTTGGCGCTTGACCATCGACCACTCGAGTTGCCCCGGAAGCTGGTAGGCAACCTGACCGGCGCAGGTCCCTTGCCACCAACGGGGAGCAAACGGGAAGCCAGACTGCATCTGGCCCTGAGTCTCTCGCCCCTGCTTTCCACCGCGAGCCGGGAGTTTGACAATGAGATAGCCTGGGTCTACTTCACCGGAGTGGACCACTTTATCTACCTCTATCCCTGGGTCCCCTCCAGCCGGTTTCGCTTCTCTCCCTCGCTCTACCAGAGCACCTATTGGCAGGATGCCCTGGCAGCCCATAACCCGGAGCGGGGCACCATTATCTCGCGCCCGTTCAACGACCTCGCAGGGACAGGCCAGCTCATCACATTGTCACGCCCTCTCTATCAGGAGGGGCATCTGGTGGGGATGCTCAGCATGGATATCCAGCTCTCGCGCTTGCATCAGCAGCTTGACGAGCTGATCCCGGAACTCGGGGATTACATGCTGGTCAACCAGTATCGCCAGGTGCTGGCCAGCAGCGCGGCAAACGCGGTCGCGCCCGCCGATCTGACACCCTCCTCTACCTATCTTTGGCAGCAGGGCACCTTGCGCCTGATCCTGGCCATTCCGGACACCCCCTTGCGCCTGATCCACACCATTTCCCTCTGTCCCCTGCTGCTGGCCATGATCTGCCAGTCGGGCCCCACCCTGCTGGCCATCCTCTTCATGCTGCTGGCGGCGCTCTCCAATCTCAGGGCCAGGCGGCTCAACCAGCGACTCAACTACCTCTCTTGCCACGACAATCTGACCGGGGCCTTCAACCGTCATTACCTGGCGCAGCTGGAGCAGCAAAACACCCTGACGCCGGCGCAGCAGACCGGTTTTCTGATGTTCGATGCGGATCACTTCAAACGGGTCAACGACACCTTCGGCCATGGTGTCGGTGATGCCGTGCTGATCCGCCTGGTGCGACTGTGCCAGGGGCAGCTCAGGCGCGAGGACTGCCTGATCCGTTGGGGCGGCGAGGAGTTTCTGGTGCTGATCGCCCAAAGCGACGGTGCCCTGCTCGCCGAGGTGGCCGAGCGCCTGCGCGCCGTCGTCGCCGGGCATGACTGGGGCGCCATCGCTCCCGGTCTTGCCGTCACCATCAGCCTGGGCCACCACGCCTGTTGCGAGGATATCCCCCACCACGAGGCCGTGCGCCGCGCCGATGTGGCGCTCTATCAGGCCAAGGCCAATGGCCGCAACCGCAGTGAAAGATGGCAGAGTGACGCCTGCGAACACACGGGGTAAGCTGATGTTCCAACCCCTTTCAGGAGGAAAGTCGTGCCAAGAAAACCCCGCATAGGGCTCGCGCTGGGGAGCGGAGCCGCCAGAGGATGGGCCCATATCGGCGTCATCCGTGCCCTTGAACGCCTCGGTATCAAGCCGGATCTCATCGCAGGTTGCTCCATCGGCAGCTTTGTGGGGGGCGCCTACGCCGCCGGCGAGCTGGATCGACTGGAAGCATGGGTGCGCGACTTTACCCGGCTGCAGGTGGTGAGCCTGCTCGACCCCGCCCTCTCAGGCGGCCTGTTTCGCGGCGAGAAGGTGTTTGGCATCGCCGCCAACTACCTGGGTAACCCGGATCTGGAAGACCTTCCCCTCCCCTTCGCCTGCGTCGCCACCGAACTCGATACCGGCCGCGAGGTCTGGCTGCAGCAGGGATCGCTGCGCCAGGCGGTCCGCGCCTCCTGCGGCATGCCGGGGATCCTGACCCCGACCCGGGTCAACGATCACTGGCTGGTGGATGGCGCCGTGGTCAACCCCGTGCCCATCTCCCTGGCGCGCGCCATGGGGGCCGAGGTGGTGATCGCGGTCAACCTCAACACCGACATGCACCAACCCTGGACCGACCAGCCGGATCAGGTCAGCAACGGCGGCCTGCTCAGCCAGTGGCTCAACCGGGGCGAGAGCACACCCGCCACCCCGGGCATGTGGAGCGTGATGACAGGCTCCATCAACATCATGCAAGAGCGCATCACCCGGGCCCGGATGGCGGGGGATCCGCCGGAGATCCAGCTCTGCCCTCGCCTTGGCAGCTTCTCCATCATGGATTTTCATCGCGCCGTCGATGCCATCAACGAAGGGGAGGCCTGCGTCGAGCGCAGCCTGGATCAGCTCAAGGACGAACTGGGGCGACTCGGGGTGCTCTGATCATCCTCCAACACACAAGCAAAACAGAAAGAGCGCCTTGCGGCGCTCTTTTGCTATTCGGCTCAGCGAAACCTAGAAGAGTCCCAGCCCCTTGAGCATCACGATCAGGATCAGCAACGGCGATACGTAACGGATGATAAAGAAAAGCGGCTTGAGGATGGGCAACGCCAGCTCGCCACCATTGGTCAGTGCCTCTCTCATCCGCTCCTCGCCCCACACCCAGCCGACGAACAGGCAGAGGAAGATGCCACCCAGCGGCATCAAGACGTTGGAGGAGAGGTAGTCGAACAGATCGAAGAAGGTCTTGCCGGCGATCTGCACGTCCGCCATGGTGCTGTTGGAGAGCGCACAGGTGGAACCCACCGCCCCCAGCACCAACAGGTTGATCAGGGTAGCCCGGCGGCGGCTCATGCCAAAGCGCTCGGAGAGCACCGAGACCGGCACCTCCAGGATGGAGAGCATGGCACCGGTGGCCGCAATGGCGGAGAGCACGAAGAAGAGCACCATGAAGACGTGGCCAAACGGGATGCTGGCAAAGACTGCCGGTATGGTGATGAACAGCAGGGAGGGACCGGCGGTCGGCTCGAAACCGAAGGCAAACACCGCCGGGAAGATGGCGATGCCGGCCAACATGGAGACGAACAGATCGGCGCACATCACCCGAAACGCGGTCGCGGGGATGTTCTGATCCGCCCGAAAGTAGCTGCCATAGGTCATCATGGTGCCCATGCCGATGGAGAGCTTGAAGAAGGCCAGCCCCATGGCGGTCAGCACCACGGCACCGGTGATCTTGGAAAAGTCCGGAGAGAACAGGAAGGAGAGCCCTTCGCTCGCCCCCGGCAGAGTCAGGCTGCGAATGCCGATCACCAGCAACAGGATGAAAAGCACCGGCATCAGCTTCTTGGTCACCGCCTCAATCCCCTTGGAGACCCCCATCAGCAGTATGCCCCCCATCAGGATCAGCACCAGCCACTGCCACAGCAGACTCTGCAGCGGATTGGTGATGAGCGCCGTGAACGCAGCGCCGGTGACTTCCGGGTTGGTCGAGAGGATGGAGCCGTCGATCGCCTTGAAGATGTAGGCAAAGACCCAGGCCGCCACTTCGGAGTAGAACGACATGATAAGGAAGGCGGCCAGCACGCCCATGGCCGCGATCAGCCACCAGGATTGCCCCTTGGGGGCCAGTTTGGTCAGGGTGCTGACCGCATCTGACTTGCCTTTGCGACCCAGCATGATCTCGGAGATCATCACCGGCAGCCCCACCAGCAGGGTGGCGATCACATACACCAGTAGAAAACCGGCGCCACCATTTTCACCGGTCAGGTAGGGGAATTTCCAGATATTGCCGAGACCGACGGCGGAGCCTAGGGTCGCGGCCAGCACGCCGAATTTGCTGGTAAAGCCGTCTCTGGCCTTGGGGGTGGTTTGACTCATTATTGTCTCACTCTCTGTCGCATCATGCGGGGTAGCGGATTAAAGGGTAGGAAGTTTCTGAGGTTTGTAATTGCTTGCCAATATTTTTCAGGGGAAAGCGCTATCTGGAGCACGATTTGCGCTACATCCGGTTATCAGTCCTGTTTTCCAGACAAAAAAATGCCGCCCGATGGCGGCATTTTCTGTCACAGTGACACTCACGCCTTGGCGAGGTCGTCCGGTCCGATCTGGCCGATTTCGGCGACTTTTTTGTCAGCCAGCAGCCAGAGGGTGAACTTGTGCAGCTCGGGGTGGTGAGCCAGGGCAACCAGGAAGGCGCCACCAACTTCACGATAACCCAGCTCGTAGTTCTTCAGGGTTGTGGGGGGAACACCCAGCAAATCAGCAAATTTAGGACGGCTCAAACCGACTGCTTCACGGATCTGACGGATCTTCTTGCCAACAGTGACGATATTTGAATTCATATTGTTCCATACTCCGTTTGGCGGATGTACTCCGCCTTTTATTTTTCGCGACGACTCGTAGTCAAGTGTATCAGTTTTGTACGGACTCGTTATGGTCGAGTCTCTATCTTTATGAGCGCCTTTCGGCGACAACCCTTGCTATCAACGGGGATGGTAATCGCTCAGCCGCCTCAGGTAAACAGTCTCGAAAAGAAACCCTTATTGTTGGCAACAGAATTGCTCGTATAATTCGCCAGCTACCCATAAAGAGGAATTAGTATGGCGTTTCCCGGCATTATTTCCCGCCTGCACACCGTCCCGAACGTATCCCAACTGCAACAACAACTGACCCAGGGTGAACAGTATCGCGCCGAAGCCTTCTGGCTCCCTTCGGCATTGCAGCATCATGCCAACGAGGTACTGGCCCAGCTGTCAGACAAATGCAGCCTCTATCTGGAACAGGATGAACCGACCCTTTCCCTGCGTAGCCACGATGGTGGCCAGGACAGTCATGGTCGTCTGCTCACCCGCAACGGTCAGGTTCTCGGGCTGGCCGTGACCCCTGGCGATGGCGGCCTGGTCCCCGTCTCCGGCATGCCGGACATGGCCACCTGGCTGGAGGCAGGTCACCTTCATTTCATCTGTCCGGCGGCGGTCCAACCGGTGGCTCGTGCCATTCTCAACATCTGGCCACTGGACCCTTATCTGGCGCGTCATTTTCTGACGAGCTTCATTCCGCTGTTACAAAGCGCAACAGAGGCCGATTATCTCGCCGTTTTTGCCGCCAGGGAAAATCAGGCCAACCCGCATTCCGACTGGGTTCAGGCCTATATGAGACTGGAAAAAAAGCTGCACCGTGCCTACCTGGATCACTAATTAATCAGCATAAACAGCCAGTTATCCCTTCCTGATAATTTTGTATCCGGTGCATTTGTGAGCTTGATCATGTTTTAAAAACGGCATAGAGTGCGCCTCGTCATCGGAATGACACCTGCTGCCTGGTCGCGGTTTTCACCTTTGCGTGCCCGACCAAGTTGCTCGACACACCAGGAGAGTGTGCGACCCGGAATCTGCCGGGTCATCTGCCAGACTCGACGCCAGCCGTTCGGCGGAGCCTGCAGCTTACATAAATGACAAAGTGCGAAGCATGTGAATAACGTGCGCTCTCAACGAGGATTTTTTTATGATGAAAATGGCTCCTTCCCTGATCGCCATCGCCATGGCTGCCATGGGTGCTACTGCTGCTCACGCTGCTGACGACATCTACTTCGGTGCCGGTGTCGGTGCTGCTCACTTCAACGGTCTGAACAAGATCGAAGGCGTGAACAACGGTGAAGAAGACGCGGCTGCTGCCAACGCATTCGTGGGTTACAACTTCAACGAATACTTCGGTACCGAGCTGGGCTATCAGTACGCTGGCCGTGGCAACACCGAAGGTCTGCGCTACGAGAACCAGGGTGCCACCCTGTCCGGTATCGCTCGTCTGCCGCTGGGCAACGACTTCTCCCTGTTCGCTGAAGGCGGCGCCTACTGGGCTCACACCGATGGTCTGGGCATCAGCGATACCAAAGTATCCCCGCTGGCCGGTGCCGGTGTGACTTACAAAGTCAACGACGCCCTGGATCTGCAAGCTCGCTACCGCTACATGTGGGACGTGGCTGACCTGAACGTAGAAGGCACCCACTACAAGTCCAACCAGAGCGTGGCTACCCTGGAAGCCGTATACCACCCGTTCCGTACTTCCTACGTAGCACCGGCTCCGGCTCCGGTTGTTGAAGAAGCTCCGGCTCCGCAAGTTGTCGAGAAGAGCTTCGCCCTGAACTCCGACGTGCTGTTTGCCTTCGGCAAAGACACCCTGAAGCCGGAAGGTGCTCAGGCTCTGGACGCTCTGTACCAGCAAATCGTTGAATTCCAGCCGAAAGATGGCAGCGCTGTTGTCGTTGGTTACACCGACCGTATCGGTTCCGACGCTTACAACCAGAAACTGTCCGAAGCCCGTGCCCGCACCGTTGCCAACTTCCTGGTAAGCAAGGGTATGGCTGCCAGCAAGGTTGCCATCGAAGGTCGTGGCGAAGCTGACCCGGTTACCGGCACCAAGTGTGACGGCGTGAAAGCCAAGGCTCAGCTGATCTCCTGCCTGGCCCCGGACCGTCGTGTAGAAGTTCGCGTATCTGGCGTACAAGAAGTTCAGCAATAATTCGCGTATCTGGCGTACAAGAAGTTCAGCAATAATCTGAACTGCGCAAGATAAAGTGCGAAATGGGGATGCAATAGCATCCCCATTTGTTTATCCCCTCTTCCTTCCTGACATCCCCCTGTCACATTTGACTCTTAGCTTGCCTGTACTACCTCAAAAGCATAAAGTAGCTAAGCCTCTAAGGCATTGGATAAGCACTAAAAAGCGCTTCTGTCCGGCCTGTTGTCCATGATGTAGACGCATCATGAGTGTCCCGAAGCCATCTGCTATCCATCTTGTTGGCAATTTTTTCGCCACCATAAAAACAAGTGCACAGAATGCCCTCAAGGGGCTCACGCAACGAGGATAAAATGATGAAAATCAAAATGGCTCCCACTCTGATTGCGCTGGCAATCGCGGCCACCGGTACCACTGCCCAAGCCGCTGGTGACTGGTATACCGGTATCGGTGCAGGCTGGGCCTATGCCCACGATCTGGACAACAATGTTCAGGGTCTGGATGTAGACAAGGACGCCACGGCCCTGAGTCTGTTCGGCGGCTACAACTTCACCGAGAACTTTGGTGCCGAGCTTGGCTATCTCTATGCCGGCAAGGGCGGCATCGATGGCGCCGACTTCAAGACCCAGGGTGCCACCCTGTCCGGTATTGCTCGTCTGCCCATGGGTGATGTCTTCTCCCTGTTTGCGGAAGGTGGTGCCTACTTCAACCACGTCAGCGGCAATGGCAATGGCGACAGTGACAACGGCACTGCGCCGCTGGCCGGCATCGGTCTGACCGCCAAGCTCTCCGACCTGGTCGACGTGCAGGCCCGTTACCGCTATCTGTGGAACCTGGGCGACGAGCCGAAGACCTGGGAAACCGACATGAGCGTGGCGACCCTGGAACTGGTTCTGCACCCGAACCGCACCTCTTACGTTGCACCGGTTCCCGCTCCCGAGCCCGAGCCTGTCGCGCCGGTCGTCGTCGACAAGAACTTCGCCCTGAGCTCTGACGTGCTGTTTGCCTTTGGCAAATCCACCCTCAAGCCGGAAGGTGCCGCAGCGCTGAACACCCTGTATCAGGACATCGTCGACGTGCAGCCGAAAGATGGCAGCGCCGTGGTCGTCGGTTACACCGACCGCATCGGCTCTGACGCCTATAACCTGAAACTGTCCGAAGCCCGTGCCCGTACCGTGGCCGACTTCCTGGTCGGCAAGGGCCTGCCGGCCGGCAAGGTTTCCATCGAAGGCCGTGGCGAAGCCAACCCGGTCACCGGCAACCAGTGTGACGGTGTCAAGGGCAAGGCCGAGCTGATCTCCTGCCTGTCCCCGGATCGTCGCGTAGAAGTGCGCGTCACCGGCGTACAGCAAGTGACCGAATAATCTCGCAACCCGATGCATACAAGCCGAGGGGGCCCGCAAGGGCTCCCTCTTTTTTTGCGCGCCATTAGGCCACTCCCGGCCACCCATTGCCCCATGAGTGTTCCCCCTCGCAGTGCCTGACTGGTTAAACAGTCGGTATCACCTATAACTAAGAGCGGCAGCTACCTGAAAACTGGAAGGCAGCCCCAGATAACAACAAATGAGGATACAAGATGAACAAGACACTCAAACCCGTCTGGCTCGCGGTGGCGCTGGCCGTGACACTGCCCTCGGCGGCCCATGCCAACGACTGGTACGGCGGGATCGGTGGCGGCGTCGCCATCGCCCACGATCTGGATGACTTCAGCCAGGATGCCGACAAGAACGCGACCGCACTCTCCCTGTTCGGGGGCTACAACTTCAACGAGAACCTGGGCGCCGAACTCGGTTACCTCTCCACCGGTGACTGGGATATCAATGGCACGGACTTCAAAAGCAAGGGGGCGACCCTCTCCGTCATCGGCCGCTTGCCTCTCAACGATATCTTCTCGGTGTTTGCGGAAGGGGGTGGCTATATCTACCACGTCAACTCCATCAACGGAGGGGATGACAGCCTGGCTCCGCTGGCCGGGCTCGGGCTGACCGCCAGAGTGCACGACTGGATCGATATTCAGGCGCGCTACCGCTATATGGTGCGGGTCGGGGATGATTCGGACAACGACAAGGTCGGCAGCGGCACCCAACGCTGGGTCAGTGACATCAGTGCAGCCACCCTGGAGCTGGTGATCCATCCCAACCGCAGCAAAACGGTCGAACCTGAACCCGCTCCCATGGTGGTGCCAGTACCGCCGCCCGCCCCCGAACCGGTGGATCAGACCTTCAACCTGAGTTCGGACGTGCTGTTTGCCTTTGGCAAGGCGGACCTCAAACCGGAAGGCATGCAGGCGCTCGATTCACTCTACCAGCAGATCGTCGACGTTAAACCCAAGGATGGCAGTGCCATGGTGATGGGCTATACCGACCGGATAGGCTCGGATGCCAGCAACCAGACCCTGTCGGAGGCTCGCGCAACGACGGTCGCCAACTTTTTGATTAACAAGGGGTTGCCAGCAGATCAGGTCAGTATTCAGGGCAACGGCGAGAGCAACCCGGTCACTGGCAGCCAGTGTGATGGCATCAAGGCCAGAGCCGCGCTGATCGATTGCCTGGCCCCGGATCGCCGGGTCGAGATCCGGGTGACCGGTACCCAGCAGGTCGGTGAGTAGTCCCGCTTCATGAGGCCATTACGATGACAGAGGTGCACAAAAAAGGGATGCTGCTGCATCCCTTTTGTTTTACTCGCACGACCGGATCAGAAGGAGGTCCGGCGATAGCGACGGTACTCGGGGTGCCAGAAGTTGGCCTCGATGGCCTGATCGATCACCTCATCCGGGGTCTGCACCGCCTTGCCCTGCAGCATGGCGGTCTTGGCTACCATCTTGGCGATGTAACGGGAGACCTCATGAATGTCCGCCAGATCCGGCAGCAGTGACCCCTCTTCCCCTTTCACCAGCGGCGAGCACTCGGCCAACGCGCGGCTGGCCGACATCAGCATGGCATCGGTCACCCGGGTCGCACCGGAGGCGATGACGCCAAGGCCAATCCCCGGGAAGATGAAGGAGTTGTTGCACTGGGCGATGACGTAGCGCTTGCCCTTGTACTCCACCGGTGCAAACGGGCTGCCGGTCGCTACCAGGGCCTGACCATCGGTCCAGCGGATCAGATCCGCCGGGGTCGCCTCGACCCGGGAGGTGGGGTTGGAGAGCGGGAAGATGATGGGACGGGCACAGTGCTTGTGCATGGTCTTCACCACCTCTTCGGTGAACAGCCCCGGCTGGCCGGAGACCCCGATCAGGATGTCCGGACGACCGTGCTCCATCACCTCCAGCAGGGAGATGTTGTCCCCCACCGGCCAGTCGGCAATCCGTTCCACCGGCTGGGAGAGGCGACGCTGGAAGTCGAGCTGGTTCGGGATCTTGTCGGTGATGAGGCCGAAGCGATCCACCATGAAAACCCGGCCGCGCGCCTGCGCATCCGTCAGCCCCTCGGCCTTCATCTGGGCCACGATCTGCTCGGCGATGCCACAACCGGCGCTGCCGGCGCCGAGGAAGGCAACCCGTTTCTCGGAGAGCTTGGCACCGGAGGCCTTGCAGGCGGCGATGAGGCTGCCCAGGGTCACGGCGGCGGTGCCCTGGATGTCATCGTTGAAACAGCACAGCTCGTTCTTGTAGCGGTTGAGCAGCGGCATGGCGTTGTTCTGGGCAAAGTCCTCGAACTGCAGCAGGATCTCCGGCCAGCGGCGCTTGACCGCCTGGATGAAGGCATCGACGAACTCGGCGTACTCTTCACCCGAGATACGCGGATTGCGCCAGCCCATGTAGAAGGGATCGTTGAGCAGTTGCTGGTTGTTGGTGCCCACGTCCAGCACCACCGGCAAGCAGTAGGCCGGCGAGATACCGCCACAGGCGGTGTAGAGGGAGAGCTTGCCGATGGGAATGCCCATGCCGCCGATCCCCTGATCCCCCAGACCCAGGATCCGCTCGCCATCGGTGACCACGATCACCTTGACGTTCTGCTTGGTGGCGTTTTGCAGCATGTCATCGATCCTGTCCTTGTCCGGATAGGAGATGAACAGACCGCGCGCGCGGCGATAGATGTTGGAGAACTCCTCGCACGCCTTGCCCACGGTCGGGGTATAGATAACCGGCAGCATCTCGGTCAGGTGGTTGTGCAGCAGACGGTAGAACAGGGTCTCGTTGGTATCCTGGATGTTGCGCAGGTAGATGTGCTTGTCCATGTCGTTGCCAAACGCCATGAACTGACGGTAGGCCCGCTCCGCCTGCTCCTCGATGGTCTCGATGTTGTGGGGCAGCAGTCCTTCGAGGTTGAAGTTGCTGCGCTCTTCGCTGGTGAAGGCACTGCCCTTGTTGAGCAGCGGGGTCTCCAGCAGGGCCGGACCGGCGTAGGGAATGTAGAGAGGACGTTTCTGATTATTATCTTCAAACATGGGTCTGGTACCTAAACGTTGGGGCCAGCCGATCCTATGGGCTTGCGCCGTTAATTTCAAAGAGTTTGCACATCCGTTGCAAAAGGTTTGCGACCCAGGCGACGAAAGGCGCCCGGTGTCTGGCCGGTCAGCCGGCGAAAGCGGTTGGCAAAGTTGGCGCCATCGCTGTAACCGACCCGGCCGGCCAGCTCGGCCAGCGGCCAGTTGGTATAGAGCAGCAGCTGGCGCGCCTTGTTCATCCGTAGCTGGGTGAGCCAGGCCATGGGCCCCATGCCGAACACCTGGCGACAGAGGCGATGCAGATGGGGTACTGAGCAGGCCATCTGATCGGCGAGTAGAACCACGCTCCAGGGCTCGTCGAGATGCGCCTCCACCCGGCGAAACAGCGCCTGCAACCGGATCTCGGGAGTGCCACGCACCTCACCCTGCAGGGTACGCTCCAGGAGCGCCAGCAACAGGCTCAGCAGTTGGGGTTGCAAGGGCGAGCGGACCCCCTCTCCCTGGATCAGGCTGAGCAGATGATGGAGCTGCTCTCCGCCATCCCCCTGCCAGATGCGATGACCGAGCCGGTGCAGATGCTGCCAGCGCGGCACGTCGTCGAGCAGGATCCAGCTGGTGTGCCACTGCTCGCCCACCAGCTTGAGGCCGCCCGGCACGGCTGCGGGCAAAAAGATTAGCGACCCGGCTGGAATGGGTTGCTCTCCCCCGTCGGTGAGCAGTGCGCCCCCCTCGTCGTGGCTCACCATCAGGATGTGAAACTCGGGTCGGTTGCGACGAATAAGGTAGTGTTCGCGGATCACCGACAAGCCGGTCAGGAAGATGCCCGCCTCGCCGAGCAGGGGCAGACCTTCACGCCCCAGCATCCGCTCTTCGCAAGACGGTGCAATTTCCAGACACTCGCTGACAAATCCCATAACACCCCAACAGGATAGTTTTGCACAAGAAAACCGAGACTCACTCACAGTGAGACCATCCGCTTAGCCTCTTATCATACCCCTGACAAGCCTTGCTTTTCTTATACCCGGTTAACACAAATGAATTATTGGCAAGCAATTTTAAAACAAACCACCGATCGCGAGTTCATGTCCAGACTGTGGCGACTGGCCCTGCCCGTCTCACTGCAGTCCATGATGTTCTCCCTGCTCGGTCTCATCGACATCATGATGGTGAGCCAGCTTGGCACCACGGCAGTGGCGGCAGTCGGCTTGGGTAACCGGGTCTTCTTCTTCAATCTGCTGGTGATAGCGGGCCTCGCAGGCGGGGTTTCGGTATTGGCGGCACAATATTATGGTCGCGGCGAGATGGCCGGGGTGCGCCGCTCCCTGGCGCTGGCGCTGGTGGGGGCCACCCTGGTGAGCCTGCCGTTTGCCCTCGTTTACGTGCTCTCACCGGGTAGCGTGCTGGGCTCTGCCAGCCAGGATCCCGAGTTGCGCCCGCTCGCCGACCACTATCTGATGATCACCGGCGCCACCATCCTCTGCACCGCCATTGTGGTGCCGCTGGAGTCAGCCCTGCGTTCCATCGGCAACGCAACGGCGCCGACCCGCATCGGCATCATCGCCATCATTGCCAACGTCATCCTCAACTATGTCCTCATCTTCGGCCACTTCGGCTTCGAGGCCATGGGGGTGGCCGGCTCGGCCTGGGGCACCACACTTTCCCGACTGCTGCAGACCGCCTTGCTCTTGCTCTACGTGAGATGTCACGAGTCGCGCCTTGTTCCGCGCGCTGTCGACTGGCTGGCCGCCTTCAAACGCAAGGAGGTGGTGCGCTTTACCCTGATCGCCCTGCCGCTCTTGTTTCATGACGGTCTCTGGGCCTTCGGCATGTTGCTCTACGGCTTTCTCTATGCTCACCTTGGCACGGATTCGCTCGCCATCATGACCACCCTCGGGACGCTCGAGAGCATCCTCATCTCCCTCTTCTTCGGGCTGGCGGTGGCTTGCTCCACCCTGCTCGGCCACCGGCTCGGGGCCGAGGAGTACGAGGCGGCCTGGCAGCACTCCCAGCTGTTTCTGGTGATCGCCCCCGTGGGCGCCCTGCTGGTTGGCGTTGCGGTCTGGCTGCTGCAAACCAGCCTGCTGCAGTGGGTCGGCAACCTCCCCCCCGAGCTGATGGGCGAGGCGGGGCAGGTGCTCGCCATCATGTGTCTTGGCATGCTGCTCAAGGTGTTCAACATGGTGGGCATCATAGGGGTGCTGCGCTCGGGGGGCGATGTGAATTACAGCATCTTCATCGACATTGTCGGCATGTGGTGCATCGGCCTGCCGCTCGCCTGGGTGGCGGTGAGCCTGCTCGGCTGGCCTCTCTCATGGGTGGTCGCCGTGGTACTGCTGGAGGAGCTCAGCAAGGTACTGCTGGTGCAGCACAGGATCCGCCAGCGCCGCTGGCTCAGAAACCTGGTGATGGGATAGGGGAGAACAAACCCGGGGTCATATCAATGACAGAAAAACCCCGTTTGCAGTATGCTAGCCCCCTCTTCAATCAGAGGCAGGGCATGCTATGCCCCTGTCCAGTAGTCGTTTAAGGAGACGAGCATGCAACCACAGAAAGAGCTGATCACCGAGACTGCCCTGCTGGAGATGGCCAACAAGATGATCCGGGAACACGAAGACTTCATCCACGGCATGCGTGCCGACTCGGTGGAGCAGAAGGGGGAGATCCTGGTGTTCAAGGGGGAGTACTTCCTGGCCGAAGATGGCACCCCGACCGGCAAGACCATGGCGGTGTTCAACATGTTCAAGCTGCTGGCCCAGCAGCTCTCCGGCAAATACCGCCTGGGCTGACCCTCACGCCCAAGCAAACCACAGGATGCCGCCCTCAGGCGGCATCTGCTTTTTCGGCCTGCGGGCGTTCCACCACCACGCAGTTGCGCCCCGCCATCTTGGCCTGATAGAGGCTCTCATCGGCCCGATTGATAAGGGCATCTATGCTCTCGCCTCTCCGCGCCAGAGCGATGCCAATACTGACCGTCACCTCCAGCAATTCATCGGAAGTGGGGCTCTTTACCAGACGCGCCTCGACCGATACCCGCAGCCGTTCGGCGATGCGGGCAGCCTCCGATGGATCGCCGCAATTGCGCAGCAGGATGGCAAACTCCTCACCGCCATAACGCCCCAGCACCATACCGGACTCCAGCTGTTCATCCAGGGTAGTAGCCACCTCCTTGAGCACCGCATCCCCCGCCAGATGGCCATAGATATCGTTAATTCGTTTGAAGCGGTCGAGATCCAGCAGCAGCACGGCAAACGGCTTTTGTCTGGTCAGCAACCGGGCCCGGGCCTGCTCCAGCTGCTTGAGCAACAGGCGGCGATTCATCATGCCGGTCAGCTCGTCGGTAGTGGACTCCCGATAGAGGCGCAGCAGCATGTTGAGCTGGCCGCACTGCACCCAGCAGCTGGCCATGGCAAACAGACTGAGCACCCACACCTGGTTCAGGGTGGCCTGGCTCCACAGAGTCTGCCCCACCAATAACCAGCGCCCCAGCACCATGGTCAGCAGCACCACGCCGGCCAGTTGCAAACCGCGCAAGAGGGGAATGGGGAAGATGGCAAACAGGGTGATCAAGAGATAAGGGAACACCACATAGCCTACCTGCAGCTGCTGCTCGGTCCCGAAGCTGTGCAAACTGACGAGTGAGAAGAGCATCATCACCACCATCAGGTAGCCGAGCGCCAGCTTCATGCGCTGCAGTCTGAAGTTGATGAGGTAGGAGAGCGGGATCAGTGGCGAGAGCGCCAGGGCACAGAAGATCCTGGCCTGAAGCAGCTCTTCGAAATGGGCGCGGGAGAGGGTCAGCCAATCCACCAATGCCCAGGCGGGCAAACCGACGATCAACAGGCAGGTGAGCAAACGCAAACGCACCGTCATAAAGCCCATGCGCGTGCGGGTAAAGTCTTCGGAGTGTGCCTTGGCACTCCAGAACTCTGACAACTTGAGCATCCAGCGGCTCCACATCAAGGTCGGGGGCCCATTTTACACCTACTAAGTGGTAAGAATGTCATTTGCGCAACGAATAAAAAGGAGATCTGGCTCACACAAAGCGACATATCATAATCGCCGCGCGCAAACGTTTCAACCCACCGAAAAATAAACCTTTTTCTGATTAATAAACGCTGGTCAGCGGCGTGCCAATCTCTACAATAGCGCCCAATTTTTCTCCCCATCCCCACATACTTTGAGGTTTTTATGGAACAGGTTGCCACCACGCAGACCGCCCCCGAGGCCCATCCCCCCAGGCGGGCACACAGCGAACTGGTCTACGGCATAGACGATGTCCCGCCCCTGCCCCAGACGCTGTTCGCCGCCCTGCAGCATATGCTCGCCATGTTTGTCGCCATCATCACCCCGCCCCTCATCATCGCCAACGCCCTGGGCCTGCCCGCCGAAGATACCCGTTATATCGTCTCCATGTCGCTGGTCATGTCCGGCATCGCCTCCTACATCCAGACCCGCCGCTTCGGTCCCGTCGGCTCCGGCCTGCTCTCGGTGCAGGGCACCAGCTTCAATTTCCTCGGGCCAATCATCGCCTCCGGCCTCGCCCTCAAACAGGCAGCCATGCCCACCGACGATATGCTGGGCACCCTGTTCGGCACCATGCTGGTGGCGGCCCTCACCATGGTGATCCTGAGCCGCTGCCTGCACCTGGTGCAGAAGGTGATCACCCCGCTGGTGACCGGCATCGTCGTGCTGCTCATCGGTCTGACCCTGATCAAGGTAGGCCTCATCAGCATGGGGGGCGGCTACGGTGCCCTCGCCGATGGCAGCTTCGCCAGCCACAGCAACCTGTTTCTCTCCCTGCTGGTGCTTGGTCTCATCGTCCTGCTGCAACGCAGCCGCAACCCCTGGCTGCGCCTCTCCGCCATCATGATCGCCATGCTGGTGGGCTATGCCGTGGCGCTGCTGCTTGGCAAGATCAATGCCCCTACCTTCGAGGGGCCGATGTTGATGGTACCCGTCCCCCTCAAGTACGGTCTCGGCTTCGACTGGCAGCTGTTCGTGCCGCTTGCCATCATCTTCGTGGTGACGGCGCTCGAGGCCATCGGTGACATGACCGCCACCTCGGATGTCTCCGGCGAGCCGGTCAGCGGCAAGGTCTACATGAAGCGGATCAAGGGCGGCGTGCTGGCCGACGGCTGCAACTCCATGCTGGCGGCGCTCTTCTCCACCTTCCCCATGTCCACCTTCAGCCAGAACAACGGGGTCATTCAGCTCACCGGCATGGCCAGCCGCCACGTCGGCCTCTTCATCGCCGCCATGCTGGCCCTGCTCGGTCTGTTCCCGGCGGTGGCGACCCTGGTGCAGCAGATCCCCGAGCCCGTACTGGGCGGCGCCACCATCGTCATGTTCGGCACCATAGCCGCCGCCGGGGTGCGCATCATTGCCCGCGAAGAGCTCGACCGCCGTGCCCTGATGATCCTGGCGGTGTCGCTGGCCATGGGGCTGGGGGTCGCCCAGGTGCCGGAGGTGCTGCAGCATCTTCCGGAGCTGGCCAAGAGCGTGCTCTCCTACGGCGTCGCCACCGGTGGCCTCACCGCCATCGTCCTGAACCTGCTGCTGCCCAAACGCAGCAAGCCCTGCGCCCAAGCTCCCCGTTAACGGCCATCAAGCCCCGCCATGCGGGGCTTTACCTGGCTACCCGCCACGGGTAGTGTGCAAAGCCTGTCATGCTTCAGGATGCCACCATGCCCTACTCCATGCTTCCCCCTCTGCCTGAAAGCCATACCCCGGCTCAGCTCCTCGCTCGGGAGCAGCACTGGCTGCGCGATTGCGCCCATACTGGCATGGCCATGACCCACCTCTGGCAAGCGCCCCAATGCCTCATCGTTACCCGCAAGGATACGCGGCTTCCCCGCTATGAGACGGCCTGCGCGCAGCTCGCCGCCGAAGGCTGGCCCGTGTTTGTACGCGACAGCGGTGGCACCGCCGTGCCTCACGGCGCCGGCATCCTCAACCTCTCCCTGCTGCTGCCCCGCACCACCACGGATCTCGCCCACTACTACCGGCAGCTGGGCGCGCCGCTGCTGAGTTTGCTGGCGCAATACGGCCTTGAGGGGAGCTATGACTTCGTGCCCGGCTCGTTTTGTGACGGCCAGTACAACCTGGTGATCGGGGGGCGCAAGATAACCGGCACCGCCCAGCGCTGGTTGGCTCCGGGTCAGGATCACGGCGGCGCCGTGCTGGCCCAGGCCATGCTGCTGGTGACGGGGGATGTGGATGAGGGTACCCGGATGGCGAGCCGCTTCTACGAGCTGGCGGGCGGGGAACTGCGCTTTTTGCCGGGCACCTCCACCACGCTCGCGCAAGCCATCCATTGGCAAGGGAGCGATGGCGAACTGGTGGCCGAGGTCAACCACAGATTGCAACGGTTGCTGGCGGGCAACTAGCCCTTACCCACATTACGCTCTTGGTTCACCAACCATTCGGCGCACCCACAAAAAAGCCACGACCCTGGGTCGTGGCTTGCTTTTTTCAAGGGGAACGTGAGACGCGGTGGCGAAATCAGGCGGTCTGCGGCTCAGGCTCGGACTCGGTATCCGCTCCCCGGCTGAAGTAGGCCCTGGTTTCGGCAATCACCACGTGACGCAGGCCAATCAGGCCGATGAGGTTGGGCACCGCCATCAGACCGTTGACGATATCGGCCAGCAGCCAAATCATGTCGAGATGCAGGAAGGCGCCGCACGCCACCAGCACCAGATAGACCAGGCGGTAGGGCTTGATCGCCTTGACCCCGAACAGGTACTCGGTGCAGCGCTCGCCGTAATAGTTCCAGCCAAGGATGGTGGTGAAGGCAAAAAACAGCAGGCCGATGCTCACCAGATACTGACCGATATGGGCATCCAGCCCCTGGACGAACGCCTGGCTGGTCATGGCGGCGCCGCTGAGATCCCCACTCCACACTCCTGTCACCACCAGGGTCAGGCCGGTCATGGTGCAGATGATGATGGTGTCGAAGAAGGTGCCGGTCATGGAAACCAGCCCCTGCTCCACGCAGGAATTGGTCTTGGCCGCCGCCGCGGCGATGGGAGCCGAGCCCAACCCGGACTCGTTGGAGAAGACGCCGCGCGCCACCCCGGACTGGATCGCCAGCATGATGCCGGCACCGACGAAGCCACCGGTGGCCGCATGGCCGGTGAAGGCGCTCTGCAACACCAGCGCCACCGCATCCGGCAAGGCAGCGGCATTGGCAAACAGCACCCCGAGACAGGCGGCGATATAGAAGAGGGCCATGAAGGGGACCACCTTGCTTGACACGCTGGAGATGGACTTGATCCCCCCCAGAGTCACCAGGCCCACCAGCAGGGTCAGTACCACGGCGGTCGCCTCGCGGGGCACCGAGAACGACAGTGTCATGGCATCCGAGATGGCGTTGACCTGGGGGAAGGTCCCGATCCCGAAGAAGGCCACGCCGATGCCAAACAGGGCGAACAGCTTGGCGAGGACCTTGGAGCCAAGCCCCTTTTCCAGATAGTACATGGGGCCACCGGCCATCTGGCCGTTGGCATCCTGCTGGCGATATTTGACCGCCAGCAGGCACTCGGCGTACTTGGTGGCCATGCCAAACAGGGCTGCCATCCACATCCAGAACAGGGCGCCCGGACCACCGAGCTTGATGGCGGTGGCAACGCCGACGATGTTGCCGGTGCCTATGGTGGCAGAGAGGGCGGTGCACAGAGCGCCAAAGCTGGAGACATCCCCCTGCTTGCCCTGGCCCTGATCACGGCCGAATACCAGACGCAGGGCGAGTGGCAAACGCACCAGCTGAAGCAGTCCCAGACGCAGGGTAAGGTAAATGCCGGTCCCGACCAGCAGGATCAGCAGGGGTGGCCCCCAGACAAAACTATCGATGGCGGTGAGCGCCGTTTGAATTGATGACATGCATCCTCCTTAAGAAACAGAAATTAAGGAGGAGAAGGATGATCTTCCCATAGGTGTCGCGATCGGCCAGAGGCGATCGGATGCGGGCTAAGCCAAAGTACAACCCAAAGTACAACCATCCCATCCCCTCTGTCCTTTTGCCTGAGAGTTTCCGGCGCCAGATTGCGATGCAATCATGGTGCCTTGCTCCTTCGGCGCCCGATTCAACGGGTCTCTCCAGAGTATCGTCCAGTAGCAGTCCACACCGGTTGCCCGGTACCTGAAAGATTCACTTCTTCGGTGGATGGTTGCCCATCGCTCTCCTGCTACCTTCATCCGAACTAATTTGGATTAGGAAGCGGGCATGGTAATCCAAAAATTGTGAGCTGTCTCGCACTTGCCGGCCCGCTCCCGCACTTTTTTCATGATCGGCCATCTCATCGGCAAGATGTTAAATAGTGGTTAACAATCATAGAGTTAACCTGGCCTGCATCAAACGTGTCCCGACGCACAAGATGACGGGATAAAAAGCAATTCTCTATCTCGTTTCATGCAGAAAAACTCAACAACATATCCAATCAAAATGCTTGCACAGAAACTCAATAAGCCGATAATCCCGCGCATAACCAAGCACCTTGCTCTCAATTTATGCACTGTGCCAGGTTGGTCCCGCCGGACCGCTCGCCTGACCCGGCCGTCGCCGGTTCAATCGCATATGGCTTGGGCATATCACGCCCCCTAAGGACTTTCAAAAGAGAATGAACGAAACCCTGGTCGCACAAGATTACCGTCAGCTGGTTGAACAATTCGGCTCCCCCCTGCTGCTGCTCGACAAGGCAGCCGTCCGCAAACAGTATCGGGCCCTGGCGGCCGCCCTGCCCGATGTGCGCTTGCATTATGCACTCAAACCCCTGCCCCACGAGGCGGTGGTCTCTGTCTTGAAGGAAGAGGGGGCCTGTTTCGATCTGGCCACCAATGGCGAAGTGGATCTGGTGCGCAGTCAGGGTGTCCGCCCGGGGCGCTGCATTCATACCCATCCCATCAAGCGCGACAGCGACATCCGTTACGCGCTGGAATACGGCTGCACCGTGTTCGTCTATGACAACCCGCTGGAACTGGAGAAGTTCCTGCCCTACAAGGACGAGGTCAAGCTGCTGCTACGGGTGAGCTTCCCCAATCCCGAGACCAAGGTCGATCTTTCCAAAAAGTTCGGCTGTACACCGGAGCAGGCGCTGCCCCTGCTGCAGCTGGCCCAGGCCAAGGGGATCAAGGTGATGGGGCTGTCGTTCCACGTCGGCTCCCAGGTGCCTCACGCCCGTCGCCACGTGCAGGCCATCGACGCCTGTCGCGAGATCATGGAGCAGGCCTGGGAGCTCGGGCTCAAGCCCTGGGTGCTGGATATCGGCGGCGGTTTCCCGGTGGATTATGACGGCGGCGAGTTCGACATCGACGGCTTCTGCGCCCCGATCCGCGAGGCGCTGGCCAAGCTGCCCGCCACCGTGCAGAAGATCGCCGAGCCGGGCCGCTTCATCAGCGCGCCAGCCATGACCTCGGTGGCCAGCGTCATGGGCAAGGCCCACCGCGGCGACAAGATCTGGTACTACCTGGATGATGGTCTCTACGGCAGCTACAACGGCCAGCTCTATGACCACGTCACCTATCCGGTCAGCACCCCCTATGCCCACGGCGAGCTGCACAACGCCGTGCTCTCCGGCCCTACCTGCGACAGCGTGGACGTGATCCGCGACGGCATCATGCTGCCGGATCTGGAGATTGGCGAGCTGGTGGTCGGCCGGGTGATGGGGGCCTACACCTGGGCATCGGCCTCCACTTTCAACTTCTTCCCCAAGGCGAGCATCCTGATCCTGGACAGCGCCCAGCAGGGGCAAAAGCTGGTGGCCGTGGCCTGATTGGCCTTCGCCAAAAACAGAAGGGGGAAGCCGATGCTTCCCCCTTCTTTTTATTGTCTGGCGAATCGTCAGATAAACTGGCTGGTGAGCAGCCAGCCGGTGTAACCCACGAAGCAGGAGAGCAACACGCCCCCCTCCAGCCGGTTGATCCGCCCCTGCCCCTTGCGACCCAGGCACATCACCAGCAGCAGCAGGGTCAGCCCCATCATCAGGCTCCAGTCGCGGGAAAGCACTTCCGGCGCCACATCCAGCGGATGGATCCCTGCCGCGATCCCGACCACCGCCAGGGTGTTGAACAGGTTGGAACCCAGCACGTTGCCGAGGGCCAGATCGTGCTCATTCTTGCGAATGGCGATAAGGGAGGAGGCCAGCTCCGGCAGCGAGGTGCCGATGGCGACTATGGTGAGACCAATCACCAGATCGCTGATGCCAAAGCCCTGGGCGATGGTCACCGCGCCCCATACCAGCAGACGGGAGGCACCGATGAGCAGCACCAGCCCCACCACCAGCCAGAACAGAGCCAGCTTGAGGGACATGCCTTCGCTCTCGATGTCCTCTTCGGTCTCCGCATCCAGCGCATCCCCTTTGCCGTTCATGCCGGCCCAGATGGACCAGCCCATCAGCGCCACGAACACGACGCCCAGGATGGCCGCATCGGTGCGGCCCAGATGACCGTCGATGAGCAGGGCACCGGAGAGCAGGGTGATACCGAGCAGGATGGGGATCTCTTTGCGCACCACCTGGGAGGCAACGGCAATCGGGCTGATGAGAGCCGTCAAACCCAGGATCAGGGCAATATTGGTGATATTGGAGCCATAGGCATTGCCGAGCGCCAGCCCGGGGTTGCCCTGGGAGGCGGCCAGGGCCGACACCACCATCTCGGGGGCCGAGGTACCAAAACCGATGATCACCATGCCGATGAGCAGCGGTGGCATGCCGGCATAACGGGCGGTCGCGGCGGCGCCATCGACAAATTTATCCGCACTCCAGACCAGCAGCGCCAGTCCGGCAATCAGGGCAACAAAAGCCAGGGTCATATCGTCTCTATTCCATGGTCTGCAAACACAAAAGCCAGGCACGGGCCTGGCTTCTTCCAGAAGCGGGCCCAGTGTAGCGGGCCGCCTTTCTATTTCAAGGGGAAATCAAACGACGATTGATGATTTCACAGCGCCGCCAGCAGGCTCTGGGCATCCGACACCTCGAACTTGCCCGGCTCCTCCACAAAGAGCTGCTCGACCACACCATCGTTGGCGATGAGGGCAAAGCGCTGGGCACGCAGGCCGCCAAAGGCCCCCGTCTCCTTGGCAAGGCCAAGGGCTCGGGTCCAGCTGCCGTCGCCGTCCGCCAGCATGGTGATGGCGTCGGCGTTCTGCCCCTCCTGCCACGCCTTCATCACGAAGGCATCGTTGACCGACAGACAACAGATGGCGTCCACCCCTTTGGCCTGAAACTGGTCGGCCAGCACCACATAGCCCGGCAGATGGGCGTTGGAGCAGGTGGGGGTGAAAGCACCGGGCACCGCGAACAGCACCACCTTCTTGCCGGCAAACAGGGTCTGGACATCCTGTATCTGCTTGCCCGCGGCTGTGATGAAGGTAAATTCGCCCGAAGGCAAGGGTTGGCCAACTGCAATCATGATCTCTCGTCCCGAGTCGATTGGTGAAGCCCCAGTCTAGCGCAGCCATCCGTCATATCCCATCGCAACGACCCGCTCCCCGGCAGGCATTTTTCCAGCAGGCAGACTAATCTTGAGCAGGTTTCACGGCGCCAGGAGGCCCCATGCAACACTACTACGATGGTCTGGAAATTCGTCCCCCCGCCTTGCGTGCACAACAGCAACTGGACCAGCTTAATCATCAACTTACCCACGTCAGCCAGTATTGCGCCGGTTACTCCAGTGCCTATCGTCAATGCCGTCTCGAGGATCTGGCCGAACTGGCCACCCTGCCCCTGCTCGACAGCGCCGAACTGTTTGCCGCCCAGCAGGCCCATCCGCCGTTTGCCGGACTGACCGGTCGCCCCGCCAGCCAGGCACTGCGCGCCTTCGCAAGCCCGGGCCAGCTGGCCATTCCCGAATATGCGGGGGCGGACTGGTGGGGGGCCGCGCGCGCCCTGTTTGCCGCCGGCTTCAAGTCCGGCGAGGTGATGCTCAACGGCCACGACTACCACGCCGGCCCTACCGCCTTCATCTTCGACAACGGCGCCCGCCAGCTCGGCGCTCCCGTGGTGCCCTGCGGCCCTCATGACACCCAGCGCCAGCTGGAGGCGCTGCAACGCTACCAGCCTACCGGCTTTGTCGGCCCGCTGGTCACCCTGCTGGATCTGCTGGAAGCCGCCGAGGCGGCCGAGGTGGCCACCGACTCCCTGCAAACCGCCCTGTTGTGCGAGGTTACCCACCCCGAGACGGCCCCGCTACAGGCCATTTACGGTATTCAGGCGTTCAACTGCCTGGTCTGGCAGGACATAGGCGTGGTGGCCTACGAGAGCCAGCCCGGCGAGGGCTTTATCGTCAACGAGAGCTGCCTGGTGGAGATCATCGACCCGGCCAGCGGCCAGCCGGTAAACGCAGGGGAGAGCGGACAGCTGGTGGTGACCCGGCTCGATCTGGAGTATCCACTGCTGCGCCTTGTCACCGACTGGCAGGGGCACTGGCTCGCGACCCCCAGCCCCTGCGGACGCACCAACCGGCGGTTAAAGCTGGACTAGGATCGCAAACGGGCAGCCACTGGCTGCCCGTATTGTTCCGGATGAGATTGCTGTTAGCGCCGAGCCTGCCAGGTGGCGATGGCGAGCAGGGAGTCCGGGGTAAACTCGTCGGCCCGCGCGGCAATCTCGGCCTGACTCATCCAGTGCACCTCGCTCACCTCTTCGGCCTGCAGCTGAAGCGGTCCCTGATAGCGGCAGCTGTAGAGGCCACCCCAGACCCGATACCCCTCCCCCTCGGCATAAAAAGTACCGAAGCCTTGCAGCGGTACATCGTGGATCCCAAGCTCTTCGGCCAGCTCGCGCCGGGCAGAGGGTTCCATCTGTTCGCCCGCGGTCACCACGCCACCGGCGCAGGCATCCAGCATGCCGGGGCAGAAATCCTTGCAGAGGGTACGGCGCTGCACCAGGATGCGATCCGCCTCGTCGAGCACCAGGATGTAGCTGGCACGATGGCAGAGATTCTCCCGTCGCACCTTGGCCCGCTCGGCCACCCCGATCACCCGGTTCTCTTCATCCACCACATCAACCCATTCCACGTGCAGGCCCTTTTGCTCATTCCATTCGACTGCCCGCAGTATATCGGTGCAAGGGATTGTAATGGCACTACTTTTTCAAATGGTGCCCTTGCTTTGCCCGAAGGGATCACCAAAAAAGGATTCATGCAAAACTCGATGAAACGTCACATGGCTGTCATCAACCGCCCCCATAGTGTGCCCTGTTCAAGCAAGCAGGTGACGTTGTGATGAAGGTTTTCAAGCAGTTATCCCCGCGGCAGATCGCAAGATATATCAAGAGCTTCCACCGGGGCTCCTTTGCCATCGAGTCATGGGGAACATTTGAATTCAGCGCAGGCAGGCTCAGTCTGCACGGGTTGAGCTGCCACCGGCGCCTGAGACTGGCAGGCCAGATCAACCAGGCCCTGCGCCAGCTCAGTCACGCCGAGCCCTTGCCGGAACAGTGAGTCAAGGGGATTTGCCCTCCTGTCCTTAATGCTTCCATGCTGTTTGCCCGCCGGCTACTCGCCGCGCGGGCCGTTTTCGATATCGGTGATGACGCCGTTGCGCACGGTGACGAAGCGCATGAACTCGCTCTTGCCGAAGTTGTAGGTCCAGCGCTCGCCATACTTCACCGGCACCAGATAACCGAACTGGTTCTCCTCATTGCGACTGAGCTCTTCGCGCAGCATGGGCTCTCCACACTTGAGCAGCATCAGGGCCGTGCTGTCGCCCTCAGTGATCAACGCATTCTTGCAACGCATCGCATCGGCGCTGGCAGGCAGTGTGGCAAGCAGCGCAGCCATGGCCGACGCCACCTTCATCATCTTGTTCATGGGACACACCTCAACTGGGGTTCAGTTGCAGTATGACGGTTCCCGGCGGCGAAAAAAGCCCCCCATGAGTGCTCGTCGCCACCTTTAACCCACCAGCAAACTCGCCCAAAAACAAACGGCGACCCGAGGGTCGCCGTTTGCATCACGCCAGCCGGATCACAGGATGTCCAGCAGCTCCACTTCGAATACCAGAGCGGAGTAGGGCGGGATGGAGCCGGCGCCACGGGCACCGTAAGCCAGATCCTGCGGAATGTAGAGCTTCCACTTGGAGCCAACCGGCATCAGCTGCAGGGCTTCAACCCAGCCCTTGATCACGCCGGTCACCGGGAACTCGGCCGGCTGGCCGCGAGCGACCGAGCTGTCGAATACGCCACCGTGGGTGAAGGTACCGTGGTAGTGAACACGCACGGACTGACCGGCTACCGGTACGGCGCCGTTGCCTTCGACCAGCACTTCATACTGCAGACCGGAATCGGTCACGGTCACTTCGGCGCGCTTGGCGTTGTCGGCCAGGAAGGCTTCGCCTTCGGCGGCAGCTGCCTTGGCGACCGCTTCCTGCTCTTCCTGCATGCGGGCGGTGATGACCTGGAAGGCATCATTGATATCGTCACGGCTTACCGCGAATTCCAGACCGTTCAGGGCATCCGCCAGGCCTTGTTGCAGGGCCGGGATATCCAGACCGGCGAAGGCTTGCTGCGCCAGCTGATCACCCATGTTGCGGCCGATGCCATAGCTGGCCTTCTGTTCGATAGAGTCGTATTGGGACATTGAGATGTTGCTCCGGGTCCTGATGTAAAAGAGTCGGGATGATATCAGACTTTTGTGCCAGGTGCTGCCGGCGCCGCCCCTGATTTCCCCGTCCGTGGGAGTGAGTTCACATGCCGCGACAAAAACGCCGCCCGCAGGCGGCGTTGATCAGAGGATCAGGGTCGATCCAGCAAAGCCCGCACCGCCGCTACCTTGGAACCATCGGTAATATTGACCCGGCCATCGTCCGAGGTGCCCATGTTGACTCCGTGAGGCACCATGCCGCCACGCCAGCCCATGCCGGACATGTGTACCTCGCTCACCCCGGTAAATTCGATGATAGTGCGCACGTTGTCGGCATTGACTCCGGCCCCCGGCATCAGGCTGGCACGGCCCGCCAGCGCCTGCTGCATGGCCTGCAGAGTCTCAAGCCCCGCCAGTGCGGTCGGCGCATGGCCTGAGCTCAGGATGCGCTCACAACCGGCATTGACGATGATTTCCAGATCCGCCCGCCAGTCGGAGGAGAGATCGATGGCGCGGTGGAAGGTGACACCAAGGGGGCCTGCAGCTTCCACCAGTTGCTTGAGCCTGGCGGCGGGCACCCGCCCCTCTGCATCCAGCAGACCGACGACGACCCCCTGCAAACCGGCCGAACGCGCCGCGGCAATGTCCTGCAACATCATCTCGAACTCGCCATCGCTGAAACAGAAGTCGCCGGCACGGGGACGGATCATGGCATAGACGGGCACGGTGGCATGGCGCGCCGCCAACTGCATGAAGCCATGGGAGGGGGTCAGGCCACCCAGCCCCAGGGCGGAGCAGAGTTCGATACGATCCGCCCCCGCCTGCTGGGCGGTAAACAGGGATTCCAGGTTGTCGATGCAGATTTCAAGACGGGTCATGACGACTCCTTTATCGGGGAGATCAGACCCCACATCCGATCTCACAGGTTGAGCAAGGCTGCACCACGCACGCCACCGGCACCGCCGAAGCGGGCCTGGCGGATCTCGGGCAGGGCGACCCCGGGCAATAAATGGCCGGGCAGGCGCAGCGGCAATTGTTCGTAGAGAGCGGGCAGGCCGCTCAGGCCCCCGCCCAGCACCACTACCTCGGGATCGATCACCGAGATGGCAGTAGCCAGGCCGGCGGCCATGATCTCCAGCCAGCAATCGATCGTGGCCACCGCATGGGGCTCATGGGCCTCGAAACGTGCCACAATCTGGCGCCCCGTGGCACGCTGACCGTGAAAATGGTGATAGAGCCGCTCCAGCCCGGTACCGGAGGCGTAAGTCTCGAAACAGACCAGACGACCACAGCCACAGCGGGGACGGGGCAGCTCGGGGTATTTCATCAGGATGGTGGCCGGCAGCGGGTAGTGGCCTATCTCGCCGGCCAGCCAGTTGCGCCCCTGGATGAGGGTGCCTGCGAGGTAGACGGCGCCGCCAATACCGGTGCCGATGGTGACCCCAAGGGCACTGCCGGCGCCATCCGCCGCTCCCTTGTGCACCTCCGACCAGAGGAAACAGTTGGCATCGTTGTCCACCTTGACCGGGCGATCCAGCCGTTCCGCCAGATCGGCCCCCAGATGGCGACCGTTGATGGCGGGCAGGTTGGCCGCCACTATGCAGTGGTCGTGACGATTGAGGATGCCGGGAAAGCCGATGCCGACCGCCCCCTTGGCACCAAAGCGGGCGTCTGCCTGCTCGACCCGCTCGCGGATCAGCTGCTGCAACGCCTCGTAATCATTGCCCGGTGTGGCCACCTGCTCCTCATGACAGAGATTCAAGGCTCCGTCATACACCGCAAAGGCAATCTTGGTACCACCGATATCAAAGCCGTAATACATGCCCGCACTCCCTTGTCTGTTAGCTGTCATCCGGATCAGTTCTGGGGGGACATTGTATTAATTCGCAAAAAAAATAAAGTGACACGGGGCGTAAAACCAAAGCGGGATCAAAGCAGACGGAACATTTGCCGCTGTAGACAAGGTTGGCCAAGGCTGGTCAGGGTCCGCTGTTTGCCGTCGAACACGAAGCCGCGGCGCAGGTAAAACCCCTCACCGATCCGGTTGCCATCGAGCAGCCACAATCTGACGCACTCGCAGCCGCTGCGCCGCATCTGCATCGCCACCGCCTGCCACAGTCGCTTGCCATACCCATGGCGCCAGTGATCCGGATGCAGATAAAGCGCCCGGATCCTGGCGGTGGCGAGGCCCTCCTCCTGCTCCTGCTGCCAGTAAAGAAGGCCTATCACCACCTCATCCAGGCAGAGCAACATGGGGCGCGGACCTGGTTCGGCGAGCCGGCCCTGCCAGATCTGCAGATGCTCGGTCACGTCCAGCTGGGCCAGCATGTCCTGGCCCAGCACCTGGCTATAGGCGGCGAGCCAGCTGGCCCGCTGCATCACCGTCATGGCGGCGGCGTCATCGGGCCGCGCCATGCGCAGGCTTATGCCTTGCATTGGGGCACCAGGCCGTTGGCACGTGCCTGCTGATAGAGAGGCTGTACCTCGGCCTGCTGCGCCTGCAGCTCGGCGATGCGGCTCTCGTTGCTGGGGTGAGTGGAGAGCAGCTGGGGCGGATTCTTGCCGCCGGAGGCTGCGCTCATGTTTTGCCACAGGGGAATGGCGGCGGCGGGATCAAAACCGGCGCGGGCCATCAGATCCAGCCCCAGACGGTCTGCCTCGCTCTCCTGCTCGCGACCATAGGGCAGCAGTACCCCGACTTCCATGCCAAGGCCAAGGGCCGCCATGGTGGCGCCGCGATATTCGCTGGTGCCCATGGCAATGTCCGCCACCGACAGACCGATATCCGCCAGCTGGCTGCGGGAGAGACGCTCGTTGGAGTGCTGGGCCAGCACGTGGGTCAGCTCGTGACCGATGACGGTGGCCAGCTGATCCTGATTCTTGGCCACCTTGAGCAGGCCGCTGTAGACCCCGATCTTGCCACCGGGCAGGGCGAAGGCGTTGACCTGCTTGGAGTCAAACACCACCACTTCCCAGTTGCTGATGCCATAGCTGGCGGGCACCTGGGCGGTCACCGCCTTGGCGACACAGGAGACATAGGCGTTAAGCCTCGCATCCGTGCTCACCTTCTCCTGCTTCTTCATCTGCTCGAAGGAGTCTGCTCCCAGCTGGCTCATCTGCTGGGGAGAGTAGAGCAACATCTGGCTGCGACCGGTCGGTGACTGGGCACAACCAAGCAGCAGAGACGTGCACAGAGCTGCCAGGCCAAACTTGTAAAACGGGGCGGTCATGAAAGACTCCTTAACCATAACGTTGCCCTATTTTCGGAAATGCCGACTCGGGACGCAAGGGAGTGCATTTTTCAATAGCCGAAAAATGGCCGAGAAGATCCTGCCCGACTTGCCAAAACGGCGTCCCATAAAACAAAACGAGCCCGCAGGGGGCTCGTTTTTGCGTCACGGGCTGGCAGCAGTGTTACATGATGTCCAGCTTCTTCAGGTCGGCCATGGCGACCTTGGCCGGTACCGGCACATAACCGTCCTTGGCGACGATGCTCTGGCCCGCCTTGGACAACATCATCTTCACGAACTCCTGCTCCATCGGGGAGAGGGGCTTGTTCGGGTGCTTGTTCACGTAAACGTAGAGGAAGCGGGAGAGCGGATACTTGCCGGTGATGGCGTTGTCGGAGGTCGCCTCGACGAAGGTCTTGCCATCCTTGGAGAGCGGTACGGCGCGAACCCCGGAGGTGACATAACCGATGCCCGAGTAGCCGATGCCGTTCAGGGAGGCGGAGACGGACTGCACCACGGAGGCAGAACCCGGCTGCTCGTTCACGCCGCTCTTGAAGTCGCCGTTGCACAGGGCGTGCTCTTTGAAGTAGCCGTAAGTACCGGAGACGGAGTTGCGGCCGAACAGCTGCAGATCCTTGCTGGACCAGTTGCCCTCCAGACCCAGATCAGACCACTTGGTGGCTGCCTTGGCTTCGCCGCACTTGAGGGTGCTGGAGAAGACGGAGTCAACCTGCTGCATGGTCAGCCCCTTGATGGGGTTGTCCTTGTTGACGAACACCGCCAGGGCATCGACGGCCACGCGGATGGCGGTCGGCTTGTAACCGTAACGCTTCTCGAACGCCTCGATCTCGCCCGCCTTCATGGCGCGGCTCATCGGGCCAAACTGGGCAACCCCTTCGGTCAGGGCGGTCGGCGCGGTGGAAGAACCGGCGGCCTGGATCTGCACGTTGACGTTGGGATAGACACGCTTAAATTCTTCGGCCCACAGGGTCATCATGTTGGCCAGGGTGTCCGAGCCGACGGAAGACAGGTTGCCGGAGATGCCGCTGGTCGGGGCGTACTCTGGCAGATCCTTATCGACACCATAGGCCAGGGTGCTGGCAGAAAACAGGGTTGCAGCGGTGAATCCGATAACACCAGCCAGTTTGTTGAGTTTCATCCAATCTCTCCAAGTCCAAGGTTGCAGAAGGCAATCGTCAGTATGACGTTGATACATGGTTCAAACCCGATCACCCTCTCCAAAGTTACAGAAGGTCCGTTCTTGAAACGGCGCCAGTATCTGACCTGGCAGTGACAAATTTATGGATTTAATGTGACACTTTAATGACATGGGCAAGGATTTGCACAAATGCAGGAAGGGCTGCGGATGCAGCCCTTCCTTCGTATCTAACTCATTGTCTAAAAAGATTATTTAATCACCACCATGCGTGCCGGTATGAGGAAGCTGAAGCGGCTGCCAAGGCCGATCCGGCTCTCGATGTCGAGGTGACAGTCGTGATGACTGAGGGCATGCTTGACGATGGCAAGGCCCAGCCCCGAGCCACCGGTATGGCGCGAGCGGGCCTTGTCGACCCGATAGAAACGCTCGGTGAGCCGCGCCAGGTGCTCGGGGGCAATCCCCTCCCCCTCATCCTTGACCGCAAACAGCGCCATGGTGCCCTGGGCACGCCACTCCACCGTGATGTTGCGCCCCGCCGGGGTGTAGTGGATGGCGTTGTAGACCAGGTTGGACACCGCGCTGCGCAACTGCTCCTGATCACCGCGCACGAACAGGTTTGACTGCACATTGAACTCGATCTGGTGTCCCCGTTCGCCGGAGAGCGCCCTGGCCTCCAGCTCCAGCAGCCCCAGCATGGCGGGCATGTCCACCAGATGGGAGAGATCCACCGACGGCGCAGCCTCGATGCGCGACAGGGTGAGCAGCTGGTTGACCAGGTTGTCCATGCGGATGGTCTGCTCCATCATCACCCTGTGCGCCTTGGCCCACACCGCGGGGGGCGGCGGCTCCTCGGTCATCTCCAGATAGCCCTTGAGTACGGTGAGCGGGGTGCGCAGCTCGTGGGAGACGTTGGAGACGAAATGCTTGCGGGTCTTCTCCAGATGGCGCAGCCGGGTCACGTCCCGCACCACCAGCATGGCCTGATCCTCGGCATAGGGCATGATGCGAAACTCGAGAAACTTCTCCTCGTTGACCGGGGAGTTCATCTCGAGGGGCTCGTCATACTCCCCCTTGCCGAGGTAGGCGCCAAAAGCCGGATTGCGGATGAGGTTGCCCACGTGTTGGCCCGCGTCCTCCGGCCAGCGAAACCCCAGCAGCTGTTCGGCCAGCCGGTTGCACCAGAGGATGCTGCCGTCGGTACGGATCACCACGGCCGCATCGGGCAGCGCCTCGGCCCCTTCGCGAAAACGGCGGATGAGGCCCGCCAGCTCGCGCCGTCTGGCCCGGTGGCGCTGCTGCAACTTGTAGATACCGTTGAAGATATGCTCCCAGCTGCCACTGCCATGGGGGGGAACCAGGCTGCGATCGTGCCACAGCCAGTCCGACAGGCGCTTCTGGAAGCGGTAGTGCCAGCCGAGGTGGAGCAGGGCTGCCACCAGCAGGCAAAGGGCAAGATGATCAATCAACCAGCCGACCAACACGAACGGCGAATAGAAGAATACCATTCGCCACAACTGTCGCCGCCAGGCGTAAGGTTGCAACATAATTGCCTCTTAGAGACGGGTTGAGAAACGGTATCCGGCTCCACGTACCGTCTGGATCAGTCTGTCGTGTCCAGTCTCTTCGATCGCTTTGCGCAGGCGACGAATGTGCACGTCCACGGTTCTGTCCTCGACATACACATTGGTCCCCCAGACATTGTTCAGCAGTTGCTCGCGGCTGTAGACCCGCTCGGGATGGGTCATGAAGAAGTGCAGCAGTTTGAACTCGGTCGGCCCCATGTCCAGCGCCTTCTCCTCGGCACTGACCCGATGAGAGACAGGATCCAGCTTGAGCCCCTGCACCTCGATCACCTCGTCCACCGAGGTGGGAGAGACCCGGCGCATCACCGCATGCAGGCGAGCAGTCAGCTCCTTGGGAGAGAACGGCTTGGTGATGTAGTCATCGGCCCCCGCCTCGAGACCTCGGACCTTGTCCTCTTCCTCGCCACGAGCGGTGAGCATCACCACCGGGATCTGGCGGGTCACCTCATCCTGCTTGAGCTGCTTGATGAACTGGATACCGCTGCCACCGGGCATCATCCAGTCCAGCACGATGAGTTCGGGGTAGGGTTCACGCACCTTCGCCAGTCCATCGGCAAAATCTTCCGCCTCAATCGTCTCGTATCCCTTCTGCTCCAGCACGAAACAGAGCATTTCGCGGATCGGTGCCTCGTCCTCAACCACCAGAATTCGCTTAGCCATTCCCTTCTCTCTCCTCTGTGAAGATGGGTGCGCCAATTATTAGAATTTTCTGTGACACTTTTATGACTCGATGACAGGGCGGATGATAAACGTTTTCAGATTCAGTTGGCAGCCGTGCGTTGCAGTAGATCCCAGCGGTTGCCACTGATGTCCTCAAATACCACCACTGTGCCGTAAGGTTCGCTGCGCGGCTGCTCGCAAAAATGCACGCCATGGGCCTGCATCCGCTCGTAATCCCGCCAAAAGTCATCGGTCTCGAGAAACAGGAAGACCCGCCCGCCGCCCTGCCGGCCGATGGCGGCCTGCTGCTCCGGGGTAGCCGCGCGGGCCAGCAACAGGGCCGAGCCCTGCCCGCCCGCCGGGGCGACCCGCACCCAGCGCTTGCCCGGTTTGCCCGGCTCGTCAAGCTGTGTGTCTTCCAGCAGCGTAAAGCCAAGCCCCCGGGTAAAAAAGGCGATGGCCTCGTCGTAGTCGGCCACCAGCAGGGTCAGAGCACCGATTGTTTGTCCCGTCATGTTGTTTCCCTTGTCGTCAGTATGGAGGGAGAGACTGGCGAGCTTGTCTCCACCCGGTTGCGGCCCCGTTGCTTGGCCTGATAGAGGGCGGCATCTGCCCGCCGGATCACCTGCTCCAGCGGATCGCCGGCGCGCTCGGCCACCCCGAACGAGACGGTCACCCTGAGCGCTTCGGGCCAGTGGGGATCCGCCGCCAGCATCAGGCGCAGCCGCTCGGCCAGTGCGCAAGCCTGCTCCTGATCGTAGTGAAGGCAGATCAGCACGAACTCCTCCCCGCCCCAGCGCACCAGGTGGCAGAAAGTATCACAGTGGCGCAGGATCTGGCTGACCAGATGCTTGAGCACCTCGTCCCCCACCGGGTGGCCATGGCCATCGTTGATCTGCTTGAAGTGATCCACATCCAGATAGATGAGGGAAAAAGCGCGCTCACCCAACCCCTTCAGCAGCTCTTCTCCGCCCAGACGATTGAAGGCGCCGGTCAGGGGATCATGAGTAGCCTCCTCGCGGGAGCGGCGACTCTCCTCACAGAGGGTGCGATTGTGTTCCTCCGCCGCCAGTCTGGCCTGATGGGCATGCTGCAGGCGCTGTTTCATATGCAGATGGTTGGCCACCAGTATGATGCAGCCATAGATAAACCAGACCGCCAGGATCAGGCGATAGAAGAGGCTGGCATCGAGCCAGGGGCCATGAAAATGCAACTCCTCGATAATGGCCCCGTGTGTGCCAGGTTGCATATCGTAACCGGCGGCGAGCTCGATGGCATAGACCCGGTGCAAGTCAGGCCCTTGCTGTTGCAGCGGCACATTGTATTGCTTGATCCACCAGGTTGCCGGTGCGAACACGTCAAGGGGCACCTTGTGGAGCCTGCCATAATCCGCCGGACGAAAGATGATCTCGTTGAACTTGGGGGCAAGGGGATCCTCGGGCAGATCGCTGGCCGGATCATGATTGCGCAGATAGAGACGCCAATCCTGACCTCCTTCGCCAGTCACGCTCAAGCGCACATGCAGGGTATCGAAGCGGGCGAGATCGATCCCCTCATCGGGGAGCGTCAGGGGCAAGGTCAGTCTGCAGCCCGGCACTATGTGCTGGCGGGCGGGCAGGATGCATTGCACGCCAGGTTTGCCTTCCGGCGACGAGAGATAGCGCGCCTGCTCCGGCGTCACATCCGCCGCCCGCTGCACGGTGACGATAACGGGCCACTCCTGCAGATCCAGTACCCGCTCCGGGCCGAATTCGAACAGCAGGATGACGGCAAGGGTCAGCCCCAGCAGGGCGCGAAAAGAGCGGTCGACAAGACGAATGTAGGAAGAGGTCATGCTTAGCCTGGCATCACGATTGACGCAGCTGCCCAACGGGGCAGGGTCGCACTGAATCCACTCATGGTTCAGCGCCGTTCTGGTCCGACATGATACAAAGGATGGCGGGAACAAGCATGCAATTAATTGAAAATACTTAAAATTCCATCAGTTACATGCTTTCAATGCCCGATATAGGGTGGTGCGGCTGATGCCGAGCCGGCGCGCCGCCTCGCTCACGTTGCCACCACAATCCGCCAGGGTCTGCTGCACCCGTTGCCGGCTCTGCTCGCGCAAGCTGGTGATGCCCGCAGTCACTGAAGTGGATGGCGGAACAGGCACCAGCGCGGGCGCAGAGACGACCGCTGGCAGATGCAGGTGGGCGGGCTCAATCCAGCCCTGTCCCTCCGCCAGCACGCAGGCCACCTCCAGCGCCTGCTTGAGCTGGCGCACGTTGCCGGGCAAGGGATGAGCCAGCAGTTGCTGCTCCGCCTCCCGGGTCAGCTGCAGCGCCGGATCCATCTCGGTCAGCAACCGCAGGATCAGTGCCCGCCGCTCGTGGGCCGGCCAGTCGCGCAGCGGCGCCAATTGCTGACGCCAGCCGCAGATGCGGTAGTAGAGATCCTCACGAAAGCTGCCGGCCGCCACCATGGCCGCCAGATCCCGGTGGCTGGCGCTGACCAGCCAGAAATCTACCGGCTCGGGGCGAGTGCTGCCGACCGGGGTGACGGCTCGCTCTTGCAGCACCCGCAGCAACCGGGTCTGGGCCGAGAGCGGCAGCTCGCCGATCTCGTCCAGCATCAGGATGCCGCCGTGGGCGGCGCGCAGATAGCCCTGGCTGCCCTGGCTGCGGGCACCGCTAAAGGCCCCGCCCACATAGCCGAACAGCTCGGCTTCCACCAGATCCGCCGGCAGGGCGCCGCAGTTGACGCACACCAGGGGTTTATCCTGGCGGCTCGACTGGCTATGCAGCGCTCGCACCAGATGCTCCTTGCCACTGCCGGTCTCCCCTTCGATAAGCAGGGAGATGCCGCGCTCCAGCATCTTGAGCGGTACCTGTGAAGGTTCTGGCAAGGATTCCCGCCCGCTCCCCAATGGCGGAAGCGGCGAGGGCCCTTCGACCGGCTCGGGCACCAGCCGCAAGCCGCGTCCCTCGCGCAGCAGTTGCTTGCCATCGAAGGAGTGTTGGCCAAGCCAGAGCCGGCCGGCCCGGTTGGCACCGAGCAGCTCGCCCCCCTCCCCCAGCAGCAGGCGAGCGGACCAAAGACTCTGGGGCTCGAGATCCACCAGCCAGCCCGGCTGGCGCGCCAGCAGCGCGTTTTCCAGGGTCATGGCCAACAGCCGAACCGTGCCCAGCATATCGCCGCCGTGGTGGGCCGCCTCGGTGGAGATATCGAGCACCCCGAGCAGTCTGCCGTCGGGCCCGAGCAGCGGGCAGGCGCTGCAACTCAGGAAGCTGTGTTGGGCGAAGAAGTGCTGGGCACCGAGCACCTGTACCTCGCTCTGCTCGGCGAGCGCCGTGCCGATGGCGTTGGTGCCCTTGCTCCCCTCTCCCCAGCGGGCGCCGCTGCGCAGAAAAATACGCTCGGCATGGCGGGCGAAGCCGTCGTCACCGCTGGCGGCCAGAATCGCCCCTTCTGCGTCGCACAGCAACAGGCGGCAGGGTCGCCCCGCCAGCAGCTGGCCAAACAGCGGCAGCACGAAACGCTCAAAGCAGGCAATCAGCTCCCTGTGCCCCTCCAATCTCGCCGTGAGCTCTCCTCTTGGCAACAGATCCAGCTCGGCGCTCTGCTGGCGGCTCAACCCCTGATGCAGGCAGCGCTGCCAGGAGCGCTGGATAGGGCCGGATTGGGGAAATTCGCTCATCACGCCTCCTGTTCACAAATGGCACGACTGTCACGACCACTGTCCAGAAATGGCACAGTTTCATGGTCACAGCCGGGGTCACTGGTTAACCAAGATACGCTGCCACATCCCGTTTGATAACGTTTTTGTAACTTTTGAGGCGCTGGTCAGACCCTCTGGCACGCCCTTTGCGATATCCGTGGCAACCAGCCCCTTTATCGGGCCGGTCAGGACCACACACATAAGGATGATGAGATGATTTATACCGCTCCCGGTCAGGCAGGTGCCCTGGTCAGCTTCAAGTCCCGTTACGACAACTTCATCGGTGGTGACTGGGTGGCGCCGCGCGCCGGCCGCTATTTCGAGAACATCTCGCCGGTGGATGGCAAGGTGTTCTGCGAGGTGGCCCGCTCCGACGCCGCCGATATCGAGCTGGCACTGGACGCCGCTCACAAGGCGTTCGCCAGCTGGAGCAAGACCAGCGTCACCGAACGCAGCAACCTGCTGCTGCGCATCGCCGATCGCATCGAGCAGAACATCGAGGTGCTCGCCATCGCCGAGACCTGGGAGAACGGCAAGGCGGTGCGCGAGACCCTGGCCGCCGATCTCCCCCTGGTGGTGGATCACTTCCGCTACTTCGCCGGCTGCATCCGTGCCCAGGAGGGCTCCGCCGCCGAACTGGATCAGAACACCGTCAGCTACCACTTCAAGGAGCCCATCGGCGTGGTCGGCCAGATCATCCCGTGGAACTTCCCCCTGCTAATGGCCGCCTGGAAACTGGCTCCCGTGCTCGCCGCCGGCTGCTGCAGCGTGCTCAAGCCCGCCGAGCAGACCCCGGTCACCATCATGCTGATGATGGATCTCATCAAGGACATACTGCCCCCCGGCGTGGTCAACGTGGTCAACGGCTTCGGCGCCGAGGCGGGCCAGGCGCTGGCCACCAGCAACCGGATCCAGAAGCTCGCTTTCACCGGCTCCACCGAGGTGGGCGCCCATATCCTGCGCTGCGCCGCCGACAAGCTGATCCCCTCCACCGTGGAGCTGGGCGGCAAGTCCCCCAACATCTACTTCGCCGACGTGATGCAGCACGAGAGCAGCTACATCGACAAGGCGGTGGAAGGCATGCTGATGACCTTCTTCAACCAGGGCGAGGTGTGCACCTGCCCCTCCCGCGCCCTGGTGCAAGAAAGTATTTATGACGACTTCATGGACAGGGTGCTGGCCCGCGCCCGCACCATCGTGCAGGGCAACCCCCTCGACACTGCCACCCAGGTCGGCGCTCAGGCGTCCCGCGAGCAATTCGACAAGATCCTGAGCTACATGGAGATCGGCCGCGGCGAAGGGGCAAAAATGCTGATCGGCGGCGGCGCGGCCAAGGTGAACGGGCTGGAAGGGGGCTTCTACATCCAGCCCACCATCTTCCACGGCCAGAACAAGATGCGGGTGTTCCAGGAGGAGATCTTCGGCCCGGCCCTCGGGGTGACCACCTTCAAGGACGAGGCGGATGCGCTGGCGATTGCCAACGACACCCAGTACGGCCTGGGGGCGGGCCTGTGGACCCGCGACAGCAACCTGGCCTGGCGCATGGGTCGCGGCATCCAGGCCGGCCGGGTCTGGGTCAACTGCTACCACGCCTACCCGGCCCACGCAGCCTTCGGCGGCTACAAGAAGTCGGGGATAGGCCGCGAGACCCACAAGATGATGCTGGACCACTACCAGAACACCAAGAACCTGCTGGTGAGCCACGGCATCAACCCCCTCGGCTTCTTCTAAACCGGCCATCGCTGATAAAAAGGGCGCCTGTAAGGCGCCCTCTCTTTTTTCCGTCGAACGCTTCCCAACTGCCACAGGGATCACCCGGGCTGACCCAGCTGCTGACGATAGCGCTGGGGGGCACAGCCCTGCTCGCGCTGGAACATGGCGATAAAAGCCGAGGTGGAGGTGTAGCCGAGGCGCCAGGCGATCTCCTGCACCGGCATCTCGCCGCGCAGCCAGGACAGGGCTCGCACCATGCGCAGCCGGGTACGCCATTGGCCGAGGCTCATGCCGAGCTCCTTCTGGCAGCGTCGCGCCAAAGTGCGCTCCGTAGTGTGCAAGACACTGGCCCACTCGGCCAGGGTTCGGTTGTCCTCCGGCGCGGCCTGCAGCGCCGCCAACAAGGGAGCGAGCAGGCGATCACGGCTCTGGGGCAAATAGCTCGGCTGACAGCGGGTACGGGCCAGCTTCTCGATGAAGAGCTCGCCCTGGCGCCGGTCCCACTCATCCTCCATATGACCGAGCCGGCGCTGGGTGAAGTCCTCCAGCAGGGCGCGCAGCAGGGGGGTCAGCGCCAGCAGCACGGGTTCCCTTGGCAGGCGTTCTGCCAGGGTGTGTCCCACATAGATGGAGGTGTAGTCCAGGGTCTGTTCGTTGAAGGCGCTGTGGGGCAGGTTGGCCGGCACCCAGATAAGGTAGTCGGGCGGCGCCACCAGCCGCAGCCCCGCCACCTCCACCACCATGACCCCCAGGCTGATGAGGCTGAGCTGGCCCCAGGGGTGGGCGTGCTCGGCGCAGGCGTTGCCTCCCTGGATCTGGCTATAGCGAAAGTAGAGAGGATTGGGGGCGGCCAGCAGGCGATCCTGCTCGGCCATCGTGAGGTCACCCATGGAGAATGTCCCAAACCGGTTATGAGATGTCTTATTTACGCTACTTGCATCGTTCAAGACAAGGCTAGACTCTCGCCATCGACTCAAGGAGTGCCTATGCCTATTCTCTTCCCCCTGCTCGCCATCCTGATCTGGGCCGCCAATACCGTGGTCTCCAAGGCCGCCGCCGGCGTGGTGGATCCCGCCGCCATCTCGTTTTACCGCTGGGTGATCGCCGCTCTGGCCCTGAGCCCCTTCTGCCTGCCCGCATTGTGGCGCCGGCGCAGCGAGATCCGCCCCTGGTTCGGCAAGCTGCTGGTGCTCTCCCTGCTCGGCATGGTGCTCTACCAGTGCCTCGCCTACTACGCCGCCCACTCGACCTCGGCCACCAACATGGGGGTCATCGGCTCCCTGCTGCCCCTGCTGACCCTGCTGCAAGGCGCGCTCTTCTTCGGTCAGCGCCCCGGCAGACAGGCCCTGCTCGGCATGAGCCTCTCCCTGTTCGGAGTGCTCTGGCTGCTCGGCCAGGGCGAGCCGCAGGCGCTGCTGCACACCGGCATCAACCCGGGGGATGGCATGATGCTGCTGGGGGCCGCCAGCTATGCGCTCTATGGCCTCCTGATCCGCCGCTGGCAACTGCCGTTCGGCCCCTGGCTCAACCTCTACCTGCAGATCCTGCTGGCGGTCCTGCTGCTGGTCCCGGTCGCCCTCAGCGCCGAGTCGCTGGCGGTGCCCAGGGAGGGATGGGGCATGGTGCTGTTCGCCGGCATCGCCTCCTCCCTGTTTGCCGCCTACTGCTGGATGCGCGGCCTCGCCAGCCTGGGGGCGGAGCGCACCTCGGTCTTCATGAACCTGATGCCACTGTGCACGGCGCTGATCGCTGTCATCACCCTGGGGGAGCCCATCCACGGCTATCACCTGCTGGGGGGCAGCCTCATCTTGGGGGGCGTCATGCTCGCCCAGCGCCAGCCAAGAGTCCGCCCCACCCTTGCCCAAGAGGCATGAAAACGGCGCTCCCCTCGCAAGGACACGGGATCACAAACAGTAAAAAAGGGAGCCTCGGCTCCCTTTTGTCTGAATATTCGTCTGTGTATGCATGGCGAGCTGGCAGATCAGCTATCCCGACGCCAGCGATAGCGGCGCTCCGGCCGGCCCCGCTGACCATAGTTGAGCTCCACATCCACTCTGTCTTCCGACTCCAGATACTCCAGATAGCGGCGCGCCGTGGTGCGACTCAGGGAGAGGCGCAGCGCCACAGTATCGGTGGAGAAAACGCTGTCAGGCTCCCCTGCCAGCAACTCAAGCACCTGACGCAGGGTGATGCTGTCAATCCCCTTGGGGGTAATGCGCATCTCCCTGGCCTGGGGTCGCCCCTTGCCCAGCAGCTTGTCGAGATCTTCCTGCTCCAGCCGCCCCCGTTCACACAGCTTGCGATGCAGTTGCAGGATCTCATCCAGGCTCTGCTGGATGCGAAACAGCCGCAGCGGCTTGATGATGTAGTCATGCACCCCGAGATTGAGCGCCTGCTGTATGGTCTCCACCTCGCGGGAGGCAGTCACCATGATGACATAGGCTTCACGGTTGTGACTGCGCAGGCGGTTCACCCATTCAAGACCCGAGCCATCGGGCAGGGAGATATCCACCAGCAGCAGTTGCGGCACCACCCCGGCCATCATCTCGTCGGCCTGGGCCAGAGTGCCGGCCCGCCCCAGCAGGGAAAACCCCGGGGTCGCCGCCACCAGTTCCGACAGGATGGCGCCGATCCGATCGTCATCTTCAATAACAAGCGTGATTATTGGGTCCATGGCTCACATTAACTGGTTTTTATTCAAATAGATGCCAAACAATGTGGTCCGTTCGGCAGTTCGCCGCCATTCTATCACACCCTGGTGTCGCCCCACCGTCTCCTTGACCAGGAACAGGCCCACCCCGTGATCACCGCTCTGGCGAGTCGCCCCGTAATCGAACAGATGATCGGCCAGCTCCTCGTCAACTCCTTCGCCACTGTCTTCCACCTCGATCACCAGCCGGCGCCCCACATCGCACAGTGACAAGAGCACCCTGGGGGGGCACTGCTGGCGGTTGCGCCAGGCGGCCTGCAGACCGTTGTCCAGCAGGTTGCCGATGAGAGTAATGAGATCCGCCGAGACCGAGGCGGAGTACTCCCCGAGCGACGAATCGGGGTCGAGCTCGAGCGTCACCCCAAGCTCCCTGGCACGGCTGAACTTGCCGAGGATGAGACCGGCCACCGGCTTGTTGTCGATGAGCCGCAACAACTCCTGCAGCATGGTCTGGCAGGCTTCATTCTCCTGCTGGATAAGCTCCACCGCCTGATCCACGTGGCCAAGCTGAAGCAGACCGGAGAGACTGCTCAGCTTGTTGGCAAACTCATGGCTCTGCATTCGCAACATCTCGGCATACTGGCGTAGGTGGGTCACCTGTACCCCGAGACTCGCCGCCACTTCGGGACGACTGAAGATGAACAGCCGCCACGGTGCCCGGCCATTGACCACCTGCCAGCGCCCGACAAAGGGCTCCCCCTGGATGGCGAAGCTGAGTTCGCCCCCCTCCTGCGTCAGACAAGGGGCCAGCGATGGTACCAGTTCGGCCAGCGACTGCCCCAGGAGGGCATGGCGACCCGTGCCGGGCAGGCGCAACTGGTAGCAAGCGGTGCTGTTGATCATGCTGATGTTGCCGTTGTCATCGAGCGCTATCACCCCTTCGGTGATGTATTCGAGCAGCAGATCCTGCAGGGTGAAGCGGCGCACGATCGCCTCGGGCTCCAGATCGAGCAGGGTCTTGCGCAGCCGCTGCTGCATCCAGAATGCCAGTACCAGCGCGCAACCGAATACGGCGGCGATGGCGCAGACCAGCAGCGAGATGCGCTGCAGATAGATGCCCTCCACCGCCGTCATCAGATAACCCACCACGACCGCCCCCATGGGACGGCCATCGGCCCCGATCACCGGAGAGAAGCAGCGGATCGCCAGCCCCAGGGTCCCCTCGTCACGGGAGCAGTAGCTGCGCCGCTCCTGCAGGGCAGGCCAGATATCCTCGCCGCGAAATTGCTGGCCGATCAGCTCGGCTCTAGGATGACTCAGACGCCGGCCATGTTCGTCGGTCACTACCATGTAGGTGGCATCGGTGCGCCGGCAAATCCCTTCCACATAGTCGCGCAGGGCGGGATCCTCACCGCGTTGCAGGGCGGCGACCACCCGGCGGTCGGCAGACATGATGCGGGCCAGATCACCCCCCTTCTCCTCCAGATTGCTCTCCAGCAGATGACGGATGAAGAGGGCGAGCAGCGAGCCCAGAATGAGGATCAGCAGCAGGGACAAGCCGAGGGAGAGGGTCACCAGTTGGTGGCGAAGTTTCATGCACAAACCTTACAACGTCAGAACGCCACCCAATAGTGCGGATGCTGGGAGGCAGGGTCAATCATGGATGCCAGCGTTTCGACGCGTGCGGCTCTATGATGGCAGTATCCCTCGTACGGAGCAGGTATATCACCGGGCGGATATTATTGGCGACCCCGTGCGGGGTCGCCATTTATTGTGATACTGCGTGTGTTTCATCCTGCACTCTATTGCGTGTCATCCCTGTCGTCATTTAACCAAGCGACAAAATCATATAAAAACATTAAAAACTTAAACACCACGGCTCCCATCCCGACATGCTTTACCGACACCGGGGCATGGCAACCAGGCAGCCAGCCTTTCACATTATTCCTCCATGCAGCATTCACCTGTGAGAAACCGGAGCAACTGCCAGTGCCAATCAGGACGCCAGGCCCAACAATAATAAAGAGGAGTATGGCGACCCCAGATTCTTCTCGTCAGCAACAGACAGTCATCCAGGCCGTATCGCCATACAGGGAGCCAGCGCTCCCGTCGGCAGAGCGCGGGAAAGGTGATGGGAAAATGAGTGCGTGAGAGAGAGCCAGAACAAACCGGCCAATACCTGCATACCGGTTTATTCATTCGAGCAGATATAGATGCTCCAGTTATTCCGCCAGCAACACAGGAATATTGGCAGGGTCAAATTCATGACATATTTCGCTACTCTCCCAACCCGCTCCCGCATGAAATCCAGATGCATTTTCTGCATCGCTTAACAGGCGATCCAGTACCAGATATCCCCCATCCACCTCATATTTCTCCATCGCAAAATGCCTCCCTGATCCAGACCTGAATAATATTAGCGAATAAAAAACAAGCTGCACGATAGACATGAAAATACGCTGAAAATAATGAGTCACTATTTTCCTCTGTCCGTATCATCGCAAAAAAAAGACTCTATCGACACCACTTCAAGGCTCACCTGCCACCCTGCGCCAAAAGATGATCCACATCACACTATTTACTTAGCCTGCTAAATAAATATAATGCTTAGCAAGCTAAGTAAACTGAGGTGACCGACGTGAAGGATTTGGAAAGGTTGCGCGAGCTCTCCCTCGCCGAACAGATAGCCCGTATGCACCGACTCTGGCGCACCGCCGCCGATCTGGAGCTCGCGCCCCTGGGCCTCACCCATCCTCGCTGGACCGCCTTGTGGAAACTCTCCCGCATGGGGGGAGAAGTGAGCCAGAAGACCCTGGCCGACGCCCTCGAGATCGAGCTGCCCTCCCTGATGCGCACCCTGGGCCAGCTGGAGGAACAGGGGCTGATCGAACGCCACTGCTGCAGCCAGGACAAACGGGCTCGCATCGTCTGCGTCACCGTCGAGGGCCAGGCCCTGCTCGACCAGATTGCCGGTCGCATCATGCGCGTTCGCCAGGAGCTGCTGGTCGGCATAGATGAACAGAGCCTGCGCCAGTTTGAAGCCATAGTGCAGCGCATCTCGGCCAATGCCCTCGGCAGGATCGAGTGGCACCACGAGCAACTGGCCGACCACCAGAAACACCCTAAAGCAGGAGAGTAAAATGACCCCGGATCAACAATTTGCTCGCTGGATCAGATGGTCCATGGCCGGCTTCGTCATCCTCTTTGCCTACTTTCTGGTAGCCGATCTGCTGATGCCCCTCACCCCCCAGGCCATGGCGACCCGGGTCGTCACCAAGCTGGCCCCCCAGGTCAGCGGCAAGGTGGTGGAAGTGGCCGTCCACAACAACCAGCATGTCAAGAAAGGGGATCTGCTCTTTACCCTGGATCCCGTGCCCTTTGAACTCGCGGTGGAACAGGCCCGGCTCGCCCTGGATCAGGCCGAGCAACAAAACAGCGAGCTGGATGCCGCCCTGGCCGCCGCCGATGCGGATATCAATGCCAAGGAGGCCCTCGCCAGCCAGAAGGGACGGGAAGCTGCGCGGATTGGTTCCCTCTACCAGCGCCACATGGTGTCACTGCAACAAAAAGACGAAGCGGACAGCGCCCTGCGCAACGCCCGGGCCAACCTGGCGGCCAGCAAGGCGAAACGGGACGAGATCAGGGCCAGCCGCGGTGCCAGCGGTGAGGACAACCTGCTGCTGCGCCAGGCGCGCAACAAGCTGGCCCAGGCCGAACTGGCGCTGGCCTACAGCCGGGTTCATGCCGATCAGGATGGCATCATCACCAACCTGCAACTCAAACCGGGCAGCATGGCGACGGCGGGTGGTCCGCTGCTGGCGCTGGTGGCGGATCAGGTGGACGTGATCGCCGATTTTCGCGAGAAGAGCCTGCGCCATGTGGGAGATGAGACCCGGGCACTGGTCGCCTTCGACGGCAATCCAGGCGAACTCTACCCGGCCCGGGTCAGCAGCCTGGACGCCGGGGTGAGCGCCGGCCAGTTCGATGCCAATGGCACCCTGGCGGCTCCGGTGGAGTCGGATCGCTGGGTGCGGGATGCCCAACGCCTGCGCCTGCACCTGACCCTGGAGCAACTGCCCAGCCATCTGCCGGCCGGCGCCCGCGCCACCGTGCAGTTGCTGCCGGACAACGGCCTGACCGCCATGCTGGCTCGCGCCCAGATCCATCTGCTCAGCCTGCTGCACTACATCTATTAAGGTAGCGACCATGACTCTGTGGCACAGGCCCCTGACCGGCAACGAGTTGCGCCAATGCCTGCGCATCGCCTTTGGCAGCACCACGGGGTTCTTGCTCTGCAAGATCTTCGGCTGGAACTATGGCGTCTTCTACACGGTGACGCCCGTCCTGCTGCTGGGCATGGTGCCGGTGATGAATGGTCATGCGGCACGCCAGCTGATCGCCTCCGCCATCGTCTGCGGGGTGGAGGTGGGCCTGCTTGGGGGACTGTTTGGCAGCCACCCGGCGCTGATGACCCTCCTGGTCTTCTTGCTGTTTCTCTATCGCTTTGCCGCCATGTCCCGGGGTAGCCTGTTCCTGTTCGGTGCCAATGGCGTGCTGAGTCTGAGCATCATGCTGCACTTTGCCAGCTATCCCCAGACCGATCTTAACGACCTGATCCTCAACAACCTGTGGGCCAGCGTGCTGTCGGTGCTGATCGCCTACCTGATGACGGCCCTGCTCCCGGATGTGGAGCCACGCCCGACGCCGGCGGCTGCCCCCAAGGCTCCGTACCGAATGCGCCACGAGGCGCTGCTGGGAGCCAGCATCGCCACCCTCTCCTTCCTGGTGTTCCAGGCCTTCGATCTGCGCGACTCCATGTCGGCCCAGGCCACCACCCTGCTGCTGTTGTTTCCCATGCACTGGAATGGCGCCCTGAGTTATGCCCGCAAGCGGGCCATGGGCACCCTGCTCGGGGTGAGCTTTGGCCTCATCGGCCAGCTGCTGCTCTATGACTGGTCCGGGCAGCTGATCCTGGTCGCGCCCCTGCTCTGGTTCGGCGCCATGCTGTTCAGCCATGCCCATGTGAAGGAGGCAAGCGGTTCCGGCGTCGGTTTCGGCGCCCTCACCACCCTGGGGATCCTGTTTGGCCAGTACCTGACCCCGGGCAACGATCTGGTGTTCAGCGCTCTCTACCGGGTGAGCAGCATACTGTTTGCCATCGTCGCCACCCTGCTCGCCTGCTACCTCATCCATCGCCTGCTCAACCGTTTTGAGGCGACCCGCTTCGGCTACTGACTTTTCATGGTGCTTCAAGGATGATCCGCTTTTCGCCCCGCCGCCTGCCGGGGCGTTTTTTTATGGCCAAGCCCTATGGCGTGGCGGCAGAAGCACTATGGACAGCCGTCGACGCATCCCAAAAACGGACAATTGCAGATCCTGCCCAACCTGTTAGGCTCACGGCGTTAGATAGCAAGGAGTCCATATCATGCGCCACATTTCCCTTTTCACCACCTCGGCTTTGGCGTTTGCCCTGCTCACCGGCTGTGCCCAGAATGGCACCCTGGTCGCCACCGGTGGCGAACCAGTCAACTACCTGTGCGAGCAGGGGCAAAAAGTACAGGTACGCTATTTCACCCTCTCCGATCAGAGCCTCGACTTTATCAAGCTGGCACTACCGGATGGCAAGGATTACACCCTGCCCCAAGCCGTCTCCGCGTCGGGGGCCCGCTATAGCGACGAGTTCCAGGCTGTCTGGTGGAACAAGGGGGAAGAAGGTTTTGTCGAGCTTAGGGATCCGCAAGGGGAGTGGCAGATCGCCTATCGGGAGTGCAAACAGCAATAAGAGAGACCCCGGCACGGCCGGGGTCTGATGTCATCGCGCTCGGGTCAATTGACCTCGATGTTGAAACGGTTGGTCACCTGCACCGGAATGGCGTCCGGATTGTCCTCTGCCGGGCTGTAGCGGATCCGCGAGAGAGTCGCCAGGGCGCTCTGCTCCAGCTCGCCGGGCGGCTCGGCCGCCACCACCTCGGGTTTGGTCGGCCTGCCATCCTTATCAATCACATAACGCACGTCCACATAGCCCTTGACCGGTTTGGTGGGCAGCGCTTCTTCATCGCTGGCAAACCATGAACGCTGGTTCTGTTGTATCCAGTACTGCGGCAGTTGTGCCAGCGTCACAGCGACAGGCTCACGGTCGACCACCGCCACCTCGCGGGACAGGCACCCTTGCAGCAGTGCCAGCATCACCCCTGACCAGATTGCCATCTTCCACTTCATACCACGCTCCTTGTTCTCTCTGCCGGGCCTGCAAGCCATCGGGCTTCTCCATTTGGTCAGTGATGAATCCTAACGAAAAAGCTGTCGGCTGAACATGTACAAAAGGGCCAACCCGTGAGGTTGGCCCTTCTTTTTCAGCAATTGAGCGGGATGACGAGGGAAGATCGTCAGGCGCGCTTGTCGCTCACCACCAGCCAGAGCGCGTGAACCATGCCGGGCAAGCCGCCGAGCAGGGTCAGCACTATGTTGATTAAGAAATGCAGGCTGAAACCGACCTGGATAAAGGCGCACACAGGGGGCAGGAAAATGGCCAGCAGGATCTTGAGCAGATTGTTCATCTCGCAATGCCTCATCAAAGATTGTCACGATACTTGGGTGGCCTAACCATAAACAGCATTGGCCTCAACTGCAAACCAGACAGGGAATGCGCTCACCCCCTTCCCGCCAGGCGTTGAGATCGTGGATCTGCTGATTGCTGCTGCCGCGCCAGAGCAGACCGGGATCCGCCAGCCCCTTCTCGAACTTGCCATCCACCAGCACGTCCAGTAAGCAAACCAGCTCGCGCTGGGCATCGGAGAGCTCGCCAAGCAGATAGCCGGTCCAGCACCAGATGTCCTTGCCGGGGCACTCGGCACGCACCCGCTTCACCAGCGCCAGCACGTAGGGCACGTTGGCCGGATGGAGCGGATCGCCGCCGGAGAGCGACAGACCCCGCCGCTTGATGCGGGTGTCGTTGAGATCCCGAATGATGCGATCGCTCATGGCCTGATCGAACGGGTGGCCACCGTCGAGCCGCCAGGTGCTCTGGTTGTAGCAGCCGGGGCACTGGTGTTCACAACCCGAGACAAACAGGGTGGCTCGGGTGCCGGGGCCGTTGATCACGTCGACCGGGTAGTACTGGTGGTAGTGCATCGCTTCTCTCCTGCCTCGCTCAGGCAACGACAGAAACCTGTCGCCGCCCAATGAAAATGGCCCCTTGAGTCAGGGGCCAGCTCTTCATCACGATTGCGCTTACATATGCTTGACGCGGCGCTTGACCTCTTCCTGCTTGCCCGCGTTGAAGGGGCGCGCATCCGGGCTGCCGAGGTAGCCGCAGACACGGCGGGTCACCGACACCTTGGCCGGGTCGTGGTTGCCGCAGCGCGGGCAGGTGAAGCCCTTGGAGGTGCACTCGAACTCGCCAGTGAAGCCGCACTCGTAGCACTCGTCGATGGGAGTGTTGGTGCCGTAGTAGGGCACCTTGTCATAGCTGTAGTCCCAGACGTTCTCGAGCGCTTCCAGGTTGTGCTGGATATTGGGGTACTCGCCGTAGCAGATGAAACCGCCGCTGGCGATGGGCGGATAGGGCGCCTCGAAGTCCAGCTTGTCATAGGGGTTCACCTGCTTCTCCACGTCGAGGTGGAAGCTGTTGGTGTAGTAACCCTTGTCGGTCACCCCCGGCACCACGCCAAACTCCTTGGCATCAATGCGGCAGAAGCGGGAGCAGAGGTTCTCGCTCGGGGTGGAGTAGAGGCTGAAACCGTATCCGGTCTCCTCCTTCCACTCGTCGGTGGCCGCCTTGAGGCGCTCGACGATGGCGATGGCCTTCTGTTGCAGCTCACCATTGTCGAACAGGTGCACCTTGTCGCCAAACAGGGCGTTGATGGTCTCGTGGATCCCGATATAGCCGAGCGAGATGGAGGCGCGACCATTTTTGAAGATCTCGCTGACGTTGTCGTCCGCTTTCAGACGCACGCCACAAGCCCCTTCCATATAGAGGATGGGAGCAACCCGCGCCTTGACGCCATCCAGACGCTTGATGCGGTACATGAGCGCCTTCTTGGCGACCCGCAGGGCGGCATCCAGCTTGTCCCAGAAGTCCGCCTCATCGCGGGATTTGAGGGCGATGCGCGGCAGGTTGAGGCTCACTACCCCCAGGTTGTTGCGCCCCTCATGAATGAGCTCGCCATTCTCCTCGTAGGCACCGAGGAAGGAACGGCAGCCCATGGGAGTCTTGAAGGAGCCGGTCACCTTGACCACCTGGTCGTAATTGAGGATATCCGGGTACATGCGCTTGGAGGCGCACTCCAGGGCCAACTGCTTGATGTCGTAGTTGGGATCGCCCTGCTTGTGGTTGAGACCATCCTTGATGGCAAACACCAGTTTCGGGAAGACGGCGGTCTTCTTGTTCTTGCCAAGGCCGGCGATGCGGTTTTGCAGGATGGCGCGCTGGATCATCCGCGACTCCCAGCTCTCGCCCAGGCCAAAGCCGAAGGTGACGAACGGGGTCTGGCCATTGGCGGTATGCAGGGTGTTAACCTCGTATTCGAGGGACTGGAAGGCGTCGTAGCACTCCTTCTCGGTGCGGGCCATGGCGTAGCCCTCGGCGTCCGCAATGCCCCACTCCTCGGCCACCTGGCGATTCTTCTCCCAGCTGATGGTCACATAGGGCGCCAGCACTTCATCGATGCGGTTGATGGTAGTGCCACCATAGATGTGGCTCGCTACCTGGGCGATGATCTGGGCGGTCACCGCGGTGGCAGTGCTGATGGATTTGGGGGTATCGATCTCGGCGTTGCCCATCTTGAAGCCGTGGGTCAGCATCCCCTTCAGGTCGATCAACATGCAGTTGAACATGGGGAAGAAGGGAGAGTAGTCGAGATCGTGGAAGTGCAGATCGCCGCTCTCGTGCGCCTGGACCACATCACGGGGCAGCATGTGGCTGGTGGCGTAGTGCTTGGCGACGATGCCCGCCAGCAGGTCGCGCTGGGTCGGGATCACCTTGGAATCCTTGTTGGCGTTCTCGTTGAGCAGGGCCGCGTTGGTCTGCTCCACCAGGCCGCGGATCTCCTGGGCCAGGCGGCCACGGGCCTCGCGGGCCAGATCCCGATCGTGACGATATTCGATGTAGGCGCGGGCGATGGCCTTGTCGTCGGAAGCCATCAGATGGTTTTCGACCCGGTTCTGGATCTCGTGGATATCAACTTCACCACGCCCCTCCAGTTCCTGGCTGACCGCATTGGCAATGCGCTCCGCCAGGGCAGGATTGGCCTGATTGACCGCTTCCGCCGCTCGACTGACCGCTTCGCCGATCAGTTGGGCATTGAATGGTGCGCGACATCCGTCACGTTTGATCACAACCGGTTTCATGGATTTTCCCCGTTAAAAGGCCAGGCTCTGTGCCGATGGCTCACCCTTGTTGAGCTCCCCTCCCCGCATCTCGTCCTGGACGCAAATAAATTCAGCCGAGGCTTGACAAGCCAGGGCTGAAGATAGAAAGGGAACAGCTTATACACAGCTTAATAACACAACATATAGGGATTAAAATCGAATGCAGACCTATATGTGGGGTCTATTAGGCCCGAAAGCCGACCATCATTTATTGATCCAGAACAGGTTTTGCCATTGGCGGGACAGATCACAACCAGCCAAAAAGAGCGCCAAACAGACCTCTTCTCAATGGGGGTGCGGGCTGGCGTCCGATCCGGCCTCATCAGAAAATTTGATGCCTGCGCCAGCATGCGACACATGACAAGCCGCCCCCTGCCCCCGCATACTGGCAAGACACACACCACATACAAAAAACGGGAAACTGCATGCTCAAATCCCTGATGCTGGTTCTGCTTTGCACCCTGCCGCTTCCCCTGTGGGCGGCCCATATTCTGGTGATCAGCAGTTATCACGCCGGCTATTCATGGGATCAGAGCTACAACGAGGGGCTACGTGAAGGCCTCAAGGGTGATCACACCTTCAGCCACTTCTACATGGATACCAAACGCCACCCCGCCAGTAATTACGACGAGGTAGCCGACAGGGCCCTCGTCTACTACCACAGGGTCAAACCGGATCTGGTGGTATTGGGAGACGACATCGCCATTCAGTATCTGGCCAACGATATCGCGTCCTTCGGCACCCCTGTAGTCTTTCTCGGGATGAACGAAAACCCCCGCAACAACGGACTGGTCGGTCACGTCAAGATCACCGGGGTACTGGAGCGCCCCCTGCTCAAGCGCAGCATCAGCGAGATGAGCCAGCTGATGGGCGGCCTTGGCAAAGCCCTGGTGCTGTTTGATGCCAGTCATGTGGCACGCACCGCCATCGAGTACGAATTCAAGCAGCAGACCAGCCTGCGCATCGGCCGTACCCTGATCGACAGTCAGCAGATAGGGGACTACGCCAGTTGGCAGAAGGCAATTCTCGATGCCAGGAAAAATGGTTACCAGGCCATCTTCATCGGCCTCTACCACACCCTGGCGGACCCCAACGGCCAGCATGTCAACGAGCAGACTGCGCTGGCCTGGGCCAGTGCTCACAGCCCGGTTCCCCTGTTCAGTTTCTGGGAATTTTCGGTAGGCAAGGGCAAGAGCATCGGCGGTCTGGTGCTGGATGGCCACGAACAGGGGATCAAGGCCGCCGAACTGATCAACACCATACTGGCCGGTACCTTCCCCCGACGCTTATCCCCCCGGGCTGCGCTGCGCGGAGAGTATGTCTTCAGCAAGTACGAACTGGCCCGCTGGGGCCTGACCCTGCCAGAAAGATGGCAAAACAAGGTCCAATGGCGTGACTAATCCCCCAAAATGAAAACCCGGCCTGATGGCCGGATTTTCATGATGAAACGACGTACCCAATGGTCAGCCCTGCAGCGCCGCCTGCAGCTCCTCTTCAGTCCAGATGGTGATGCCGAGCTCCTGGGCCTTGGCCAGTTTGGAGCCCGCCGCTTCACCGGCGACCAGCACGTCCGTCTTGGCCGATACCGACCCCGCCACTTTGGCGCCAAGCGCTTGCAGCGCCGCCTTGGCATCATTGCGCGACAGGGTAGTGAGGGTACCGGTCAGCACGAAGGTCTTGCCGGCAAAGGGTTGCTCCGCAGCCTCCTTCTTCTCGATGGCGGGCCAGTGAATGCCGGCCGCCAGCAGGGCCTCCAGCACTTCCACGTTGTGGGGCTGGCGCAGGAAGTAGTAGACATGCTTGGCCACCACGTCCCCCACATCCGCCACCTCGAGCAGTTGCTCGACGGAAGCCGCGCGCAATGCATTCAGAGTCAGAAAGTGGTTGGCCAGGTTCAGCGCGGTCGCCTCCCCCACTTCGCGAATACCGAGGGAAAACAGGAAGCGCGGTAGCGTGGTGCTGCGCGCTTTGTCGATGGCGGCCACCAGATTGAGGGCAGACTTTTGCCCCATCCGCTCGAGCCCAGCCAGCTGGATGGCGTTGAGAGCAAACAGATCGGCCGGAGTCTTCACCAACCCCTTGTCCACCAGTTGCTCGACAATCTTGTCGCCAAGGCCGTCTACGTCCATGGCGCGGCGGGCTGCAAAGTGCTTGATCGCCTCCTTGCGCTGAGCCTCGCAGAACAGGCCGCCGGAGCAGCGGGCCACCGCCTCCCCTTCCAGCCGCTCCACCGCGGAGCCGCACACCGGGCACTGGGTCGGGAACAGGATCGCGCGGGCATCCGCCGGGCGCTGCGCCTCCACCACGGCGACAATCTGCGGGATCACATCCCCCGCCCGGCGCACGATCACGGTATCGCCGACCATGACGCCGAGCCGCTCGATCTCGTCGGCATTGTGCAGGGTGGCGTTGGAGACGGTGACACCGCCGACAAAAACCGGTTTGAGCTTGGCCACCGGGGTCACGGCGCCGGTACGACCGACCTGGAATTCGACGTTCTCGAGCAGCGTCATCTCCTCCTGGGCAGGGAATTTGTGGGCGGTGGCCCAGCGCGGGGCACGGGCCACAAAGCCCAGCTCCTGCTGCAGGGCGATGTTATCGACCTTGTAGACCACGCCATCAATCTCGTAAGGGAGCTCGCCACGGCGGGCCAGGATGTCGTCGTGGAAGGCCTGACAACCGGCCGCCCCTTCTTTGAGTTTCACCTCGGGACTGAGCGGCAACCCCCAGGCTTTCAGCTGATTTAGGCGGCCGAAGTGGGAATCCCCCAGCTCGTCGCCACCGACCCCGACACCGTAGGCATAAAAGGCCAGCGGACGGGCGGCGGTGATACGCGAATCGAGCTGGCGCAGGCTGCCGGCGGCGGCGTTGCGCGGGTTGACGAACACCTTCTCGCCCGCCGCCAGCGCTTTGGCATTCATCGCCTCGAAACCGGCCTTGGGCATAAAGACTTCGCCGCGTACCTCCAGCCTTGCCGGCCAGCCCGTGCCCCGCAGGGTGAGCGGAATGGCCTTGATGGTGCGCACGTTCTCGGTGATCTCCTCACCGGTAGCCCCATCGCCGCGAGTGGCAGCCTGCACCAGCTGGCCATCCACATAGAGCAGGCTCACCGCCAGACCGTCCAGCTTGGGCTCGCAGCAGAAGGTGAAGCGAACCTCGCGCTTGAGGCGATCGCTCATGCGCTGCTCGAACGCTTGCAGCTCCTCGTCGCTGAATACGTTGTCCAGGCTCAGCATGGGGATCTCGTGGCGAACCTGCTTGAACGCGGACAGCGGTTGACCCCCTACCCGCACGCTCGGGGATGCCGGAGTTTTCAGTTCGGGGTGGGCCGCTTCCAGCTCAAGCAGCTCGCGCATCAGGCGATCGTATTCGGCGTCCGGCACTGTGGGGTTGTCCAGCACATAGTACTGATGCCCATATTCGGTCAGCAGCTCACACAGTTGACGGTGGCGGGAGAGGATATCGCTCATGAAAAAGTCTCGAAGTGTGATGGGTAAAACCTGCCAGGGGACAAATAAAAATGCGGCACCCAGGTACCGCACTTTTTATTGCTCAGAGCCCGTGGCGTCTTAGTCGCGACTGGCCTCGTAGGCCGCCAGCTCCTGGCGGTAACGGGCGATGGTCTCGTCGCTCAAGGGGCTGCGCTCCATGTCGGTCAGCATGGCATCCAGATCGCTTGCCAGCTGATCGGCGGCCTGCAGCATGTCTTCGAAGGCGAAGGCAGCGTTGCTGCGCAGGGGCAGCTGCATGAAGAGCGACACACCCGGAGTGGAGAACTGCTCCATCCGGTACGGATTGAAGGTGCCCGGCTTGACCATGTTGATCATGGAGAAGAGCACCTCGCCCTTGCCGTTGGGATCTTCGTGGCGGTGGAAGATGTCCATCTCGCCAAACTTGAAGCCTAGCGCCATCAGGGAGGAGAGCAGGGTTGCCCCTTGCAGATCGTGACCCGGACGACCCATCAGGTTGATGACATAAACATCCTGCCAGATTTTCTCAACCGGCTGCGGGGCGAGACGCGGCTCTTCGGCCACGGGCGCTTCATAGGCCGGCTCCTCATGCACGGGCTCGGGGGCCACATGACGGGGCTGGGCCTGGTATTCGGGGGCATGAGCCGGTTCGCGGGCACCGAAGGTCGGTGCGGTGGCGTAAGCGGGCTCGACCAGCGGTTCATCGTCGGCCACCGGCATCACGGGTTCACGCTGGGGACGGGAACGGTAAACCGGAGTACGGCGATTGACCTGGGCAGGCTTGCGCACGGGGGCGGCAGGCACCTCTTCCAGCGGCTCGGGCAGCGGCTCGTCGAAGGCATCCTCTTCCTCGTAAACCGGAGGGGGCGGAACCGGACGGGCGGCAGGCTTGCGCACGACGGGGGGCGGCAGATCGTCTTCTTCATCTTCATCGAAGGCGGGGGCGGCAGGACGACGGCTCAACTCGGGCTGACGCTCTTCGCGGTGGAGCTTGGGCTCGGCACGACGGCCACCACTGACTACACGAACCTGACCTATGCCATCACTGTCGAAGGCATCGTCATCACGATCCCGCGATTTGGAGTCCATCCGGCCAAGCGGTTTTTCCTTGATCGGTGCCTGACGATTCTTTCTGTTGCTCCACAACCCGTGAATGAGCAATGCCGCGATGGCAATACCGCCCAGGGCAACCAAGATGTAACGCAATTCCTGCATTAGCTGCTTCTCTTTCTAGTTTTGCTCAGCCAAAGCGACGGCTTCACCGATATCGACCGACACAATGCGCGAAACTCCGGGCTCTTGCATCGTGACGCCAACCAGCTGCTCAGCCATCTCCATGGAGACCTTATTATGACTGATGTAAACGAACTGTACTGTGCTCGACATCTCTTTGACAAGAGAACAGAAGCGACCGACGTTCACTTCATCGAGCGGTGCATCCACCTCATCCAGCAGACAAAAAGGTGCTGGATTGAGTCTGAAGATGGCAAAAACCAGCGCAAGGGCGGTTAGCGCCTTCTCCCCCCCGGAAAGCAGGGCAATGGTAGCATTCTTCTTACCCGGAGGTCTCGCCATGATGCTCACTCCGGCCTCCAAAAGATCATCCGAGGTCAGTTCAAGCCAGGCACTGCCTCCCCCGAACACTTTTGGAAACAGGGATTTTAAATCTTCGTTGACCTTATCGAAAGTGTCCCGGAACCGTATTTGTGTCTCTTTATCAATTCTTTTAATGGCTTGGCTCAAGGTTTCGAGGGCCTGCTCAAGATCCTGACACTGGTTTTCGAGGTAGGTTGCGCGGGTTTTCGCCTCCTCATACTCCTCCAGCGCCGCCAGGTTGATGGCGCCGAGCGCTTCCACTTGCGCCTCCAGGGTCTGGATCTCCTGGCGCAGTTTGCCGCGATCGGCGGCAATCAACACCGCCTGATCGAGATCCACCAGCCGCACGCCCAGCTCCTCGAACTGTTCGTGCAGTCCCTGGCGGCGGGTCAGGTTGCGCTCGCGCTCGAGCCTGAGCTGGGCCAGCTTCTCCTGCAAGGCCACCAGCTGCTTGTGATCGGCACTGCGCGCCTGTTCCAGCTCGGTCAGCTGACGTTCCAGCTCCGCAAGCCTCTGATGACAGGCCAGCTGCTGCACCTCCAGATTGCGCTGCTCGGCGAGCAGGGGAGCGAGATCCGGCACCCCTTCGCTATCCGGCCCTTTCAGGCTGGCCAGCTCCAGCCCGAGCCGCGCCAGCTCCTCCTCCCCCAGAGTGATCAGCTGACGCAGATTCTGCTGCTCCAGTTGCAGACGCTGACAGACCCCCCCTTGCTGCTCGCGCCGCACACGCGCCTCTTCCAGCATTCGTTCGCATTGGCTGACCCGCTCCTGGGCGGCTTGCAGCCCATGGGTCAGCGGCTCGCCCTGCTCCTGCAACTCGGCAAGCTGCGCCTCCTCCTGCGCCAGTTGCAGGCAGGCAAGCTCCAGCCGCTGCACCTCGTCGGCCTGCTCCTGGTCAAGCCGGGCAAGCTCTTCACCCAGCTGGCCGAGCCGCTGCATTCGCTCCTGCCGTTGCCCCTGTTGCAGGCTCCAGGCTTCCCGCAGTTGCTGCCACTTTTGCTCTTGCTCGCGCAGGGTTCGCTGCGACAGCTCCTGCGCGCTCGACAGCCGGGCTCGTCCGGCCTCGGCCGCGGTTAACTGCTCGGCCAGCCGTGCCAGATGCGCCATGGCCGTGCTTTGCTCGGTATGCAACCGCTCACGCTCGCCGAGCAGCGCCAGGGTGCCCAGGGTGCCGCCCTGCCCCAGATCGGCCCAGTTGGAACCAAACCAATCTCCGGCAGGAGTCAGCACCGACTCACCGGCCAACAGCGTTGGCTGGCGGGCCAGGGCTGCGTCCCGCGTATCGGCCAGCCAGATGGCGTTGAGAAAGGCGGGAATATGGTCGCCATCGAGTTGCGCCGCCAGGGTGCCGGGAACCACGGGCTGGGCTGGACCAATCCAGAGCCCCTCTTGTGCCAAATTGCACTCATCGGACGGGGTGGCCGTGAGCCAGCGGCCAAGTACCTTGTCCAGGGCCTGGGCCCACTCGGGGGCTACCTGCAACCGGTCTGCCAGGGTGTCCCCTTCCATCTGCTCCCCGAGGATCTGATCCAGGGTGGTCAGCCTGGCTTCGAGTTCGCGCAGCAAGCCCTGCTGCTGGCCATGCTCCTGCCTGAGCCGCTCATGTTCATCCACCGCCTGTTGCAATTGTGCGGTCAGCTCCCCCAATCCGGCCCGGGTCAGCTCCAGCTCGGCGCCCAGCTCGTCGAGACGGGGTTGCAGCGTCTCATCGTCCCCCTTGATGGGACCGGCACGCTCATCTTCCAGCTTGAGTCGCGCCAGCCGGGTCTTGGCTTGCAACTCCTGCAGGCCTCCGACCCGGGCGCGAGTCTGGTTGATCTGCCCCTGCAGTTGCGCCAGTTGCTGTTGCCACAGCTGTTGTCGCTGACGAGCCTGCTCCAGCTGTTCGCTGGCGATAAGCCGCGCCTCCTGCTGCTCGGTGAGCAACTGCTCACACTGCTCCAGCCTGGCATCCTCCAGCTCGGCTTTGAGTACCCCGTCGGTCAGTTGTTCCTGCTGGCTGGCGAGCTGGGCTTTGCGCTGGGCGATCCGCTCCCCCAGCGTCTGCTGACGGGCCTGCCAGTCGCGACCCAGTTCGTGCTGGTGAAGTTGCTGCTGCTCGAGACGGGCGATGGCCTGGCCGCCGAGAAAGAGCTGCTGCTGGCGGCTCGCCTGCTCGGCCTGGGCCTCCTGGCGAGCCACCGACAGAGTGACGTGGCGCCCCTCGTCGGCAGTGCGCTTGGCATCGAGCGCCGCCAGCGCCTGCTCGGCCTGGGCCAGTTCGCTTTTCGCCTCGCCAAGGCGGGTCTCCAGCGCCCACAGCTCGGAGCCAATCAGCTCGGCACGGGCGGCGCGCGAGCGGCTCTTGAGCTGCTTGTAACGCTCGGCGGTCTCGGCTTGGGACTTCAAGTGCTCAAGGCGGGATCCCAGCTCGCCGCGAATATCGCCGAGGCGTTCAAGGTTTTCCTGGGTGTGGCGGATACGCTGCTCGGTTTCCCGGCGCCGCTCCTTGTAGCGGGAGACCCCGGCCGCCTCTTCCATAAAGAGTTTGAGGTCGGCAGGGCGCGATTCCACCAGCCGGCTGACGGTGCCCTGCTCTATGATGGCGTAACTACGCGGCCCAAGGCCGGTGCCGAGGAAGAGATCGGTGACATCCTTGCGGCGGCACTTCTGGCCGTTGATCTGGTAGTGGTTGGAGCCATCGCGCAGCACCTCGCGGCGTACCGAGATCTCGGTGAAGCGGCCGAACTCGCCGGGCACCCGGTTGTGGGGGTTGTCGAATACCAGCTCCACCGAGGCGCGCCCATGGGGGCTGCGGTTGATGGAGCCGTTGAAGATGACATCCGTCATGTTCTCGCCGCGCAGGTGGCGGGCCGAGCTCTCTCCCAGCACCCAGCGCACCGCGTCGATCACATTGGACTTGCCGCAGCCATTGGGCCCGACCACGGCGGTCATGTCGGCATCAAGCTCGATACGGGTCGGTTCGACAAACGACTTGAAACCGGCGAGTTTGATCAACTTCAGACGCATGGAGGCCTACACAAATAAAAAATAAAGAGGGGGGCGAGCAGCCGACGTTACCAAATCCAAACCGGAGCCTGGTTTGTCACAGGCAGGCGGCTTCCCCGCAACAACATCCGGAGCCCGGCTGAACCGAGTCGGAAAAGGAATGGACTGGCGACTTTACCAAATCAAAGGCTTGTTTGTAATATGCAGGCACTTTCCCATGAACAGATGGAGCTCATATGAGCCAATCACCCCGTATGGTAAAAGATTCAATCAGCGGCGCCGATTACTTCCTGCGCGGCTTTTCTCTCATCCGCCAACCCGGTATCCGCACCTTCGTCCTGATCCCCCTGCTGGTCAACTTCGTGCTGTTTGCCGGCGCCTTCTACGCCCTGCTGCTGCAGCTGGACGGTCTGTTCGCCTGGCTGCACCAGCAGATCCCCGCCTGGCTCGACTGGCTGGACTATCTGCTCTGGCCCATCGCCCTGGTGACCATACTGGTGGTTTTCTCCTTTGTGTTCAGCTCGGTGGCGAACTGGATAGCCGCCCCCTTCAACGGCCTGCTGGCGGAGAAGGTGGAGCAGATCCTCACCGGCGAGACCCCGAACGACAGCGGCATGCTGGATATCGTCAAGGATGTGCCACGTACCTTCGGCCGCGAGTGGATCAAGCTGAAGTACTACCTGCCCAAGGCGATCGGTTGTCTCATCCTGTTCCTCATCCCCGTGGTCGGCCAGACCCTGGCCCCCGTGCTCTGGTTCCTGTTCAGTGCCTGGATGATGGCGATCCAGTACGTCGACTATCCGTTCGACAACCACAAGATCGATTTCATCACCATGCGCGACGCCCTCAAGCAACGCCGCGGCAAATGCCTGAGCTTCGGTGCCCTGGTCACCCTCTTCTCCGCCATCCCGGTGGTGAACCTGTTCGTAATGCCGGTCGCCATCTGTGGCGCGACCGCCATGTGGGTCGATCACTACCGCCAGGATCAGCTTGGCCGCTGATCCCCAAACCTGATGCAATCAAGGCACCCAAGGGTGCCTTTTTCTTTTTCGCTCCATTTCGCATGAATTAAAGTAATGGATGGTTTGCTTTCCTTGTCCCATATGTCGCGACTTGATAGGATGCAGCCCTGAATCGCACCCTGGGATAACTCATGTTACATGCTCTCTTCTTGCTCGGCCTGGTGGCCGAAGGGATGACCGGCGCGCTGGCAGCGGGTCGGCGGCGGATGGATCTGTTTGGCGTAGTGATCATCGCGTCTGCGACGGCCATCGGGGGGGGCACCATCCGCGATGTGCTGCTGGGCCACTATCCCCTGCTCTGGGTTGAGCATCCGGAATATGTGCTGTTGGTGGCAGGCGCCGCCATGGCGGGAGTTATCTCTGCACCGCTGATGCGCTACCTCGGCAAGCTGTTTATGGCGCTGGATGCCCTGGGGCTGGTGGTCTTCTCCATCTTCGGTGCAGCCAGGGCTCTGGATATGGGCCATGGTGCCGGCATCGCCTGCATCATGGCGGTGGTGACCGGGGTGTTTGGCGGTGTGCTCAGGGATCTGCTCTGCCAGCGCATTCCGCTGGTGTTTCGCCGCGAACTCTATGCCGCCATCTCGCTGGTGACAGCCGCCCTCTACTGCTTTGCTCTGGAGCAGGGGTTGCCCAATGACTGGGCGGCGTTCGGGTCTATCGGTATCGGTTTTGTGTTGCGCCTGCTGGCGGTACGTTTCAAGTGGGGACTCCCCACCTTCAACTACCAGTACGCAACCCACTGATTACGCCAGCTTCTGGCAAAGCCGCTTAAATTCAGAACACAAAAAAGCGCCCTCGGGCGCTTTTTTGTCATGACAGACTCAGGTGTCAGTTGATCCCTTCCGAGCTGAAGAAGGTCGCCTTGTCGGCGATGAAGCGGATCTTGATGTTCTTGCCTTCCCCGCCCCAGACGCAGCTGGTGGTGCCCAGCGCATCGTCACAGCGCTCCGCCTTGCCAAGGATTTCACTGGCCTGCGCGTACGTCATGCCCATCTTCAACTTGTCGTAATTATCGCGGTTGAGTTTGCTGCAACCGGTCAGCAAGAGGGCGACCAGAGCGCCAATCATTATCTGTTTCATCGTTATCTCCTCACTGGAGCGACGATCTTGTCAGCTTGTTGATACATTTACCAGCTACGAACCGGGCCGGTATCGAGATGGACAAAGTTGTCATGGGGATAATAACCGACCCCGCCGACCCCCAGATTGAGGGCGGCCTTGCGCAGGTGGGCCAGTTGCACCCCGGGGATCCGCACATCCACCGCCTGCCCCAGGGTGTGATAGCTCTGCTTGGCCACACCGCGGCTCTTGCTGCGCTTCTGGCGATTGGTGGCCGGTGAACGATAGCCGGAAATGAGCTGGATCTCGCTGCGCCGCCCCAGTTTTTGCTGCAACAGATAGAGTTGATCGAATAACCGCCTGTCGATATTGAACACTTCGTTGCGACGGTAATCCCGCAGTATGTGGTTGAGCTCGGCCAGTCCGTCGCTCAGGTAATGACCATTCTCCCAGTAACTGGCGCGCACCCGCTCGCCGGTGTTGAGATTGAAAAAGCTCAGTTCACGCCCGGCCGTACTGCGGCTTGCCAGCGCCGGGAGGGGGAGCAGGGCGCCACCCAGCAGACAACCGGCTCCCAACAGCAGACGACGTCGACTTATCTCTTGTTCCAGCATAAGGAGTTGATCCATCGCTCATTGATGCAAAACGGGTAAGTAAATGTGACAAAGACGCTTGAAACTACCCGTGTGCGAGGGACTATGTCAAACCGCAAGGCCCCATGAAAAAGCCCGACCGGGGTCGGGCTTTTCACACTGTGGCAGGGATCACAACAAACGGCTCTGGAAGCTGACTCGATCAAATCCGTAAATATCGTTGCGCAGTTGCTGGCGCCCGGTCTCGTCGACCCAGCTGCTCCAGTAGACGGTAAACACCGGGATCGGGGAGGTTAGCGGCAGCCACTTGGTCTGGGACTGTTTGAGGATGCTGGCGACCTTGTCCGGCTGATAGCGGGAGTCCGCCAGCAACAGTTCAGCCAGATCGTCGGCATGTTCCACCCGAATGCAACCCGAGCTGAAGGCCCGCGCACCCTGCTCGAACAATCCCTTGCGGGGGGTGGAATGCAGATAGATGGCATCGTTGTTGGGCAGGTAGAACTTGTAGCGCCCCAGGGCGTTGTGATCCCCCGGCTTTTGCCGCAGGCGGTAAGGGAAGCCTGCAGCCAGAGCCTGATGCCACTCCTCTTCGGTAAACTGCACCGGATTGCCTTCCCCGTCGACCACCTCGAACTGCTCACGGCTCAGGTAGGCGGGATCCCGCCCGAGTTTGGGCAGAATATCCTTGCTCAGAATGGATCGCGGCACATGCCAGGCCGGGTTGAGCACGATGGATCGGATCTCGCTGGCCAGGATGGGGGTCGCCCGCTGCTCCTTGCCGACGATCACCCGGCTGGTAAACACCTCGCTGCCGGACTCTACCACGCTCAGGCGGTAATCGGGGATATTGACCAGTACATAACGGGGCTTGGCGAGCTGATCCACCAGATCGCGACGCCACAGGTTGCGCAGCAGCAAGCTGGCGCGCACCTCGGGGCCGGTATTGAGCCAGGTACGGGTCTGACGGCCTATGATGCCGTCGGCGGTGAGGCCATGACGACGCTGGAATGCCTTGATGGCCTGTTCTGTTTCGGCATCATAAACGGCATCCTGATGCAGGGGTGCGACATCCCCCAGCTCGTTCAGCATGGCGCGGATCGTCCCGAGCTCGGCGGAGGTTTCACCGGCACGCAGGGTAGGAATGTCGAGGGAAGGCCACTTGCGAGCCATCGGCATGGCCAGCAACTTGCGCACTTTTTGCCGCACAGCTTCATACTCGGCGACCTGCGGACGCAGCTCCCTGACCTGAGTCAGCAGATCATCAGTCGTCGGGGCCTGGTTGATTGGCTGATTGAGAGCCAGTTTGAGGGTTTTCATCTGCTCGCGAGAGACCAGATCCATCCCCCGCCAGGCATGCTGGAAGCGAGTGAGCTTGGTAAAGACCTCGTCATAAATGGCGCCACGCTGGGAGGCGGGTGTGGCGTTCAAACGCTTCCACAACGCAAAAAAATCCGGATGCAAGCGGGCCAGCACAGCCTCCTGCAACTGCTGTTCCAGCTCGGCCCGGGCCAGTTCGGCCTGGGAACCTTGATACCAGTCATGCCGGGTTTCACCGACAGCCACCACGATGGGCGTCTCTGCAGCCTGTGCCACAGTCGCGGGCAGGCAGCCCAGCCACACCAGATTGGCCAGAGCCAGCCAATACTTCATCCCCATGGATACCTCAAAAACGATTTGTTTACTCTGCCCGACCCTGCGGTCGGGCTGCTCATGATGCGCGAATGGCTATCACTTTGCCAGTTCTGGCGACACATAACGTCGCCAGATGGCGTCATACTCGCTCGTCACCTTGAAGGCGGCCAGCTCCTGATTGAAACGCGCAATAAAGTCCGGAGAAAAACGCTTTTTGCTGAAAAGAAAGAAGGTGGGCAACTCATGCACCGGCTTGCCATGGGGTACGATCTGGCCGGCCAGCCCTTGCTCCTTGAGCCCCCAGGGGGTGGCCAGCATGTCACCGAGGAAACCGTCGATCCGCCCGAGCACCAGCTTGCCGTAGTTCTGCTCATCGTTGACTGTGCTCACCTGGGCGCCATGGTAAGCCAGCAGGGCCATCACCTCGTCACCATAGAAGTAATCCTTGGTCACCCCGAGTTTGTGACCACTGACCAGCCAGCTCGCCAGGTCCTGCTCGTGATAATGCTGCCCCTTGCGTACCCACAGGAGCGTGCGTCCCGGGTTGTAGGTATCGGAGAAATAGCCGTAGCGGGCCCGGTCCTCGTTGAAATAGACCTCCATCGCCATATCCAGCTTGCCGAGCTCAATCTCGTGCAACACCCGTTTCCAGGGCAGTTCCACATAATTGGCCTGGCAGCCGATGCGGGCCAGCACGCCGTTGAGCGTCTCGACGGCAAACCCGTGCACCTGCTGGCGTGCCTCCCCGTCGTAGTAGTGATAGGGTGGCCAGTTGTCAAAACCGACCCGAAGTGGAGCCGGGCAGAGGCTGGCGGAAAATGCCTGCGGCATCCAGCAGCAAAGCAGCAAAGCAGCAAACAGTAGGCAGTCCATTTCATATGTCGTCCTTGACAAACAGATGAGTCATCATAAAACGGCCTCGCCAAAATGGCGATAGCACTCCTATGACGATCTATATGTGCAGGAAGCTGACGCAGCAAGCAATCGGCTCGTATTTCTTCCCAGACCGACGCCCCTCTTGCCGTCAGCACGCCTTGCCGTCTGAGCGGCAAATTACCAAGTCCTGCCTTTTGAACTCCCGGGGTTGGGTACAGGGAGTGAAGGGGTTAATATGTGAGCAAATATTTTTTTGTGATCCACTATGCTTTTTTTGCAATTGGATTAGCATATGCGCGAAATCGGCCTACCTATTTTTTGTCAGGCGTAGAGAGTGATATGACGTACAAAAAGTTTGGTTTTCTGACTGCAATCCTGGCGTTGAGCGGTTTTTACCTCTACACCCTCTATCTGGCCGCTCACCCCAATGTGAGCCTGGCCTACCGGCTCTATTACCTGGAGGGCAAGACCCGCTTCTGGGAGCACAACTCCAGCATGACCTATCAGCCGGGCAACGAGCTCAATCTGACCAAACCAAGCCGTTTTCTCTCCAGTGAAGGCTGGGCCAAGAAACCCGGCGCCGAGGGCACCCAGCTTAGCGGTCAGGGTGGCCTCTATTTCGTGTTGCCCAAGCAGGCAGCCAACCCCGATGAACTGACCGTGCATGCCCGCATCAACAGCCCGCAAGCCGGCGCCCTGCTGAAGGTGGCCCTGGGCAACAACTTCACCACCACGGTGAAGCTGGCGAAAGCGGGCATCAACGAGATCCGCCTCAGCCTGCCGGGCAATTCATTGACGGCAGACCCTAAACACCCCAACTTTCTGGCCCTGTCGGCACCGACTCCCATCAATGTGCAGTCGGTACGCATGACCCTTGCCCAGTGAGCCTTGCCCCGCGCACGGTTTGATAAAAGCAACTATCCAAAATAAGGACGTTCTTATGTCGTATCCAGATTTTCGACTCTCTCTGGTCGTTCCCGTATACAACGAGGAAGAGAGCATCGATGCCTTCATCAATGCGATAGACAACGAACTGGCCCCGCTGAAAGACCAGCTTGAAATTGTATTCGTCAACGACGGCAGCCGTGACCGCACCCGTGAAGTGGTCGAGCAGGCCATCGCTCGCGATCCCCGCGTAACCCTGGTCAACCTGGCCCGCAACTTCGGCAAGGAGGCGGCCCTCACCGCCGGTCTGCACCAGGCCAAAGGGGATGCCATAGTCCCGATGGACGTGGATCTGCAGGATCCCCCCGCCCTCATTCTCGAATTCGTCAAGCTGTGGCAGACTGGCGACTATGACACCGTCTACGGCATCCGGGTGGATCGCAGTGCCGACACTCCGATGAAACGTGTCACCGCCGGTGGCTTCTACCGCTTCTTCAACGCCCTCTCCACCAGCACCAAGCTGCCGGAAAACGCCGGCGATTTTCGCCTGATCGACCGCCGTGTGGTGGAGGCGATCAAACAGTTGCCGGAGCGCAACCGCTTCATGAAGGGGCTGTTTGCCTGGGCCGGTTTTCGCGCCGTTGGCGTTCCCTACGAGCGTCCTGCCCGCCACGCGGGTGAGACCAAGTTCAACTACTGGAAGCTGTGGAACTTCGCCCTCGACGGTCTGCTGAGCTTCTCCAGCTGGCCGCTGCGCGTCTGGAGCTATGTGGGTGTCGGTGTCTCCTTCATCGCCTTCCTCTATCTCATCAAGATCATCACCCAGGTGGTCTTCTTCGGCATTGACGTCCCCGGTTATGCGTCCCTCATGTCCGTGGTGCTGTTCCTCGGTGGTATCCAGCTGCTGTCGCTCGGCATCATTGGCGAGTACATCGGTCGCATGTTCGTGGAAGTGAAGCAGCGCCCTGTTTACCTTATCGAAGGGGTCTATGGCCAGTATGCCCGGCAGGAGGCCAGCCAAGGGCAGGATGACAAGCCCGAAGCTGACAAGCAGGAGCAGGCGTCCCAATGATCTCCCGCGAGGAATTCTGGCGGCTGGTACGGTTCGGTTTTGTCGGCGGGGGCGCGACCCTCGTCGATCTCGGCACCTCGTTCGCGCTGTTTCACACCTGGCCCACCATCTCCGAGCATCTGGTTACGACGTTGGCGTTTGCCATCGCGTTCTGGTTCTCCTTTTTCGGCCATCGTTACATCACCTTCCAGAAGCAGGGTGCCGCCAGCAAGTTTCTGCTGGTCGCCCTCTTCTCGCTGGCGGTACGTAACCTCATTCTGAGCGGCCTGCTGTTTGCAGGGCTCTCCGGTCTGCTGCCCGTGGTGATCGCCACGCTGACCGTGACCGTGCTGACCTATCTCCTCTCTCGCGTCTGGGTGTTTGCCTGATGAATGACATGACCACCATGATGGCCCCCGCGCAGGCGGGCCCCTATCGTCCATCATTGCGGATCAGCGGCCGTGACTGGCTGATGATCATCGCCGCCTTCGTGCTGAGCCGGGTTGCTCTCTATGGCATGGGCTACTTCGGGGTCCAGCTCTACGGCGCCACCGATATCGGTCCGTTGCAGGCCTATTGCCAGTTCGACTGCGTCTGGTTCCAGCGCATCATCGAAAACGGCTACGACCTCTACCCGCGCTGGCTCAGCAAGGGCAATGCGGCCAACTGGGCCTTCATGCCCCTCTATCCCATGCTGGCCGGCACCCTCTCCAGCCTGCTCAACGTCGAGAGTCTGATCGGCCTGATGCTGGTGGCCAACATCGGCTTCTTCGCCAGCATGCCGCTGATGCTGCTGGTGCTGCGCCAGCTCAAGCTGGGTGACGAGACCGCCCGCTTCGGTGTCTGGCTGCTCGCCTTCTCCCCCTTCTCTGCCTATTTCGTCTCCGGTTATACCGAATCGATGTTCATGGCGCTGATGCTGGGAATGTTCCTGTTCGCCTATCGGGAGCAGTGGCTGATGGTAGCGGCGCTCGGGGTCTGTATCTCGGCCACCCGCAACCTGGGGGTCATGATGGTGTTCCCCGTGCTGATCCTGGCGCTGCAAGCCTACGGCTGGCGCGAGTTCTTCCGCTTCACCGAGCGCGCCTTCAAGGTGGTATTCACCCTCTGGCTGATCCCGTTTGGCCTGTTCGCCTATATGCTCTACCTCTATCACCTCACCGGGGATGCGTTTGCCTTCAAGCACATTCAGGTGGCCTGGGGCCGTTCCATGGACAGCCCGCTGGACTGGTGGCTGAGCGGTTTCGAGCTCGGCGGTCGCAAGGCTTACCTCTCCATCATGGTGATCTTCGGCTGGTGCCTGAATGCCTATCTGTTCAGCCAGAAGCGCTGGGCCGAGGCGACCCTGATGTTCATCTGCTGCACCATACCGCTGATGACGGGGCTCAACGCCATGCCGCGCTACATGTTCGGCCTCTACCCGACCCTACTGGCCATCATACTGATGACTCATCGCTGGCCGGCCATTCGTCCGGCAGTGCTCTGCATCAGCGGCATGGTGGCCTCCTTCATCGCGGTCGCCTTCGTCAACTTCAAGTTCTTTACCGTCTGACGACACCACAGCCTGACAATGCCGGTCCCTTGACCGGCATTTTTTATGGCAGCGGTTTTTACACCGACACGGCAGGCATCACACTTTCCCCTTCTTGAAAACGTAACCATTTGAACTAACGTCACAAATCAGCGTTTTTGCGCTCCAGGGCCAAGGGCCTGCCTCCTAGAATGGGCGCACCTTCACCTCGCCCCGCTCAAGGAATGGCTTATGCGTCGCGCTTATCGTCTCTCCCCCTTGTGGCTAGTCCTGCTGGCCAGCCAGCCCTTTGGCTCCCAAGCTCTGGCCGCCCCCGATATCCACCTCTATGTGGATGGTCAGGCAGTAGCGACTCCGCTGGCGCTGGACAAAGGGACGGTGACGCTGACCCATCCCTTGGCCAAGGGCAGCCACAAAATTCGCATCGGCGACGCCGCCAACAGTTGTGGCTCCAGCTTTGGCCCGAGCGAGGCCAAGCCGCTCCCCTTTGGCACCGCCCAGCCAATGGACAAGTGCAGCAAGGGAGAGAGCTTTACCCTGCGGGTGATGATGGCGGGGGACTACAAGTTCACCTTCAACCCGGATACCCCCAGCCTCAAGGTGCTGCGCGCCACCAAAAAGAGCGAGTTCAAGCGCCAGCCACCACAAGAGCCCTGCATCAGCTGGGATGGCGGCCCGGTCACGGTATCGCTAAACGGGGTCTGGCCCGACGGCACCCGGTTGCGGGATGCTTATTCGGGGCAGGAGGGCATGGTGAAACAGGGCAAGTTGACACTGACGCCGGCCAAAGAGAGCGGCGGCCTGTTGTTGCTCGAACCGCTCAAGGCGGCCAAACCGGCTCCCTTCAGCTGGGATCAGGCGAGCGTCTACTTCCTGCTGACCGATCGCTTTCACAACGGCGACCCCGCCAATGACCACAGCTTCGGCCGCCAGAAGGATGGTCAGGATGAGGTGGCCACCTGGCACGGTGGAGATTTCAAGGGGTTGACCGAGAAGCTTGACTACATCAAGCAGCTCGGCATCAACGCCATCTGGATCACCCCCATGGTGGAGCAGGTGCATGGCTTTATCGGTGGCGGCGAGCGAGGCAACTTTCCCTTCTATGCCTACCACGGCTACTGGGCGCTGGACTTCACCAAGATAGATCCCAACTACGGTGACGAGGAGAGCCTGAAAATCCTGGTGGACGAGGCGCACAAACGCGGCATGCGGATCATCCTGGATGTGGTGATGAACCACGCCGGTTACGCCACCCTGGCCGATTTACAAGATCTGGGGCTCACGGATCTGGTCCAAAATACCGGAAATTTGCCAAGCCGCTGGAACGAGTGGCGCCCGAGCGGCGGCCTCGACTGGCATGGCTACAACCAGTTTATCGACTATCAATCACCCGCCTGGAGCAAGTGGTGGGGCCCCGACTGGGTGCGCGCCGGCCTGCCGGGCTATCCGCAACCCGGCACCGACGACGTGGCCGGCTCGGTGGCCGGGCTCCCTGACTTCCTGACCGAGTCCACCAAACCGGTGGGCCTGCCGCCCCTGCTCACGGCGAAAAAGGATACCAGGGCCAAAACGCTGCCCAACGCCACTGTGAGCGACTACCTGATCACCTGGCACACCGACTGGGTGCGCCGCTTCGGCATCGACGGTTTTCGCGCCGATACAGTCAAACATCTGGAGCCCGAGGTGTGGGCCAAGCTCAATCAAGCCGGCACCGCCGCCCTCAAGGAGTGGAAGGCTGCCAACCCGGACAAGAAGCTCGATGACCTGCCCTTCTACATGGTGGGCGAGGTGTGGGATCACGGGGTCGCCAAGGACTTCTGGTACCAGAACGGCTTTGATTCCCTCATCAACTTCGACTACCAGCGTGAGTTCGCCCTGCCCCAGGCCCAGTGTCTGGCGGGCGCCGAGCCCACCTATGCCAGCTACGCCAGCCGTATCAACCAGGATCCCGGGTTTAACGTGCTGAGCTACATCAGCTCCCACGACACCAAGCTGTTCTTCGGCGACTATCAGGACGTGCCGTTGCAGCGCAGGGTCGCCAGCAGCTTTATGCTGCTGCCGGGGGGCATTCAGATCTACTACGGCGATGAGTCCGGCCGCGGGCTCGCCAGGGATGGGGGCGTGTTCGACCAAAGCGTACGCTCCGACATGAATTGGCAGGAGCTGGCCAGCGGCGAGAAGGCCGAGCTGGTCAAACACTGGCAGCACCTCGGCCAGTTCCGCGCCGCCCATCCGGCCATTGCGGCAGGCAGCCACCGGAAGCTCTCGGATGCCCCCTACGCCTTCGTGCGGGAGAAGGGAGATGACAAGGTGGTGGTGGTGTTCGCCGGGCGCCAACCGTAAGCCAGCCGGTTTAACACCCGCCATTTGACAGGAGGGGAGCCCATGGCTCCCCTCCTCTTTTTGCCTGATGCTAGGCGCTGGCATCCTGGCGCTACGCCTCGGTGGGCCATTGCAACCGTGCCTTGACCAGGGTTTCCTGCCACAGGGGCCAGGCCAGCAGTGCCTTTTGATACTCTCCCGCCAAACCGGGCAACTGGATACCATAGCTCGCCAGCCGGTAGGCCATCACGGCGTAGAAGGCGTCTATGATGCCCGCCTCGCCAAAATAGAAGGGGCCCCGCGCCAACCCCCAGATCTCCTGCAATCTGGCCAGCTCGCCGATGGCCTCCACCGGCGGGTCGACGCGGGTCGGCGCTCCCAGAAAGAAGGGCAGCAGGGTGCGTATCTGGCGAAAACCGGCATGCAGCTCGGCACACAGGCTGCGGGCCAGGGCCCGCTCGGCTAGCGAGGGGGGATAGAGCTGGCGATCCGGGCACAGCTCGTGGATATATTCGGCGATAGCCAGCGAGTCGTGTACCCGTACCCCGTCATGATCCAGCCAGGGCACCAGCCCGGCCGGTGCCTGTCGCTTGAGCCGCGCCAGGGCGGTTGCGTCGTCCAGATCGAACACCTGCACCTGCCACTCCAGTCCGCTCATGGCGAACACCAGCGCCGCCCGCATCGCCCAGGTGGAGCCCGTGCCCACCGTCAATACCAGGGATCCCATCTTTTGCCTCCTGCATGAATCCGTGCCAGCCATCCTGTCTGCCCCAGTGGCATCACATCCGATGGTCACCTCACATTTGCACACCAGCGGGTTTGACCCCCTTGGGGAGCGATGCTAGTTTGAGTTTTCAAAACAATCAGTTAGCAACCATGTGAGCTATGGATAGCCAATTTACCATCGTCATCGCAGATGACCACCCCCTGTTTCGCAGCGCCCTCTATCAGGCAGTCCACATGGCCATCGACGAGGCCCAGTTGCTGGAAGCGGACTCCATCGACAGCCTGACCCAGCTGCTGGGGGAGCACCCCGAGGTCGATCTGCTGCTGCTCGACCTCAAGATGCCGGGGGCGAATGGCTTCGAGGGGCTGGCCCATCTGCGCGGTCAGTATCCCGACCTGCCCATCGTGGTGGTCTCTGCCTCGGAAGATCCCGCCATCATCCAGCAGGTGCTGCGACTGGGAGCCCTCGGTTTCATCCCCAAATCCGCCCCCATGAAGGAGCTGGTCAGCGCCCTCAATACGGTGATCGGGGGGGACAACTGGGTGCCGGAGGGCATCTCGCTGCACCCGGAATCCGAGGACGGCCCCGATTTTGCCAGCAAGCTGGCAAGCCTCACGCCCCAGCAGTATAAGGTGCTGGTGATGCTGCGCGATGGCAGCCTCAACAAGCAGATCGCCTGGGAGCTCAACGTCTCCGAAGCCACCATCAAGGCTCATATCACCGCCATCTTCCGCAAGCTCGGCGTCAAAAACCGCACCCAGGCAGTGATCGCCCTGCAACAGATGGATATCAAGGACAACTGAGCCGCTCCCCCTTGGCGGCTCCTCTTTTTTCGTAGACCCGACAGAAAGCAACAGCGCCCCGAGTGCTTTGCCGCTCGACAATTAGCACGATCGTACTTTATGCTGCCCGGGCAATGGAGGAGAGAGCGATGAGCAAGGGGCGCCTGACCCGCGACAACATTTTGCAGACTGCGTTCGAGCAGGCGAGCCGGCAAGGGCTGGAGAGCCTGACCATAGGCTCGCTGGCAACGGCATGCGAGATGTCCAAGAGCGGCCTGTTTGCCCACTTTCAGTCCCGCGACAACCTGCAGATCGCCGTGCTGGAGTATGCCGCCCAGGTGTTTCGCGAGCGGGTGATCCAGCCGGTGCGCCAGCAGCAGCATGCCAGCCAGCACGACAAACTGACCGCCCTGTTGCAAGCCTGGCTGGCCTGGAACCAATGCTTTGCCGGTCGCTGCATGTTCCTTGATGCCTGGACCTCGGCCCAGGAGGGTGAGGTGCAGCAGGCGGCCCGCCAGCTGGTGCGTTTCTGGCTCGACTACCTGGCTCGCCAGGTAGTGAAGGGCCAGGCGCAGGAGGAGTGGCGCGGCGACATGGATCCCTGGCGCGCAGTCTACCGGCTCTACGGCCTCTATCTGGCGGATCAGGTGTTCAATGCCCTGGATCTTTGCCAAGATCCGGCCCGTCACTTCTGGCCCGAGGTGGAGAAGGTGCTGGCCAGCTGGCGCTGATCCTTTTAAAAACCGACAAAAAAGCACGACCGTTCGCGCATAAAACCGACAGGATTATCATGAGCAGCAAGATCTACTTCAACACCCGCCGCTTCAACCCGAGCAAATGGTTGCTGGGGTTCGGCACCCGTCTGCATCACAGGATCGCCCCCGCCCACGCCAAGCGCACCGCCAGCAAGCTGCTGCTCACCCCCCAGCGCAGCCAGCGGGACGAGACGCCCCCGGCCGGGCTGGTCAAACAGGCCGTGCATACCAGCGAAGGCGTCTTGATGAGCTACCGCCTCGGCCAGGGGCCGGTCTGGCTGCTGATGCACGGCTGGTCCGGCAGCGCCACCCAGTTTTATCCGCTGATGAGCCATATCGCCGCCCAGGGCTTCACGGCGATTGCCTACGATCATCCGGCCCACGGCCACAGCGCTGGCCAGACCGGTCACCTGCCCCGCTTCGTGCGCGCCTTTGACGAACTGGCCGCCAGCGTGGCCGACGAGCTGGGCCCCATCGCCGGCATCATCGCCCACAGCATGGGAGGCGCCGTCACCCTCTCCAGCCGCCAACCGGCCATGGATACACTGCCGCTGCTGCTCATCTCACCGGTGCTTGACTATGTACCCCAGCTCTACGGCATGGTGGCCCGCTCCGGCTATTCCATCCGGCTGTTCGATGCGGTGGTCAAGGAAATCGAGCAGGAGTACCAGCACCCCTTGAGCACGGTCGATCCCCTGGGCCGGCTCGCCAGCCGCCACGGCCCCGCCATGATAGTGCACGATGAGGAGGACAGATTTGCCCCCCACGACGATTCGCTTCGCGCCAGCCAGGAGGGCCACACCAAACTGGTGAGCACCCGGGGACTCGGCCACGGGCGCATCCTCGCCAGCGCCCCTGTCTTTGCCGCCTTCGATCAGCTGGCAAGGCCCGAGCATCCTCACCGCGACTTGTAAGCAAGGGGCGAAAAAAAAACGCGTCAGCGCCCTTTTTTATATTTGATACAGCGCTTTATAGTTAACTTGTCAGTGGGAAAAACGGCATGGATAACGATAAGGCGCACCCCCTATGGCCAGACCCAACACCGCATTGTTGCTCACCGGAGGCGGCGCCCGGGCCGCCTATCAGGTCGGCGCCCTCAAGGCGATTGCGGAGCTCTATCCCCGCAATCTCGGCATCCCGTTTCCCATCTTGTGCGGCACTTCGGCGGGGGCCCTCAATGTCACCGCGCTGGCCTGTTACGCCTCCTGCTTTCATCTGGGGGTGCGCAAGCTGGAGTGGGTCTGGCGCCGCTTCGAGACCCACCACATCTTCGACTTTCACCCCGGCCGTCTGCTGTGGCGCCTGATGTATGAAGGCTCGGCCGGGCTCATCACCCCCAACACCAACCACGCCTTTCACCTGTTCGACAATGCCCCCCTGCACCGTCTGCTGGATCAGCTCATCGACTATCATCGCATCGACGACAACATCCTCTACGGCAGCCTGGAGGCGCTGGCCATCACCGCCTCCGACTATGACGACGGCCTCTCCACCACCTTCTTCCAGGGGCGCAACGAGCACCATCCCTGGGAACGGGCCAGACGGCGCGGAGTGCGTACCCTGCTCACTTCGGATCACCTGCTGGCCTCCGCGGCGCTGCCCTTTGTCTTTCCGGCGACCCAGATAGAGGGCAAGTTTTACGGCGATGGTTCCATCCATCAGCTGAGCCCCCTCAGCCCGGCGATCCATTTGGGGGCGGAGCGGATCCTGCTCATCACCCTGGATCCGCCGACCCGCACGGCCCCCACCCAGCACCATGGTCACCTGACCAGCTCCAACATCGCCAGCCACCTGCTCGATACCGTGTTCACCGACACCCTCAACTCGGATCTGGAGCGGCTATGGCGCATCAACCAGACCCTGGATCTCATCCCCGAGCGCGAGCGCCGACGCCTCAAGCTCAAGCGGGTGGAGACCTGCGTGCTGAAACCGAGTCAGGATCTCGACGAGATGGCGCTTCCCTACCTGCGCAAGTTGCCGCTGCATCTGCGCCGCCTGTTGCGGGTTCTGGGAGTGAAGGGGGACGAAACCAGCAGCCTGGCCAGTTTCCTGATGTTCTATCCGGGCTACTGCCAGCAGCTCATCAAGCTGGGCTATCAGGACACCCTGAAAGAGCGGGCGCGGGTGATCGAATTTCTCAATCTGGAGGCACTGCTCAGAGACGAGGCCATACTGGAGCCCCAGCTGTAACTGGGCTCAGTGCCCTTCCAGCAGTCGCTGCTCGGCCTGCTCCATGGCCACCGCAGTACCAAACAGGATCAGCCGGTCGCCGGCGGCGAGCCGCAGCTCGGCCCTGGGTTCCAGGGTCTGATCGCCGCGCTGCACCTCCTTGATCCTCACCTCCCCCAGCGGCAACTCCTGCACTTCGCGCCCCACCGCCCAGGCCTGATCGTGCAGCAGCAGTGGGTGGAGCCGTTCGAGCAGCTGATCGGCCTCCATGTTGCTGGCACTCTGATCCCCCCAGTAGAAGCCGTGCAGGAAGCGATACTGGCTGCTGCGCTCGTGCTCCATGCGCCGGATCACCCGCCCCAGGGGAACGTCGCAGTTGACCAGCAGATGGGAGACCAGCATCAGGGCCCCCTCCTGGGATTCGGGGATCACCTCGAACGCCCCCGCCTGTTTCAGCTGCTCGAGAAAGCTGTCATCCCGGGTGCGCACCAGCACTTTGAGATCCTCGGCCAGCTCGCGGATCAGCGCCAGCATGGCTTCTACCCGCTTGCGATCGTCGAAGGTGATGATCACCAGCCGGGCCCGCAGCAGGCCGGCGGCCAGCAGGATATCGCGCCGGCTGGCATCGCCGAAGGCCACCTGCTCCCCCGCCAGTTTCGCTTCGCTCACTCGCTCGGGGTCGAGATCCAGAGCAAGAAAGGGGATCTCTTCGAGCTTCAGGAAGCGGGCGCAGGTCTGCCCGGCACGGCCGAAGCCGGCGATGATCACGTGCTGGGTTTTGCTAAGGCCTGACTGGGCTACCTCGGAGCGGGTCAGCAGGGCGGGATCGGTCAGACTGCGGGCCAGGGAGTGGGCCTGGATCACCAGCCAGGGGGTCATGGCGATGGAGATGATCCCCATGCCGATCAGCAGCGACACCAGTTCCCTGGCCAGTAATCCATGGTGGCTGGCCAGCGCCAGCAGCACGAAACCGAATTCGCCGACCTGGCTCAGCATGATGCCCGCCGCCAAGGCGTCGCGCTTGCGTTCCCCCATCAGACGACCGGCCAGCAGCACCAGCAGGGCTTTGCACAGCACCAGTCCCAGCACGCAGAGCAGTACCTGCCACCAGTCTCTGGCCACCAGTTCCCAGTTCATGGCCATGCCGATGGTGATAAAAAAAAGCCCCATCAGCACGTCGCGAAACGGCTTGATGTCCACCTCCAGCTGGTGGCGATAGTGGGACTCCCCCAGCATCATGCCCGCCAGAAAGGCCCCCAGCGCCATCGACAAGCCCAGCGAATAGGTCATGGCGGCAGCCAGCAAAGCCACCAGCAGGGCGCTCAGCACGAACAGCTCGTCGGAGCGGGCCCGCGCCACCTCGTGAAACAAAAGCGGCAGCAACCACTTGCCGACCGCCAGCAAGCTAAGCAGGGCGAACAGCCCCTTGAGGGTGGCCCAGGCGATCTCCGCCAGCAGGGCGCTGCCCTGCACCTCGGGCCGGGCCAGAATGGGGATCATCACCAAGAGCGGCACCACCGCCAGATCCTGAAACAACAGCACGCTCACCCCGAGCTGGGCACGGCGGGTATGGAGCTGTTTTTGCTCACCCAGCTGCTTGATCACCACGGCGGTAGAGGAGAGTGCCAGGGTGCCGGAAACCACCAGCGCCTGGGGCAGGCTGAGCCCCCACCAGCGGGCAAGCCAGAAAAAGAGCAGGGAGGTGAGCAGCACCTGTAGCCCCCCCACCCCCAGCACCAGCCGGCGCATCGCCAGCAATTTGGGCAGGGAGAACTCCAGCCCCAGGGAAAACATCAAAAAGACGATGCCGAGCTCGGCGATGGTTTGCATGGTGGACTGGCCGGTCACCATGGCCAGCCCATGCGGGCCGAGCAGTACCCCGGCGATCAGGTAGGCGAGGATCACCGGCAGCCCGAGGCGCCGGAAAATCGCCACCAGCAGGACGGCGGCAAACAGCAGGATCAGCAGATCTGTATACAAATTTTCCTCTCCTTTTATCAACTTAAGTCTAGTCAGCCAGGCCGGGAGGCAGGAAAGATATATTGGGCATGCCAATTGCAGGGAAGGGGGAGTAGTCAGGTGTTTACAGGTGGAAAACCATGGAAAATACGTCGTCACTCAATGGTTTTGCCCATAGCCTCGAGCTGTGGGCGCACCAGAGCGAGCGGGTCGTGCCGTTACATAGCGTCGAGCGTAACCAGTTGCTGGAACAGTTGCTGGGGCAGCAGGATCTCGACGCTCTGCTGACAACCTTTGCCGCCCAGGCGGCAAAAATTGTCAGGATCCACAGCCTCTACTTCGAGCACGAGCAGCCCCGCTCCCTGATCCAACATCCGCCCCTGGCGACCCTGACACCGCACAACCACTCCTTCGAGCTACGCGGCCAGCATGGCCAGCTGCTCGGCCAGCTGCACTACGAGCTGGATCTGCCCATGAGCAGCCACCAGCAACGACGGCTGCTGCAGTGCCATCAGTTGCTGAGCCTGCTGCTGCCGCTCTATCTGCGCCTTGAAAAGCTCGATCAGCTGGTGCGACTCGATCACCTGACCGGCCTTGGCAACCGCTCCTACTTCGATGAGGCCATCGGCCGCGCCATCGAGCAGCATGGCCGCGAGCCCCACGGGTTGGTGCTGGTGCTGCTGGATCTGGATCGCTTCAAGCAGATCAACGACACCTGGGGTCATCCGGTGGGGGATCTGGTGCTGAGCCGCTTCGCCCTGCTGCTCAAGGGGTGTATCCGCAGCACGGATCAGGCATTCCGGCTCGGGGGGGACGAGTTTGCGCTGCTGCTGCAACCGGCCGAACCCGAGGCATGGCGTCCGGTCTGGCTGCGTCTGCAGCACATGCTGATGACCAGCAAGGAACTCTCAGCCTTCTCGGTTGGCTGCAGCCTGGGGGCCGCGACCTGGCAATCCGGGGTCGACGTGCAGAGCCTCTACGAGGCGGCCGACAACCACCTCTATGCCCGCAAGAAAGCGGGCAAGACAGACCCCGGCGAATAGACAATCTGGCGGCCCCGCCATGGCAACAGGATGGGGGGCCGCGATTCAATCCAGATCGCCTGATTCCGGCATGACGGGGGCAAGCCGGGTCGCCTGCCACTCACATCTCAGCCCCTCCTCCTGCGCCAAAAAACCGTCACAGACAAAAAGCCCCACCACGGCCGCCACCTGATCGCCATAGTAGAGGATGGGAATGCGCCCCCGCTGCCAGGAGGGCACGCCATACTCCTGCAGCAGTTTTTTCAGACGGCGACTGCCGGCGCGCCCTACCGGTTTGAGCATGGTGCCGGGCACCACCTGAAAGCGCACCGAGAGCGGTTCGTCACCCCGGGGCAACCGCAGCAATCCCTCCCCGCCGGTTTGCCGGCGCAGCAGGAGCGAGCCCAGTCCGTCAGGCAGTGAAATCACCTCTCCCGTGGTCAATGGCAGCACCTGCTGGCAAGGCTGCAGGTCGGGGGCGACCAGATAGAGGCGATCCTGGAAGCGGCGACAGCTCTGCTTGCCCCAGTTGAGCTGCGGGTTGGCATCCCCGCGGGCCAGTGCCACCTCCTGCCAGAGCCGGTTGAGCTGTTCGCGAGAGGGCATCTCACCCCCCTGACGACGGATCCAGTAGCGCAGCAGATTGTTGCGCCGCGCAGGCGAGAGGGGCTGCAGGGCGGCGATATGGAGCGCCTCCCCCTCGCCCGCCAGATGCCAGTCCTGTTCGGCCAGCTCCTCCAGCAGTGCTTCTTGCTCGGCGCAGATCGCCATGGTGCGGCTCGCGGTCTGGGCCATGGCGGGCCAGCGCGCCTTGAGCCGGGGAATAAGCTCCTGGCGCAAAAAGTTGCGATCGTAGCTCACATCCCGGTTGCTCTCATCCTCCACCCAACCACAAGGCAGGGTGGCGGCCACCTCGGCCAGCTCGCTGCGGCTGATATCGAGCAAGGGGCGCAGCAACTGACCCCCGGCAAAAGGCTGGCGTGGCAGGATCCCGGCCAAACCGCGCAGCCCGGCGCCCCGTTTCAAGGCCAGCAGCAGGGTCTCCAGCTGATCGTCCTGATGATGGGCGGTGAGCAGCCACTCCCCCTCCCCCATATGCGCGGTCAGACACCGGTAGCGCGCCTCCCGGGCCTGGGCCTCCAGGCTCTCGCCATTGCCGCGCACCAGCTGCACCCGCTCCACCATGAGGGTTACCGCCAATTGCTGACAGACGGTTTTGCAGTGGGCAACCCACTCATCGGCGTGGGAGCTCAGACCATGGTGAACGTGGAGGGCGCGCAGGCCAAGGCCGTGCTCGCGGGCGAACTGCGCCGCCAGCACCAGCAGCACGGTGGAATCGAGCCCGCCGCTGAACGCCACCAGCAAGCGGGTGGAACCTTCCGGCACAGGCAGGGTCTGACAAAAGCGAGAATAAAGATGAGAAATCATAGGCTTCCCCGAAACGAACCGGCCGATCTTAACAGAGTCAGGCTTATCAAGCTGCAGCCCGACTGCTAGAGTGAGCCGCATCCCAGTACCCAAGATGGTACCGAAAGTGGTACCAAGATGCCCCCGTTGCAAGGGAAGCAAACAACCGGAATTGGAATCAAACAGCATGAACAACAAGAAAAGCATACTGGCCGGCCTCATTGGACTGGCCCTGCTGGCCGGCTGCAGTCAGGCACCGCAAGGCGACCCCAAACACTCGGGACTGGCGCTGGCCAACATGGACACCACCGTCAGCCCGGGCGACGACTTCTTTCGCTACGTAAACGGCAAATGGCTCGCCAGCGCCAGGATCCCCGACGATCGCCCCGCCGATGGTGCCTTCTACATGCTGAGGGACAAATCCCTCGCAGACGTGCGGGTGCTGGTCGAGGGGCTGGCCAACCAGAGCGCCGCCGACGGCACGCCTACCCAGCAGATCCGCGATCTCTATGCCAGCTATCTGGATCAGGCGGGCCGTGATGCCAAGGGGCTGTCACCACTCGCTCCCGCCCTCGCCCAGATCGATCAGATCCACGACCAACGGGATCTGGCCCGCGCCTTTGCCGAGGCGAGCAAGCTCGGGGGCGGCGCCCCGTTCGGGATCGGGATCGGCCCCGACGCCAAGGCGCCGGATCGCTACGCTGTCTACCTCTATCAAGGGGGGCTGGGACTGCCGGATCGGGATTATTACCTCAAGACGGATGCCGACAGTCAGGCCCTGCGCCAAAAATATGAGCGCCACATCGCCAGCATGCTGACCCGGCTCGGTGAGTCCGACCCGAGCGGCAAGGCCAGACGCATTCTCGCCCTCGAGACCCGGCTCGCAGCCATCCAGTGGGACAACGTCACCCTGCGGGATCGGGAGAAGAACTACAACAAGCGCCCGGCCAGCGAGCTGACCCGCCTCGCTCCCGCCATCGACTGGCAGGCCTATCTCGATGGTGCCGGCATCGCCGCCCAGCCCGATCTCATCATCGGCCAGCCGAGCTACCTGAGCGCGCTGGACAAGGTGATGGCCCAGACTTCCATCGCCGACTGGCAGGCCTACCTCAAGTGGCAGCTGCTGACCGACTACGCCCCTTACCTCGACGGCGAGACGGATCGTGCCAACTTCGCCTTCTACGGCACCACCTTAAGCGGTACACCCAAGCAGCGCGCCAGCTGGGAGCGGGCACTGGGGGTGCTCAACGATCACCTGGGCGAGGCCGTCGGCCAGCTCTACGTGGCCCGCTACTTCCCGCCAGAGGCCAAGGCCCGGATGGAGCAGCTGGTGGAAAACCTGCGCACCGCCTACGGCCAGAGCATCGAAGAACTCGACTGGATGTCGCCAGAGACCAAGGCGCAGGCCCTCGAGAAGCTGGCCAAGTTCAGACCCAAGATTGGCTATCCGGACAAGTGGAAGGACTACAGCGGTATCGTCATCAAGCCGGACGATCTGGTGGGCAACCTGCAGCGGGCCCAGGCGTTTGAATACGCCGACGATCTCGCCCGCCTCGGCAAGCCGGTCGATCGGGACGAATGGCACATGTCGCCCCAGACGGTGAACGCCTACTACAACTCGAGCAACAACGAGATCGTCTTCCCGGCGGCCATACTGCAACCCCCCTTCTTCGACATGACGGCGGACGATGCGGTCAACTATGGCGCCATCGGCGGAGTGATCGGCCACGAGATGGGCCACGGTTTCGATGATCAGGGGGCCAAATCCGACGGCGACGGCATGATGCGCGACTGGTGGACACCGCAGGATCTCAAGGAGTTCCGCTTTCGCACCAGCCGGCTGGTGGCCCAGTACAACCGCTTCGAGCCCATCAAGGGGCAGTTCGTCAACGGCCAGTTCACCCTGGGCGAGAACATCGGCGATCTCGGCGGCCTCACCATCGCCCACAAAGCCTACGAGCTGTCGCTCGATGGCAAGGAGGCACCGGTACTGGACGGCTTCACCGGCGAGCAACGCTTCTTCCTCGGCTGGGCCCAGGTGTGGAAGGGGATGTACCGCCCCGAGCTGATGCAGATGCTGCTGCGCTCCGATCCCCACTCCCCGCCCGAATACAGGGTCAATGGCGTGGTACCGAACATTCCCGCCTTCTACGAGGCCTTCAACATCCAGCCGGGTGACAAGCTCTATCTGCCGCCCGAGAAGCGGGTGAAGATCTGGTAAACACCACCAACGGGGGCGCCCAGGCGTCCCCGTAAGGAGTCAACGATGAAAAACAGGATGATGGCGCTGGGGCTGCTCGCCCTGCCTCTTTTCGCCCTGCCCATGGTCGCACAAGGGGCGGAAGGGGACTCCCGCCAGCTGACCCTTCCCTCCGGCCAGATCCTCGTGGTGAACGAGGGTCGCGGCGAGCCCGCCTCCATCGGCAGCTATGACGTGCGCCTCTACACCGGGGCCAATCCCCAGTTTCCCCTCGACCAGTTTGTCGAGGGCAAGGTATTGCCCCGGGAGGGCAGCATCAAGGAGTTGAAACTGCTGGATCTCAACGGTGACAAGCAGCCCGAGCTGGTGGTCATCATGGAGAGTGCCGGCAGCGGCAGCTACCTGAGCGGCGATGCCTTCACCATAGGCCCCCAGGGGGAACTCGAACTGTTTCACCAGATAAGAGATCTGCCCCCGGGCGAGGACATCATCAAGGCGCTCAAGAGCCCGCAAGACTGACCACAGCCCAAACCAGCACGCAATAAAAAGCCCTGATCATCAGGGCTTTTTGCTATCTGGCGCCAATCAGGCGGCACAGGTCAGGGCAAGCCGGGTCGCCCGGATGCGCACATGGGGCTGCGCCATCTCGTGCTGGGCCGCCACCAGTTGCAGCTCATAGGCATTGACCAGCCAGGTCTGGGCCAGCACCGCATCCACGCTGGCGTTGGTCCGCTCGAACGCCACCACCGGCTCGTATCCGGCCAGCAGATTGGCCAGCATGGTGGCACTTAGCAGATCTCCCACCCCGATGGGCTGGCGAGCAAACGGATAGAGGGGGCGCGAGATATGAAAGGCCCCCTCGTCGCACACCAGCAGCATCTCGAAGCGATCGTGGCCGAATCCGGCCCGCCCCAGATGCTTGACCAGCACCAGCCTGGCCCCCCGCGCCCGCAGCTGCTGGCAGGCCGCCACCGCCTCGGGCACGTTGTGGATCTCGCGGCCGGTGAGCCGCTCCAGCTCCAGCAGGTTGGGGGCCAGCATGTCGGCGCAGGCCAGCGCCCGCTCCTTGAAGAACTCGGCGACGCCGGGGGCGACGATACACCCCTTGTCGGGGTGGCCCATCACGGGATCGCAAAAATAGAGGGCACGCGGATTACACGCCTTGAGCCTGGCCACCGCCGCCAGTATCTCCTCCCCCTGAGCGGCAGAGCCGAGATACCCGCTGAGCAGCGCATCGCACTGCCCCAGCACGCCGATGTCGGTGAGGCCCGCCATCAGCTGGCCGATGTGGCCCGCCGGCATCACCATCCCCTGCCACCCCTGGCTGTACTGGGTGTGATTGGAGAACTGCACCGTGTTGACGGGCCACACTTCCACCCCCAGACGACGCATGGGGAAAACGGCGGCGCTGTTGCCGGCACAGCCAAAGACCACGTGGGATTGAATGGAGATCACTCGCTTCATGATTGGCGACTCACACAAGAAAACCGAAGGAAAAAACGGGCCTTGCGGCCCGTTGTGATTAGTCTGCCTGGCGCAGCACCTTGACGGTGTAGCTGCCATCGGCCTGGCGATAGAGGCCGTGGATGTCGGTCTCGAAACCCGGATAGTGGGCGCCGATCTCGCACAGCATCTCGAGGAACTCGAGCACCGGCAGGGAGTCGGTGGTCACCATCTCGCCCGGAAGAACCAGGGGCACTCCCGGCGGGTAGGGCAGGATCATGTTGGCGCTGATGCGATCCACCATGTCACGCAGGGGCACTTCCTCCACGTTGCCGGCCAGCTCCTGCTGCCAGGCGGCGTGCGGGGTCATCTTCATCTCCGGCAGCACGTCGAACGCCTTGAACATCAGCTCCGGCAGACGGTATTTGCGGGTCAGATCGTGGATGCGCTGGGCCAGATCCTGGATGCGCATACCTTCATAGAAGGCCGGATCTTCGCGATAGAGGCTCGGCAGAATGCTCTTGATGGTGAGATTCAGATCATAGCCGCGCTTGAACTCGGTCAGGGCGCGCAGCAACTGCATCGCCTTGGACTTGTCGATACCGATGGAGAAGAGGAACAGCATGTTGTAGGGGCCGGTCTTCTCGACCACGATGCCGCGCTCGTCCAGGAACTTGGAGACCAGGGAGGCCGGGATACCGCTCTCCAGCAGCTGGCCATCGCGGCCCATGCCCGGAGTGAGAAGGGTCACCTTGATGGGATCCAGGTACATGTGCTCGTCGTCGATATCCTTGAAGCCGTGCCAGTCATCCTTGGGATCCAGCTTCCAGCACTCGACTGTGTCGATGTTGTCCGGCTGCCACACGTCGAAGAACCAGCCTTCACTCTCGGTACGCAGGCGCTTGATCTCTTTACGGAAAGAGATGGCGCGATCGATGGAGTCCTTGATCAGCCGCTTGCCGGTGTTGCCACGCATCATGGCCGCAGAGATCTCGGTGGACGCGACGATGCCGTACTGCGGCGAGGTGGAAGTGTGCATCATGAAGGCTTCGTTGAAGGTCTCTTCCTCCACGTCGCCCTTGATGTGGATCATCGAGGCCTGGGAGAAGGCCGCCAGCAGCTTGTGGGTGGACTGGGTCTCGTAGAACACCTTGCCCGGGATGGCGTCACCGCTCATGCCGCACTTGCCCTCATAAATCGGGCTGAAGTTGGTGTAGGGCACCCAGGCGCTGTCGAAGTGGATGAAGGGGGTATCCAGCGCCTCCTTGATGAAGCCGGTGTTGTAGAGCAGGCCGTCATAGGTGGAGTTGGTCACCACGGCGTAACGCGGGGCCTGGGCACCCGGGGTCGCGGCCACCTTGGCGGCAATGGTCTCGCGGCGGAACTCGCTCTGCGGGATGCCACCCAGGATGCCGTAGGCGTTGCGGGTCGGACGGAAATAGATCGGGGTCACGTCGTTCATCATCATCAGGTGAGTGAGCGACTTGTGGCAGTTGCGATCCACCAGCACAGTGCTGCCCGCCGGCGCGGAGTACATGCCGACAATCTTGTTGGCGGTGGAGGTGCCGTTGGTGACTATGTAGGAACGATCGGCGTTGAAGGTACGCGCAATGTACTCTTCGGCATCCTTATGGGGGCCGGAGTGATCCAGCAGGGAGCCGAGCTCCGGCATGGAGATGGAGACGTCCGCCTTGAAGGCGTTGGGGCCGTAGAAGTCATAGAAGAGGCTGCCGGCCGGGCTCATCTGGAAGGCGGTACCACCCATGTGACCCGGAGTACAGAAGGTGTACTTGCCCTCTTCCACATACTTGAACAGCGCCTTGGTGAACGGCGGCAGGATGGCATCCTGATAGTCCTGGGTGGCCTGGTTCATCTTGAGGGCGATGTCGTCGGCCATGCCGAGACGGTACTCGAAGAAGTGCACGTTCAGGCGCAGATCGGTCAGATGGATATCCAGAGTGGACTGATCGTTGGCGAAGGCGAAGATCGGCAGCTTCTCGTTGCGATCGTGGATCTCCTTGCACAGACCCAGGGAATACTTGTCCCAGTCGAAGATGGCGCCGCAGACGCGGGGGTTCTTCTCGATAAGCTTGAGCAGATCGGCCACATCGACCGGATAGACGACCTCGAAACCCTTGCGCTCGAGGGAGGCTTGCAGCTGGCGGATGGGTTCTTCTTTAAAGAAAACGCCCAGGTGGTTGAGGATGGCAATGATATTCATCGTAATGCTCCACACGTAAGGGGGCGCTCTCCATCAGGGATGGTGAGTGAAGAGCGCACGGAAGATGAAAAGGGAGAATTAGTGGCTGGTCTGCTCTTTGAGCAGGGCGTCATGCTGACGCAGCCCCTGTTTTTTGGCGTAGAACATCAGGATGATGAGCGACACCACGAAGGTAGCGGTGAGGTTTGACCCCTTGGCACCCATCAGGGCCACCAGACAGAAGACACAGGCGACGCCGGAGAAGATCATGGCGCCAACGCTGCGGGAGGTCATACCCTCGAAACGGATCAGGTTAATGCTGGAGTAGAAATAGGGCAGCATGGTCAGCAGCACAGCATCCGTGGTCAGCACGTTGAACAGGTCGGCCGCGTGGGCGGACTGGGAGGTGAAGGCGGTCAGGCCGATCATCAGGGCAGTCATCTTGAGGGAAGCCAGGATCAGCCCCTTCTTGGCCACGCCGTTCTTGTCCACTTCGCCATAGACTTTCGGGAAGTTGCCGTCGTGGGCGGCACGCTTGCCCGCCTCGCCCACCAGCATCATCCAGGAGCCCAGAGAGGTGAAGCAGGCCAGGGCGGTGAAGGCGGAGACAAACGGGGCTGACCAGCTGCCGAAGATGGCGGAAGAGGCCATGGCAAACGGAGCGCCGGAGGCGGCCACTTCATCGGCCGGGAACATGCCGCCGATCACCTGGGTGGAGAGGATGTAGATGACACCCGCGATGCCGGTACCCAGCATGGTGGCAAGCGGTACGGTGCGCTTGGGATTCTTCACCATGCCGGAGGAGACGGCAGCGGACTCCACACCCACGAAGGACCAGAGGCAGATCAGCACGGCGCTGATGACCGCATGGATATCGCTGCTCCCTGTGGTGTTCCAGTTCTGGCTGTAGAGGGCGCTGTCAAAGTGGCTCCAGCCGATCAGGGCGGTGCCCACGACAGGCAGCAGGATCAGCACCAGACCCAGGGTACAGAGCCGGCTCACCCAGCTACCGCCAAGCAGGTTGACGAAGGTGAAGATCCACACCGCAGCGATGGTGGCCACGGCGGCCGGGATCGGGCTGTTCAGGATGGGGAAGAAGACGGAGAGGTAAGAGACGCCGGTGATGGCGATGGCCAGGTTGCCAATCCAGTTGGCGTGGTAATAGAGCACGCCGGTCTGGAAACCGAACACCGGGGAGATCTCGCCGGCGTAGGCGATAGGGCCCCCTTCCTGCGGGTTCTTGGTGGCGAGGCGGGCAAACACAAAGGCCAGGCCCATGGCACCAACCAGACAGATGGCCCAACTGAAAATCGAGATGGAGCCAATAGTGGCCAGGGCAGAGGGCAGCAGGGCGATGCCGCTCCCCATCATGTTACCGGCCACCACGCCTGTACAGGCGATAAGGCCGATCTTCTTGCTCGTATCTAGGGACATAAGATCTCCGGTGCTATAAAAAGTCGGGTCGTCACAGACATATCTGACGGCGTCACCCGCCAGGGAATGGCCACAGACTAGGCTCCCGGTCACCGGAAAACATAAAGTCCCGCTAAGGGATAAAAATATGAGTGAAGTTTTTTTCGCCTTCTTCCCCATGGATATAAAGTTGTTTAAAAACATAAGTTTGGTTCACCTATCAAGCCCCGTCTTGATAAAACCTTGATACCGGCATCGCCTCTTGATGGGCCTTGATAATCCCCTTATCAAGCCGCCTTGATATTTTTCTCATCCCCTTGATAAGTACAAAGGGCCGATGGCATTCCCCTGCCCTCCCCATCGCCAGCCGGCAACCGGATACGGCTTCGCAGCGATCGACAAAATCGCCGCCGGATGACACTCATCTCCACCAAGACGACAACCGCAAGCGTGAAAGGTGGTGCGCCGGACAAGCCATCCCAAGGCACAAAAACGGACACCCCTTCCCAAAGAGGCACAAAGGCAGAAGAAAGCGCGCAGTCGCTCAGGACAGAGAGGCTGCAACGGGACAAGAGTGGCAAGTCGCAACCCGACCGGGCAGCGTCATGGCAAGAAGAAAGGGAGGGGAGGAAAGGAAAGAAGGGACAAGGGCAAGCTAACACACCATCTGGCCTGCAAGCGACTCTTGCTGCCATCCCTCAATAGCGGACGCCAGATAAGCAAAAGGCCGCCCATAGGCGGCCTTCACGACTGACCTGAGTGGCGGTCAGCCGGTTTGTGCAGGCTCTCAGAACAGCTTTACCTTGCTCTGGCCCAGAGTATTGAACAGCGCCGGGGTCAGGGTCTCCATATTGCTGTAGAAACCGAGTTGCTGGCAGAGCAGATAGGTCTGCTCGGTGGCCTCCATCAGGAAGGCGTGGCTGTAGGCATCCCCCGCCGCCTCGGGGCGGCCATCCAGCTCGGCCAGCTTGCCCTGCAGTATGTAATAGAGCACGGAGCGGCCCCGACCGGCGGCCTGCGCCAGCAGCTCGCCTGCCTGTTGCTGCTGGCCATTCAGGATGGCTCTCAGGCTCAGTGCCTCCCAGACCCGGGCGGGCAAGGTGCCGCTCTGAACCTGCACCACATGGGCCAGATGATCGCCAATCTCCTGCAGGGGGTCGCTCTCGGGTTCACCCGTGAGCGTCGCCAGCACTTCACCGGCCAGATAACGCTCCGCCAGTAGCAGGGGCTGATCTGGCTGGCTGGCCAGGGATTTGTCGAGCAGGTCGACCCCCTGCTTCAGCGCCACCGGGTCGCGGCTGTTGGTGTAGTAGCGAGCCTCCATCATGGCGATCAGGGAACCCGCGTCTGTAGGCCAGCCCATGCCCGGCTGCGCCTGTGGCTGTTCGAGCACCTGCAGCAGATCCCGGCTGCTCGCCTGCAGTACCTCGTGAACATTGTCGCGACTGAACAGATACTGGTGGCTGAACAGCACCCGGTTGGTATTGAGGTTGCGATACTCCAGATCCAGATAGGCGCCTCTCGGCTGGCGAGAAATCCGCACGCTCAGCTCCTTGCCGGGCCTGATCCCCCCAATCAACCGGGTAGCCCCATACTGCACCCGCAGCGGCGTGGTGGCGGCCACCTCCCCCATCAGGGTACGGGTGATGCCATCGGCGAGGCGCACATCCTGGTTGTTACCGTCCAGGCCGGCGTGGAAGCGAAACACCAGCAGATCCGGATCCAGCATGGTGTGCACCTGGGGAGCGGCATGCTGATAGCTGAGCATACTGACGATGGCGACCAGCACCAGGGCGACGAAGATATCGAAGCTCGCCATCTTCCAGCGGCTGCGACCGTCCTTGCCATGGGTGGAGATGGCGCGAGTCAGCGGGCCGGCCGGGAAGGGAGTCACATTCTGCGCCGTCTCATCCGCCATCTTGTCGACGCTCTCCGGCTCGCCGTCCGTCTGGCTGGCGGCCGGCAACTCGTCCGCCATCACCAGACCGACCACCTGCTGTACGCGCACCGGCGCCACCAGCTTGTAGCCGCGCTTGGGCACGGTCACGATATAGTCGGCCGCATCGGTGCGGCCATCTTTGAGGATCTTGCGCAACTCGAAGATGGACTGGGTAACCACCTGATCGGTGACCTCGGCGCCCTCCCATACTTCGTTGATCAGGGCGTCACGACCAAACACGGTGCCGGCATTGCACGCCAGAAACCGCAACAAATTGACCAGTCTGGGCTCGAGGTAGACCTCCCGCTCGGGGCGCGACAACATGTTGTCATCCACCCTCAGGGTCCAGTCATGGATCTCAAAAATCGATTCGCTCATGGTTCACTCACTGCAGATGAAGACGATGCACGATGAGAGCGACGTAAGGCCGACACTGACGAAACGGCACAGGCTGCCGTCATACCGGGCGACAGCGTTGGGGAACCGTGAAGATAATCGGGGGTCAGTCTGGCCAGACCATCCTGTTACGTCTGGATGGCATCCTTGCGGGCACCCCGACCTCGGCGATCGGGGAAAATCACTTTAAGCAAAACGAGAGATAGATCCCACTTTTTTTGGCGACAAATCGCCTCTGAATTGATCCGGCACGGGGGTTTTAGCGGGCTGGCGGGCAAGTCAGTATCCATATGAAAAACAAAAGCCCCCATGTACCGGAGGCTTGTTCTGTCCTTTATCCATGAGCTTTTACTTGCAGACGGCGAGCATGTCCCGTTCGCGGCTACGGCGCAGATGACGGCGCCACAGGGAGAAGAGGCCGTAGCCTGCACTCAGCACCACTGCATAGAGCACCTCGGAGGCGAGTGCCACCAGCACGGCGGCGCAAAGCAGCACGCTGAGCCCCGCCAACCCCTTGCCCACCCCGCCGAGCAGACGCCAGCCCGCCGCCATGCAGAGCAGATAGACCAGCACGAAGTTGCCGTTGGCGTAGCGGATCAATTCATCCAGCGGCAGCTTCAGCCAGATGATCAGGGTGATAGAGAGCAGGCAGATGGCGAGCACCCAGCTGAGCGCCAGCAAGGGGGCGCCCCGGGCGGTGAGGCGGGCCAGGGAGGCAGGCAGCTTGCCTTCGCGCGCCATGCTCCAGATCAGCCGGGCAAAGCCCTGCAGATAGATGTTGATGCTGGCAAAACAGGAGAGGTAGCCAAGGATCGCCACCAGCCACTTGGCAGTGGGACCAAACAGCAGGGCCAGCAGAGAGGGGATGGCGGTGGCATTCTTCGCTTCGTCCCCATAGAGGCCATATTTCAGTACCACCAGCGAGTGGATCCAGTAGATGAGCCCCGCCAACAGCACGCCACCGAGCAGGGCAAGGGGATAATCCCGCTCCGGCCGCTTGAACTCCTCCCCCATATGGGCGAAGGCTTCCAGCCCGACGAAACACCAGAACATCACCGCCAACGCCGTGCCCATGGCAGGCCACTCACTGGCGGCCGGCAACGGCTGGGCCGCGTCACGCCAGCTCAGATCCCCCTTGAACCAGATAAGCAGGGTGAGCCCCAAAATGGCCAGGGCGATCAGCAGCTGCAGGTTGCCGGAGGAGCGCGCCCCCCGCAGCCCGAGCAGAAAGACGCCGAGCAGAGTGAGCAGCTGGATGCCCCACAGAGTCCACTCCCCCATGTCGAACAGGGCGTGCCAGAACCCGGCGGCGATCATCAGGGCGGCGGGCAGCCCCACCGGCAGCACCGCCAGAAACAGGAAGGCGGAGAAACGCTCGGCGCCGTTGCCAAAGGCGAGGCCTATCAGGTGCGGCGCCCCACCGGCATGGGGATAACGGCGCCCGAGGCGGGCGAAGGTAAAGGCGATGGGCAGCACCAACGCAATCAGCAGCAACCAGGCCCAGAGCGAGGCCCCACCCGCCAGCGACGCCGCGGTCGCCGGTACCACAAAGATACCGGTGCCGAGCAGGGAGGTAGCGAGCAGCCCCATCCCCTGCCAGAGCCCGAGATCCTTCTTCAACGCAGACATATCCTTTTGTCCCGATTCAAAAAATGTCCAGCCATGTTAGGCCTCCCCCGCCCCTTTGTTAAGCCTTTTGGCGCCAGGTGGCCAAGGCTTGTCGACTGATCACTCAAAAAGCGTCAATGGGGAAGGAACTCGAGGAGAACCGCCCCATCCCTGAGAAGGGAATGCAGGCGCGGCCCGCTCTGCTGCACGGCGTATCGCTCAAACGTGAAAAACAAAAAAGCCGCCTCTTGCGAGGCGGCTTTCTCTTTCAACTGATTGATCTGTGTTATCAGGCAATCAGCTTGTAGATGATGCCGGACATGGCGATCAGGCCAATGATGGTCACGAAGCCGTTGCTGATGTTGCCGGCGTACTTGCGCATGGCAGGTACCTTGGCGACGGCGTACATCGGCATCAGGAACAGCAGCATCGCGATGATGGGGCCGCCCAGGTCTTCAATCATGCCGAGGATGCTCGGGTTGATGGTGGCGATGGCCCAGGTGGTCAGGATCATGAACACCGCGGTGATCTTGTTCAGCTGCTTGATGTCAACCTTCTTGCCCTTCTCGCGCAGCGCCTTGGCCATCAGGCCGTTCATGCCCTCTTGCGCACCCAGGTAGTGACCCAGGAAGGATTTGCTGATGGCAACCATGGCGATCAGCGGTGCCACGGTGGCGATAACCGGGTTGTCGAAGTGGTTGGCCAGGTAGGACAGGATGGAGATGTTCTGCTCCTTGGCAGCCGCCAGGTCAGCCGGGGAGAGGCTCAGTACGCAGCTGAACACGAAGAACATCACTGTCATCACCATCATGACGTGGGCGCCCAGCAGGATGTTGCTGCACTTCTTCTCGGCACCTTCACCGTAGCGACCCTTGTTGTCCACCGCGAAGGAGGAGATGATCGGGGAGTGGTTGAAGGAGAACACCATGACCGGAATTGCCAGCCACAGGGTCTTGATGAAGTCACCGCTGAAGGCTTCGGACAGTGCCGGCGCTTCGGTGATGATGGCACCATTCCAGTGCGGGATCAGGTAGAGCGCCAGGCCCATCAGGGTGATCACGAACGGGAATACCAGCACGCTCATCGCCTTGACGATCACGTCGCCACCGAGGCGAACGATCGCCATCAGGCCGAGGATCAGACCCAGGGAGAGCAGGACGCGCGGGGGCGGCGTCATGCCCAGCTGGTGCACCATCAGGCTCTCGACCGTGTTGGTGATGGCCACGGAGTACATCAGCAGGATCGGGTAGATGGCGAAGAAATAGAGCAGGGTGATGAACTTGCCTGCAGTCTTGCCAAAGTGCTCTTCCACCACTTCGGTGATGTCGCCATCACGGGTGGAACCGGACAGCACGAAACGGGTCAGACCACGGTGGGCGAAAAAGGTCAGCGGCAGTGCCAGGATCAGCATGGCCACCAGCGGCCACAGACCGCCGACACCGGCGTTGATCGGCAGGAAGAGCACACCGGCACCGATGGCGGTACCGTACAGACCCAGCATCCAGACCACATCGGCCTTGTTGAGGCCACGGGAAGCCTTGCTGGCTACAAGACCATCAGCTGCAATATTCATGTCAGACATATGTTGTTCCTGTCATCTAGGAAAAGGGATTCTTGTTGTTCATTCGGGCCTTGGCCCGGCTCCTCATCCCTGGAACAGCGGTCGTCCATGCTTGCAATTCATCACGTACACCCCGGCAATCAGGTCATCACTCCTTGTGACAACAAGACCGCAACAATCGGTGCTGCGAAACATAACCATTGAGGTCCAAATCAGCACAGATTAACAATCTGGAAACAAGAGACGCTCTCGATGGAATGACTGTAATTAAAAGACCCTATCAATCACAGCGTTTTTTTGAATTAATCAACCAAAGTTTGATTCGAGTCGCCTTTCGACCGACCAAGATCACATTAGAGATGCCTTACCTTGAATTTTTTTTAACAATTCAAATTTCATTTGGTATTTTCACTCCATTTTTAGTTGTTACTTTTCGGCAACATTCCGTCTTTTACGGTGGATTGTGCCCCGCTCCCCCTTGGCGTACCCTTGTGAGCCACACCTCTTCGTGGATTGCCGATGACCATTACCCGTACCGATCTCGCCGAACTGGCGGTGTTTGCCGCCGTCGCCCGCCACCGCAGTTTCAGCAAGGCAGCCCTTGAGCTGGGCGTCTCTGCCTCAGCCCTGAGCCACAGTCTGAAAGGTATGGAAGAGCGGCTGGGGGTGCGCCTGCTCAACCGCAGCACTCGCGCCGTGGTGCCGACCGAGGCGGGACAACGCCTGCTCAAGCAGCTGCTGCCCACCCTCAATACCCTGGAAGAGGCCCTCAGCGAACTGGCCCGCAATAGCGACGAGCCGGTGGGACGGCTCAAGATCTGCGCCCCGCGCAGCGCCATCGACAGCCTGCTGGCGCCAGTACTCATCGACTATCTGGGGCGCTACCCCAAAATGCAGGTGGAGGTGGTAGAGCAGGAACTGATGCCGCGGATGATCGAGGATGGCTATGACGCCGCCCTCTTTTACGGGGATCTGTTGCCCAAGGAGATGATCGCCATCCCCCTGGGCCCGCCCCAGCGCTATCTGGTGGTGGGCTCCCCCGCCTATCTGGCACAGCACGGCATGCCTAAGCACCCGAGCGAGCTTAGCCGTCACGCCTGCATCGGCTATCGCCTCACCCCTCATCATCACTACCGCTGGGCCTTCGCCGCCGATGGCAACCTGCTGGAGATAGAGGTGACGGGGCCACTCACCACCAGCACCCCTGCCCTCTATCTGGGGGCGGCCGAGGCGGGGCTGGGGCTGGCCTATTGCCTGGAAGAAGAGGTGACCCAGAAGGTGGCCCAGGGCAAACTCGTCACGGTACTGGAGCCCTGGAGCCCCACCTTTGCCGGCTTCTATCTCTTCTATCCCAGCCGGCACCAGCTGGGCAGCGGGTTGCGCATCCTGATCGACATGCTCAAGGCGCACTACCAAAACCCTGAATTAATGAGTAATACTCATCAATTCATCAAGTAAAACCCGGATTATCACCAAAAAAGAATTAATCTAGACTGTCTGCTCGATAATCGAACTCCGCAAGAGAACAGATATGTCTGCCTATTTCACATTGCGGCAACGGGCCATGACCCGCCGCTTCTGGGCCTACGCCCTCCCCTCGATCCTCGCCATGCTGGTATCCGGTGCCTATTACCTCATTGACGGCATCTTCGTCGGCCATTTTGTCGGCGCCGCCGGCCTTGCCGGCATCAACCTGGTCTACCCCGTCATCATGGTGCTGATCGGTCTCGCCGCCATGATCAGCATGGGAGCGGCCACCGCCATCTCCTTCCAGCAGGGGGCGAAGAACATCCCGCTGGCACGCCAGGCGCTGGTCAATGCCCTCTGGCTGCTGCTGGTGCTGGGGGTGACCGCTCCCGTTCTCCTCTATTACACCCACACGGAGATATTGCTGGGGCTTGGCATAGAGCAGGGCACCGAGACCTGGCAACAGGCCAGCGATTACCTCTACTGGATCGGTGGCGGTACCCTGCTGCTGGCCAGCAACCTGGCTGTGCCCTATCTGCTGCGCAACGACGGGCGCCCCAAGCTCGCCATGGTGCTGGTGAGCGCCGGCGCCGTGCTCAACATCCTCCTCAACTATGTGATGGTGGCCAAACTGGAGCTGGGCCTGACCGGTACCGCCCAGGCCACCCTGATGGCGGAGGGGACAGTGAGCCTCATCGGCCTTGGCTACTTCTTTACCCCCTATGCCAGACTGCGGCTGGGCTGGCGTGATCTGGTGCCCCATCTTCCCGCCATGCCGAACCTGCTCTTTACCGGCCTGCCGAGCCTCATCGCCCAGTTCAACCTGGGACTGCTGCTGATGCTGCACAACAGCCAGCTGATGGTGCATGGCAACGTGAAGGATCTGGCGGGCTTTACCGTGGCCGGCTATACCGAGGCGGTCTTTATCGTGATCCTGCAAGGGCTCGCCTTCGGCATCCAGCCCCTCATCAGCCAGGCAGCGGGGGCCAGGCGTCATCGCAATCTCAAGTACCTGATGGAGATGGGCCTCAAGTTCACCCTTATCTACGGCATGCTGGTGTGGCTCACCATCCAGCTGCTGCCCCGGCAAGTGGCCATGCTCTATACCGGCAGGGAGGATCCCGAGCTCATCGATGCCGCGGTCAGCAGCCTGCTGCTCAACCTGGGGGCGATTCCGCTGGAGGGGGTCATCATGTTCGGCATAGTGCTGCTGCAATCCATGGCGCGCACCCGCCAGGCGCTGATCATCTCGATCGCCAAAACGGTGCTGCTGCTGCCGTTCATCTTCCTGCTGCCGCTGATGTGGGGCAAAGACGGGGTACTGATGGCCCAGCCCGCCACCGTGCTGCTGCTCACCCCGCCGCTGTGCTGGCTGCTGTGGCGCGAGTGGCTGCGCCTCAAGCGTGCCTGTGCCCCCAAATCCCGCCAGCGCCGGGCCGTGGCAACGGCGGCCCGCACCGTCGAGCTGGCCCGCTGACGCTCGGCAAAGACCGTGAATGACAGATACAAAAAAGCCTCCGCAAGGGAGGCTTTTTCATGGCAGCGGTGTTCAGATCACGGCTTATTTAACGGTCACCCGGGCAAACTTGCGCTTGCCGACTTGGTAGACTGCGGTGCCGGCACCAATAAGCGCCTTGCCATCCTCCAGCTTCTCGCCGTCAACCTTGACCGCGCCCTGCTTGATCATGCGCAGCGCCTCTGAGGTGGTGGCAACCAGTTCGGCGTCTTTGAGCAAGTTGGCAATCGCCAGCCCTTCCCCTTCCAGCGCCAGTTCGACCTCCGGCATCTCGTCCGGAATGGCGTTCTTGGAGAAACGCTGGGTGAAATCTTCGTGAGCCGCCTCGGCCGCCGCCTCATCGTGATAGCGAGTGATGATCTCTTTGGCCAGCCAGATCTTGACGTCGCGCGGGTTCAGGGTACCGGCGGCGATGCCGGCCTTGAACTCTTCAATCTCGGCGAGCGGGCGGAAGGAAAGCAGCTCGTAGTAGTTCCACATCAGATCGTCGGTGATGGACATGATCTTGCCGAACATCTCGCCCGGGGCGTCGTGCACGCCGATGTAGTTGCCTGCGGACTTGGACATCTTCTTGACGCCGTCCAGACCCACCAGCAGCGGCATCATCAGCACGCACTGGGCGGCCATGCCGGCATCCTTTTGCAGCTCGCGGCCCATCAGCAGGTTGAACTTCTGGTCGGTACCGCCGAGCTCGACGTCCGCCTTCAGGGCGACCGAGTCATAGCCTTGCAGCAGCGGATAGAGGAATTCGTGGATGGCGATGGATTGGCCGTTGCTGTAGCGCTTTTTGAAGTCGTCGCGCTCCATCATGCGGGCCACGGTCTGCTTGGCCGCCAGCTTGATCATGCCGGTCGCGCCCAGCTCGCCCAGCCAAGTGGAGTTGTACTCGATGCGGGTCTTCTTGGGATCGAGGATCTTGAACGCCTGCTCCGCATAGGTGAGGGCGTTGTGCTTGATGGCCTCTTCGGAGAGCGGCGGACGGGTGGTGTTCTTGCCGGAGGGATCCCCCACCATGGCGGTGAAATCGCCGATCAGCAGGATGATCTCGTGACCCAGATCCTGGAAGGTCTTCAGCTTGTTGAGGATCACGGTATGACCCAGGTGAATGTCGGGAGCGGTCGGGTCCATGCCCAACTTGATGCGCAGGGGGCGCCCTTCCTTCAACTTGGCAACCAGTTCTTCTTCAACCAGAATTTCTTCCGCTCCGCGCTTGATCTCGGCTAGCGCCACCTCGAGCTGGGACATTTTTTGACACTCCAATCACGATTCCACAGGGCCAGACATATTACTGGAATGGCGGGCCAATTGGAAAGGCTGTAAAATCCTTCCATTCTGCTCGACTGCATCAACTTCCATGGTTATTTGGCACGCCTTCAATTCTCTTCCCCACTGGCATCGCAAGATGGTGCTTATCCTGAGCATCCTGACCATGATGCTGATCGCCTGGCCCAGTGAACAGGCCGTCGCCACCCGGGTCGATGACAACGGCAACGAGATTGCCATGAGCGAGCAAACCGACGAGGCCCCCATTCCTGCCGAGCTGACAGCACAAGTAGAGCAGCCACTCACCCCGCCCAAACCGACTTTTATCACCAAGCAGGTCAAGGTTCGCCGGGGCGACAATATGGGGATCATCTTCCAGCGCCTGGGTCTGAGCACCACGGATCTGCACCTTATCGATCAGCTCGAGGGCAGCAACCCGCTGCGCATGCTGCAGCCTGGCCAGGAGCTCACCTTCAAACTCACCCAGAACGGGGAGCTGCACAGCCTTTATTATCCCCATAGCCTGGAGCAGGCCCTCAAGGTGAGCCGTCAGGATGACACCTTCGTGGCCCGCAACGTCAAGATGGCCCTCGATACCCGGGAGCTGGTCAGCAAGGGGGAGATCCGCTCCAGCTTCTGGGGCGCCGCCGTCGAAGCGGGCATGACAGAGGATCAGATCATGGATCTGGCCGCCATCTTCGGCTGGGACATCGACTTTGCCCAGGATCTGCAGCCGGGGGACAGCTTCCGGGTGGTCTATGAGGAGAAATTCCGCGACGATGAGCGGGTTGCCTCCGGCGATATCCTGGCCGCCGAATTCATCAACCAGGGCGAGATCTACCGCGCCGTCCTCCATGACGATGGCAACTACTACACGCCCCAGGGCAAGGCGATGCGCAAGAGCTTCCTGCGCGCGCCGGTCAACTTCAAATACATCAGCTCCAACTTCAACCCGCGCCGCCTCCATCCGGTAACCGGCAAGATCCGCCCCCACAACGGCATCGACTATGTGGCGCCTGTGGGTACCCCCATCATGGCGGCGGGCTCAGGCAGCGTGGTGGCCGCCGGCTACAACCAGTTCAACGGCAACTATGTCTTTATCAAGCATGCGGGCAACTATGTGACCAAGTACCTGCACCTCACCAAGCGCACCGTCAACAAGGGGCAGCGGGTGAAACAGGGGCAGACCATAGGTACTCTGGGGGGCACGGGCCGCGTAACGGGTCCGCACCTGCACTATGAATTCGTGGTGGGCGGCGTGCACAAAAACCCGCGTACTCTCACTCTGCCCCAGGCAGAGACACTCACCGGGCGCGAGCTCGCCAACTTCAAAAAACTGGCGACGCCGCAACTGGCCAAGCTGGACAGCTCCGAGATCCAGCTGGCCCAGAACAAGCGAAGCAACCGCGGCAATTGAGCCTCGGGCGGGTCATTGCCGCCGGATGACAACTAACACTAACGACGGGGGCATGGCCCCCGGACTTTTATCTGGCGCCTTTGGCACATGGCCGAAGGTGACACACGGGGAGACGAGATGATCGAGCGTGATACAGGGCCAATGTCGGGCACCGGAGCTGGCCCCGGCATCATGTGTCACCCACTCATCTCTGTTCCCCTTGGCCTGGTTTCCCGTCATACAAGGAGATGCCATGAGTGAGCGCTATATCGGGTTGATGTCGGGTACCAGCATGGACGGGATAGATGCCGTGCTGCTGGCCATCGACGGGGAGCAGCTTAAGGTCGAGGTAGCGCTCTGCCACCCCTGGCCGGCACCGGTTGCCCGCGAGCTGCATGCCCTCTGCACCCCGGGCGAGAACGAGATAGATCGCATGGGCGTCGCCGACAACCTGGTGGCCCGGGAATTTGCCGCCGCCACCCGTGCCCTGCTCGCCAAGGCCGGGCTGACCCCTGCCGATATCCGCGCCATCGGCTCCCATGGCCAGACCATCCGTCATCGCCCACAACTCGGGTTTACCCTGCAGATCGGCAACGCGGCCCTGTTGGCGGCCCTCACAGGTATCGATGTAGTGGCCGATTTTCGCACCATGGATATTGCCCTCGGTGGCCAGGGCGCCCCGCTGGTGCCCGCCTTCCATCAGGCACGCTTCGCCAGCCCCGGCGCCCTGCGGGTGGTGCTGAACCTTGGCGGCATTGCCAATATCTCTGTGCTGCCGGGCAGCGCCGACGGGGTATACGGTTTTGATACCGGCCCCGCCAACACCCTGCTCGATGGCTGGTATCGCCGCCATCACCCGCACGGGGGCGACTATGACGCGGGCGGCCGCTGGGCGGCCAGTGGCACTCTTATCCCCGAGCTGCTCACGCAGCTGCTGGCTCACCCCTACTTCACCGCCCCCTGGCCCAAAAGTACGGGGCGGGAGATGTTTACCCTGACCTGGCTGGACGAGGCACTGGCGGGTCAGGCTTACGACCCTGCCGATGTGCAGCGCACCCTGCAGGCACTGACCTGCCACAGCATCGCCAGTCAGCTGCCAGTCCTTGAGGGAGTGGCCGAGAACGGCGAACTGTTTGTCTGTGGCGGCGGCGCCCATCACGGCCCGTTGCTGGCGGAACTTACGGCGCTCTTGCCCGGGTGGCGCATCACCACCACCGACGAGCTGGGCATCGCCCCGGACTGGGTAGAGGGGGCCGCCTTCGCCTGGCTGGCGCAGCGCTTTATCCATCGCCTGCCCGGCAACCTGCCTGCCGTCACCGGCGCCAGCCGCCCTGCCATACTGGGCGCCCTCTATCCCGCGTAAGCACAGGGCTCGATATCAGGATGTCCTAAGCGGCGCCCTTGAACAGGCGGGAGATCTGTCGCCACAGCCAGACAAACGGGGACGGCCTGGGGGCCACCAGATTGACCTGGCTGAGGCCGGCGCGCGCCTCACAGCGCATCAGGTTCTGGATATAGTAGGGGTGAGAGCGATTGATCAGCTGTGAGGCCTGGTAGGCCCACAGTTTTGGGATGCCCCAAAGGGTGCTGGCAATGGCGCCGACGATGCAGAAAAAGGCGGGCTCCCGTATCCCCATCCTGGTCCCGTTCTCCAGCGCCTCCTTGAAGGAGCCCGAGTGGGCGATGCAGGTGAGGATATTGACCATGAAGGCCTCGTAATCGTCCCCCTCCCCCTTGCCAATCCGCGCCATCAGATCGGGCGCCGGGTGATAGCCAAACTGGTGGCCTATGTCTTCCAGCACCGCATTGCGCTGGCGGATCACCTTGCCATAGAACATCAGCATCACCACGCAGTCGATCACCTTGCACAGCACCTCGTAGTGAGGGTGAGCCTTCTTGGGACGCGGCGCCGTCAGCAGCGCCAGCTCCTCGGAGATGGCGATCAGACCGACAGGCACTGCGGTGGCGATAAAAGAGAGGTCGATGGAGAGCGCCAGTCCCTCGTCTCCTTCCAGCCGGGCCACGATGACGTGCTCGGCAAACAGGAGACGCTGGCGTTCAATATAGGCCCCATAGATCAGCTCCCGATACCGCTTTTGTGGATAAGGGGTATTGAGCAGGGTCTCTATGGTCATGATGGTGGCAGACACGCGACCATGTAATTGATAACCAAGGGGAATGGGGAAGTGTTTCCCCAGCTTGGGAGGCAAGGAGTGCGAGCCCCCTTGACAGTACATATCACCCAGAACAAAACCCAACATAAGCCCTCCACCATCAGGTAAGGGCGACCGCATTGCGATCGCGCTGGCCAACTTCCTGGCAGTTGAGTGCCGGACCCTGTGCGCTATCCGGCAGACCCTTTGATGACCATACCAACACCACCATCAACAGGCGATCAAAAAAGCAACATATTGCATATCAGCTCCCGTTATTCATTGTGTTGCCGGGCAGCTACGACAAAATGGCAAGCGGCTGCTCTCTTCGATCATTTCTATTTTTTAAACAACCAGTTAGGCGATAGTTTTTCAAGATGATGCGCCATATCCCCCAGCCCCCGTGTCCATATAACGCCCGGGAAGTGCAGCCATGGCGGCATTTTGTGGCACGGGAAGGGCTCGTCAGGTCACCGACGCTTCTGTCGCAGCCCACACTCAACCCGCTGAGCATCTTTCTCCCTCAAGGCACTCTTATCGCCTTATCGCCGAGCAGGGCGCCGGAGAATGTGAACCAATCCGAAACACCCCGTTCCCCGCGTACCACCCGGCGGATCAGATTGGCCAGCAACCGAACGATGGCCGCTTATTTCGGTGCTGCAAATTCATGGCATATTTCGTTATTACCAAGGCAATCAGAAAGGAGTCCTTTTCACCTGTTGGTGCGTCATGGACGCACCATACCGATATCACTCTTATAGGTCGCCCATGCAGCGCCACTGAATTATATTCCAGATGCATCTTTATTGACGCAGGCAGGCATATTTTCCAGCGTTTGGGTAGCCCCTAAAAAATTCTGAAAATACATATCTATGCATAATTAAATGCATGAACTGCCGGGTTTCGGCATATTATTAACGCTTTATTCACAGAGTCGCCTCCGGTTCGACCCAGGAGAGAGCCTTGCCATAGCTGATGTGCCCTGGTGTTAAGAGTCATTCAGCCTGCTTTGTCCCCCTCCTGCCCGTGAATTGAATCGCAATCTGGCTATATTTCAGCGCGTTGAGCCATCTCATAGAAATGAGATCCCGGTTTGCATCCCGTGTTCGCGCCTCATAGGATTTCCCCTGTCTGAAATCATTAACCCAACCCGGGCTTCTTTTTATCAAATCCCTCAATTGATGGATTTAGTCATAAATAGAGGCAGCGGCTCCTGTGTTTGCCTTTATAGCCTTATGCCTGCAGTGATTGCGGGTCAGGGTAAATATTAAAGAGATAAAACACGGCAAGGCAGGAGCGACGTCAAAATAGATAAGGCGTTGGCGAGGGTTAACCTGTCCCTACATCGATAACCAGTATTACAACGAGGAATACACCATGAGTGACACCATCATCAAGGCTGCCAGAAATACCTCCAACGCCCCCCAGGGCCTGGGCCCCTACACCCAGACGGTGGCTTTCTCCCACTACAACAATATTGCGGCCCAGTTGCCGGTCGATCCCCGCACCGGCAAGCTGATCGAGGGTGATGTCAAAATGCAGGCCAGACAGTGCCTGACCAATATCAAGGCCATCGTCGAGAGCATCGATCACGTGATGGACGATATGGTGAAACTCACCGTATTCCTCAGCGACATCGCCGATCTGGATGCGGTCAACGAGGTCTATCGCGAATTCTTCCCGGGCTATGTGCCGACCCGCACCTCCCTGGCGGTAGCCGCCCTGCCGCTGGGCGCCAAGGTTCAGATGGACGCCATCATCTCCAACGGCGAAGGCACCTATCCGCAGGCCCCCTGCGCCCTGGTGAAGCTGGCTCGCAACAGCAGCCGTGCGCCGCAAAGCGCCCTCTCCAGCCAGACCGTTGCCTTCTCCCACTACAACAACATCGGCGCCCAGCTGCCCATCGATGCAGCCTCCGGCCAGCTGGTTGCCGGTGGCATCAAGGAGCAGGCGGCCCAGTGCCTGAATAACATCAAGGCTATTCTGGAGGGGATCGACGTGCCCTTCGACGATATCGTCAAGGTGACCGTCTATCTGAAAAACCTCGCCGATCTGGATGCCGTCAACGAGGTCTACACCACCTTCTTCCCGGATTCCGCCATCGCCCGCGCCGCCGCCTATCTGCCGGCCCGCAGTGTGATTGCCGCCTCTGCCCTGCCGATGGACGCCCTGGTGCAGATGGATGCGGTCATCTCCCACGGTGACGGCACCCCGCCGCAGCTGGTGGAAGACAGACACAATCTGGTGATCCGCGCCCGCAATACCGACAAGGCACCGCGCAGCCCGCTGCACACCCAGACCGTCGCCTTCTCCCACTACAACCATATCGCCGGGCAGCTGCCGGTCGATCTCGCCACCGGCAAGATCCTGACCGGTTGCGTCAAGGAGCAGACCGCCCAGTGCCTGAACCATATCAAGGCGATTGTAGAGAGCATCGACCATGTGATGGACGATATCGTCAAGGTCAATATCCAGCTGGCCCGTATCGAGGATCTGGAGGCGGTCAACGCCATCTATACCCGCTACTTTCCGGATTATCAGCCCGCCCGCACCGTGATCGCGGTACGCGAGCTGCCCGCAGGCGCCCTGATCCAGATGGATGCGGTGATGTCCAATGCGGAAAGTACCCCGCCGCAGGCGTAAGGTTGCGTTAAATAATAAAAAACACCGGCTTAGGCCGGTGTTTTTTTCGGGAGTCAGCATTGGCGGCCCGCAGTTAAAAAGCAGCCTTCATTATCCGAGGATCTGTTTAAGCTCCGCCTCTTTCAATTTGAAGACCTCGTACTCCTGCGCATTTCTACTCTTGGCGACTGTAATCCATTGCACACCAGTTTCATCGGCATTTTTAAATTCCAGTCTGAAGACGTACTTGGCACTGGTGATCAGGGCCATCACTATTCCTACCAGAAAAGCCACCGCGGGCAGAAATAATGTCATTCCCTTGCCCTGCGCTTCAGGTGGGATAAAGTAGAAGAGAATGCTTGATGTGATCAGCCCAAGCAATAGCATATTTATCAAATTATCCTTCCATGTAAGCACTTTCACTTGTACATCCGAAATTCGGTTCACATCATACGAATCAGCATTTATTTTCAATTTTCTTTCTGACTGATCAACTACGATAGAACAAACCATTATAGATACCCCTATCCTTTTAAAATGCTATATATCACCTGATTTATTTATAATTAAACCAATCATTAGCATAACAATCCGAAAAAATAATTCACCTGCCCTTTATCACCAAAAACGATACTTCATTGAGCGCGAAAAATCGCCATTCAGGCACATAATATATTATGAAAGGCATCGTATGATACCAATCATGTAACATGGTTAAGATAAAAGTGAGACTGTTCAAAAATAGGAAATTTAAGTCAGAGATACATTCCCTGATTCAGCTATATCTCCCAATCAGAAATTTCTTATAAAAACGCCCCCCATCTTGCGATGGAGGGCGTTTTATTTTCCGGCTATTGGGCCTGCGCGACCCAATGGTCAGTAATTACAGGGGCTGTTACAGGGACTCAGCGGTGGCAACCACATTTTCCACGGTAAAGCCGAATTCCTTGAACAGCAGCTCGGCCGGCGCGGACTCGCCGAAGGAGCGCATGCCGATGATCTTGCCGCCAAAACCCACGTACTTGTACCAGTAGTCGGCGATGCCGGCTTCGATGGCCACGCGCTTGGTGACGGAGGACGGCAGCACGGACTCCTTGTATTCGGCGGATTGAGCGTCGAATACGTCGGTGCAAGGCAGAGAGACAACTCGCACGGCACGGCCCTTGGCAGTCAGCTGCTCATAGGCGGCCACGGCCAGCTCCACTTCGGAACCGGTGGCGATCAGGATCAGCTCCGGGGTACCGGCGCAATCTTTCAGCACATAACCACCCTTGGCAGCATCGGCCAGCTGCTGGGCAGTGCGGTCCATCTGGGCCAGGTTCTGACGAGAGAAGATCAGAGAGGTCGGGCCATCGGTACGCTCGATGGCGTGTTTCCAGGCGATGGCAGACTCTACCTGGTCACACGGGCGCCAGGTGCTCATGTTCGGAGTCAGACGCAGGGAGGCGATCTGCTCGACCGGCTGGTGAGTCGGGCCATCTTCACCCAGACCGATGGAGTCGTGGGTGTAAACGAAGATGGAACGCTGCTTCATCAGGGCGGCCATGCGCAGGGCGTTGCGGGCGTACTCCATGAACATCAGGAAGGTGGCGCCGTAGGGGATGAAACCACCGTGCAGGGCGATACCGTTCATGATGGCGGACATGCCGAACTCGCGTACACCGTAGTGGATGTAGTTGCCGGAGGCATCGTCGTTGGTCAGGGACTTGGAACCGGACCACATGGTCAGGTTGGACGGAGCGAGATCCGCGGAGCCACCCATGAATTCCGGCAGCAACTTGCCGAAGGCTTCCAGAGCGTTCTGGGAGGCCTTGCGGGTGGCGATCTTGGCCGGGTTGGCCTGCAGGTTTTCGATGATCTTGGCAGATTCGGCAGCCCAGTTGGCCGGCAGTTCGCCAGCGCTGCGGCGCTTGAACTCGGCAGCCAGCGCCGGGTGAGCGGCTTCATAGGCGGCGAACTTGGCAGCCCAGTCGGCTTCCAGCGCAGCGCCCTTCTCGCGACCGTTCCACTCGGCAGCGATGTCGGCCGGGATCTCGAACGGTGCGTGGTCCCACTTCAGGAAGGCGCGGGCAGCGGCGATCTCGTCGTTGCCGAGCGGTGCACCGTGGCAGTCGTGAGAGCCGGACTTGTTCGGGGAGCCGTAACCGATGATGGTGCGGCAGCAGATCAGGGTCGGCTTGCCGGTCTCGGCCTTGGCGGCCTCAATGGCGGCGTTGATCGCTTCCGGGTTGTGACCGTCAACGGCCGGGATGACGTGCCAGCCGTAGGCTTCGAAGCGCTTGACGGTGTCGTCGGTGAACCAGCCTTCCACGTGACCGTCGATGGAGATGCCGTTGTCATCCCAGAACGCGATCAGCTTGCCCAGTTGCAGGGTGCCGGCCAGGGAGCAAGCCTCGTGGGAGATACCTTCCATCAGGCAGCCGTCGCCCATGAAGGCGTAGGTGTAGTGGTCAACGATGTCGTGACCCGGCTGGTTGAACTGCTCGGCCATGGCCTTCTCGGCGATCGCCATGCCCACGGCGTTGGTGATGCCCTGACCCAGCGGGCCAGTGGTGGTTTCGACGCCCGGCGCGTAGCCGTACTCCGGGTGACCCGGGGTGCGAGAGTGCAGCTGGCGGAAGTTTTTCAGATCATCGATGGAGAGGTCATAACCGGAGAGGTGCAGCAGGGAGTACAGCAGCATGGAGCCGTGGCCGTTGGAGAGAATGAAACGGTCGCGGTCGGCCCACTTGGGGTTGTTCGGGTTATGTTTGAGGTGGCTGCGCCACAACACTTCGGCGATATCCGCCATTCCCATGGGGGCGCCCGGGTGACCGGAGTTGGCTTTTTGAACGGCATCCATACTCAATGCGCGAATGGCATTGGCAAGCTCTTTACGAGAAGGCATCTGTATCTCCTGCGATTGCTTCATTTGATGGCCAAGATTAAGGCGCGTTATTGTCCCAGCAGGGCGCGCGCCGTGCAAATGTTATCTGGATGAATAAAGTGGCTTTGGGAGGACAATCGCTTTTCTCGCCTTGGGTTGGCGACCCAAACCGGCTGCAAACGTTTGATCTCCATCCCTTTGGAGATAGCAAGGCGTCATAAGAAACCAATCTGGCCGGTAGCGGGAAAATAGTACTGGCATTCAAGGGGGGCGCTAACTAGAATAGACGTCCAGATGTAGATACCTCTACAGTCATCCCAATATCACCCGGTTATTGCACTGGCGATAACCCGGACAAACTGAGAATTTCATCATGGCAAAGCTGTTTACTTCCGAGTCGGTCTCCGAAGGCCATCCCGATAAAATCGCGGACCAGATCTCCGATGCGGTGCTGGACGCCATTCTCCAGCAAGACACCAAGGCGCGCGTCGCCTGCGAGACCCTGGTCAAGACCGGCATGGTCATGGTGGCCGGTGAAGTAACCACCTCTGCCTGGGTCGATATCGAAGAGATCGTGCGTAATACCGTGCGCGAAATCGGCTACACCCACTCCGACATGGGCTTCGATGCCGACTCCTGCGCCGTGCTGAACGCCATCGGCAAGCAGTCCCCGGACATCAACCAGGGGGTTGACCGCAGCGACCCGCTGGAGCAGGGCGCCGGTGACCAGGGCCTGATGTTCGGCTACGCCACCAACGAAACCGACGTGCTGATGCCGGCACCCATCACCTACTCCCACCTGCTGGTCAAGCGCCAGGCTGAAGTACGCAAAAATGGCACCCTGCCGTGGCTGCGTCCGGATGCCAAGAGCCAGCTGACCTTCGCCTACGATGACGCAGGCAAGATCCTCGGCGTGGACGCCGTGGTGCTCTCCACCCAGCACTGTGACTCCATCAGCCACAGCGATCTGGTGGAAGCGGTACGCGAAGAGATCATCAAACCGGTGCTGCCGGCCGAGTGGATCACCAAGGACACCAAGTACTTCATCAACCCGACCGGCCGTTTCGTTATCGGCGGCCCCATGGGTGACTGCGGTCTGACCGGTCGCAAGATCATCGTCGACACCTACGGTGGCATGGCCCGTCACGGTGGTGGCGCCTTCTCCGGCAAGGATCCGTCCAAGGTTGACCGCTCCGCCGCCTACGCTGCCCGCTACGTGGCCAAAAACATCGTTGCCGCCGGCCTGGCCGATCGTTGTGAAGTGCAGGTCTCCTACGCCATCGGCGTGGCCGAGCCGACCTCCATCAGCGTCGAGACCTTCGGCACCGCCAAGGTGGCCGAGGATCTGCTGGTCAAGCTGGTGCGCGAGCACTTCGAGCTGCGCCCGTATGGCCTGATCGAGATGCTGGATCTCAAGCGCCCGATCTACCAGGCTACCGCCGCCTACGGTCACTTCGGTCGCAACGAGTTCCCCTGGGAGCAGACCGACAAGGCCGAGCTGCTGCGCGCTGCCGCCGGCCTGTAAGGCTCACGGTTGTGATATAAAGGGGAGCCTGGCTCCCCTTTTGCTTGTCTGCCGACCACCGGAAGTCCCATGTCTGCCCAGCTAGAATCCCTGCTCCATCAACGCGTTGACGCCTGCTTCAGCCAGGCCGAGGCTCGCCTTGGCCGCACCTTCCCCCGCCCGCGCATTCATTGCAACATGCGGGGCCGGGCAGCCGGGTCGGCACGGTTGCAAACCTGGGAACTGCGCTTCAACCCCGCCCTCTATCAGGCCAACCAGCAGGCCTTTCTGGCCGAGGTGGTGCCCCACGAGGTCGCCCACCTGCTGGTCTATGCCCTCTGGGGTGAAGGGCGCGGCAAGGCGCGGGTACTGCCCCACGGCAAGCAGTGGCAGTCGGTAATGCGGGAAGTGTTCAACCTTGAGCCCAGAACCACCCACAGCTTCGATCTCGCGGTACTGGCACAGCCGACCGTGCCCTATCGCTGTCAGTGCCAGCTGCATCAGCTGTCGATCCGTCGCCACAACAAGGTGATGCGCGGCGAGGCCCGCTATCACTGTCGCCGCTGCCATACGGCACTGGAACGGGCCCAGACGGAATAAGCCAGCCTGTGTCGCACCTCTGTGCTAGGGTGCCCGCTTCGTTACGTTAAACTGCTTTATTTTCAAGGATCTCCATGTTTCGTCCGCTATTGTCCCTCACTCTGACCCTGCTGGCCGGTTTGCCGCTGCTCAGCGCCCCTCTGCATGCCCAGACCTTTCGCGAAGCCAAGCAGGATCTGGTCAGGCTCTACCAGACCCAACCCGCCGTCACCAGCTTCTACTGCGGCTGCGACATCGACTATCAAGGCAGGAAAATGAGCCCGGATCTCGCCAGCTGCGGCTATGAACCACGCAAGCAACCCAAGCGAGCCGCCCGCATCGAGTGGGAACACGTGGTGCCCGCCTGGGAGTTCGGGCACCAGCTCAAATGCTGGCAGGAAGGAGGCCGCAAGAACTGCGGCAAAAGCGACGAGTTCAACAAGATGGAGGGGGACATGCACAACCTCTACCCCGCCATCGGCGAGGTGAACGGCGATCGCGCCAACTTCCGCTTCTCCGACTGGAACGGCAAGCCGGATCAATACGGCCAGTGCCAGATGCTGGTGGACTTCAAGGAGCGCCGGGTACAGCCGCCCAAGGGGCCGGTACGCGGCCAGATCGCCCGTGCCTATCTCTACATGAGCCAGCAGTATGGGCTGCGCCTCGCCGCGCAACAGCGTAGACTGTTCGAAGCCTGGGATCGCCAGTACCCGGCCGAGGGCTGGGAGTGCGAGCGCAACCGTCGCATCGGCAAGCTGCAGGGCAATACCAACCCCTTTATTGAAAAGCAGTGCCAATAACCCTATCTAATGACGAGGATCAGGCATCCTCGCCTGTTGAACGAGCAAGAGACTGATAAGCCGCCATGCGCATTCCACGTATCTATGAACCGGCCACCCTGCAGGTGGGCCAGACCCTCGCCCTGTCGGAAGACGGTGCCAACCACATCGGCCGGGTGCTGCGCATGCAGCCGGGCCAACAGCTCGAGCTGTTCAACGGCGACGGCAACCAGTACCCCGCCACCATCACCAGCGTCGGCAAGAAGTCGGTGGACGTGACCATAGACAGCTGCGAACAGCGCTCGGTGGAGTCACCGCTCGCCATTCACCTGGGTCAGGTGATCAGCCGTGGCGACAAGATGGATTTCACCATCCAGAAATCCGTGGAGCTGGGCGTCACCTGCATCACCCCGCTCTTCTCCGAGCGCTGCGGCGTCAAGCTGCCGGCGGATCGGCTGGAGAAAAAACGCGAGCAGTGGCAGAAAGTGGTGATCAGCGCCTGCGAGCAGTGCGGCCGCAACGTGGTGCCCGAAGTGCGCATGCCGATGGAGCTGGACGCCTGGCTGGCGGAAGAGACCAAAGAGCTCAAGCTCAACCTGCATCCACGCGCCGAGTACAGCATCAACACCCTGCCGGTACCGGAGCATGGCGTGCGCCTGCTGATCGGCCCGGAAGGGGGCTTGTCCAGCGACGAAATCGCCCGTACCGTGCAGGAAGATTTCAAGGAGATGCTACTGGGGCCACGGGTGCTGCGCACCGAAACCGCCGCCCTGACCGCCATTACGGCACTGCAGTGTCGCTTCGGCGATCTCGCTTGATACTATCGGCCGCATCAATCAGCCCCATGGCTGCATCGACGCAGCCGCAAGCGGACGATTACGCTGCGCTAATCGACCCTACAACCCTATCGAGCCATTAAAAAGGAACAGCGGATGACCATTAAACTCGGCATCGTGATGGACCCCATCTCGTCCATCAACATCAAAAAGGATTCCAGCTTCGCCATGCTCGAAGAGGCGCAAAAGCGCGGCTACGAGCTCTTCTATCTGGAGATGAAGGATCTCTACATGCAGGAAGGCCGGGCATTTGGCACCATGCGTCCGCTCACGGTCAAACATGACTACGCCAACTGGTTCAGCCTGGGCGAGGTGGTCGATCAGCCCCTCTCCAGCCTGGACGTGATCCTGATGCGCAAGGATCCGCCGTTCGACACCGAATTTATCTACGCCACCTACATGCTGGAGCGTGCCGAGGACGAGGGCTGCCTCATCGTCAACAAGCCCCAGAGCCTGCGCGACGCCAACGAGAAGCTCTACACCGCCTGGTTTGCCGAGCACACCCCGACCACCCTCGTCACCCGCCGTGCCGACAAGCTGCGCGCCTTCCACGCCCAGCACAAGGACGTCATCCTCAAGCCCCTCGACGGCATGGGCGGCGCCTCCATCTTCCGCATGAAGGAGGATGACGCCAACGTCGGCGTCATCATCGAGACATTAACCTCGCACGGCGAGCGTTACTGCATGGCCCAGACCTACCTGCCGGCCATCAAGGAAGGGGACAAGCGGGTGCTGGTGGTAGACGGCGAGCCGGTTCCCTACTGTCTGGCGCGCATCCCGGCCCAAGGGGAAACCCGCGGTAACCTGGCCGCCGGCGGTCGTGGCGAGGCACGCCCCTTGAGCGTCTCCGACTGGGCCATCGCCCGCGCGGTCGGCCCGACCCTGAAGGAGAAGGGCCTCATCTTCGTCGGACTCGACATCATTGGTGATCGGCTGACCGAGATCAACGTGACCAGCCCGACCTGCATCCGCGAGATCGAAGCGGCCTTCCCGGTGCACATCACCAGCATGCTGATGGACGCCATCGAGCGCCGGTTGGCCAAGGCCTAATCACAGTTTCTGCTGGCGAACAAACAGCAACGAAAGAGGCTGCACCCTGTGCCGCCTCTTTTTTTGCCTCCGGTTTCTGCCGCTGACGCGGGAAGCATCACTATCCATTCAGCCCCGCTCACGGATCGGGTCGTCACACCAGAGCGGTACACTCTTAGCAGCGGAACTGCCCCACCTTCGCCTTGAGATCGTTCGACAGTTGCTCCAGCTCGTGGCAACTCTGGTTGAGCTGGGTCGCCGCCTCGGTCGACTCGGTCGAGATATGGGCGATATTAACCACGTTGCGGGTGATCTCCTCGGCCACCTTGCTCTGCTCCTCCGCCGCCGTGGCAATCTGGGTGTTCATCTCGTTGATCACGTTGACCGAACTGACGATATCCCCCAGCGCCTGACCACAGGCCAGCACGGTGCGGTTGGACTCCTCCACCTGCTCCAACCCCTGCTCCATGCTGCTGGCCGCCTGGTTGGCCCCCTGCTGCAACTTGATGATGGTCTTGCCAATCTCTTCGGTGGAACGCTGGGTGCGCTGGGCCAGGGTGCGCACCTCGTCGGCGACCACAGCAAAGCCGCGTCCCTGATCCCCGGCCCTGGCCGCCTCAATGGCGGCGTTGAGAGCCAGCAGGTTGGTCTGCTCGGCAATGCCGCGAATGGCGTCCATCACGCTGCCGATGTCCCGGCTGTCATCGGCAAGCTGGGTGATCATGGCTGCCGTGTTCTGAATCTGGGAGGAGAGGCCGGACATCCGGTGGATGGCGTCTTCCACTGTCTTGTGGCCGTGCCGCGCGCTGTCATCGGCATGACGGGCTGCATCGGCGGCGTTGTTGGAACTGTTGGCCACTTCGGCCACAGTGCTGCTCATCTGGTTCATGGCGGTGGCAGTCTGATCCGTCTCCGCCTGCTGCTGGGCAAAACGCTGGCGGCTCTCGACCCCGATATGGGCCAGCTGGGCCGACTCTCTGGCAAGCTGCTCCGCCATGTCGTTGATCTGGGCGATGAGGCCGCGGAAATGGCGGATCACCTCGTTGAGGGAGTGCGCCAGGCTGCCCATCTCATCCTTGCGCAGTACGGGGGCCTGCTTGCTCAAGTCGAGATCCGTTTGCATACCGCGCAGAATCTGGCCCATGGCCGCCAGCGGCTGGCTGACGCTGCGCCCGGCCCAAATCCCGATAAACAGCACGCAGCCACCCACCACCACAAACAGCGCGATAAACAGCTGGGTCAGCTGCTGCCTGAGCTGGTTGAGCTCGGCCACTTTTTTCTCCGCTTCCGTCAGCTGATATTCCACCAGCACGCTCACCGCATCGCTGACCGGGTCGATCACCTGATAAAGGGGCATGATGGCGGCGGAGAGGGCCGTGCGATCCTGCCCCTGCGAGCGATCCAGCAACTGCATCACGCTGTCTATCTCGTGATTGGCGGCGGCAAACAACCCTTCCACCTTGTCCGCCAGCCTGCGCTCCTCGTCGCTCATGTTGTGGCTGCGATATTGGCGCCAGATCCGGGTTATCTCCTGCTGGGCGGCGCTCATGTCGGCCTTGGAGCGGGCAGGTTCAAAGCCCCCGACGTTGGCCTTGTTGGCAGCATCGATCACCTTGACCGCGTAGAGATCGGCGATCTGCTTGAGCTCCTTGAGCTGGACCACCTCCCCCTGATACATGGCGTTTATCCCCGTCATCAGTTGGGACATCGCCTGGGTTGCCCCTATGACCAGCAGCAACAGCGCCAGCAGGGGGACTACGCAGCCCAGGATAAGCTTCTGCTTGATTGAAATACCTTCCATGGCTTTCTCTCCACCCGAAATAGATTGATAGGCCTGAACCGGCCGCCAAAAAGCGGTTTTGCCAGACGAAGCGAGCTGCCATAATTGACGCAAATACCTTTGCAATATTTGGCCCATATGCAAACACTGCAAAATCACTTCCTGCTCGCCATGCCGAGCCTCACCGACCCCTATTTCGAGCGTTCGCTGGTTTACCTGTGCGAACACAATGAACAAGGCGCCATGGGGCTGGTGGTCAATATTCCGGTGGATATGTCGCTGGAGACCATGCTGGCGCAGCTCAAACTGGCCCCGCCCGCCAACCCGGAGCTCAAGCAGCCCGTGCTGCAGGGGGGACCGGTGCATGCCGATCGCGGCTTCGTGCTGCACAGCTTCCGCCCCGGGTTCAACTCCACCCTGCAGGTGGGAGACGAGGTGATGGTGACCACCTCCAAGGACATTCTCGAGACCCTGGGCACCGACGAGGCGCCGGATCACTGGCTGGTTGCCCTGGGTTATGCCGGCTGGAGTGCAGGTCAGCTGGAGCAGGAGCTGGTCGAGGGAGCCTGGCTGGTGATCCCTCCCAATCCGGATCTGGTGTTCAAGACCCCCATCCACCAGCGCTGGCAACGCGCCGCCGCCAGCATTGGCGTCAATCCCGTTCACCTGTCCAGCGACATCGGCCATGGCTGATGCAATCTGCTGTGCATTTTGCGACGCATTTTGAGGAAATTATTCAATGTCATCACGCAGTATCATGGGCTTTGACTACGGCACCAAGAGCATAGGGGTCGCCATCGGCCAGGAGCTCACCGGCACGGCCCGCCCGCTGCGCGCCCTCAAGGCCAACGACGGCATCCCCAACTGGGACGAGATAGAGAAGCTGCTCAAGGAGTGGCAACCGGACCTGCTCATTGTCGGCCTGCCGCTCAACATGGACGGCACCGATCAGGAGATCACGGTGCGCGCCCGCAAGTTCGGCAATCGCCTGCACGGCCGCTTCGGCAAGCCGGTGGAGTTCAAGGATGAGCGGCTCACCACCACGGATGCCCGGGCCCGCCTGTTCGCGCAGGGTGGCTATCGCGCCCTGGAGAAAGGCAGCGTGGACGGCGTCTCCGCCCAGCTCATCGTCGAAGCCTGGATGGAAGAGCAGTACGGCTAATCTGCTTATCCCCCTCCAAGCCCCGTAAACAACGACGCCGGGATCAGCCCGGCGTCATTGTTTACGTCAACCAGCCACTTATCATGGCCAAACATTGAATGCGGCCATCAGGGTGCCAGATGGCGCATGATGGCATAGGCAGCCTTGACCCTGGCCTCGATGGGGTAGTTGCGATTGGCCAGCATGACGATGCCCACGCCTCTGGCCGGGACAAACACCACATAGGCACCAAAGCCGTTGGTCGAGCCTGTCTTGTTGTAGAGTCGCTCGTTCCCCATCACTCTGGGAGCCACAAAGGGTTTGACCGGATTGGCCTTGAAGCTCACCGCCGGTGAATTGCCCGCCAGCAGCGCCTGTTCGGTCACGGGATAGGCGTAGCTCTCCCACCCCAGCCCCTGGGTCATCTCTCCCACCGAGTAGAAACCGGTACGGGTCATGGCCAGCGCTTGCTGCACCGCCTTGTCGCCACTGCCTGTCATGTTGGCGCCCACAAACTTGATGAGATCCGCCGCGCTGGTCTTGATGCCATAGGCTTCGTCCGCCAGCACTCCGGGATTGACCCTGACGGGTTTGTCTTCCTTCGAATAGCCATAGGCGTAGTCAACCATGGCTGCGTCTGGCACCTCGAGATAGGTGTGCTGCAAATCGAGCTTGGGCAGCAGAGTCTGGCTCATCAGTTGTCTGAATGGTTGGCCCAGGGTGCTCGCCGCCAGATGGCCGAACAGACCTATGCTGGGGTTGGAGTACTCGCGATGAGTGCCTGCCGCATAAAGCGGTGACCACTGCCGGTAGTACTGGCGCATTCTCTCGTTTGAGTCGACCGCATCGGGAAACTGCAACGGCAAGCCCCCTGCGCTGTAGGTCGCCAGCTGGGCCATGGTGACGCGATCAAACGCCGAATTCTGCAACCAAGGCGCGTGCTGGCTCACCTTGTCATCCAGCCGAAAGCCCCCTTTGACGACCGCGTAGGTGCCCAAGGTCGCAGTAAAGGTCTTGCTGACCGAACCAATCTCGAACAGGGTCCGCTCGCTGATGCGCCGGCCGCTCTCCCGATTGGCGACGCCATAATTGAAGTAGTGAGGCTTGCCCTCCTTCAGCACGGCGACCGCCATGCCCGGGATCCGGTACTCCTCCAGCAGCGGCTGGACAGCCTTTTCCACTATGTTCGCCATGGGCTCATCTGCCGCGGCATAAACGCGTGGGACGAGCAACAGGGGCCCCAATGCCAGCAGTGATAGCGCGATTCGTTGTTTCATGGTGTCAATCTCATGGTGGAGTCAGAGATGCCACTATAACCATGCTGCATGAGCCCAGGGTGAACCTGTGTGAAGTCTCTGTGAAGTCACCAAGAAATAAACGACGGCCAGCTTAGACCAATCTCTTTTGACTGGGGTATAAATGGGAGAGAGCACAATGGAGGTGCGAATGAGGACACAGGAACAGATTGCGCAACTGTTGACGGCCCTGGAGCAGGTGATCCTCGGCAAGCCGCAGCAACTCAAGATAGCCCTGGTCACCCTGCTGGCTCGCGGCCATCTGCTGATCGAGGATCTGCCCGGCATGGGCAAAACCACCCTGGCCCATGCGCTGGCCCAGGTGCTGGGGCTCGATTGCCGACGGGTGCAGTTCACTGCCGATCTACTGCCTGCCGATCTGCTGGGGCTGCAGATCTTTGATAAAGCCCAGCAGCAGTTTCGCTTTCACCCCGGTCCCGTCTTCACCCAGGTGTTGCTGGCCGACGAGATCAACCGCGCCAGCCCCAAGGTGCAGAGCGCCCTGCTGGAGGCCATGGCCGAGCACAGTGTGAGCATGGAGGGGCAGAGCTATCCGCTGCCCTCCCCCTTCTTCGTCATCGCCACCCAGAATCCGGCGGATCAGGCAGGCACCTATCCCCTGCCGGAGTCCCAGCTCGACCGCTTTGCCGTGCGCCTGTCGCTGGGGTTTCCCCCAAGGGAAGCCGAGCGACAGCTACTGCGCGGTGCCAACCAGCCCGTCACCCTGACCCGCCAGCTGGATGCCGCCGCCCTGGCCGCCCTGCAAGCGCAGGCGGATGGCATTCATCTCTCCGATGCCACCCTCGACTACCTGCTGGCGCTGGTCCACCAGAGCCGGTTCGATGAGGATCTGCCCCAGCCCCTCTCCCCCCGGGCCGCTCGCACCCTGCTGGCGGTCAGCCGCGCCTGGGCCCTGGTCGCGGGGCGCCGTTTCGTGACGGCAGAGGATGTGCAGGCCGTTTTCCCCTATGTGGCCGAACACAGGCTCAGGGGGAGCTTTGGCGTGCAACGCGGCGAGGCCTGCCCCCTGAGTCAGCGCCTGCTGGCCAGGGTGGATCCGGACAACCCCTGATGGGCTGGCGACACCGACGGGATGCATGGCAGCGGCGCTGGCTGGCCCGCCGCATTCCCCCCGCCCGCCAGGTAACCCTGGGGCCGCGCAGCCTGTTTATCCTGCCGACCCGCCTCGGGCTTGGCTACCTGCTGGTGATGATCGCCATCTATCTGCTCGGCACCAACTACCAGAACAACCTGGTGCTGCTGATTGCCTACTGCCTCGCCAGCCTGTTTATGGCCGCCATGTGGCTCACCCATCGCAACCTGCTGGGGTTGTCCCTGCTTGGGGGCCCCATGGTGCTGGGTGAAGCGGGCCAGCCCCTGCCCATCCGGGTGACGGTGAGAGCCCTTCGCCCTGCGCGGGCACTGCAGTTTACCCTGAACGAAGGCTCCCTCTGGCTGGCGCAAGCCGACCCGGCCCCCGCCAGCTTGATCCTGCCAGTCAAGGGCGGCCGGCGCGGCCGGGTGGCGTTGAACCGGCTAAGGGTGGAGAGCCGCTATCCCCTGGGACTGTTTCGCTGCTGGTCGCTACTGGACCTGCAGCTGGAGGCCTGGCTCGCCCCCGCACCTCTTTATGGGAGTCTGCTCACGGGCGCGTCGCAAACGGAACAAGCGGGACTGGGGCAAGTCGTTCCCGCCACTCTCGGGGACTTTGATACCCTGCGGGAGCATCGCCCGGGGGAGCCGCCGAGCCGGATCGCCTGGAAGCAGCTCGCCCAGGGACGCGGCCTCCTGGTCAAGCAGTTCGAAGAGCCCCTGCAAGATGACACCCACCTCTCCCTCTCCCGGGTCAGTGGCCAGGATCTCGAAGCGCGGCTGTCAGTGCTGGCCTGGTGGTGCAGCGATTTCGCCAAGCGGGGCGTCACCTTCACCCTGACTCTGGCGGGCCAGACCCTCGGTCCCGAGAGCGGGCCTGCCTTCCTCCAGCGTTGCCGGCTGGCACTGGCGCGCGTTGGCGACAAGGGGGATACGACAGCAGAGAGGGGGATGGATGCTGCTCGATAACCGTCGCCTGCTGCCGCTCATCGCCCTGCAGCAGTTGCTGCTTGCGGCGGCGCTCTGGCCCCAGCTGCAACTCTGGGTGCTGGCCGTGGGCTCCGCGACCCTGGGCGTGCGCGCCATGATGCTGTGGCGGGGCTGGCGTCCGCCCCCTGCCCGGCTACTGGCGCTGCTGGCCGGCATCGGCATCTTGCTGCTGGTATGGCAATGGCGGGCGCTGGGCACCCTGCCGGCCCTCATCAACCTGCTCTGGCTCGGCTATAGCCTCAAGATGATAGAGGTGCGACGAGAGCGGGACATAGAGCAGGTGCTGCTGCTCGCCTTCTTCCTCATCGCGCTGGCGCTGGTACATCGTCAGAGCATCGGCTGGACCCTGGTGATGGCGCTGACCCTCTGGCTGGCAATCACAGCGCTGGTGGCGGCGGTGGATCCCGCTTTGCAGCAGCCCTGGCGCAAGGCGGGCTTTGCGCTGCTGCTGGCCTTTCCATTGCTACTTACCCTGTTTTTGCTGCTGCCAAAACTGCCGCCTCTATGGCAGATGCCCGCCACCAGCCGCGCCCTGTCGGGGCTGTCGGAGGAGGTATCACCCGGGGACATCAGCGAGCTGGCCAACTCGTCCGAGCTCGCCTTTCGCGTCACCTTCGCAGGTGGCCCGCCCCCCACCAGCGAGCGTTACTTTCCGGTGATGCGTCAGGAGTATTTCGATGGCCGGAGCTGGCAGCTGAGCGCCGAGGTCAAGGCTTGGCAGCGCACCGTGCCAACCAGAGAGGGCGTCCCCGGTGTGCTATCCGATGTGCCTCTGCCAACCGGCAGTTACGAGGTGATCGCCGAGCCCCAGCGCCATCGCTGGGCCTTTGCCCTGGCCAGTCCCTTGGTGCTGGATGGTCCCGTACTGGTGACCCCCCTTGCCACCCTCTATCGCCAGGGACGCGGCGAGGTGACCATCCGCTATCGGGTAAGCGGCCTTCAGGCAGAACAAGATGCTACCCTGCCATCACGCCAGCGCAATCTGCAACTGCCGGTGGCGGGCAACCCCAGGGCGCGCGCCTTCGCCCTTGACTTGCGCGAGCAATACCCCGAGCGGGATGCCATGGTGGCCGCCTTGCTGGCGACCTTTCGCCGTGAGCCCTACGCCTACACCCTGACGCTCCCTCCCCTTGGCGACGACGGGGTGGATGAGTTTCTGTTCGATACCCGGCGCGGCTTTTGCGGCCACTACGCCATGGCCACCGCCTTCGTGCTGCGCTCAGCCGGGGTGCCAGCCCGGCTGGTGACCGGTTATCTCGGCGGCGAGTGGAATCCCAGCGGCAATTATCTGGCGGTACACCAGTTCGATGCCCACGCCTGGGTGGAATATCTTGATGAGGCCGGACGCTGGCGACGCATCGATCCCACTGCGGTAGTCGCGCCAGAGCGTATCGAAGGAGGCATCACCCAGGCGCTGAATGAGGAGTTTACCGCCGCCGATCCTCTCGCCCTGCAGCGCTATCGCAACTGGGCCCTGCTCAACCAGCTGCGCTGGTGGGGCAGCAACATCGACTATCAGTGGAGCCGTTGGGTGCTGGGTCATGATGCCAGCCAGCTCTGGCAGCAGCTCGGCCAACGCTGGCCGGCACTCGCCGGCCAGATCCCATGGCTTATCCTCGCCAGCCTGATGCTGGTTACCCTGCTGGTGAGCCTGCCCCTGCTCTGGCCAGGCCGCCAACCGCCACAACAACGCATCTGGTCGCCACTGCTAAAACGGGGGCGGAAGATAGGCTGCTCACCCGCTCCGGGGGAAAGCCTGGCCCTGTGGTGCGAACATCTGGCACAGCAGCGTCCCGAGCTGGCCCATCCCCTGCGACAAAGTGCCTGGCTCTATCGCAGGTGGCGCTACGCTTCCCTCAATGTACGGCAGCGCCAACGCTGCTGGCGCCAGCTGCAGCGACGGCTGAACCAGGTCTGTCGCCGCTGGGATCTTCTGACATAACGAAAAAAAGGGGAGCCACTGGCTCCCCTTGTCGGTCTGACTCACCCGCTCTTATTTCTTGGTCGGGTTGTCCCAGATCCCCGCTTCCAGCTGGGAGCGGATCTCGGGGTACTTGTTGGCATCGAAGGTGGGCAGCTTGCCCAGCTTGAGCTGGTCGTTGTAATCCTTGGCCAGCTTGATGGCAACGCCGGAGAGCAACAGGATAGCCACCAGGTTGACAATGGCCATCAGCCCCATGGAGACATCCGCCATGGCCCACACGGTCGGCAGCTCGCCCACGGAACCGAACATCACCATGCCCAGCACGAACAGACGGAACAGCATCAGGCCGCCCTTGTGGTTGTGCTCGAGGAACACCAGGTTGGTCTCCGCGTAGGAGTAGTTCGCCACTATGGAGGTAAAGGCGAAGAAGAAGATGGCTGCGGCGATGAAGATGTTGCCACCGTTGCCTATCTGGGATGACAGCGCACGCTGGGTCAGCTCGACGCCGGTCACACCGGAACCCGGTTCAAACTGGCCGGAGACCAAGATGATGGCCGCGGTACAGCTGCAGATGACGATGGTGTCCATGAAGACACCCAGCATCTGCACATAACCCTGGGAGGCCGGATGGGGCGGATAAGGGGTCGCAGTCGCTGCAGCGTTGGGCGCAGAACCCATGCCCGCCTCGTTGGAGAAGAGGCCGCGCTTGATGCCGTTGATCATCGCCTGGGAGATGGCATAACCCAGGGCACCGGACCCTGCCTGTTCAATGCCGAACGCCGACTTGATGATCAGGGCAAACACACCGGGCAGTTCGCTGATATTCATGGCGACGATGATCAGCGCCAGCAGGATGTAGGCCAGTGCCATGAAGGGCACTACCAGTTCGGCGAAACGGGCGATGCCGCGAATCCCGCCGAAGATGATGAGGCCGGAGAGGACCACCAGCGCCAGGCCGCTGACCCAGTCAGGAATGCCGAAAGCCACGTTCATCGCCAGGCTGATGGAGTTGGCCTGCACCGCATTGAACACCAGACCGAAGGCCAGGATCAGGCACAGTGAAAACAGCACCCCCATCCAGCGCATGCCAAGCCCCTTTTCCATGTAGTAGGCGGGGCCGCCACGATAGTTGCCGTCTTCATCCTTGACCTTGTAGAGCTGGGCCAGGGTGCTCTCGACGAAGGCGGTCGCCATGCCGATGAAGGCGATCAGCCACATCCAGAAGATGGCGCCCGGGCCACCCAGATAGATGGCTACGGCCACACCGGCCAGGTTGCCGGTGCCGACACGTGCGGCGAGACTGGTACAAAGAGCCTGGAAGGAGGAGATGCCTGCGTTGTCCGATTTACGGCTGTTCTTCAGCACGGAAAACATGTGGCCAAAATGACGAACCTGGATAAAGCCGAGTCTGAAGGTGAAGAAAATTCCGACCCCGATGAGCAGGTAGATGAGCACGGCTCCCCACATCAGGTCGTTTAGCATCGCAATCAAAGTGTCCATAATTCTCTCGTTGTTATTCACATCCATGGCCGATCCGTGCCGGCCGTTTTTTGTCTGTCGTTTTAATTAGCGTTTCGCTAAAGGGGCGGAATCTAGCATAGCGGGGGAGTTCAGAATAGTGATCCCGATCACTCGGGATACAAAAAACGAACGGAAAAAGCCCAAAAAGCTCCATTCAAATCGCAAACTTTCAACAATTCCAATAAGTTAATCGAGCAAGCAGAAAACAGGCCTCATAAGAAAACCTTTCATCTGCCGCCGCCAAACCTCGTCAAAAAATGCAAACGCTTGCCTGAAACGGCGCTCAAATCGCGCACTGTCGCCAAACGTTTTCCATGTAATTAAATTTCAAGTACCTTAAGTAATAATTTATGTGATCGAGGACACAAATATGGATATTGGTGAAAAAAGATGGCTCGACGACAAGCGGAGCCAACCTTGTTGCATGAAGCAAAAAACCTTACTAATCATATACTTTTATCACGTTTTTTGAGGTGACATCAAACACTGGATGATTAACGGCCAACCCTCCCTATTGCAGGATGCACCACATCAGTATTAATTAGGCAGGCAATGACGATGGGCTGGCCCCGTCGCGTTTTTCTGAGCATGAGGCAACAGGAACCTGTAATTTTATTTCAGAATCGCCGTCTCACGCCCGCAACCCCGGGATGACTCCCGCATTAAGAGATGATATTCGCTATGGCCGATAAATTAACCCAGCTGAAAGCCCTGACCACTGTTGTTGCCGATACCGGTGATATCGAAGCCATCAAACGCTATCAGCCCATCGATGCCACCACCAACCCTTCTCTGGTTCTGAAGGCCTCCGAGATCCCCGAGTACGCTCCGCTGATCGAAGACGCCATCAACTGGGCAACATCCCAGAGCCAGGACAAGGCACAGCAAATCATCGACGCGGGCGACAAGCTGGCGGTCAACATCGGTCTGGAAGTGCTGAAGATCGTCCCGGGCCGCATCTCCACCGAAGTGGATGCCCGTCTCTCCTTCGACACCGAGGCCAGCATCGCCAAGGCCCGCAAACTGATCCGTCTCTACAACGAAGCAGGCATCAGCAACGATCGCATCCTGATCAAGCTGGCCTCCACCTGGGAAGGGATCCGCGCCGCCGAGGTACTGGAAAAAGAGGGTATCCAGTGCAACCTGACCCTGCTGTTCTCCTTCGCCCAGGCCCGTGCCTGTGCCGAAGCCGGCGCCTTCCTGATCTCCCCGTTCGTGGGCCGCATCCTCGACTGGTACAAGGCCAAGCACAACCGTGACTACACCGCGAGCGAAGATCCGGGCGTGGTCTCCGTCACCGCCATCTACAACTACTACAAGCAGCATGACTACCCGACCGTGGTGATGGGCGCGAGCTTCCGCAACACCGGCGAGATCCTGGAACTGGCTGGCTGTGACCGCCTGACCATTGGCCCGGCCCTGCTGGAAGAGCTGAGCAAGGCCGAAGGCGCCGTGGTTCGCAAGCTGGACTACACCGGCGAGCGTATGCCCAAGCCGACCCCGATGACTGAAGCCGAATTCCGCTGGGAGCTGAACCAGGACGCCATGGCTGTCGAGAAGCTGGGCGAAGGTATCCGCCTGTTTGCCATCGACCAGGGCAAGCTGGAAACCATGCTGGCAAGCCACCTGTAATCGACTCTTTTTGCTGAAAAAAACCGGGAGCCATGTTGGGCTCCCGGTTTTTTTATGGGCTTTTTTTAGCGCTGTCATGGAGTCGCAATAAAAACGTTTTACTTTCAATGTCGTTATGTTATACGGATGGTGAAAACGATAACAACCAAGGAGGGAGCCATGGACATGTTCAACTTCGAGTATGAAGAGGTGGTTGAACTCGGTTCGCGTAGCCGCGGGACAACGGGAAAAAAACGCAAGTGGCGTGAGATTGAGGCGTTGAAAGACAAGCATCGCCTGCAGAAGGAGCTGCAATCCATCGATATCGCCTACGAAGGAATGTGTGACGAGATTGAATTGTAACACCGACACATGAGATACCAGCGCCCCGCTCCTGCGGGGCGTTTTATTTTACCTGGTCATTCTGCCCCGACAGACCCACTGCCGCCGGCACGCCCACAAGCCAATCCTGCTTTACTCCCCAACCCCTCTGAGTCTCTGACCCCCTGGCCAGAAGCAGACATAAAAAAGCCCCCGTGCAGGACGGGGGCTTCATGATGCAGGTGCTGAGCCGGGTTTAGCAGTAGCCGTAGCCCAGCAGACGCTGATAGCGCTGCTCCAGCAACTGTTCGGTATCGAGCGGACGCAGGGCGTTGAGATCCTGCAGGATGCGGTCTTTCAGGTGCTTGGCCATCTTCTCCACGTCGCGGTGAGCGCCGCCAAGCGGCTCCTCGACGATGGAATCGACGAGCTTGAGCTCCTTCAGGCGCTGGGCCGTGATGCCCATGGCATCGGCCGCCACGGAGGCCTTGTCGGCACTCTTCCACAGGATGGAGGCACACCCTTCCGGCGAGATGACGGAGTAGGTGGAGTACTGCAGCATGTTGACGCGATCGCCCACGCCGATGGCCAGTGCGCCACCCGAGCCACCCTCACCGATCACGGTGCAGACTACCGGCACAGTCAGACCGGCCATCACTTTCAGGTTGCGAGCGATGGCTTCGGATTGACCACGCTCTTCGGCACCCACGCCCGGATAAGCGCCCGGGGTGTCGATGAAGGTGATGATCGGCATCTTGAAGCGCTCGGCCATCTCCATCAGGCGCAGGGCCTTGCGGTACCCTTCCGGACGCGGCATGCCGAAGTTGCGCTTGATCTTCTCCTTGGTCTCGCGACCCTTCTGGTGACCGATGATCATCACGGGCTCGCCGTCGAGACGGGCGATGCCGCCGACGATGGCCTTGTCATCGGCATAGGCGCGATCGCCGGCCAGCTCGTCGAAGTCGGTGAAGATGTGCTCGATGTAATCGAGGGTATAGGGGCGCTGGGGATGACGCGCCATCTGTGACACCTGCCAGGCACCCAGATCGCCGAAGATCTTCTTGGTCAGCTCTTCGTTTTTCTTCTCCAGCCGACGGATCTCTTCTTTGAGATCCACGGCGTGATTGCCTTCACTCACATGACGGAGTTCATCAATCTGCGCCTGCAATTCGGCGATCGGCTGTTCAAAATCCAGAAAAAGACTCATAGGGACTATAGATCCTCTAATCAAAAACCAATTCAACCCGCTCTCGTCCAAGCAGGACTCGCAAGTCATCTATCAGTTGATCGGTGGGTGTCACCCGCCACTCGGTACCAAGTGTCAATCGCACCCGGGAGCCGGGGCGACGATAGTTTACCTGAACCGGACAGACTCCGGCACGGGCGGGCTCCAAAATCTCGCACAAACGCGGAAAAAAGCGATCATCGATCCGCGTCTCATCGAGGGAGATGCGAATTGCCCTGGCAAAACGCTCCCTCGCATCGTTGATATCCAGTAATTCCCGGGCCGACATTTTAAGGCCACCGGAGAAGTCATCAAAGCTGACCTGTCCAGAAACCACCAAAATGCGGTCTTTTTGCATCAACTCTTCATATTTTTCCAGCGCTTCACTGAACAGGGTCACATCCAGGCGACCGGAACGGTCGTCCAGGGTGAAGATCCCCATCTTGTTGCCACGCTTGGTCACCATGCTGCGTGCCGCGATCACCAGACCCGCCGCCGTGGTCACCGTATCCCGGGAAGTGGGATGCAGATCGCACAAGCGACCCGAGGTGTAGCGACGCAGCTCGCTGCTGTACTGGTTGATGGGGTGACCGGTGAGGTACAGCCCGAGGGTCTCGCGCTCCCCCTCCAGCCAGACCTTGTCAGGCCAGTGGGGCACGTTGGCGAACGCCTTCTTGACGTCGTCTATCTCCTCGGTGAGCACACCGAACATGTCGACCTGGCCCACAGCCTGCGCCTTGGCGTGCTGCTCGGCGGCGCGCATCGCCTCTTCCAGTGTCGCCATCAGAGCAGCGCGGTGAGGACCGAGCCGGTCCATGGCACCGGAGAGGATGAGTTTTTCCATCACCCGCTTGTTGAGCTTCTTGATGTCGACCCGGTTGCAGAAGTCAAACAGATCGCGGAAGGGGCCGTCCTGATCTCGCGCCGAGAGAATGGCTTCGATAGGCCCTTCCCCCACCCCCTTCACCGCACCTATGCCATAGACGATGTGACCATCGTCGTTGACGGTGAAGCGGTAGCGGCCGGTGTTCACATCCGGCGGTATCACGGTGAGCCCCATGCGCTGGCACTCATCCACCAGGGTCACTATCTTGTCGGTGTTGTCCATATCGGCGGTCATCACCGCCGCCATGAACTCGGCCGGAAAGTGGGTCTTGAGCCAGAGGGTCTGGTAGGAGACCAGCGCATAGGCGGCGGAGTGCGACTTGTTGAAGCCGTAACCCGCGAATTTCTCCACCAGGTCGAAGATCTTCATGGCCAGCTCGCCATCGACCCCGTTCTTGATGGCGCCCTCTTCAAAACCGGCCCGCTGCTTGGCCATCTCCTCGGGTTTTTTCTTACCCATCGCCCGGCGCAGCATGTCTGCGCCACCCAGGGTATAACCCGCCAGGGTCTGGGCGATCTGCATCACCTGTTCCTGGTAGAGGATGATGCCGTAGGTGGGCTCGAGTATGGGTTTGAGGCTCTCGTGCTGCCACTTCTCGTCCGGATAGGAGATAGCTTCATTGCCGTGTTTGCGGTCGATGAAGTTGTCCACCATGCCGGACTGGAGTGGGCCCGGTCGGAACAGGGCCACCAGCGCGATCATGTCTTCGAAGCAGTCGGGACGCAGCCGCTTGATGAGATCCTTCATGCCGCGGGATTCGAGCTGGAATACCGCCGTGGTCTCGTAGCGCTGCAGCAAGTCGAACGACTTCTTGTCATCGATGGGGATGGCGGCGATATCGACCGGCGGCTTGCCCTCTTTGGCAAGGCGCGGGTTGATCATGCCGAGCGCCCAGTCGATGATGGTCAGCGTTCTCAACCCCAGGAAATCGAACTTCACCAGGCCCGCGTACTCCACGTCGTTCTTGTCGAACTGGGTGACCGGGTGGTGCCCCTCGTCATCGCAGTAGAGCGGCGCAAAGTCGGTGATCTTGGTGGGCGCGATCACCACGCCACCGGCGTGTTTACCGGCGTTGCGCACCACACCCTCGAGGCGGCGCGCCATGTCGATAAGGTCTTTGACCTCCTCATCCTGCTCGTAGAGCTCGGGCAGCTTGGGTTCGGCCTCGAACGCCTTGGCCAGGGTCATGCCGGGGTCGGGCGGAATGAGCTTGGAGATGCGATCCACGAAACCGTAGGCATGGCCAAGCACCCGGCCTACGTCCCGCACCACCGCCTTGGCCGCCATGCTGCCGAAGGTGATGATCTGGGAGACCGCGTCGCGGCCATACATGTCGGAGACGTGCTCGATCACCTCGTCACGTCTGTCCATGCAGAAGTCGACGTCGAAGTCGGGCATGGAGACCCGCTCGGGGTTGAGGAAGCGTTCGAACAGCAGGTCGAATTCGAGGGGATCCAAGTCAGTGATCTTGAGGGCGTAGGCAACGAGCGAACCAGCCCCCGAACCCCGACCCGGGCCAACGGGAATGCCGTTGTCCTTGGACCACTGGATAAACTCCATCACGATGAGGAAGTAACCCGGGAAGCCCATCTGGTTGATCACTTTCAGCTCGACGTCGAGACGCTCGTCATACTCGGGACGACGTTCGGCCCGCACCGCCGGATCCGGGAACAGGAACTCGAGCCGCTCCTCCAGCCCCTCTTTCGACTTGGCCACCAGGAAGTCTTCGGTGGTCATGTCGCCGGTGGGGAAGTTGGGCAGGAAGTATTCACCCAGACGCACCGTCACGTTGCAGCGCTTGGCGATCTCCACCGTGTTCTCGAGCGCCTCCGGGATATCGGCGAAGAGATCCAGCATCTCCTCCTGGCTGCGCAGGTACTGCTGGGGGCTGTAGCGGCGTGGACGGCGCTTGTCCATCAGGGTATAGCCATCGTGGATGGCGACCCGGATCTCGTGAGCGTCGAAATCATCAGCACTCAGGAACACCACCTCGTTGGTCGCCACCACCGGCAGCTCGAACTCGGTGGCCAGGGCGACCGCCATGTGCAGGTAGGCCTCTTCATCCGGCCGGCCTGTGCGCAGCAGCTCGAGATAGTAGGCGTCAGGGAAGTGCTCCTGATAAAAAGCGAGACACTGCTCCGTCATCTGGCGGTTGCCCTTGAGCAGGAACTTGCCCACATCCCCCTCGCGGCCGCCGGAGAGGACAATCACCCCTTTGGCGTGCTCGGCGAGCCAGGCCTTGTCGATGACCGGGCGCCCCTGCACATGGCCGCGCTGGTAGCCGCGAGAAATGAGCAGGGTGATGTTCTGGTAGCCGTCGTTGTCCATGGCGAGCAGGGTGAGGCGGAACTGCTCGTCGCCGAGTTCATTGCTCTGTACCCAGAAGTCGGCCCCGACGATGGGCTTGATCCCCTTGCCGTGGGCGGCGCCATAGAAGCGCACCAGGCCGCACATGTTCATCTGGTCGGTCAGGGCCAGCGCCGGCATGCCATCGGCCGCTGCCGCCCCGACGATGGGGTTGATCTTCTGCAGACCGTCCACCATGGAGAAGTCGGTGTGAACGCGCAGATGGATAAAACGGGGGTCAGCCATGGTTATCCCCTCTCGTGGCGCCAGCTGGCGTGAATGTCATCATGCAGACAGCGTGGCATGGGTTATTCGATCCCCAGTGCGCGGCGCACCGGTTTGAAGCTTTTGCGATATTCGGGCAGAGGCCCGCGTTCCGCCAGAATGGCAAGATGCTCCGCAGTCGGGTAGCCCTTGTGACGGGCAAAGCCGTACTCGGGATGGCGGCTGTCCAGTTCGGTCATTTCCGCATCCCGGGTCACCTTGGCCAGGATCGACGCGGCGCTGATGGCGGCCACCAGGCTGTCCCCCTTGACCACGGCGCGGGCTTCCATCGGCAGGGCCGGACAACGGTTGCCATCGATAAAGACCAGCTCCGGCGTGACCTTGAGCCCCGCCACGGCACGCTGCATCGCCAGCATGGTGGCGTGCAGGATATTGAGCTCGTCGATCTCTTCCGGGCTGGCACGGCCGATGGCGAAGGCCAGCGCCTTCTCCCTGATCTCGTCAAACAGGGCCAGACGCTTCTTCTCGGAGAGCTTCTTGGAGTCGGCGAGGCCGGCGATGGGATTGGCCGGGTCGAGGATGACGGCGGCGGTCACCACGTCCCCCACCAGGGGGCCACGCCCCACCTCGTCCACACCGGCAACCAGCTTGTCGTCAGGAATATCGATCATCATCTTGTCGCCTTGAATCAAAACAGGCCCCGCAGGGCCTGACATAACATGGGCACAGCCGGCCGCAGCCTTATCTGCCGAGCAACTCGGCCACCGCCTCGGCGGCCTGGTGATCCGCATTGCAGCGGATGAGCTGGTGCAACTCGGTGAAGGTGTTCACCAGCTCGCTGTTGTCATGCTCGAAGTATTTGCTGACCTCGACCACCAGGTTTTCCGGGGTACACTCGTGCTGGATGAGTTCGGGCACCAGCATGCGACCCGCCAGCAGGTTGGGCAGGGAGACGAAATCTGTCTTCACCAGGCGCTGGGCCAGCCAGTAACTGAAGGGTTTGAGCTTGTAACCCACCACCATGGGTTTTTTCACCAGCATGGCCTCGAGCGACGCGGTACCGGAGGCGAGCATCACCACATCGGCGGCGATCATGGCCTCGCGGCCCTGCCCTTCCAGCAGCACCATATCGAGATCCGGCGCAACTTCGCCCTTGATGGCCATGAACTGTTCGCGCCGCTTCTCGTTGACCAGGGGCACGATGAACCCGAGATCCGGGTAACGCACCGTCAGGTGTTTGCACGCCTCGAGAAACAGGGGGGACATAAAGCCCACTTCTGCGGTCCGGCTACCCGGCAGCACCGCCAGCCAGCGGCGGTTGGCGTCGATACCGAGGGTTCTGCGCACCGCAGCCTGATCCGGCACCAGCGGAATGTCATCCGCCATGGTGTGGCCGACGAAGCGGCAGGGAGCCTCGAATCTGTCGTAGAAGGCCTTCTCGAACGGCAGGAAGGCGAGCACCATGTCGGTGGCAGCCTTGATCTTGTGAATGCGGTTCTGGCGCCAGGCCCAGACGGAGGGACTGACATAGTGAACCGTCTTGATACCGGCGCGGCGCAGTTTCAGCTCCACCCCGATATTGAAATCCGGAGCATCCACGCCGATGAAGATATCGGGCGGATTGGCGATGAAATGGCGTAGCAGTTCACGGCGCACCTTGAGAATACGGGGCAGACGGCCCAGCACTTCGCTGATGCCCATCACCGCCAGCTCTTCCATCTCGAACAGGGCGTTCACGCCCAGGGCCTGCATGCGCGGCCCTGCGATCCCTTCGAACTGCGCGTCCGGATAGCGGGCTTGCAGCTCGCGCACCAGACCCGCAGCCAGAATATCGCCGGAAACTTCTCCGGCGACGATGCCGATGCGGATCTTGTTGTCGACAGGATCAGGCACGGATGATCCCGCGCTCATTGTCTTTGAGGAAGTCGACATAGAGCTGCACCGCAGGTTCGGCTGCGGCCATTTCGGTCAGCACCGGCAGCACCTCTTCGATGGTCTTGCCGGAGCGGAAGATCTCTTTGTAGGCGCGCTTGACGGCGGAGATGGCCTCAGGCGTGTAACCGCGACGACGCAAGCCTTCGGAGTTGACCCCGAACGGTTTGGCGTAGTTACCGGCGGCCATCACGTAGGGCGGCACGTCCTTGTTGAGGGCGGCGCAGCCACCGACGAAGGCGTGGGAGCCGACGCGGCCGAACTGGTGGATCGCGGAGAGACCGCCAAAGATCACGAAATCGCCGATCACCACGTGGCCCGCCAGGGTCGCGTTGTTGGCGAAGATGCAGTTGTCACCGATGATGCAGTCATGGGCGACGTGCACATTGACCATGAACAGGTTGCCGCTGCCCACCTTGGTCAGGCTCTGATCCTGCACGGTACCACGGTGGAAGGTGCAGTTTTCGCGAATGACGTTGTTGTCGCCAATCTCGAGGAAGGTGCGCTCGCCGGCGTACTTCTTGTCCTGGCAATCCTCACCGATGGAGGTGTGCTGGAAGATCTTGTTGCCGCGACCAATCTTGGTCGGGCCCTTGATCACCACATGGGAACCCACCCAGGTGTCGTCACCGATCGTTACCTCGGCGCCGATGACAGAAAAGGGGCCGATTTCAACCCCTTTACCGATCACAGCAGACTCATGGACGATGGCAGTATCGTGAATGATGGCAGTCTGGTCGATCACGTGTGTTAAACCTCGCGTTTGGCGCACATCAGCTCGGCGGTACAGACCACTTCACCGTCGACGGTGGCGACACCGGTGAACTTGGCAATACCGCGGCGCTCTTTCAGAAACTCCACGTCCAGCACCAGCTGATCGCCGGGGCCGACCGGACGCTTGAAGCGAGCGTTGTCGATTGAGGCAAAATAATAGAGTTCATTGGGGGACGGCTTGCCCACCATGGTAAACGCCAGGATACCGGTCGCCTGCGCCATGGCTTCCAGGATCAGCACACCGGGAAACACCGGCTTGGCCGGGAAGTGGCCCTGGAAGATAGGCTCGTTGAACGAGATGTTCTTGATGGCACGCAGGGTTTTGCGCTCATCGCTGATCTCGTAGTCGTCCACCCGATCCACCATCAGGAACGGATAACGGTGGGGCAGCAGGTTCATGATTTCCTGGATATCCAGGCTCTTCTTTTCAGTAGTCAAAACAGTACCCTATACCAATCGTGATTATTCTTGATCCAGCTTCTTCTCAAGCTTGCTCAACCGCTTGTGCATCTCTTCGATACGCATCACCCGGGCGGCGGTCTTGCGCCACTCTTTATTAGTCTGCAGGGGGATGCCGGAAGAGTAGACACCGGGCTCGGTAATGGGTCGCATCACCATGGCCATACCGGTAACGGTGGCCTGATCGCAGATCTCCATATGCCCGTTAAAAACGGAGGCGCCGCCAATGATACAGTATTTGCCGACCTTGAGACTACCCGCCATCACGGTGGAGCCCGCCACGGCGGTGCCGTAGCCGATCTCGACGTTGTGGGCAATCTGGCACTGGTTGTCGATGATGACGTTGTCGGCGATGCGGGTATCTTCCAGCGCGCCACGGTCAATGGTGGTGCAGGCGCCGATCTCGACCCGGTTGCCGATGGTCACGCCGCCAAGCTGGGGGATCTTGATCCATTCGCCACGCTCGTTGGCGTAGCCGAAACCATCGGCCCCGATCACTGTACCGGATTGAACCAGACAGTCGGTGCCCATGGTGACATTGTGATACAGGGTGACGTTGGCCCACAGGCGGGAACGGGCGCCCAGCCGGGTATTTTTGCCAACGAAACAGCCCGGGCCAATGCGCACATCGTCACCCAGCACGACGCCGGATTCGATCACCGCATTGGCACCGATGGCCACTCTCTCGCCCAGTTGCACGTCCGCCGCGATAACGGCGCTCGGATGGATATCCATCGCCGGCTGCGGGGTGGTATCCAGCAGTTGGGCCACCCGGGCAAAGCCCACATAGGGATCTTTGAGCACCAGGGCGTTGGTGGGACAAAACGGCAGATCCGCTTCTGTGATGAGCACGGCCGTGGCCTTGCTCTGCTCCAGATAATGCCGGTACTTTTTGTTGGACAGGAAGGTGATATCCCCCTCCCCGGCCTTTTCCAGTGTCGCTACCTTGCGGATTTCCAGGGTTCCGTCGCCATGAACCTGGGCCCCCAGTTGCTGGGCCAGCTGTGCGAGAGTGAATGACATCAATTAGTTGCTCTTGCTTACCTGAGAAATAACCTGGGCAGAGATGTCCAGCTTGCTGGCGGCATACGGGGCGGCATTGCGCTCCAGCACCAGATCGTAACCATTGCTCTTGGCGATGGAATCGATGGCAGCCTGCACCTTGGTCAGGATCTTGTTGCGCTCTTCGGACTGACGGCGGCCGTTGTCCTGCTCAAATGCCTGACGCTTCTTGTTGAACTCCATCTGCAGCTTGGCCAGCTTCTCCTGGTTCTGCTTCTTCTGCTCGGCGCTCATGAAAGCCTCGTCCTTGCGGAACTTCTCAACCAGTTTCTGGCCGTCGGCTTCCAGCTTCTGCAGCTCGCGCATGCGCGGCTCGAATTCACCCTTGAGCTTCTTGGCCACGGCTTCACGCTGGGGCAGCTTCTGGAACACCTCGCCCATGTCGACCACGGCGATCTTGGTGTCAGCGAAGGCTGAGCTCATGCCGGCAGCCATCAGTGCAAAACTCAAACCAGCTACTTTCAACGCTTTATTCACACTTACTCCTTGTTCCCTCATGGTGAGGGCTACCTGATTTACCCGATTATGCAAGCGGCATGACTACCGTCTTGTTACCTGGTGAGGCACGCAAACTGCGCATCCCATCATTGAATACCCCCACCTTGCGGGTGGGGGCGTGATGTCGTTTAGAAGGTACGACCGATGTTGAAGGAGAAGACTTCGGTACGATCCCCTTCATATTTCTTGATTGGTTTGGCCAGGGCGAACACCAGCGGCCCCATGGGCGAGAGCCACTGAAGGGAGACACCGGCGGAGACCCGGATGTTGGCCGGATCCGAGTAGTCTTGGCTCTGGTAGTTGCAGTCTGCGCCAGGAGCACAGGGGTAGGCGCCGTTGGCAAAATCGGTACTCCATACGGAGCCCGCATCGACGAAGACGGTGCTGCGGATCTGCGGACGATAGGTCTCGGAGACGAAGGGAGTCGGGAAGACCAATTCGAACGAGGCCACCGCCAGCGCATTACCGCCGACCGAGGTGTCGGAACCTTCGTAATAACCCGTCGCCGTCGGAGCCCCGGTACCGTTGTTCGTGTACTGTCGGTAGATCGCCTTGGGACCTATTGTGTTGCTCTTGAAGCCGCGCACCGTATCGAAACCACCGGCATAGTAGTTTTCGAAGAAGGGCAGCATGGTGCTGTCACCATAACCGTTACCGTAGGAGACCCGGCCCTTGCCGATCATGACCCAGCTGTGATCCGCGTCCAGCGGGAAGTAGTGGGCATCTTCGGCCGAGAGTTTGTAGTACTGCAGATCCATGCCAGGAATGGTGACCTTGGCGTTGACCCGCTGACGATCACCTGCGGTCGGGAACATCCCCTTGTTGAGAGTGGAACGAGTCCAGCCTGCAGTCAGGTCAACGGTGACGAAGTCGACGCTGTCCTCACCCTTGGCATAGAGATCCCAGAACTGGTCCATCTGTACCGATTGACGGTTGTCGTTCCACAGGTCGTAGCAGTAGGTGTTGTCTGCTGACGGCTTGTTGTCGGCGATACACTCGTTGAACTTGGACTCATTGAAGGTAGGACGGCTCAGCTTGGAGCTTTCGATACCGGTACTGAAGTCCAGACGGTTGTGCTCGTTGACCGGGAAACCGCTGGAGAGACGGAAGCCTATGGTCTCGTTCTCGTAATCCACAATATCCGCATCATCGGCACGGAACTGGTTGTAGTAGACACGGCCACCCAGGCTGACACCATCCACGGTGAAGTAGGGATCGTTGTAGCTCAGGTCAACGTTCTTGGAGTAGTCGTTGGTACTGGCGTTGATGGAGACCCGCTTGCCGGTCCCCATGAAGTTGTCCTGGGAGATCCCCGCCTGCAGGCTGAGGCCAGACTCGGTACCATAACCGACGCCCGCGTTGATGGAACCGGCCGGCTGCTCCTTGACCTTGAAGTCGAGATCGACCAGATCGTCATTGCCCGGCACCCGCTTGGTATCCACTTCGACACTCTCGAAATAACCGAGGCGGTTGAGACGGGTCTTGGACTGTTCGATATTGTCGGAGGAGAGCCAGGTGCCTTCCATCTGGCGCATCTCGCGGCGCAGTACCTGATCTTCGGTGGTCACGTTGCCGTTGAAGTTGATGTTGCGTACATAGACGCGGGGACCCGGCTCGACGTTGACGATAAGCTCCACTTCCTTGGTCTCGTCATTGACCTGCGGGAAGGTGACCACCTTGGGATAGGCGTAGCCGTAGCGACCGAGGAACTTGGAGAGCACTTCTTCGGTGTGGGTCACCTGGCTCGCCGAGTAGACGTTGCCAGCTTCAATGGGAATAAGCCCCTTCATCTCGCCGGCGCGATCGATGAGGTTGCCCTTGAGCTGGATACCGGAGACCTTGTACTGATCCCCTTCCTTGATGTTGAGGGTGACGTAGACGCCTTTCTTGTCCGGAGTCATGGAGACCTGGGTGGACTCCTGGGCGAAACGGATATAGCCACGATCCATGTAGTAGGAGCGCAGGGTCTCGATGTCACCGGCCAGCTTCTGCTTCTGGTAGCGCTGATCCGCGGTGAAGTTCCACCAAGGCACCTCATCACGCAGGGAGAGCTGGGCGATCAGCTTCTCTTCCGGGAAGACATTGTTGCCGACGATATTGATCTGCTGGATCTTGGCGGCCTGGCCTTCCACGAAGGTGAACTTGAGGTCGACCCGGTTGCGCGGCAGCGGGGTGACGATGGCTTTTACCTTAGCGGAGTACTTGCCCACGCCGTAATAGAAATCTTCCAGCCCCTTCTCGAGGGAGGTGAGCACGGTGCGATCCAGGGGATCACCGACCCGGATGCCGGAGGATTCCAGGCTCTGGGTCAGCTGCTCTTCCTTGATGTCCTTGTTGCCGGAAAACTCGATGCTGGAGATGGTCGGACGCTCCTTGACCATCACCTGCAGCACCTGGCCATCGCGGTAGACCTTGACGTCCTCGAAGTTGCCGGAGGCATAGAGTTTCTTGATGGCATTCGCCAGGGTCACGGAGTCGACGTTGTCGCCAACCCGGATCGGCAGGTTCAACAGTGCGGCACCCAGGGTCACCCGTTGCAGGCCCTCGACCTGGATATCTTGCACCACAAAAGAGGCAGGGGCCGCCTGGGCCAGGAAACTGGCACCCAGCAGGCAACTCAACACCAATGCTTTTTTAACAGCCATTTTGTTCTTATGTGTCCTTGTTGATGCTCTGGCCTCAGAGGCGAGCGAAATCGTTAAACAGCGCAATACCCATCAATAACATCAGAATGGCGGCGCCGATCCTGAAACCCACTTCCTGTACTTTCTCCGATACCGGCTTGCCGGTAATAGCCTCGATCAGGAAGTAGACAAGATGACCACCATCCAGCACCGGCAAGGGGAACAGGTTGATGATCCCCAGGTTGACACTGATCAGTGCCAGAAAACTCAAGAAATAGACCAGACCATAATCGGCACTGCTACCCGCTCCCTTGGCAATGGAGATGGGCCCGCTCAGGTTGTCCAGCGACACTATGCCGCCGATCAGCTTGCCAATCATGTCGAAAGTGAGCGTGATCAGGCTCCAGGTCTTGTCGGCACCCTGCCACAGCGCCTGCAAAGGCCCATACTGTAACAGAATTCGATATTCATCCGGTAATGGAACCAGTTGCGGAGCGAGTCCGACATAACCGACCACCTTGCCCTGTACCTTCCTGCTATCCGGGGTCAGGGTCAAGCCGAGATCTTGGTTGTTGCGCTCCACCACTATCTGTAGCGGCTCGCCTGGCGACTGTTGCACCTGTTCGACAAACTGGAGCCAGGTGGTTATCTCCTGATCGCCCACCTGCTTGATGCGATCACCGACCTGCAGACCCGCTTGTTCACTGGCACTCTTGGCCACCACCGAAGCCACCACAGGCAACATCTTGCCACCCAGGGGAACTATGCCAAGGCTGCCGATGGGAGACTCTTTGTCAGGGTCGAAAGTCCAGCCTTCCAGCGACAGGGTCTTCTCGGTGGCATAGCTGGTCTGCGGCGCCTGCACCTTCAGGGTGACCGACTTGTCACCCAGATGGCTGATGAGGGCATAGGTCACGCTCTCCCAGTCACCGGTCTGCTCATCCCCTACCCCGACGATCTCGACACCAGGCTCGATACCGGCCTGAGCCACGATGGAGGCGGGACGCACCTCGCCAATCACGGGTTTGACACTCGGCACCCCGATCATGAACATCAGCCACAGGGCGACCAGGGCAAACACGAAGTTAGCCATGGGACCGGCCGCGACGATGGCCATCCGTGCCCAGACGCTCTTGTGATTGAACGCCTGCTGCTCTTCACCGGGTTTGAGTTCATCGACCCGGCCATCCAGCATCTTGACGTAGCCCCCGAGCGGGATCAGTGCCAGCACATATTCGGTACCGTCCTTACCCATCCGGCGCCAGATCGCCTTGCCAAAACCGATGGAGAAACGCTCCACCTTGACACCACAGCGACGGGCCACCCAGAAGTGGCCGAATTCATGCACTGCAACCAGCAGGCCCAGCGCAACGACAAAGGCGCCGATGTTCCACAATACACCGCCCATCAGCCAATCTCCTCAATCAGGTGGTGGGCACGGGCACGGGCCGCACCATCCAGGGCAAACAGATCATTGAGAGAACTGACGGCACTGTTCTCCAGCGCCAGCATCACGGCCTCGTTGATCCGGGCGATATCCATGAAACCGATCCGCTCGGCCAAAAAGGCTGCGACAGCCTCCTCGTTGGCGGCATTGAGCGCCGTGGTGGCCGCTTGTCCCTTCTGGCAGGCGTTGATGGCCAGTGCCAGACAGGGGTAGCGATCGTAATCGGGTCGAATGAAGCTGAACTCTCCGACACTGAAAAAATCCAAAGGTTCCACGCCGGAAGGGATGCGATTGGGATAAGCCAGCGCATGGGCGATGGGGGTACACATGTCCGGATTGCCGAGCTGGGCCAGCACGGAGCCATCCTTGTACTGCACCATGGAGTGAATGACGGACTGCGGGTGAATGACCACCTGGATCTGCTCGGGGGCGGCGTTGAACAGCCAGCGCGCCTCGATATATTCCAGTCCCTTGTTGATCATGGTGGCGGAATCCACCGAAATTTTGGCACCCATCGACCAGTTGGGATGGGCAATGGCCTGGGCCGGGGTCACCTTGGCCAGCTCAGCCACCTCGGTATAGCGGAACGGACCACCTGAACCGGTCAGCAGGATCTTGCAGATCCCCGCCGCAGCCAGATCGCAGAAGCCAGGCTGACGCTGGATGGCGGTCGGCAAGCACTGGAAGATGGCGTTGTGCTCGCTGTCGATGGGCAACAGCTCGGCGCCATGTTCGCGCACCGCCTCCATGAAGAAGGCGCCGGACATCACCAGCGCTTCCTTGTTGGCCAGCAGGATGCGTTTGCCGGCACGCACCGCCGCCATGGTGGGTGCCAGTCCTGCCGCGCCGACGATGGCCGCCATCACGCTGTGGGCATCGGGATGTGCCGCAACCTCGCACAGGGCCGCGGGGCCGGACATCACCCGGGTCTGGCTGCCATGGGTCTTGAGGCGGCTCGCCAGCTCGCGGGCAGCCTCCTCGTCAACCATGACGGCAAAGCGCGGGGAAAATTCGAGACAATCCCGCAGCATGGCATCCACGCTGCGGGCGGCGGTCAGCGCCAATACTTGCCAACGGCCCGGGTTATGGCGCAGCACCTTCAGGGTACTCTGACCGATGGAGCCGGAGGCTCCCAGAATCACCAGGTTACGCATCAGAACTCCTGACTGAGCAACAGATAGCTGAGCAAGAAGACCGGCAAGGCGGCGGTCAGGCTGTCGATCCGGTCGAGCACACCGCCGTGACCGGGCAGCAGGGTACCGGAATCCTTGATGCCCGCCTCGCGCTTGAACATGCTCTCGGTCAGATCACCCAGCACGGAGGCCAGCACCGCCAAGAGGGAGCAGAACAGCACTATGCCCATCTTGACAGGCACAAAGCCCATCCACCAGGTCACACCGATGGCCAGCAGACTGGCGGTAAAGAGGCCGCCACACATGCCTTCGATGGTTTTACCCGGGCTGACGGCGGGCGCCAGCTTGTGCTTGCCGAACGCCTTGCCAAAAAAATACGCGCCAGAATCTGCCGCCCAGACCAGTCCCATGACGAACAGCAATATCCAGGCCCCCATCATGGGGTCGTGGTAGAAGTTGTAACCGCGAATGGCCACCAGGGACCAGAAGAAGGGCACCAGGGTTACCAGGCCAAACAGGGACTTGAGCCAGACGGATTCACGCCACAACTTGGCGCTTTGGGGGTAGCGCAATACCAGGATCAGCCCCAGCAACCACCAGCTGGCAGCGGTCCAGAGCACTCCCATCACCAGAGGATGCAGGCCAGGGGCCCAGAGTTGTTCCACCGGCAAGCAAAACAGGCTGGCGCCGAGCAACAGACAGAATACGATGGGCAACCACTGCAGCGGCTTGGCCGACACGAAGGTGCTCCATTCACGACTGGCCAGCAAAAATACCAGCGATGCCAACAGGGCAAAAAACTTCAATGGCAAAAAGAAGAGCGCCCCCAGGACCAGGGGGATCAACATCAAAGCAGTAATAATTCGTTGTTTTAGCAAAAGAAACCTCTCTCTTGGGAGCGGGGTTTAGCCGGTCTGCTGCTCGGCGATCAATTCCCGGATCTGTTCACCCGTACAGCCGAAGCGGCGCTCACGCGCCACGAAAGAGGCGACCGCCTCGCTGAACTCGGCTTCGTTGAAATCGGGCCACAATACCGGGGTAAAATAGAGCTCGGCATAGGCGAGCTGCCATAACACAAAGTTGCTGATGCGATGATCACCACCGGTCCGGATCAACAGATCCACGGGGGGCAGATCGGCCATGCAGACGGCACTGCTCAGCATGGTTTCATCAATGTCATCGGCCGCCATTTCACCGGCAGCCACGGCCCTGGCCAGCTTGCGGGCAGCCTGGGCGATATCCCACTGGCCCCCGTAGTTGGCCGCAATATTCAGCGTCAGTCCCTTGTTGTTGGCGGTCAGCGCTTCCGCCTTGGCGATTTTTGCCTGCAATCGTTCACTGAAACGAGAGGTATCGCCGATCACCTTGAGCCGGATCCCGTTGTCGTGCAGTTTTTGCACCTCGCGCCCCAGCACGGTGACAAACAGCTCCATAAGAGCACTAACCTCCCCTTCCGGGCGACGCCAGTTCTCGCTGGAGAAGGCAAACAGAGTCAATGCCTTCATCTTGGCCCGCGCCGCAAAGGTGACCGCCTCGCGTACCGACTTGACGCCTGCCTTGTGCCCGTAGACCCGCATCTTGCCTCGGTTCTGGGCCCAGCGACCGTTACCATCCATGATGATGGCGACGTGACGTGGCAAAGACGAGTTGGCACAATCACCCAACGCAGCCAAAAGCGACATGTTTTTCTCCCACAAAGACAAAAGCGCCGTGCAGGGGCACTACACGGCGCTCGTAATATACCTTTCGAAGCCTTAGATTTCCATTAGCTCCTTCTCCTTTGCGGCAAGGGCCTCATCGACCAGCTTGACGAAGGAGTCGGTCAGCTTCTGGATCTCTTCCTGGGCACGACGGTCGTCATCTTCGGAGATCTCTTTCTCTTTCAGCAGCGCCTTGAGGTCGGCGTTGGCATCGCGACGGATGTTGCGCACGGCCACACGGGCGTTTTCTGCTTCGGCACGCACCACCTTGGTCAGATCGCGACGACGCTCTTCGGTCAGCGGCGGCAGCGGCACACGCAGGGTCTGGCCGTTGCTGGACGGATTCAGGCCCAGATCGGAGGTCAGGATCGCCTTTTCAACGGCCTGGATCATGGAGCGATCGAAGATGGAGATGGAGAGGGTACGAGCATCTTCTGCCACCACGTTGGCCAACTGTTTCAGCGGAGTGGCAGCACCGTAGTACTCAACCTGGATACCGTCGAGCAGGCTCGGATGAGCACGACCGGTACGGATCTTGGACATCTGGGTCTTGAGCGACTCAACGCTCTTGCCCATACGGTCCTTGGCGTCGTTTTTAATCTCGTTGATCACAGTGGTTTTCCTTTTGGCGAACGAGCCGTCTACAGCTCGTATCTATCTTATTTGCTGACGTGATGGATCAGGGTGCCTTCCGGCTCACCCATGATAACCCGGCGCAGGGCACCCGGTTTGTTCATGTTGAACACGCGGATCGGCAGGTCATGGTCACGGGCCAGAGTAAAGGCAGCAAGATCCATCACCTTGAGCTCTTTTTCAAGAACTTCATCATAACTCAGTTCATGATACAGCACGGCATCCGGATTCTTAACCGGATCCTCGTTGAAGACACCATCGACCTTGGTGGCTTTCAGCACCACGTCGGCTTCGATCTCGATCCCGCGCAGACAGGCGGCAGAATCGGTAGTAAAGAAGGGGTTGCCGGTACCGGCGGAGAAAATTACCACCTTGCCAGCGCGCAGCTGGCTGATGGCTTCTGCCCAGACATAGGAGTCACAGATCCCTTGCAGGGAGATGGCAGACATCAGACGGGCATTCACATAAGCACGATGCAGGGCATCACGCATGGCCAGACCGTTCATCACGGTCGCCAGCATACCCATGTGGTCGCCCACCACACGGTTCATGCCAGCTTTGGCAAGACCGGCGCCACGGAACAGGTTGCCGCCACCGATGACCAGACCGACCTGAACACCCAGCTCAACCAGTTCTTTGATCTCTTGGGCCATCCGATCCAGCACGGCCGGATCAATGCCAAAACCCTCGGATCCTTGCAGGGCTTCACCACTCAACTTCAGAAGAACACGTCTGTATGCAGGCTTGGGATTGGTACTCATGTCACTGATTCCTGGTCATATAAAGACCGCGACATAAGTCGCGGTCTGGGGAAACGGAAAAACCGGTTCGATTAGGCCTTTTGAGCGGCCGCGATTTGAGCTGCAACTTCAGCAGCGAAATCGGTCTCTTGCTTCTCGATGCCTTCGCCCACTTCGAAACGGGTGAAGGAAACAACGTCAGCACCTTCTTTCTTCAGCAGTTCGGCAACGGTCATGGAAGGATCTTTCACGAACGGCTGACCAGTCAGGGAAACCTCACCGGTGAACTTCTTCATGCGGCCTTCAACCATCTTCTCGGCGATCTCTTTCGGCTTGCCAGAGTTGACGGCGATGTCGATCTGGATTTCGCGCTCTTTGGCAACGACGTCGGCAGATACATCTTCCGGCTTGACGAATTGCGGGCTGTTGGCAGCTACGTGCATGGCCAGATCTTTGGCCAGCTCGTCGGTACCGCCGACCAGCTTGGTGATAACACCGATACGGGAACCGTGAACGTAGGTACCCAGGTTGTCACCTTCAACCAGCATCACGCGACGCAGGTTCATGTTCTCACCGATCTTGGCGATCAGGTTGGTGATGGTCAGCTCTACGGACTCACCGTTGCCGAAGTCAGCGGCTTTCAGCGCGTCAACGTCAGCGATCTTCTGGGTAGCGGCGATCTCGACGATCTTCTGACCCATGGCCAGGAAGCCGGCATCCTTGGAAACGAAGTCAGTTTCGCAGTTCAGCTCGATCATGACGGCAACGTTGCCTTCGGTACGGGCGAAGATCACGCCTTCAGCGGCGATACGGCCAGCTTTCTTGGCTGCTTTGGCCTGACCGGATTTACGCATGTTCTCGATAGCCAGCTCGATATCACCGTTGGCTTCTTCCAGCGCTTTTTTGCAATCCATCATGCCAGCGGCGGTGCGCTCGCGCAGTTCTTTTACCAGGGCGGCAGTAATGTTTGCCATGTCCAGTATCCTCGGTCTTGAATTGACAAGAAACAGGGGCCACAAGGGCCCCTGCTAACCAATTACATCAGCTTGGTTAATAAGGGCTTTACAGACCTTATCAATTACTCAGCTTCAACGAAGCCATCTTGTTCAGCTTGAACAACGATGTCCTGAGCGCGAGCTTCCAGTACGGTGTCAGCAGCAGCATTCAGGTACAGCTGAACGGCACGGATAGCGTCGTCGTTACCCGGGATGACGTAATCAACGCCGTCCGGGTTGGAGTTGGTATCAACGATGGAAACTACCGGGATACCCAGGTTGTTGGCTTCTTTGATAGCGATGTGCTCGTGGTCGGCATCGACAACGAACAGAACGTCAGGCAGGCCGCCCATGTTCTTGATACCACCCAGGCTCTTCTCCAGCTTTTCCATTTCGCGAGTACGCATCAGCGCCTCTTTCTTGGTCAGCTTGTCGAAGGTACCGTCCTGGCTCTGGGTTTCCAGATCTTTCAGGCGCTTGATGGACTGACGAACGGTTTTCCAGTTGGTCAGCATGCCGCCCAGCCAGCGGTGGTTGACGTAGAACTGGTCGCAACGCTCAGCGGCTTCTTTGACGGCTTCAGACGCGGCACGCTTGGTACCTACGAACAGTACCTTGCCCTTCTTGGCAGCTACGGAGCTGATGAAGTTCATGGCATCGTCAAACATCGGAACGGTTTTTTCCAGGTTGATGATGTGAACTTTGCTGCGGGCACCGAAGATGTAGGATTTCATTTTCGGGTTCCAGTAACGAGTCTGGTGACCGAAGTGAACGCCGGCTTGCAGCATGTCGCGCATAGAAACTTTAGCCATTTTATACCTCTGTATTGGGGTTAGGCCTCCACACATCCCATGTAACCGACCCCAAAGGGGCACCCCGGTACAGGTGTCGATGTGTGTGTGTTGTTTAAGTAAGGGTGATGAAACAGGGACCCATGATCCCCATTCCGGCGCGCTTTATACCATAAGTTTGCTCAGGACACCACCGGCGACACATCAAACGGGTGTGAAATCTGGATCCCGTCAGGAGAGGCTGCAACGTCGATTTGACGATGTGATGACAATCACACTGGAAGTGAGCAGGGGTTGCGGATAAAATTTTGCCCTGATTGCAAACGCATCTATTTTTCATTACCTGCCCGACCAGCCGTTGCTGGTTGTTGTGGTAGGCCGCAAGAGAGATCCCATGTCCATTAAAATCAAGACACCGGAAGAGATTGAAAAGATGCGCGTTGCCGGCCAATTGGCCGCCGATGTGCTGGTCATGATTGCGCCCCATGTCAAAGCTGGCGTCACCACTGACGAACTGAACACCCTGTGCCACAACTACATCGTTGACGTGCAGCAGGCCATCCCGGCCCCTCTCAACTACCATGGCTTCCCCAAATCCATCTGCACCTCGGTGAATGATGTGATCTGCCACGGCATTCCGAATCACAAGAAGCTGCGCGACGGCGACATCATCAACCTGGACATCACCGTCATCAAGGATGGCTACCACGGCGATACCTCCGCCATGTTCATCGTGGGCGAGACCACGCCGCTGCGTCGCCAGCTGTGCAAGGTCGCCCAGGAGAGCCTCTACGCCGCCATCAAGACGGTGCGCCCGGGTGCCTGCATCACCGAGATCGGCGCCGTGATCCAGCCCATCGTCGAGAAGGCCGGCTTCTCCGTGGTACGTGACTACTGCGGCCACGGCATCGGTGCCGAATTCCACGAAGAGCCGCAGATCCTGCATTACCGCAATAGCGGCAAGCTGGAGCTCAAGGCCGGCATGTGCTTCACCATCGAGCCCATGGTCAACAGCAAGAAGTATCACTGCAAGGTCAACCCGAAAGATGGCTGGACCGTGACCACCAAGGATGGCGGCGACTCCGCCCAGTGGGAACACACCCTGCTGGTGACCGAAGATGGCTGCGAGATCCTGACCCTGCGCCCTGACGACACCATCGACCGTTTCATCAAACACGGTTAACATTGAACCCCGGCTCTGCTCAGAAGCGCCGGGGTTTTTATTGCCCGTTTTCGCCATTTCCCAGCCACCTGCGTGTGAGATGCCATGGACGCCAGCCTGCTTTCCCCCCACCTGTTACCCGACGATCAGCTCACCCGTGACAACTGCAAGGAGTACCTGAGTCGTTTCCTTGGCTGGCTGCACGCCCGCTTCGACGCCGGCGACAACATCATCGAGCTGGTCGCCACCCGCTCGGAGTACATGGATCAGCTGCTGACCCGGTTGTGGCAAAAATTCGGCTTCGACAAAACGGATCTCACCCTGATCGCGGTGGGAGGGTATGGCCGGGGTGAGCTGCACCCCCACTCCGACATCGACCTGCTGATCCTCTATGACGGGGACGAGCTGGACGAGGTGCTGGGGCTGCGCATTGGTGAATTCATCACCCTGTTGTGGGATCTGAAACTGGAAGTGGGCCAGGCGGTACGCAACGTGGCAGAGTGCATCGAGCAGGGGCGGGCCGACATCACGGTGGCCACCAACCTGATTGAGGCGCGCTACATCACCGGCCGCCAGGCGGGGTTCCAGCAGCTCAGGGAGGCGACCGGCCCAGAACACTTCTGGCCAAGCGAGGCCTTCTTTCGCGCCAAGCGCCAGGAGCAGGCCGAACGCCACCAGCAGTTCCTCGGTACCGCCTACAAGCTCGAACCCGATCTCAAGTGCAATCCGGGGGGCCTGCGCGACATCCAGACCCTAGCCTGGGTGGCCCGCCGCCACTTCGGCGCCACCACCCTGTTCGAGATGACCAGCCACGGTTTTCTCAATCGCGCCGAATACCGCGAACTACTCGACTGCCAGAACTTCCTGTGGAAGGTACGCTTCGCCCTGCACATGGCCATCAACAAGGGGGACAACCGCCTGCTGTTCGATCGCCAGCGCACCGTGGCCCAGATGCTGGGGTTCGAGGGGGAAGGCAACACCCCGGTCGAGCAGATGATGAAGCGCTTCTACCAGACGGTGCGGCGAGTCTCCGAACTCAACGAGATGTTGTTGCAGCTGTTTGACGAGGCGATCCTCGGCAACACCGCCATGGACGTGCGCCGCCTCTCCGATGAATTCCAGCTCCGTGGCCGCCTCATCGATGCGGTGGATGCCGAACTGTTTGCCCACGAGCCCGTCGCCATCCTGCGCCTCTTCTACCAGATGGCACAGCATGCCGAGATAGCGGGCATTCACTCGGCCACCTTGCGCCAGTTGCGCGAAGCGCGGCGCAAGCTCAACTGCTGGCTGCAGGATATCCCCGAGTGCCGCCGTCTGTTTATGGCGTTGTTGCGTCATCCCAATGGCATCGGCCAACCCCTCAGTCTGATGCACAAGTACGGGATCCTGGCGGCCTACCTGCCCCAGTGGAACCTCATCGTTGGCCAGATGCAGTTCGACATGTTCCATGCCTACACGGTGGACGAACATACCCACCGGCTGCTCAAGAACATCCATCAGTTTCCCAATCCGGCCAGCCGCCAGACTCACCCGCTCTGCCACGAAGTGTTTACCCGGCTGCGCAAGCCGGAGCTGCTCTATGTAGCCGCCCTGTTCCACGACATCGCCAAGGGGCGGCGCGGCGATCACTCAGAGCTCGGCGCGGTCGATGCGCTGGAGTTTTGCCAGCTGCACGGTTTTGATCGCTACGAGAGCCGGCTGGTCGCCTGGCTGGTGCGCCACCACCTGCTGATGTCGGTGACCGCCCAGCGCCGCGACATCTACGACCCAGAGGTCGTCACCGACTTTGCCCAGAAGGTGCGCGACGAACAGCATCTCGACCTGCTTTACTGCCTGACGGTGGCCGACATCTGTGCCACCAACGACACCCTGTGGAACGACTGGAAGGGCACTTTGCTGCGGGAGCTCTACTTCGCAACCCAGAAGGCGCTGCGCCAGGGGCTGGAAAACCCGCCGGACATGCGCCTGCGGATCCGCGAAAACCAGCGTCAGGCCAAGCAGATCCTGGCCCAGCGGGATGTATCGGAAGAAGCCGTCAACCGCTTGTGGGCCGACTTCAAGGCCGACTACTTCCTGCGCCACAGCCCAGAACAGATCGCCTGGCACTGCCGCCACATCATCGAACACGGCGACAACCCGGCTCCTCTGGTGATCATTGGCAAGCACCCGACCCGGGGTGGCAGCGAGGTGTTCATCTATTGTCGCGACACGCCGAATCTATTTGCCACCGTAGCCTCGGCATTGGATCAGAAGAACCTCAACATCCACGACGCCCAGATCATGAACTCGCGCAGCAACTTCGTGCTTGATACCTTCGTGGTGCTGGAGCCGAGCGGCGAGCCTATCAGCCCGAACCGTACCGCGCCCATCAAGAAGGCGCTGGAGAAAGCGTTGCAGGAGCCCGGCAAGCTGGTGCTGCGCAGCAAGCCGCTGTCACGACGCCACCGCCAGTTCAGCGTGCCGACCCGGGTGGTGTTTCTGCCCCATAAGGGAGAGACCCGCCACACCCTGATGGAGCTGACGGCGCTCGATACACCAGGCTTGCTGGCCCGCATCGGCGCCGTATTCCAGCAGTGCGGGCTGTCGCTCCACGCCGCCAAGATCACCACCATAGGGGAACGGGTAGAGGACTTTTTCAGCCTCACCAATCTGGCGGGTGATCCCCTGACGGCGGAACAACAGCTGCAACTGGAAGAGCGGCTGGTGCACCAGCTCAATCCGCAGCAATCCTGACTGTGACGTGAGCAAAAAACCCTCGCAAGAGACTGTTTACAGAGCGTTTTTACCCTGAGAAACCAGAGGCCTCACCAGGGGTGACACAGAAATGGCCACAAGACTGAAGAAATCGGGTTTCCCCTCTTAAACACGATCGGAAAAGTGTGATACAACAAACAGAATTTTTTAAAGGAAACCTGTCATGACCGAGTTGCAACAGATCATTGAATCGGCCTTCGAGCGCCGCGACACCATCACCCCGGGCACAGTGGATAGCGCCACCAGATCCGCCATCCTGCAAGCCATCGACCTGCTGGACTCCGGCAAGGCCCGTGTTGCCGAGAAGATTGCCGGCGAGTGGGTCGTCCACCAGTGGCTGAAGAAGGCAGTGCTGCTCTCGTTTCGCATCAACGACAACGGCATCATCAAGGGTGACGATGCCCAGTACTACGACAAGGTTCCCCTCAAGTTTTCCAACTACACCGAAGAGCAGTTCCGCGAAGCGGGTGTGCGTGTGGTGCCGCCGGCGACCGCCCGCAAAGGCTCCTTCATCGCCCCCAATACCGTGCTGATGCCCTCCTACGTCAACATCGGTGCCTACGTTGACGAAGGTACCATGGTCGACACCTGGGCCACCGTCGGCTCCTGTGCCCAGATCGGCAAGAACGTCCACCTCTCCGGCGGCGTCGGCATCGGCGGCGTGCTGGAACCATTGCAGGCCAACCCGACCATCATCGAGGACAACTGCTTCATCGGCGCCCGTTCCGAGGTGGTTGAGGGCGTTATCGTGGAAGAAGGCTCCGTCATCTCCATGGGCGTCTTCATCGGCCAGTCCACCCGCATCTATGACCGCGAAACCGGCGAAATTCACTACGGCCGCGTACCGGCGGGTTCCGTTGTGGTTTCCGGCTCCCTGCCCTCCAAATGCGGCAAGTACAGCCTGTACGCTGCGGTGATCGTCAAGAAAGTCGATGCCAAGACTCGCGCCAAGGTGGGCATCAATGCCCTGCTGCGCTCCATCGACGAGTAACTGGCAGACCTTTGAAAAAGAGCGCCTGATGGCGCTCTTTTTTTATCGTCGAAGAATGCTCGTCGGTGCATCTCGCATGATGTTCGGAGAAGGCAGAAAGGGCCTTTTGAACCCCATTTGGATTTTGGCGCCCCTGTCACAGGCAAGCCACACCCGCTCGGTTAAGATAGATGACACAGGATCGTTTCAAACCAAGGAAGCCTGATGTACGAGAATCTGAAGAGCCTGGGGATCCAGGATCCCGCCTCCGTCGACAGCTACACCCTGCGCCAGGAGGCCAACCACGATATCCTCAAGATCTACTTCAAGAAGCAGAAAGGCGAGTTCTTCGCCAAGAGCGTGAAATTCAAATACCCCCGCCAGCGCAAGACCATGCTGGTCGACTCGGGTACCCATGAGTACAAGGATGTCACCGAGATCAACGCCAATCTCAAGTATGTGGTGGACGAGCTGGACAACCTGACTCAGGGCGTGCACGTTCAGGCCGATCCGGATATCAAGCAGAAGATCCTGCGCGACCTGCGCCACCTGGAAAAAGTGGTGCAAAACAAGATCAGCGAAATCGAGCGGGACCTCGAAAAGCTGTAATCCTCCTCTTCCCCAAAGAGCGCCCTGATGGCGCTCTTTTTATTGCCCTACACGCAGAATCCACATCACTGTCTCCACTCTCGAGGCAAACACCTGCTCTCCAAACAGAAAAAACGGTGAATCACCTCATTTCCGCTTATCTGGCACGGCAACCCTCTACACCCCAGCTACAAAACGGAAAAAGGGAGGCTTGCGCCTCCCTTTTCGGAACTCCAGGATTCAAACAACCGGATTAGTTGCTCTTCATCCAGATATCCATGTCGGTTTTCAGGTTGTCGGACTTGGTGCCGAAGATGGCCTGTACGCCAGAACCAGCCACAACCACACCGGCAGCGCCCAGTTTCTTCAGACCAGCCTGGTCAACCTTGGCCACATCTTTCACGCCGACACGCAGACGGGTGATGCAGGCATCCAGAGAGGCGATGTTCTCTTTACCACCGAAGGCGGCAACCAGAGCGGCTGACATTTCGTCTTTGCCTTGGCCCACGGACTCCTCGGCAGTCTCGTCTTCACGACCCGGAGTTTTCAGGTTCATGGCTCGGATCACGAAGCTGAACACTACGTAGTAGATAGCTGCGTAGACCAGACCCAGGCCCACCAGCAGCAGCATGTTGCTGGCACGCGGAGACTGTACGACGAAGTCGATGAAACCGTTGGAGAAGGTGTGACCGTGAACCACGCCCAGCATGTTGGTCAGCACGTAAGCCAGACCAGCCAGTACGGCGTGGATGGCATACAGTACCGGTGCCACGAACAGGAAGGAGAACTCGATCGGCTCGGTGATACCGGTCAGGAAGGAGGTCAGGGCAGCGGAGGCCATGATACCAACGACCTTGGCACGGTTTTCCGGCTTGGCGGCGTGAGCAATGGCAAACGCGGCAGCAGGCAGACCGAACATCTTGAACAGGTAGCCACCGGCCAGCTGGCCGAAGCCGTTACCGGCGGCGCGCGATGCGTCGTCAGCAGTCAGGAAACAGGTCATGATGCCGTGTACGGTTTCACCGGCACCGTTGACACAGGTACCAGCCTGGTAGAAGAAAGGTACGTTCCAGATGTGGTGCAGACCGAACGGGATCAGGGAACGTTCAACCACACCATAGATACCGAAGGCCAGTACCGGGTTCTGGTTGGCAGCCCAGTCAGAGAAGGCACCGATGGCACCACCGACCGGCGGCCAAATCACGGACAGGATCACACCCAGACCGATAGACAGGAAACCGGTGATGATGGGCACGGCACGCTTGCCGGCGAAGAAGCCCAGGTACTCGGGCAGCTGGATCTTGTAGAAGCGGTTGAAGGCCCAGGCGGCGATACCACCAGCCAGGATACCACCCAGCACACCGGTATCGATGCTTTCAACGCCCATGACCGGCGCCATGACTTTCAGGGTGGCGACCATGATGCCGTAGCCAACGATGGCTGACAGGCCGGATACGCCGTCGTTATTGGTGAAGCCAAGTGCCACACCGACTGCAAACAGCAGGGCCATCTGGCCAAACACGGAACCACCTGCCTGCTCCATCAATTGGGAGACGATTTCCGGCAGCCAGCTGAAGTGGGCAGCACCCACCCCCAGCAGAATACCTGCAACGGGCAAGACTGATACGGGCAGCATCAGCGCCTTACCAACCTTTTGCAGATTAGAGAAAGCATTTTTCAACATTGTGTGCGCTCCTGAATGGATTGTCTTCCCTGAACGAATTTTTGAATGAAATAACAGCAGTTCATCCAAATATCGTCGGATCGGGTTTGATTATTTTGACCATCAAAATATAACCCACCGGGTAATAAATTGCTGCTTTCGAAGAGAGAGGAATATTGAATTTGGAGGGGAGATCACAACTTGTTTGGCTGCAATAAAATCTTATTTTCACAAGATAAATTACTGCACGATAAGTCTATTACACAAATAGATAAATTACAGTTTCGCTTTGTATTTTAATAAATCCAAATATATCCACAGGAAACACAGTGTAACATTATGTAACCAACTCCTTTTTATTATTACAGTCTACCGATTAAAAAGGCCTCCAACAAGGGAGGCCTTAAAAATATATTACTCAGTCAAGAAGTCGGGTTAATCCCTACTTTTGAGAACGCTTTACCGCATCGACGAACACCGCCTTGGCCTTGCTGGAACCGGCACGCTCAGCTTCGCTGACCAGCTGCATCGCCTTGTCGATATCACCGGCATTGACCGCTTTCTCGATCTGGGATTGATAGAAGGCTTCGGTTTCACTTAGCATCGCCGGAGCTGGCTTGGCCGCGACCTTGGTCGCCGTTGCAGCTGCAGTCGTAGTCACCACACCTGCTGCTTGTTGGCCTTGGCTCATCGCTACCTTGTCGGCATATTCGGGTTTGAATACCGCTTCAAGGCCGCTGCCTTTGGCCATATCTTTCACCTTGATCTGTACCAATCCCCATGGCGAATGAGGGATAACAGGATCCTTGATGTCCGGTTCTACAGTCCCATTTGCGCGAGCGAATGCCTTGGAGGGATGCAATATGGTGGTACTGGTGGAAAGCTCATCCGCCGGTGCATAAATGATCATATAGGTCTCACTGTCCGCGTTGCCAGGCATACTGCGGTCAACAAATACACGCCCTTCTATCCGATCATTATCCAGCAGATGCGCCGGCTGATAGCTGAATACTGATTCACCAAGGACACGGGTTACCTTGAATTGGCTATCCAACATGATGACCTTGGGCACCATCACTGTTTTACTTACCTGAGACGCAATACCGATAGCCAGATTTCCAGTATTGACGGGCAGGCGATAAGCGGCAAAGTAACTCATGCCCTCTTCAAACTGAAAGCTGGGCTGTTTGCCATCAACCACCAGCAAGGTATCTCCTTCCGGTAAAGATGCATAACTAAAATCATTGAATGACTTGCAGCAACTGACTGCCTGCAACAACGCCTGCTTAGCTTGTTCAGCGTTGTTCAACACCGATGCATGCTCCTGAGTCGGAACCACCATACTGCCAGCACAACCAGCCAACAGCGCAGTAACCATAGCCGTGATAGACATCTTTACCAGTTTCATTCTTCTTATCTCCCTAACCCGGTTACCGTACCCGGTGAAACAACACTGCCCCCATATGGGGGCAGTGGTTAACTTAACTTAAACAGCGGCTTACCACCACGCTTCTGCTTGGACACCAAAGTTCCAAGTATCTTTGGATGTGTTGCTGTTGTAAGGAGTGCCTGCCATATCGTTGTCGTCCAACGCTACATAAGAAGCAAATACTCGGATTTCAGGGCGAGCCCAGAAACTGGAACCAGCAGACCAGGCTTGTGCCAGAGTCAGCTTGTAACCGGAATCTTTAGCTTCAGTGCCGTCATTGGATTTGTTGGCATCTTTAAAGTAACCACCTTCAAAGATTGTTTTGTTGAAATCATCCCACTTGAACATCGGACGCGCTACAACAGACATGGTTTCCCACTTGTCGTTGCCATCCCACATTTCATTGCCTACGCCGTACACCAGCTGGTGACCCATCTCCCAGGAGTTACCCATGGGGATCACACCCCAGTTGATGATCCGGAAACCATCGGCGCCATCTTTGGCTTCAGCACCGTACCAGGAGCCATCACCATAAAACGCCATTGTTTTGGAATAACCCTCTGTACCGTATTGCAGTACAGTTTTGTTGAAGCCACCCAACACTCCCGCAGTCAGTTCTGCAGTCAACATGACACCATCTTTGGCGTTTTTATATTGAGCATTGGTAGAATCTTTTTGAGCATCTGTCGGGTTAACCAACGCATAATCAACACCAACTTCCAAAGAGGCGTCTTGCCACAGAGGAATACCTGCATAACGCAGATCCAGAGTGTTAACATCCATGCCTTCAAACTTGGTCCAACCGTCTTTACCATCCCAACCACGGTCATTGCGAACCCAGGCGAAGGAAAGTTTGCCAGGACCGGCCTGAACGCCTTCAATACCAGCACCGGCACCGGAGATATTCCAGTAGTAGAAGTCGGAGATATGAATGTCGTGACGCTGGTAGTAACGCTTACCGGCCCACAGCGTGGCTTCAGGTGCAAAGTTCAACAGTCCTTTGGCTTGTACGTTGAATTGACGCAGAGCAAATTCTGAATCGCCATTGCACTGTTTTTCATCAAAATTACATACCGAGCTAGTACCTTCCCAATCATTGGACCCATTGGATGCCATTGCGAACATGGAATCAACGTAGAAAGTTTTACCATCCTTGTTAAATACTTCTTGGCCCAGTTGAACCTCACCATAAGTGTCGTCTTCATTACCCAGACGACCAACCTTTTGTTTACTCAGGGTCTGCATGTCTCCATCACTGGAAACACCGACACCGGAACGGAAGTAACCGTGGAAATCTACGGCAAAGGCGGCTTGGGAAGCCAGGGCGGCAGTAACAGCTGCTGCAATCGGGAGCCACTTCATTTTCATTGTCATATTCCTTATTTCCCGCTGTGAGGAGTGTGATCCTGAATATTCAACTTCATATCACCAGGCAATCCTGCAGGTGATAACCGAGGTCGATTATAGGGAGCGCATATCGCGACAAATATGAGCAGACTCACAAAATGGCGACAAATCGCTCGGCAAACGTTAGTGGCGCCAAAAGGAAGTAAAAACAGAGAAAACTGAGCAATAAAACACCGCCAAAACACACAAAATGCAAATAACATTGCACTTGAAATCGGTACCAACAATTAATTTGCTTCTAAGCAAAAGTGAATATTTGTGCATCCTTTTTTAAAAACATGACTGAAATCGCTTTCATGATTGAACTTTTATTTCCTCGTTGTGTCGCGGCCTCTGGGCACTAAATGAGCGGGATAACTTTTTAGCATCTTGAAATAGATACCTTACAGGGGAGAAATATGGATACCAATTGGGTTGGCGGATAGTGAAAATAAAAATCCCCTGTGGCAAACCGACAGGGGATTTTTATGGCGCTATTTAACAAGCAATTCAGGGCTGAAACGTCCACTCCTTGAGCCAGGAAAGTGCCACCTGCTCGGGTTCATCATGAAGGGTGGCATCCAGTTCAAGGCGGGGGATCACAGCGCTCGCCCCCAACTCTTGCAGCTGCTCGTCAAGACGACGGCCGGCCCCGCAGAAATGCTCGTAGCTACTGTCACCCATGGCGATCAGGGCATAGCGCAACCCCTTGAGCCAGGGCGCCCGATCGGCCAGATCGCTGGCAAAAGGTTGCAGATTGGGCGGAATATCTCCCTGCCCCGTGGTGGCACTCACCAGCAACAAAAAACGGCCGGGGTCTATGTCCTCCAGCCGAGCCTCTTCATGCAGGGCACACTGGTGCCCCTTGCGTTCAAGCTCGTCCGTCAGCGTCTCGGCCACCAGCATGGCCGCACCATAGACGGTTCCCACCACAATATCGATCTGCGCCACTACCTGCCTCCTGCACGCACTTGTTGTCGGTATAATCACCGACTCTATCAGCAAGCAGACCGGGGATGCCACCGAATGAGGCTCAGTAATCGCTCTCGCTGGCGGGCCAACCCAGTTCGGCAAACAGCTGCAGCACGTCCTGACCGAGGGGGGCCTGGATGCGCATCGGCACCTTCAACACCGGATGCTCAAAGCTCAGGGTGCGCGCCACCAGCAGCAGGCGCTCACAGCCATATTGCTCGCGAAAGAAGCGGTTATGGCGACCATCACCGTGGGTGGTATCACCGACGATGGGGTGGAACAGATGATCCAGGTGGCGGCGCAGCTGGTGCTTGCGACCTGTCTTCGGGAACAGTTTGACCAGGCTGTAACGGCTGGTAGGGTGTTTCTTGGAGACGGCATAAGGCAGCTCGACGCTGTGCAGACGCCGGAAGGTGGTGACGGCCTCCTGGGCCGGACGATCCGGGTCACTCATGGCGTCGGCTATCTTGTCCAGCTGCTCCTTGAGGGGATAGTCGATCACCCCCTGCTCGGGCGCCCAGCCCCGCACCAGCGCCAGGTACTCCTTTTGTACCTGGCGATTGGCAAACGCCTCGGTCAGGGTGCGGGCCACGGCTGGATCCAGCGCAAACAGCAGCACCCCGGAGGTGGGACGATCGAGGCGATGAACCGGGTAGACATGGCGGCCCCCGATCAGATCCCGGGTCATCTGCATGGCAAAGCGGGTTTCGGCCTTGTCCAGCCAGCTGCGGTGTACCAGCAGGCCGGAGGGCTTATTGACCGCCACCAGCCAGTCATCCTGATAAAGCAGGGTCAGGCTCATTTTTCCACCACTTTGCCGGAAAGCAGCAGATCGAAACGGGCGATGAGGCGCAGCAGATCTGCCACCTCGGCGAGCTCCTCTTTATAGACTTCGCTGGCCATGGGATAGATGGAGACGTTGCTCGGCAACGGGGCCTGCAGCAGCACCAGCTGCTCCATGCGCGGGATCAGCACGAACTGCAGCCACTGATCGAAGCTCAGGGTATCGACACAAAAAGGCAGGGTGCTCGCCAGCGCCTCCTCGCCAGGGTGTTCGGCTTGCCAGCGTTCGAGGCGTTGCAACTCGGCGGTGAGTTCCCCCAACAGGCCAGCTACCAGCAAATATTGATTCATCTCGCTCTCTTCCTCTTCACCACGGGTTGATCCTTGGGCGGCGAACATGACGCGATCGCCTGGCGGCCGGACCGGGCCTGCCGCCGTCAAAAAAGGGCGATACTATACACCTCGCCCCGCACGGCTGCCATGGCGAACCGTGGCAACCACTGGCGATCCTCGGCGAGGGCCTTATAATCGGCCCGCATCACCCAAAGCCGGATTACACCATGTCTGCCACCGCTTCAAGCATCAATACCCTGACCGAATTTCTGACCCAGGCAGGAACCCAGTTCCAGCTGTTTGACATGGGCCGCCAGGTGCGCCCGCTGCCAAGCGATCTCTTTTTTCGCATCGAACAGCAGCAGGAGCCCTACCCCTGGCCCCTGCAGCAGCATGCCTGGCTCGGCGTCCACTTCTTCCAGCCTGCCGAATCCCGTCACTACCTCTGGTTCCTCAAGTTTGCCCTCGATGAACGCGGCCTGCTCATCTCAAGCGGCCCCAAACACTTCATGGACCAGGTAGTGAAAACCCTAGGCTACAAGCTGACTGGCGAGCTGGACGAGGAGAAGGCCCAACGGCTGGCCGACAATCCCTATACCTTCCGCCCGGCCGAGGCCAAGATGGCCAGTCTGCATGCCAAGCTGGCCTATCAACTGGAACAGGCACCGTCCGCCTATTACGATGCCCTGCGCCATTATCTGGCGGCGCCCGGTGCCGATGGCTGGCAAACCCTGGGGGTACAGGGCTTCGCCGATCTGGCGGAGCGGCTGCACGATGAGCGCAACCTGGCACTGGTGTGCAAGGCTTTGCCGACCCTGCCGCTGGAGCCCCTCTATGCCCTCTGCCAGAGTCTGGAGAGCGCCCCCCTGCCACCGGCAGTGCAAGGTGCCCTGCTGGAGCGCATCGGCCGGGAGCAGGAGTGCGCAGCCCCCAATCCCGAGACCCTCGCCTATCTGTGCCGGGCGCTGGCCTCCTGCAACGGTAATACTCTGCGCACTAACAAGCTGCTGACCCTGCTGCAAACCCAACCCAGTCCGGCACTGCTGCTTGCCATCGCCGGCCGGCTCTGGCCCGATCTGAAAAATGCCGATCTGCTCAGCCACTATCTGGAGCAGCTGGCCCTGCAACCGACCCAGTTCTTCAATCAGGTTTTTGCCGAACTGGTCACCTTGCCGGCCCTGCGCAATGATATGCTGGCCAGGCTGCGCGACCCAGAGCGCAGCGAGGCACTGGGCAAGGCCATCGGCCGTCTGTTCGCCTCGGCCTAACCCCGCGTTCGCGCACGGACAACGAAAAGGAGACGGGAAGCCCGGCATGGGGATTCCCGTCATCACACGGACAACAAGGAAGCCCCTCCATGGGAGAGATGCTCGGAATCCTGCTGCTGATGGCCATCGGCGGACTCTTCTGGCAGCAGCGGCGACAGGCCGAGCTGGCCTGGCAATATATGCGTCGCTACTGTCAGCACCACGACTTGCAGCTCCTGTCATTGGCCCGTGGCAAGCGCGAGCTGGCCCGCCAACCACTGCGTCTGCTGACCCACTACCAGTTCGAGTTCTCCAGCGACGGCGAAAGCCATTATCAGGGCACTCTCAAGATGCAGGGATTGCACGTGGTCGGCGTCGAACTGCCGCCACACCGCATGCCCTCACTTTGAACCGGGGCATGGCTGCAACAGGGGGAACTGGCTGGCTATAATCTCAGGGTCAAGCAACGGGAGAGACGAGATGGAACCCCTTGTCCACGACCTGCCGGCCCTGTTTGCCCAGTTGGGCATGGCCAACGACGAGCTGAGCCTGCACCGCTTCGTGCATGAGCATCACCTCGACAATGAAACCCTGCTGCCGGAAGCCAGTTTCTGGAACCGCTCCCAGGCCAGCTTTCTACGTGATGCCCTGTGGCACGACTCGGACTGGTGCGAGGCGATCGATCAGCTGGATGTGATGCTGCGCCAGCCCCGCTAGGCAACCTCTTTCCTCACCATTGGGGTTTGGTTAAGATCCCCCATCAATCTCCCATCCCTCCAGAGCACGCTAATGTCCGCCCACGAGATCATCCGTATCGCCAATGAACTGGCCGCCCGGGGCCTGACCCCCACCACCGCCATGATCAAGGCTCGCCTGAGCCAGCCCGTCCCCATGGCCGAGTTGCTCAAAGTGTTGAGCCAGTGGAAACAACAGCCTGCCGAGCCACAACTGGCCAACAGTCAGCCAGAAGAAACGCCGCAACCTGTGGGCGAGCCGACCCTGCAACAGCTGGGCGAACAGCTGAACCGACTCGAACAAAAACTGGATCGACTGACCGAACTGCTGATCCGCCAGGGGCAGAACTGAGTCATGTATATCGTCGAACTCTGTTTTGAATGCTACCGCGACACCTCGCTGGGCGAAGCCGAGCGTGCCATCGTCAACTATCTCGACATGCTGCGCTATCAGGGCCAGGTCCTCGGGCGCGAGTTCCCCACCAGCATGCACGAGGGCTATTTCGTCAGCCGGGTCGTCTGCCCCGAGCAGGACAGCCTGCACCCGGACAACCAGAGCGAACAGGTCAAGCTGGCGGAACAGGGGCTTCACCAGGCGGGGCTGCTCGCGCCCAAGCTCCATCTGCAGGGGGCCGACCTGCTCTCCGACAGCACGGATCCCTGTCCTCGCCCCAGCTGGATGCTGCTCTATACCAGCTTCCTGCACACCTGCTCGCCGCTACGCTGCGGCGATCACTTCGCCCCCATCCCGCTCTACCGCCTGCCCGCCATCGCCAACGGGGATCACAAGCAGATCATCAAGTGGCAGGAGGACTGGGAGGCGTGCGATCAGCTGCAGATGAACGGCTCCATCGCCGAACATGCGGCGCTGCACGAGATTGGCGAAGTCGGCAGTCGCCTCCATCGCCGGGGCAGCGATCTCGGCAAACGGCTGGAGGCCCTGACCGGCATACCCACCTACTACTACCTCTACCGGGTTGGCGGCCTGAACGCCGCCGAGGAAAAAGCCCGCCCCTGCCCCGGCTGTGGCGGCGAGTGGGCGCTGGCCGAGCCGCTGCACGAGATCTTCGACTTCAAATGTGACCACTGCCGACTGGTCTCCAACCTCTCCTGGGATTTCAAGGATTAAGAGTCGGGCTCAGATAGACCGGCCAGGGATAGATAAAAAGAAGGGCCTTGCTCCGTGGCAAGGCCCTTCTCTTATATTCACAACTCTTCGACAACTTTATTGCGAAAGGGTCTCCAGCCGCGCGAGAAACTCGGCCAGGGAAGGCGCCAGCACCAACCGGCGACCGGAGTCGAGCCACTCCAGCCACACCTGACCGTTCTCGTTATCAAGCGAAATCAGGGTCATCTCATTGCGCGTAGTCGCGATGAAGATGGAAGGGGGGCGCTTGAGTTTGCGCAGCATCAGCAGATGGCCAATGAGGTTCTCTTTCAGCAGATCGAGATCGTCCTCGTTCCAGGGCAGGAGCAGCTCAAGGCGCAGCCCCTTGAAAAGGCAGGGGATGGGGCGACTGAACCAGTGACCAAACAGCACCAGCGCATCAGGGTGCAGCGTCAGCTCCAGCGCCTCGGCGAGGGCGCTGAAATCGGCAGGTTCGGTGCGCTGATAAGGGCGCCAGGAGATGCGACCATCGACCGGTTCCTGCAACTGGCAGGGGGAGCGCCAGTCCGCCTCCCAGTCGCACAGGGGCAGACCTCGGCGAGCCTCACCATCCCGTTGCCAGCGGGCCAAAAAATGCGCCAGGGCAGACAAAACTTGATCCGACATCGAAAATCCCCACAATTGCTGGCAAAGTCCGCTATTGCACCATCAAACATGGCGACAGACAAGGCTGCCTGAACCGAGCCCGTACTGGGCCGTCGGCATGCCTTTCCCTGGGATCACTACACTTCATGAGCAAACACGTGAGCAAACAAGAAAGATACGCGGGGGCCAGCGCTCTCAAGGGCCTCACCCTGGGCCAGCAGTCCGACTACATCAGCCAGTACACCCCCTCCCTGTTGCAGCCGGTTCCGCGCAGCCTGAACCGGGACGACCTGCAACTGGGTAGCGATCTGCCATTTACCGGTTGCGATGTTTGGACCCTCTACGAGCTATCCTGGCTCAATGCCAAGGGCAAGCCGATGGTCGCGGTGGGCGAGGTGACCATACCGGCCACCAGCGCTAACCTGATTGAATCCAAGTCTTTCAAGCTCTATCTGAACTCCTTCAACCAGACCCGCTGCGACTCCATAGAGGCGGTGCAGGCCATGCTGATCAAGGATCTCAGCGCCTGTGCGGGAGAAGCCGTCCAGGTCACCCTGTTCCCCCTCGACCGGGCGCCGCACCAGATTGCCACCCTGCCCGGGGAGTGCATCGACGATCAGGATATCGAGATCGATGGTTACGAGTTTGACGCGACCCTGCTGCAGGGGGCCGCAGGCTCAGAGGTGGTGGAAGAGACGCTGCACAGCCACCTGCTCAAATCCAACTGCCTGGTAACCAGCCAGCCGGACTGGGGCTCGGTGGTGATCCGCTACAAGGGGCCCAGGGTCGATCGGGAGAAGCTGCTGCGCTACCTCATCTCGTTTCGCCAGCACAACGAGTTCCACGAGCAGTGCATCGAGCGGATCTTCATCGACTTGCAGCACTACTGCCAACCGCAGCAGCTGACCGTCTATGCCCGCTATACTCGCCGCGGCGGGCTGGATATCAATCCGTTCCGCTCCGATTTCGAGGCTGTCCCCGCCAACCTGCGCCTGATCCGTCAGTAACCCCGGCTCGAAGAGGTAAGGAGAGAGGGTAACCCGCCCTCCCCTTGCCCGCCTCCAGACAGTAGAGGCGAGGATAAATCCCCTCTCCGGCCCCCGGACCGCATCGCGGCCACCAGTAAACACTGGACTCAGAGGGGGGGCCTTGGATAACATGCCCTCACCTCTGCGCCGCCCTTAATCCAATGAATCAACTGTTTTTTCTGGCCATGATGATGACCTCCGTGTCCGCTCCGAATCTGGATCTGGACAGGGAGCAGCTCTCCGTCGACCTGCAACAGGCTCAGTCCCTGGTGTTGACCGATCCGGCCAGATGCGTCCAGATCACCTCCGCCTTCCTGACGCGAGCAGCCAACAATCCCCAGCAGATCATCAGCAATCGCCAGGAGTTCGGCTATCGCGAACCGCTCCTGAGCTACAGCAACATGACGCAGAATATCAGTGCCAATCTGCTCAAGGGGAAGTGCCTGCTGCAACTCGGTCAATATCAGGCCACCCAACAGGCGCTCGACACGGCCATCGCGCTCGCGGAAAAAGAGCAGCAACCCGAACTCAAAGCCCATGCGCTCTATTTCAAACTGCGCAGCCTGGAGCGCATGCCGGAGCAGCAGGGCAATCGGCAATCCCTGCTGGAACAGCTGGACGGCCAGCTGGCAGCCCCTCTTCTCAAGCAGAGCCAGTTGCAGGTATACAGCCGTCTGCTGCGTACCAGTTACGATATCGAGCAGCGGCAGTTTGAAGGGGCCAAGGCCCATCTGGCCGAGGCAAGGACCTGGGCGGCCAAGTCCACCAATCCGCTCGCCAGCGCCTGGGTCAGCGCCATCAGTGGTGATCTCTATCGCGCTCTGCAACAACCCCAGCTGGCGCTCGGTGAATATATCGATGCCCAGCAGCGCGCCAAGAACCTCAACGCCCCCCTCTTCCTCGGTCTCTTGTCGAACCAGATCGTCAAGCTCTATCAGGAGGAGCAGGAGCCCCAGAAGGCGCTGCAATATGCCAATGAGGCGGCCAACTATTTTCACTCCATCGGCAACCGTTCGCTGCTATGTGACTCCCTCATCGTGCTGGCCCGCCTCAACCGCGATCAAAATGATCTCAACATGGCGCTGGTCTACTTCTTCAATGCGCTGGATCTGCTGGATGAAGGCACCAACCGGGCACAGGCCTCCCTGCTGAAGTACGAGATCGGCAAGACCTACCTGTACAGCGGCAATCTTTCGCTGGCCGGCAACTACCTCAACGCGGCACGTCAGTCCCATGAGCTGAACGATGCCAAGGAGCCTCTGATCGACACCCTGCTGTTGCTGGGGGAGCTCTATCTGAAGAAGCAGGAAGCCGCCATTGCCATCTTGCAGCTGGAAAATGCCAGAACCCTCTCCAGCCAGATTGGTGACACTCGCCGCCAGTACGAAGTGTTCCGCCTGCTCTCCCTCGCATATGAGCAAAAGGGTTATCTGCGCCAGGCCCTCGACAGCTACAAGCAGTTCCATCGCCTGGGTGAAGAGGTGCGCCAGCAGGAGCTGGCCCTGGAGCAGGCGGCCATTCGTGACAACTATGTTCAGGTTGAACGGGCTCAGCAAATCAAGGAGCTGGAGCAGCGCCTGAGCAACAGCCAGCACCAGCAGGAGCGCTACCTCTGGTCGAGCATCACCACCAGCCTGCTGCTGGCGCTCTTCATCTACCTCTTCTTCACGCTCTGGCTCAAGCTGCGTACCGCCCGCCTGCAGGTCAAGCGTACCGGTGAGGCCCTGCAGATCGAGCCACGCTCCGGCCTCGCCAACTGGCAACGCCTGATGAATCGCTGGCCGCGGGAGATGGCCAAACGCCAGTTGAAATCGGAACGCTGGTTCCTGAGTGAAGAGCCCACCAGCGAATTTGACGACAAGCTGCACTACCTGCTGTTCCGGGTCCCTTTCCTGATCAACGCCCTGGAGCATCACGGCTATCAGGCCAGTCGCGAAATAGAGCAGGCCTTTGGCACCTATGTCGACACCCTGACCCCCCAGGATGGCCGTATCTATGATCTGCGGGAAGGCCATATCCTCTATGTGGTGCCCCAGCGTCACGTCGCCAATCTGCATCAGCTGGCTGGCGACCTGCTGGCGTCCATCGCCGCTTTCCCCTGCGAATATCCGCTGGATCGCCAGATAAGCCTCGGGATAGTGAGTCACCCCTTCCTGCCAAAGGCCGCCACCGCGCTGGATCACAACGGGCTGTTCGATCTCTGCTATCTCGCCCTGTCGGGAGCCATTCAGCTCAGTGAAAAATGCCAGGAAAGTGCCTGGCTGGAGCTGGCTGCCATCGATTGCCAGCAGGCGGCATTTTTTAATGGGGATGTGTGGCAATGCGGCTTGATGGCGATTGACAAGGGATTGGTAAAAGTCAATTCTTCTCATGAAAAGCAATGGGTTAATTGGCCCCGACTTGCAAGGACGCAAGCACCAGTTGACCAATAAAAACATAGATAACAGACGAGGCTCGAAGCGAGGTTCGACCACGGTTGCTATCCAACATAAAAAACAAGAATGACAACAGGGCGACCTGATAATGAACGACATCGCTGCCGTAACAGGACAATTGGCCAGACTCAGGGAGTCCCTCCAGCAGAAACAGCTGGAGCTTGACGGTCTTCTCTCTTTCTCCGATGCGGAACGCATCCGCAGCATCCAGTTCATCAACAAACTGATGCTATCCTGCCGTGGTTTCGATCGGGAACTCGACAACCGGTTTGCCCGCCTGAAACAAAAACTCGACGGCAATCCATCCTACACCTCGCTGGATGCCGACCTGCTCGCCATCGAAAAACTGCTGCAACAGCACAGCAATGCCCTGGAAGAGTCGATGAACCTGACCCAGGCGGCCATCGAACTCGGCTCCAAGCAGCTCAAAACCATCAAAGGCTTCCCGGAAGAGACCCGTAAATCCCTCAAGGAGTTTCTGGCAAGCCCCGCCGGTTACGGTATCGCCGACCACCAGAAGAAGGTGATCAAGCTGCTCGAATTCTATCAGCAGGCGATCAAGATCCAGTTGCTGCCAAGCCAGCCACTGCTTGTCAAACCAGCTCCCCAGGCGTCAGAAAGCGAAAAGCATCATCAGGCACCACATGACTCTTTCGATTTCAAGGATCATGCCCGTATTGCCGACGAGCTGCAGCGCCTCATCACGGAACTCGATTTTGCCGGCGCCATCGGCGAAAGCCTGGGGGATATCCGCCGCCAACTGCTGCTTGGCATAGCCCCTCACCTGCTGGCCGAGACCTGCATGCAGGTGATCGAGCTTATCATCGAGGGCACCCGTGAGGAGCGCAAAGCCTCCCGGGCATTTTTGAGCACCCTCAACGAGAGCCTGTCTGCGGTACATGTCGGCTTTACCGAATCGCTGGATGAAGGGCGCGCCCTGCAAAACGAGACCAAAGAGACCCGGGAGGCGCTGGTCAGCGAACTGCAGGCCATCGATCACTCCCTGGCCAACCACCAGACTCTGGAGGCACTCAAAGAGACCATCTCCAGTCATATGGGAGCCATCAATCTGCTACTGCAGGAGCGGGAAAACACCGCTGCCCGTGAGCGTCACCTGCTCACCCGCCTCTCCACCATGGAGTCCAAGCTGCGGCTGATGAAGGAGGAGACTGCCGAGTACAAGAAGCGGCTCACTATCCAGAAGCACAAGCTGTTCCTCGACAGCCTGACCCAAGTTCACAACCGGGCCGCCCTCGACGAGCGGCTGGAGCAGGAGTACAAGCGCTGGTTGCGCTACCGCACCCCGCTGTGCATGGCGATCATCGACATCGATCACTTCAAGCACATCAATGACAACTACGGCCACATGGCCGGCGACAAGGCGTTGAAGGTGGTCGCCAAGGCCCTGCAGAGCACCCTGCGCGATACCGATTTCATCGCCCGTTTTGGCGGTGAGGAGTTCGTGGTGCTGCTGCCCAACATCAATCCGGACAAATTCCAGAAGCCGCTGGAGGCCCTGCGCCAGACCATCAAGAGCATCCCGTTCCGGTTTCGTGATGCCAAGGTGGAGATCACCATCTCCATCGGTGCCACCCTGTTCCAGGATGGTGACAACCCCTCGGACGTGTTCGAGCGGGCAGACAAGGCGCTCTATCACTCCAAGAACAATGGCCGGGATCAAGTGACACTTGCCTGAGGCGGCTAAAAAAACGGCAAACGCAACTCATCCCTATTCCCCTTCCCCCTGCCTTGCCACTACTATCGAACTCAGGGGATGCACAAGCATCCCCCTTTTCTCCCCAGGGAAAACACAACGATAACAAGCGAGTGAAAGGGGAATTTATGATTACGCACATCAATCCCGTTGGCAGCATGGACCTGCTGTCACAGCTCGAGGTGGATCGCCTCAAACAGACTGCCTCCAGCGATATTTATCAGCTGTTTCGCAACTGCTCACTGGCGGTACTCAACTCGGGCAGCCATACCGACAGCTCCAAGGAGATACTGGAGCGTTTCAAATCCTTCGATATTCATGTGATCCGGCGCGAGCGCGGGGTCAAGCTGGAGCTGTTCAACGCCCCCGAGCACGCCTTCGTCGATGGCGAGATCATCCGCGGCATTCAGGAACACCTCTTCTCCGTGCTGCGCGACATCCTCTATGTCTCTAACCAGCTGGAGTCCAACCGCCAGGTCAACCTGACCAACTCCACCCATATCTCCAACGTGGTGTTTGCCATCCTGCGCAACGCCAAGGTGATCCAGCCCGGCGCCGATCCCAACCTGATCGTCTGCTGGGGCGGTCACTCCATCAACGAGATCGAGTACCAGTACACCAGGGCCGTGGGCAACGAGCTGGGGTTGCGTGAACTCAATATCTGCACCGGTTGTGGCCCGGGTGCCATGGAGGGTCCGATGAAGGGCGCCGCCGTCGGCCACGCCAAGCAGCGGGTGCGCAGCGGCCGCTATATCGGCCTGACTGAACCCTCTATCATCGCCGCCGAGCCGCCCAACCCCATCGTCAACGAGCTGGTGATCCTGCCGGACATCGAGAAGCGCCTGGAGGCCTTCGTGCGCCTCGGTCACGGCATCATCATCTTCCCGGGCGGCGTCGGCACCGCAGAGGAACTGCTCTACCTGCTCGGCATCATGATGCACCCGGCCAACGAGCGCCAGCCCATGCCTATCGTGCTGACCGGGCCGAAGGAGAGTGCCGACTACTTCCGCGCCATCGACGACTTCATCAAGGCGACGCTGGGAGAACCGGCCACCAAGCTCTACCGGATCATCGTCGGCGATGCGCCCGAGGTGGCCCGGGTGATGAAAGAGGCAATGCCGAAAATTCGCGAATACCGCAAATCGGTCGGGGATGCCTACTCCTTCAACTGGTCCTTGCGGATTGAGCCCGAGTTCCAGCTGCCGTTCGAGCCGGATCACGCCAGCATGGGGGGCCTGGATCTGCATCGTAACCAGCCCCCCCAGCTGCTGGCAGCCAATCTGAGGCGCGCCTTCTCTGGTATCGTCGCAGGCAACGTCAAGGAAGGGGGCATTCGCGCCATCGAGAAGAAGGGCCCCTTCAAGATCCATGGCGACAAGGAGCTGATGCACCTGATGGACAGGCTGCTGGAGAGCTTCGTCAAACAGCAGCGGATGAAGCTGCCTGGCAGCCAGTATGTGCCCTGTTACGAGATAGTGCGCTGACGGCCAATCAAGCCTGCTCATAGGCAGATCAAGATGACAAACGGGGGCGCATCGGCCCCCGTTTTTATCCTCTGCTTGCGGTGCGGACTATGGAAGGGCTGCCATGACTTCCGTCAGTTGTTACAATGTGGCGCCCCGACTGCCAAGAGTGCCCCATGTCAAATCTCAGGCCACACCTGCTCATCATCGACGCCCTCAATCTCATCCGCCGTCTGCATGCGGTGCAAGCCCAGCAGGCCCTGACTCCCGCCCAGGCCCTCGTCGCCACTCGCGCCAACCTCGTCAATACCTGCCGCAAGCTGCTGGCCGCCAGCGAACCCACCCATGTCATCGCCGTGTTCGATGGCGAGGTGCACAGCTGGCGCAAGGAGGTCTACCCGGCCTACAAGGAGGGACGCACGCCCATGCCGGCCGAACTGCGTGAAGGGCTGGGAGAGCTGCAGGATGCATTCTGGGAGTGCGGTGTGGACGCCCTGCTGTCCGAGACCGACGAGGCGGACGATCTCGTCGCAACCTTGGCTTGCGGCATTTCCAGGCGCGGCCATCAGGCCACCATCATCTCCACCGACAAGGGGTTTTGCCAGCTCATCTGCCCGCAGATCCGGATCCGCGACTACTTCAACAAGCGCTGGCTCGATGCTGCCTTCGTCCAGCAGCACTACGGGGTGGCGCCGGCCCAACTGGTGGATTTCTGGGCACTGACCGGGGTGAGCGGCTCCAACATCAAGGGAGTCCCCGGCATAGGCCCCAAGACAGCGACCCAGCTGCTGCAACAATATGGCGATCTGGCTACCCTGCTGACGGCTTGCCAACAGGAAGAGGCCCCCAAGGCCCTGCGCAAGCTACAGCAGCATCAGGAGGAGGCTCTGCTGGCCCAGCGGCTGGTCCGACTGCAACAGGATATTCCACTGGGATTCAACCTGCGGGATATCCGTTATCCGCCACAACCCGAGTGACTGGTGCACACAAATTGCCGGTCGAGGGCGCGAACCATGACACGACTCACCCACCTCGTTGAGGAAATTGAGTAAAATGTAAAGGAATCTGGTTGGTTTGCTGAGTAAATGATATAAAACAGCCCCATCCTCCCCTACTCCCTGGAAGTGGAACCCTCTCATGTCCAAAACAAAAATTACCGTGATCCCCGGCGACGGCATTGGCCCCAGCATCATCGAATCGGCTATCCAGATCCTGAACCACGCCGGCTGTGACTTCGAATACGACTACGCCGATGCGGGCCTGACCGCCCTCGAAAAACATGGCGAACTGCTGCCCCAGGCAACCCTGGATCTCATCGAGAAGAACAAGGTCAGTCTGAAAGGACCGCTCACCACCCCGGTCGGCGGCGGTTTTACCTCCATCAACGTCTCCCTGCGCAAGAAGTTCAACCTCTACGCCAACGTCCGCCCCGTCATCTCCTTCAAGGGCACCAAGAGCCGTTACGACAACATCGATATCATCACGGTCCGTGAAAATACCGAGGGGATGTACTCGGGCGCAGGTCAGAAGCGCAGCGACGACAACCAGAGCGCCGAGGCAATGAGCATAGTGACCCGTGACGGAGCCGAGCGCATCGTCAAGTTCGCCTTCGAACTGGCCCGCCAGGAAGGGCGCAAGAAGGTCACCATCATCCACAAGGCCAATATCCTCAAATCCACCTCAGGGTTGTTCCTGGAAGTGGCTCGCGAGGTTGCGACCCGCTATCCGGACATCCAGAGCGAGGAGATGATCGTCGATGCCGCCTGCATGAATCTGGTGATGTACCCGGAGCGTTTCGATGTGATGGTCACCACCAACCTGTTTGGCGATATCCTCTCCGATCTCTGTGCCGGTCTGGTCGGTGGTCTCGGGATGGCACCTGGCGCCAATATCGGCGATGGCGCCGCCATCTTCGAGGCGGTGCACGGTTCGGCCCCGGATATCGCAGGCAAGAATATCGCCAACCCCACCTCGGTGATCCTCGCCTCCATCCAGATGCTGGAATACCTCGGCATGCAGGATAAAGCAGAGCGGATCCGCGAGGCGGTTCGCGCCACTATCGAATCCGGCGACAGGGTTACCCGGGATCTGGGGGGCAGCGCCTCCACCAGTGAATTCACCCAGGCCATTATCGATCGCCTGTAAGCTAATTCATTGATTTTAAAAGGGAGCCTCGGCTCCCTTTTTTATGCTCCAGACAACTTTCCCCTCTTCTTGAGAGCAACTATGTTCAATAGAGAAGAAGAACAGGGAGAGTTTTTCATGAACGGGTATGGGCGCTTTCTGGTTCCGGGTTACCTGCTGATATGGGGCTCAGTCTCTGCCTTCGAGCAAACGTTGCCGACCCAGACCGCCAGATTGCCGCAGCAGGAGAAGCGGACCGCCACCGAGGTGTGGCGCTCCAGCCTGGATACCAATGACCTTCTCAAGGCCCCCAAGCCGCTCTCGTTCGGGATCGATGTCGCCACTGACAACTATGGCAACCAGAGAGTCACCTCCTACCCGCAGCTCAACCTGACACCGGAAAAGAGTGTCAGCCTGTCGTTCGAGCGCTACAAACCCAGGGTCAAATTCCAGGCCGGTGGCATGCACACCGCCATCAAGCTAAGAGGGGATGGCGTCAAGATGCAGTTCAATCCGGTCGACAAGACCATTCCGCTGCAGATCGAGCTGAAAGTGACCGACGACGAATCCTCCCTGCGCGTCGACTACCGCTTCTGAACCTGTCGCATTTTTGCAGATAAAAAAAGACCGACGGGCAACCCCGCCGGTCCTGACATCATTTCCGTATGTTACGGCTGATATCCCGTCTCTATCACGCCTTGGGTTCGAGCTTGGAGACCCAGTACTTGTTGTAGACGTGTACCGTGATCTCTTCGCGATCGTGATAGAGCTGCTTGGCCTGAATGATGAAGCCGCTGTCGATCTCGGCCAGCAGTTCACGCAGCACCTCGATGTTGTGCACCGCCTCGGCGTAGCGCTTCTTCATCGGCAGCTTGAGGTTGAACATGGCTTCCTGACAGTCACCCTCGCGGAACCAGTCGGCGATCATGTGGGTGACCCGCGCCGGCTTGTCCACCATGTCACACACCAACCAGTAGATATTCTTCTTGCTGGGGCGCCAGACAAAGCCATCATCGCGGATGTGCTTGACCTGGCCGGTATCCATCAGGGATTGCGCCATCATGCCGTTGTCCACCGCGGTCACCATCATGTCGCGACGCACCAGCTGATAGGTCCAGCCACCCGGGCAGGCACCGAGATCCACCGCCTTCATGCCGGAGCGCAGCCGCACGTCCCACTCTTCCCGCGGTACGAACACATAGAATGCCTCTTCCAGCTTGAGGCTGGAGCGGCTCGGCGCATCGGCCGGGAAGCGCAGGCGCGGGATCCCCATGTGGAATGCGGAGTTGTTGAAGGAGTAGGAATAGCCCAGCATCACGTGATCGTTGGCCAGGAAGAAGGCGTGGAATACGGGGCGGTTCGGCGTCTCCTTCTTGGTCAGGATCTCGTTGCTGCGCAGCGCCTGGCGCAACGGCACGGTGAACTTGCGGCAGAAGGCCGACAGCTCTTTCGCCTCGTTGGTATCGGCGGTTTCCACCCGCAGATCGCCGCAGATGGCGTAGTCACGGGTCGCCTCCAGGATGGGGGTGATGCGATCGGACAGATCCAGATCTTTGAGCTCGCAGGTCACCACCAGCATCTGGCGGATAAAGATGAGCTCGCGAAATGGCAGCTTGCGCGCCAGCAGGTCGGCCTCTTCCTCACCGTAGCATTCGAAGATGATGTAGCCACTGTCGTCCTTGACCCGGGCAAAGCCATAACACTGCATGTTAGTGGCTCGTTCGGTGATCTCTGCCGCCGCCTCTTTCTCAAAACCGGGGCGGCAATACAGCAGCAGATTATTCATTTTTTCCTCCAAGACGACAGCCAGCCCAGATCAGGGCCGCCCATCCCAACATAAAACAGAGGCCACCGGCCGGGGTAATAAGCCCCAACCCCTTGCTGCCAAGCAGCACCATGGCATAAATACTGCCGGAGAATCCCAGGATCCCCAGCACAAAGGCGGTGCCAGCAAAGGTGATCAACTTGCTGCGCACACCGCACCAACCCAGCACCAGCAGGGCCAATGCGTGAAAAAACTGATATTGCACGGCGGTATTGAAGGCCGCCAGGCGCTCGGGCGTAATGCCGGTCGCCGCCAGGCCGTGGGCACCATAGGCGCCCAGCATGGTGGCCGTCAGGCCAAAGCAGCCGGCCAGTACCAGCCAGTGTCGATGGGTCTGCATCCCAACTCTCCTTGTGTTCTCGCTCGCCGTCCTCAACCCTGTACCGGGGGGTTGGTGACAAAGCGCCTTATCTCGTTCGCTGCCTGCTGCAGATTTTCCTGTTCACTCACGCCACTCGCCTTGCGCGGCTTGAAGCCATGATCGCCATCGGTCAGCCAATGGACCGATACGACGGAGGAGAAGGGGAAATCGACCAGTTCGGCACGGCTGCCAAAGGTGTCACGCTCCCCCTGCAGCAGCAGGGTCGGCGTGGTGATCTGCTTGAGCACCTCGCCCCGCCAGCACTCGGGCTTGGCCGGGGGGTGGAAAGGATACCCGAGAATGAGTAATCCTGCAGCATTCATCTCGCCCACAATCTCGGCCGCCATCCGCCCGCCCATGGACTTGCCTGCCAGAAACAGTCTGGGGTGGGCAAACTCCCGCACCATCTGACGCCAGTGCTCGAGCAGCGCCGGCTGACGATCGGGCGGACGACGCTTGCCATCCCGGGCCCGTTTGATCATGTAGGGGAAGTTGAAGCGCACCACCTCGATATCGGGCCCGGCCAGCAGACGGGAGAGCTCGGCGAGAAAGGCGTGTTCCATGCCGGCGCCGGCTCCGTGGGCCAGCAAAATACGAACGGGGGCGTCACTCGCCCCCTCCCGGATCACCTCATGCATCGGCAAGCCTTGCCCGGCGACGGGCCTCTTCCTGTTCCACCAGCTCCAGCATCCAGTCGCGGAAGGCGACTATCTTGCCCTGATCGGACTGTTGCTCCTGGCACACCAGGTAGAAGGCATTCTTGCTCACCAGCACCTGCTCGAACGGGCAGATGAGGCGGCCAGCCTCGATCTCGGGCTGGGCCAGCACGCTGTGGCCAAGGGCCACCCCCTGTCCATGAATGGCCGCCTGGATCACCATGGTGGAGTGGCTGAAGATGGGCCCCTGATTGACGTTGGGGGCATCGATGTCGAGCTGGCGGAACCAGGCCTTCCAGTCCCGTCGCGAGGTGTCGTGCAACAGGGTATGCCGGGTCAAATCGTCCGGCGTGCGCAGCGGTTTGGGGCCGGTCAGCAGCAAGGGAGAGCAGACGGGGATCAGGTATTCGGTATGCAGTTTGTCACAACGCAATCCGGGCCAGTTGCCACGGCCATAGTAGATGGCCACGTCCACGTCATCGGTGAGCGATCCCTCGTCCATGTCGACGGCCTTGATCCGCACGTCGATATCGGGGTGACGCTCGCTGAATTTGACCAGCCTGGGCACCAGCCACTGGATGGCAAAGCTCGGCTGCAGGCTGACGGTGAGCGCCCCTTTGGCACTGCGCGCCAGCAGCTTGTCGGTCGCTTCTGAAATGGAGGCAAAGATATCCTTGATATCGAGAAAATAGCCCTGCCCCTCCTCGGTCAGCAACAAGGAGCGATTCTTGCGGCGGAACAGCTTGATGCCAAGATACTCCTCCAGCGCCTTGATCTGGTGACTGATGGCAGCCTGAGTCACAAACAACTCTTCTGCTGCGCGGGTAAAGCTTAAGTGACGGGCCGCTGCTTCAAACGCCTTGAGGGCATTGAGCGGGGGTAAACGACGAGACATGACACCAGCCGACGATGAGTTTTTCTAATGGGGCGCATTATAATTTGTCGGTTGCGGGTCGACCAGTGAATAAACATAATTCGCCCTGCAATCAGTTGTCATATGGCTCACATTTTCTGCGACATATTGGTTTAATGTGTTTTCCGTGAGCCTTCCGACTGTGATTGTGGTGTTGTGTTTCTTCCTCTGCGGGAAGAGGGGCTAAATCGACGCGATTTAACCCAGTCTGTCATCTGAATGTGTTTGGCGCCTCTTATTGGATGGCGCCTTTTTTCTATACCTTGAACTGCCCCACCAGTTGCTGCTGCTTGTCCGCCAGTGCCGACAGCTCGCGACCGTTTTCGGCGGAAGTGGCCGCCTCACCCCGAATGGTGTGGCTCACATCGCGAATATTGCTGACATTGCGATTGATCTCCTCCGCGACCCGGGTCTGCTCCTGGGCTGCCCTGGCGATCTGTTCATTCATCTGATGGATGGTGGAAACGGACTGGATGATCTGCTCCAGCACCCGTACCGACAGGTCGACCTTGGCGAGCGTCTGATCCGCCTGACCATGGCCCTCGCGGATCGCATTGACTACGGCCCCCGTGCCCGATTGCAGCTCGCTGATCAGGGTCTGGATCTCGACGATGGCGTTCTGGGTGCGGCCCGCCAGATTGCGAACCTCATCGGCCACCACGGCAAAACCCCGCCCCTGTTCACCTGCCCTGGCCGCCTCGATGGCGGCGTTCAGGGCCAACAGATTGGTCTGCTCCGCGATCCCCTGGATGACGATGAGGATGTCATTGATGTTCTCGCTGTTGGCCGAGAGCCGCTCCACCACAGGCTGGGCCTCATTGATGGTCGTCATCAACCGCCCCATGGCGGTCTGGGTATCGGCCACCACATATTTGCCCTCCTGGGCCGCCGTGTCTGTCTCGTTGGCCGCCGTCACCGCGGCGCTGGCATTGCCGGACACCTGCAGCGCCGTCGCACTGAGCTCTTCGAATGCCGTGGCCACCAGATCAATTTCCTGATACTGGGCCTGCATGCCGTTGCTGGTACGCTCGGCCACCTGGGCGGCCCGCTCCGCGCTGGTTCGCGTCCCTTCCACGGTAGCGATGACCTGGCTGATGGTGGATTGCAATTTGTTGAGGAAGCTGTTGAACCACTTGGCCAGCTCGCCGATCTCATCCTCGCGCTGGATCTCGATGCGCTGGGTCAGATCCCCCTCACCGCTGGCAATGTCCTTGAGGCGAGCCACCACGGCACGGATGGGAGCCACTATCTGGCGTGCCATCAGCCAGATACCGCACAGGGCGATGAGGGAGATGAGCACGCCAATCACCACCTGGGTGGCTACACTGCGTCTGCCCTCCTCGGCCAGATTGCCATGCAGCCGCTTGGCCGACGCCAGCACCACGTTCCTGGGGAGTTCGATATAAATACCCCACTGTTGCGGGGTACCGCGCATCGTGACTGGCACGAAGGTCTGCAACAAGGCACCGTCATCACTCCAGCGGCTCAGCACTTGCCCCTGATCGAGCCACCCTTTCAAATCGGCGGCCAGATCGGAATATTGCTGACCCAGCGTCTGCCCCATGGACACGTCAAACTCGTTGGCCCCGGCGACCCGCCCCTCGTGGCTGACCAGCAGGATCTTGCCTTTTCCGCTGTAGAGTTGCTGATCCATGCTGTTCACCAGCTGTTGCAAACTGGTCAGGGGGACATCGACCCCCACCATACCGAGCAAGGCCCCCTCTTCCTGCAAGGGATAGGTGACCGAGGTCATCAGGATCTGCTGGCCCCCCACCTCATCCAGATAGGGTTCGAGCAGACAGAGCGCCCGGGTGCGGATGCTGCAACGATACCACTCATTTTCCACCCCGCCAGTCGGGGTCAGGCTCTCGTCGGCCAGCACCTCCTCATCCATGACCTCGGAGACTATCTTTCCGTGATCGTTGGCCCAGTAGCTGGCAAAGCGCCCCTTGTCATTGGCCCCCAGAGCGCTGGAGCCCTGATAGTTGCTGTCCTCCCCATCCAGCTGATCCGGCTCGAACACCGCATAGGCACCGAGCAGATTGGCAGAAGAGGCCACGGCATCCCTCAGCTGCTGATTAAGAGCTCCGCGCAGAGCTTCCGAATGGGTAAAGTTCTCGGCCGCATTCCTGCGCTGGAACAGGAGATCTTCGGCCAGCAAGGTGGCCCGGAAGTAGGCTTCGTCGAGGTAACTGGTCACCTTGGCTGCCTGTTCACCCCCTATCGCCGTCATCCAGTGCTCGGCCGACAGCTGGGCCTCCTGCATGGTGGCCTTCAGCACCTGATCCTGCATTTTGTTAGCATTGTAGAGCGAGGAGATAACCAGGACGGCGGCCGTAACCAACAGACAATAACCGGAGATCAGGGTGATCCGACCCTGGACAGAGAGAGCGCGCATGCCAAGTTCCTACTTCACGTCATACTGAGATAAATAGAGTATCGACTTTATAAACAAAAACTTAACTTTTTCAGAGCAAATCCAGCGACAGTTGGTTCACTTCCCCCTCTTTCGGCAGGCCGACCACCAGCCCCAGCAGACGCACCGGCCGCCCTTGAGCCCGTTGCAATCCCTCCTTTAGCAAGACGGCAAAGAGTCCGCGCTGGTAACCCCCCTGGCTGCGGTAGACAGTCGTCTGGTGAAAATCGGAGAACTTGAGCTTGATCCCCTGCCCCATCAACTGATCTGCCGGGCAGACGGCCTCAAAACGTCGCTCCAGTTCGGGGAGCAGGGATCCCAGTACCGCAAGGCAGCCTTGCTCGTCACACAGATCGCTCGCCAGCGTAGTCTCCACCCCTATGGTCTTGCGTATGCGTTGTGCCTGAACCGGCTGATCATCCCGCCCCCAGATCCGGCCTGCCAGCATCTCGCCCAATTTGCCAAACCGCTCGCACAGCTCCTCCGTGCTCAAGGCTCTGGCATCTTCACAGCTGTAGAGCCCCTGCGCTTCGAGCCGCTCCGCCGTCTTGCGCCCCACCCCGGGCAGTTTGCCAAGGGGCAGCTGGCGGACAAACTCGGCCACCTCGTCGGGACGGATGACAAACAGGCCGTCGGGCTTGCGCTGCTCCGAGGCAAGCTTGGCCAGGAATTTGTTGGGGGCCACCCCGGCCGAGGCGGTCAACCCCAGTTCGGTGGCGATGGCATGGCGGATCTCCCGGGCCATCAGGGTCGCACTGCCACCACAGCAGGCACTGTGAGTCACATCGAGGTAGGCCTCGTCCAGCGACAAGGGTTCAACCTGATCGGTATAGCGCAGAAAGATGGCCCTCAACTGGCGGGAAATATCCTTGTAGAGCGCCATGCGCCCCGGCAGCAGCACCAGGGGGGGACAGAGCTTTTTCGCCAGCGCCGTCGGCATGGCGGAACGTACGCCGAAACGGCGGGCCACATAGTTGCAGGTGGAGATGACGCCACGGCGATCGGATGCACCGCCGACCGCCAACGGCACGTCACGCAGCGCCGGGTTGTCCCGCATCTCCACCGCCGCATAAAAGCAGTCCATGTCGATATGGATGATCTTGCGCATACTACTGTATAAATAACCAGACATGCGGCTATCTTACCCCAGGGTGAAACAGCGCACTATCCCCGTCATCGGCACAAGATGATAGACTCCAAAGAGACCTTTCATGCACAACAAGGAACGTTCGGGATGAAATATCTATGGCTGGGACTCTGCCTGCTGCCGCTGGCCGTGAGCGCCAAGAACAACCCCACGGCGGAGTGCCGCTGGCTTTATGACAGGATGGCGCATCTCAAACAGGCCATCGAGAAGGGGGATACCCTGGGCACACGGGAGGAACTGGCGCGCTGGCAGGGTGAATTCAACAAGAAACAGTGCGGTCGCTACGACTATTGACCCAAGCTATTCCTATTGCACTCAGATAAAAAAACGGGCTCCCGCCGTGATGGCGGG
>NZ_CDCG01000037.1:511944-563799 GCF_000819845.1 Aeromonas enteropelogenes
CCCGCCGTGATGGCGGGAGCCCGTTTTGCAGAAAGGCATCATGTCCTGCCTTATGGCAATACCATGGGGGCCGCAACGCGCTCGGCCAGGGCATCATCGTGCAGCACCCGCACCAACTCGAGGGCAAATTCGATAGCGCTGCCCGGTCCCTGGCTGGTAATGAGGCGGTGAGCTTCATCCCTGACCACCCTGTCCGTTGCCAACTGTGCAGCCGGCAGCTGAGACTGGAAGCCGGGATGACAGGTGACCCTGGCCTCCCCCAGCAAACCGTGATGCTGCAGCACCACCACGGGAGCCGCGCAGATGGCGGCCCGCCAACGGCCGAGAGCGGCCTGCGCTTTCAGCAGCTCGATGGCAAGCGGCGTATCGCGGATCACCTCGCTGCCGGGCAGGCCACCGGGCACTACAATCGCCTCGAAGTCGCGGATTGTCAGCTCGTCGAGATGGCAATCCGCCACCAGTTGCACCCCGCGAGAGGCCCTGATCTGGCGCTCACCAGCCGGACAGCAGGAGGCGAACACTACCTCTATACCGGCCCGCACCAGAGTATCGACGATGGCCACGGTTTCAATCTCTTCCGACCCCGGGGCCACCAACACCAGTACACTCATCCTCACCTCCTTGCCTTTAGGCTCACGCCACCTGGCTCTTCTCTTTAATCGCCTGATAGAGCCCCTGATTGACCGGCACGGCAATGCCATGCTTTGCCGCGCTGGCCAGCAGGAACCCCGTGATGGCGTCGATCTCGGTCTCCCGCTTCTGCTCCATGTCCTGATGCATGGAAGAGTTATTATCGGCGGTCAACTCCACCACAGTCATCACCCGGCGCAGCAGCTCTTCGGTCGTGGTCGGCATGCCCTCGGCGCACATCACATCGGCTACCTCGACACAGACCTGTTGCAGGGTATCGGCAAAACGAGGCCCCGCCAGTTCGCCGTTTTTCAACTTGTGCAGCGCGGTCAGGGGATTGATGGCACAGTTGATGGCCAGCTTCTGCCACTGACGGGTCCGGATCTGCTCGTCCCAGCCCGCCTGGCCGAGGGCCAGCGCCAGCTCATCGGCCAGCGCGGCATGGGCTCTGGCGGCCTCGTTGACCGGGCCAAGCCAGGTCTCGCCCTTGCCGGTGTGGCGAAACACGAAGTGACCGCTCTTCATGGCGCCATGGCTGGTGACACCGGCGATCACCGGATTGTGGGGAAACAGGACGACGACCTGCTCGGCAATGCCCATGCCGTTATGCAGCAGCACGATGGGCACGCCGGCCGCCAGCTTGCCGACCAACGGTGTCAGTGCCGCGATCACCTGATTGGCTTTGGTCATCACCAGCAGGCGCTGGATCTGTCCCGGTTTGCCGACGAATCCGCGTTCGATGGCGAGCAGCTGGGTGTGCCCCTCTAGGGAGGTGAAGTCGATACCCGGGTGCAGGGTTGATTGATGGTGATCCCGCAACAAGACGCGGGTCGGCTGACCACTTTGGGTGAGCAAGGATGCAAAAACGCCGCCGAGGGCGCCACAGCCCAGCAGGGTCCATTGAGGTGTCGAAGGCTGTCGAGAATTCAGTAATCCGCTTGGCATGATGTGACTCAATCGAGGTAAGGGCTGCAATCCTCTCAACCTGTTACCTGGGATAAGTGAAGATGTCGCTGGCGGACACTAACGGGTCCGGCCACTCCTGTGCGCAGGGGATTCTAGCAGAGCGGTCCCATCAAAATCAGCAAATTTGCCCGTTTTCTGGTAGATTTGCCCCCCGATAACGCAACATGAGGAGCCCGGTTATGCCGTCATTCGATATTGTCTCTGAAGTCAAAATGAACGAGGTGTTGAACGCCGTCGACAACGCCAATCGTGAACTGGCCACCCGTTTCGATTTTCGTGGGGTAGAGGCCAGCTTCGAGTTGAACAAGGAAGAGGTGAAACTGGAAGCGGATGCCGATTTCCAGCTCAAGCAGATGGTTGAAATACTGCGCAATGCCCTGCTCAAACGCAATATCGAAACCAGCTCCATGGAAGTGGGTGATTCGGTGCATTCCGGCAAGCGCTTCCACCTGAACGTCAAGTTCAAGCAGGGTATCGATAAGGAAGTGGCCAAGAAGCTGGTCAAGCTGATCAAGGATTCCAAGATCAAGGTTCAAGCCGCCATTCAGGGCGACGAAGTGCGCGTCACCGGCAAGAAGCGTGACGATCTGCAGGAAGTGATGGCCATGGTGCGTGGCGCCGAACTGGGCCAGCCGATGCAGTTCCAGAATTTCCGCGACTGATTGGCCCGGGCGCTTTCTCTCTTCGCGCCCATCCAATCGGTCAGAAATAAAAAACCGGAGCCAAGGCTCCGGTTTTTTGTACTCCAAGTTCGATTAGAACTTGTAGGTAACAGAGAAGTAGTGACCGAAACCGGTGGTTTTCAGACCGTAAGTACCGTTCTGGATACCATAGATATCGTTGAAGTACTTCAGACCGTAACCAACAGCGTAACGGTCAGAGTGCCAGTACAGACCATTGAACATGGCGGTACCGTCAGTAGAGCTGTCCTTGGCATCAAACAGGTGATCCAGGTAGCCCTGATAGGCCAGGAAGCTGCCGTTGGAGAAGGTATAGAAAGGCTTGAACCAGTTCATGGAGAACTGATAGCCGTTCCAGCCTTGCTCACCATCGCCTTCGTTCACGTGACGCGCATACAGGTTCATGCCGACTTTGCCGAACCAAGGCACTTGTACGTCAGCACCCAGACCAGTCATGGCTTCGAACAGGCCATCCGGACCACCAACGTTAACCAAGTTGGCGATGTACAGCTCTTGTACCGGACCAAAGGAGAGATCTTTGCCAGTCATGGCATCGATGGACAGGCGCGGAGCAAACTTGATGAACAGGTTGTCACTGTCATGTTTGTCGTCATGCTTGCTCTGGAAGATATCGAATACGTCGACATAACCGTACAGATCGAAGATACCGGAACGGCCGCCAAACTCCATTTCGAAGTAGGTATCGTTGTAGCCACCTTCGGCATCCTTGTAAGGCAACTGATCGATGGTATGCATTACGTTGAACTGCATCCACTTGTAATCGTTCTTGTGGATGTCACCGCTGTAGTCAGCAGCGAACGCCGGAGTGGCAGCAGCAGCCAGCAGGCCGGCAGCGATCAGAGTCTTGGTAAATTTGGCCATTTTATTGGTCTCTTGTGTGTTAGTTGAGGTTTTCCGTAGCCTGCCCACAAGGAGCGAATGGGATTCTAATCAAATAAAATAGGGGGAGAAACAACTTCTGGGGAACTTTCTTTGGAAGTGTGAATCTAATCACCCCCGCTTTAACGCAAACGCTTGCTATTTGTTCGGTATTGAGAACAACGACTCCCCTTTTCTCGCTACCAACACGATCAACAGCAGCACAGGCAGCCCCAATAAACCGGTTCCCACGAAGAAGACACTGTAGCCGACCTGCTCCACTATCTGGCCGGAAAACCCCGCCAGCAGCTTGGGCAGCAGCAACATCACAGAGCTGAACAACGCATATTGCGTCGCCGAAAAGGCGACATTGGTGAGACTGGAGAGATAGGTTACAAAGGCGGCGGTAGCGATCCCGGCGCTGAGGTTATCCAGCGAGATGATCAGGGTCAGCAGCTCCAGGTTGTGGCCCACCTGGTTGAGCAGGGCAAACAGCAGGTTAGTACTGGCAGTCAGCAACGCCCCCAGGAACAGAATGCGCAGGGTGCCAAAGCGCATCACCAGCACGCCCCCGAGTGCCGCCCCCACCAACGTCATGATGACGCCAAATACCTTGGTAATGGTGGCGACTTCGGTCTTGCTGAACTGCATATCCACATAGAAGCTATTGGACATAACCCCCATCACCACATCCGCCACCCGATAGCAGGCAATGAGCGCCAGGATCAGCAGCGCCGAGCGACCGTAACGGTGGAAGAAGTCGGCAAAGGGGCACCAAATGGCCTCATAGGCCCAGGCCCCCGCACTCGCCAGCGGCAATGGCCACCCCTTTGCCAGCAGGCAGGCCTTGCGATCGGCTTGCTGCTGATCCTGGGTAGCCTGGTCGATCTGCGGTTCATGGCAAAAGAGGGTGGTGATGATGCCAAGAGACATCATCACCGCCATCAGCAGGTAGGTTATCTGCCAGCCGCGATAGTCATAACCCACGTTGCTGCCAAACCAGGCTGCCAGGGCCAGCGCTCCCGCCCCCGCCATGATCATCGCCAACCGGTACCCTGTCATGTAAGAAGCCGCCATGGCCGCCTGCAACCGCTCCGGCGCAGATTCGATGCGATAGGCATCGATGACGATATCCTGGGTCGCCGAGGCAAAGGCCACCAGCAGGGCAAACAGCGCCAGCTGCGCCAATCCGGTCTTGGGATCGCAGAGCGCCATGCCAACCAGGGCTCCCGCAATTAGCAACTGGGAGAAGAGCATCCAGCTGCGACGACGTCCAAGCAGCCTGGAGAGCAGCGGCAACGGCATGCGATCCACCAGGGGGGACCACAGCCACTTGAAGCCATAGGCCAGGGCGACCCAGCTCATATAGCCGATGTCGGTCAGGCTGACATCCGCCTCGCGCAACCAGAACGACAGGGTGCCAAAGACCAGCAGCAAGGGCAGACCCGATGAAAAGCCCATGGCAAAGAGGATCAGCACTCTGGCTTCGAGATAGACGGCGAGCGAGTCTCGCCAGCTCGGTTTGCGGATCATGTTCAACTACCTGACGGATCTTGGAAAAGTGGGCCATTTTGGCAGGTTAGGTCCGGATAGCCAAGGCAGGGCCAAACGGCAGACAAACAAAAAGCCCACCCCGGAAGGGGGTGAGCCTTGCATCCTGCAACAAGGATTATCGCAGGGCCATCAAGGGTAGATAAGGGTTACTTGCCCGCCTTCTTGTCGGCTCCGCTCTCGGCCAGCAACACCACTTTCTTCAGTATGATGGGGCTGGTCGGCACGTCGTTGGCACGCAGGATAGAGCTGTAGCCAGTCTGCACCTGGGCCAGCTTGTCCAGCACCTCCATTCCCTGTACCACCTGGCCAAACACGGTGTAGCCGGCACCGGCATTGGCGTTGAGGTTGTTGTTGTCCACCAGGTTGAAGTAGAACTGGCGGGTCGCGCTGTCGACCGCCTGGGTACGGGCCATGGCGATGGAACCGCGCTTGTTGGGCAAGCCGCCACGGGATTCGTTGACCACGGGCTCATAGGTCGGCAGCTGCTGGAACTGCTGGTTGTAGCCGCCCCCTTGTACCACGAAGTTCTGGATCACCCGGTGAAACAGGCTGCCATCGTAACTGCCGTCCGCCACGTAGCGCAGAAAGTTCTTCACCGTCTGGGGCGCCTGCTTGGGCGCCAGCTCCACCACGATATTGCCGTGGTTGGTCTCCATTCTCACCTGTGGGCCGGCAAATGCCAGCGGAGTGACCAGCATGGCCAGCAACCAGAGTTTTTTCATGTTCAGACTCCTGCGCCGCTCGGTTGACCCTTCAGATAGCCACGCAGGGCCTCATCCGCCATGATCTGCTGCAATACGTTGCCCAGTTGCAGGTTCAGAGTGGATTCCAGATCCGCCATGCTCGGCTCGCCCGGTCCCTCTTTGCTGGAGGACATGTTGAACTGTTTGGTCAGACGGTTGCCCTGAAAATCGGCGATCACCTGCAGGCTGACCCGGGATTTGGTGACATAAGTGAAGGTCTTCTCTTCCACATTGACCGCCGCAGTCGAGATAACCAGGGTCAGGTTGGTGGTGCCGCTGTTGCCCACTTCGAGCCCTTGGCTGCGCAGCCCCTCGGCCAGCTTCTCTGCGACCAGCAGATTGAGCGGACGCTCGCTGTTGACCAGCACGGTGGCCTTCTCTTTCTTCTTGATGGAGAAGACATAGGCAGCCTCACGCTTGTCTACCCCTTCCATGGTGATCCGGTTGCCCGAGTAGTATTGCTGGTTGGCCGGCACGATCTGCGGATTGAGCAGCGCCGTCTCGGGCCAATGGGTTGCGCACCCGCCGAGCATCAGGGCGGCCAGCAGCAAGAGTGACTTTTTCATCATGAACTTCCTTTGACGTTAGCGTTTGATGGCTTTCAAAATAACGAATTTGCTGTTTGACGCAACGACTTGTGCGTTGGCAAACAAGCGCTTGAGTTTATTGTGATAATCTAGATGACGGTTGCCTACTATCCAGAGTTCCCCCCCTTTGGGCAACACCCGGTGGGCATCGCAGAACATCTGCCAGGCGATATGATCGGTGATCGCCTGCTGCTGATGGAAGGGCGGGTTGCAGAGGATCCGATCCGCCGCCCCTGTCTCGACGCCATCCAGACAGTTGTTGACCATGAAGCTGGCCCGCGGCAGCGCCTCCGCCAGGTTGTGTTCGACGTTGAGCCGTGCCGACGCCACCGCCATGTAGGACTCGTCGACGAAGGTCACCTCCACCTCGCTGTCCCGTGCCAGCAGCGAGAGTCCCAGCACACCGTTGCCACAGCCCAGATCGATCACCTTGCGCGCGCTATGTATCGGTAGATTGTCCAGCATAAAGCGGGCGCCAATATCCAGACTGGTGCGCGAAAAGACGTTGGCGTGGTTGTGGATGAGCATGTCGGTACCCTCCAGCGGCCAGACGGTGGGGAACGGATTGGCCAGCGCTGGACGCTTTTCCTGCGGCTCACAGTGGATGAGACGCGCCTTCTTCCAGGCGAGCGACGTCCGGGTTGCCCCCAGGTATTTCTCGAACAATTTGAGGGTGGAGGTGTGAATGTCCTTGGCCTTGCCGGCGGCGATGATGCCGGTGGCGGGCGTCACCACCTGACGCAGGGCCAGCAGTTGTTGCTCCAGCAGCGCCTGGTATTTGGAAACCTTGATCACCACCAGTGCCGGCGCCTCGGGCAGGGGCGCCAGCGCATCCTGCAGCCGGATGCCGTCGGTATCCAGCCCGTTTTCGGTCAGGTTGGCCAACGTGGCCCGCTCGCTGATATAGGAATCGGTGACGCTGACGGGGGAGTAACCGTGCAAAAATGCCGCCAGGGCGCCGAATCCATCGTTCATGATGATGACGGGCCCTGCCTGTTCCAGGGGGGACTCAGCCAGGGTGTTGATCAGATATTCGTCGGCCGCATCCCAGGCTTGCAGGGTTTCCTGGCTCAGGCGCGGGTAGCGATAGAGGGTCAGCTGGCAATGGGGAGTGACAAGAAGGGTTTCCATAGGATGAGTCCAACCTCGGCTTGATTCGGGTAACAGGCGCCAGGGGCGACGCAAAGTGGCGCTATTCTAGCGGGGTAGAGGAATTTCACCAGTTCGAGCCGCCATGACGGCGTTCCCGGGCCATATTTCTCTCCATAAGGGGACTTATTCCGCCAGGCAACTGCCGATAGAATGGCCCCACGTTCACTTTCTGGAAGCATCCTGATGACCATGCAACAACACATTGAAGCAAAACTGACCGCCGCCCTCACTCCCAGCCTGCTGGAGGTGATCAACGAGAGCCATATGCATCGTGTTGAGCCCGGCTCCGAGAGCCACTTCAAGGTGGTCATCGTCAGCCCGCAATTTGAAGGTCTGCGTCTCCTGGCCCGTCATCGCCTGATCAATGAAGTGCTGGCCCCCGAGCTGGCCGGCCCGGTACATGCCCTGGCACTGCATACCTACACAGAGAGCGAATGGCAGCAAAAGGGCCAGGCACCGCGCACCCCGAGCTGCGTCGGCAAACCCTGACGCGGCCAGAACAGGAGAGTTCCTGCATCCCTCTGCCATCCCGCCTGCAAGTCATTGGAAATGGGGCGATAAAAAGCCCCATATGAGAATAATTCGCAAACAAAACTGCCGGATTATCTTTTCTAATCAATATTTTCAACAATAAGATTACCCCCATTGGGGTATTCAAATAAAAAAACCTTTAAAACCACGGTTTACGAGGGGTTCACCCCCTTATTCAGGAGAGGTTAATTTTGTGATGGCACAGGGATTTTACCCATTTGTCATGGCAGAAAATGAGTCATAAGTGGTAAACTCAAGCGCTTTTGAGTGACCCCGCATATTGGATGATCGCCAGCGCTGTTTACTGGTTGCAACGGCAATATCGTCACTCGACCACCCGTCGTGATGTATTTCTCGGCGCTAACCAACCTCTCTTCCCGTAACGGTAGTGCAAGTAAGTATGATTACAATCAAAAGAGGACTGGACATCCCCGTGCTGGGTGCGCCAGAGCAAGTAATCTACGATGGCCCCGCCATCACCCGTGTTGCTACACTGGGCGAGGAGTTCGTGGGGATGCGACCTACTATGTTCGTCAAAGTAGGTGATCGCGTCATCAAAGGTCAGGATCTCTTCGAAGACAAGAAGAATCCCGGCGTTAAATTCACAGCTCCTGCCACCGGTGTGGTTTCAGAGATTAACCGTGGTGCCAAACGTGTTCTTCAGTCCGTGGTCATCGACCTCGACGGCTCGGACGAACAGGTGACCTTCGAGCACTTTGCCTCCGCCGAGCTGGCCAAGCTCGAACGCAGCAAGGTGCAGGAGATCCTGCTCGCCTCCGGTCAGTGGACTGCGCTGCGTACCCGTCCGTTCAGCAAGGTTCCCGCCGTTGGCTCCGCCCCGCGCGCCATCTTTGTGACCGCGATGGACACCAACCCGCTGGCAGCCAATCCCGAGCTGATCATCAAGGAACAGTCCCAGGCGTTCCTCGACGGTCTGGCCGTGCTGACTCGCCTGACCGATGGCAACGTCTACGTCTGCAAGGGCGAAGCCAGCCTGCCTCACTCTCCCCTGGCCCAGGTCAAGGAAGAGATCTTCGTCGGTCCTCATCCTGCCGGTCTGCCTGGCACCCATATCCACTTCCTGGATCCGGTCAGCAGCACCAAGGTGCAGTGGCACATCAACTATCAGGACGTGATCGCCTACGGCAAGCTGTTCACCACCGGCCAGATCTTCACCGACAAGGTGATCGCCCTGGCAGGTCCGAACGTGCTCAAGCCGCGTCTGCTGCGTACCCGTCTGGGTGCCTGCATCAGCCAGATTACCAACAACGAGCTGCGTGCCGACGAAAACCGCATCATCTCCGGTTCTCTGCTGAGCGGTGCCAAGGCCGACGGGGTTCACGACTATCTGGGTCGTTACCACAATCAGGTCTGCGCACTGGGTGAAGGTCGCGAGAAAGAGTTCCTGGGCTGGATCAACCCCAGCGCCAACAAGTTCTCCATTACCCGCACCACCCTTTCTCATCTGATGAAGGGCAAGCTGATCAACTTCACCACCACCACCAACGGTAGTGATCGTTCCATGGTGCCTATCGGCAACTATGAGCGGGTGATGCCACTCGACATCCTGCCGACCCTGCTGCTGCGGGACATGATCTCTGGCGATACCGATGGTGCACAAGCACTGGGCTGCCTGGAGCTGGATGAGGAAGATTTGGCCCTCTGTACTTTTGTCTGCCCCGGCAAGACCGAGTACGGCCCTATCTTGCGTGAGTGCCTGACCAAGATTGAACTGGAAGGTTAAGCGATGAGTTTCAAGCAACTTCTTGAAAATATGGAACACCACTTCGAGCCGGGTGGGAAGTACGCCAAGTACTACGCCCTGTTCGAAGCGGCGTATACCCTGTTCTATACCCCGGGTTCCGTAACCCGCAATGCTGCCCACGTTCGTGATGCGCTCGATCTGAAGCGCATGATGATCATGGTGTGGCTGGCCGTGTTCCCGGCCATGTTCTGGGGCATGTACAACGTCGGCAACCAGTCCATTGCCGCGATTGCCCATCTGGGTACCGCCGCCGGTGCCAGCAGCTGGCAATATGCGCTGGCAACCATGCTGGGTGCCTCCCTGGATCCGGCCGTGGCCGGTGTCGGCAGCAAGATGCTGATCGGCGCAGCCCACTTCTTCCCGATCTACATCACCGTCTTCCTGGTCGGTGGTTTCTGGGAAGTGCTGTTCGCCATGGTGCGCAAGCACGAGATCAACGAAGGCTTCTTCGTGACCTCCATCCTGTTCGCCCTGATCGTGCCGCCCGAGCTGCCCCTGTGGCAAGCTGCCCTGGGTATCACCTTCGGTGTGGTGATGGCCAAGGAAGTGTTCGGTGGTACCGGCAAGAACTTCCTGAACCCGGCCCTGGCGGGTCGTGCGTTCCTGTTCTTCGCCTACCCGGGTCAAATCTCCGGCGACGCAGTCTGGGTTGCCGTTGACGGTTTCTCCGGTGCGACCGCCCTGAGCCAGTGGGCCCAAGGTGGCCAGATGGCACTGATCAACAGCGCCACTGGCGAAGCCATCAGCTGGATGGACGCCTTCCTGGGTAACCTGCCGGGTTCCATCGGTGAAGTTTCCACCCTGATGATCCTGCTGGGCGCCGCCATGATCGTGTACATGCGCATCGCCTCCTGGCGCATCATCGCCGGCGTGATGGTCGGTATGATCGCGACTTCCCTGCTGTTCAACGTCATCGGTTCCGACACCAACCCCATGTTCAACATGCCGTGGCACTGGCACCTGGTGCTGGGTGGCTTCGCCTTCGGTATGGCCTTCATGGCGACCGACCCTGTCTCCGCAGCCTTTACCAACAAGGGCAAGTGGTGGTACGGCGCACTGATCGGCGTCATGGTCGTGCTGGTTCGCGTGGTCAACCCCGCGTTCCCGGAAGGCATGATGCTGGCCATTCTGTTTGCGAACCTGTTTGCTCCCTTGTTTGACCATTTCGTCGCTCAGGCAAACATCAAGCGGAGGATTGCTCGTGGCGTTTAATAAAGATTCAACCCTCGGCACCGTCAGCGTGGTGACTGGCCTCTGTCTGGCCTGTTCCATTGTGGTATCCGTTGCCGCCGTTGGCCTGCGTTCTACCCAACAGGAGAACAAGGCACTGGACAAGCAGAGCAACATCCTCGCCGTTGCCGGTGTGGACATCAGCGATGTCGCCAAGCGCGACATGGCCAAGCTGTATGGCGACAAGATCGAAGCCCGCCTGGTGGATCTCTCCACCGGTAACTTTGTTGACGGCGATGCCGACAACTTCGATACCAAGCAGGCTGCCAAGGATCCGGCCAAAAACATCCGTCTGGCTGCGGCCGACGACAAGGCTGGCCTGCGCCAGATCTCCAAGCTGATCCCGGTGTTCTTCGCCAAGGACAGCGAAGGCAAGATCGATAGCATCATCCTGCCGATCTACGGTCAGGGTCTGTGGTCGACCATGTATGCCTTCGTCGCCGTTGCTCCGGATGGCCAGACCATCAAGGGCATCACCTACTACGACCACGGTGAAACCCCGGGTCTGGGTGGCGAAATCGAAAACCCGGCATGGGAAGCCCTGTTCAAGGACAAGAAATTGTTCGATCAGAACGGCATGCCCGCGCTGCGCGTGATCAAGGGCCATGCTCCGGCTGGCTCTGAGCATGAGATTGACGGTCTGTCCGGCGCTACCCTGACCGGTAACGGCGTACAGCACACCTTCGACTTCTGGATGGGTCCCAAGGGCTTCGGTCCTTTCCTGGCCAAGGTTCGTGCAGGAGAAATCAACAATGGCTGACAAGAGCGAAATGAAAAAGTTGCTGTTGACGCCTGTGCTCGGCAACAACCCCATCGCCTTGCAGGTGCTGGGTGTCTGTTCCGCACTGGCGGTTACCAGCCAGATGAAGACAGCGTTTGTAATGACCCTCGCGGTCATGGCGGTCACCGCCTTCTCAAACCTGTTCATCTCCCTGATCCGCAACCAGATCCCCAACAGCGTGCGGATCATTGCCCAGATGGCGATCATCGCCTCACTGGTTATCGTGGTTGACCAGGTGCTCAAGGCTTATGCCTATGAGATCTCCAAGCAGCTGTCGGTATTCGTGGGTCTGATCATCACCAACTGTATCGTAATGGGTCGTGCCGAAGCCTACGCCATGAAGAGCGCCCCGCTGCCCTCCTTCCTGGACGGTATCGGTAACGGTCTGGGCTATGGCGCCATTTTGCTGAGCGTCGCCACCGTGCGTGAACTGCTGGGCTCCGGCACCTGGTTCGGCCTCGAGCTGATGCCGCTGGTGAACAACGGTGGCTGGTATGTACCGAACGGCCTGCTGCTGCTGCCGCCGAGCGCATTCTTCATCATTGGTCTGATCATCTGGGGCGTTCGCACCAAGGATCCCAAGCAGGTGGAGGCAAAGGATTAAGGTATGGAACACTATCTGAGTCTGTTGATTCGTTCGATTTTCATCGAAAACCTGGCACTCTCCTTCTTCCTGGGGATGTGTACCTTCCTGGCGGTGTCCAAGAAGGTCAAGACCTCCATGGGTCTTGGTATTGCCGTTATCGTGGTGCAAACCATCGCCGTACCGGTCAACAACCTGATCTACAACTACGTGTTGAAGGCTGGCGCCCTCTCCCCCGATCTGGACCTGAGCTTCCTGAGCTTCATCACCTTCATCGGTGTGATCGCGGCCCTGGTACAGATCCTGGAGATGGCGCTGGATAAATACTTCCCGGCCCTCTACAACGCGCTCGGCATCTTCTTGCCGCTCATCACCGTGAACTGCGCCATCTTCGGTGGCGTCTCCTTCATGGTGCAGCGTGACTACAACTTCGTCGAGTCTGTGGTCTACGGCGTGGGTTCAGGTGCAGGCTGGATGCTGGCGATCGTTGCGCTGGCGGGTATCCGCGAGAAGATGAAGTACTCCGATGTTCCGGAAGGTCTGCGTGGCCTCGGCATCACCTTCATCACCGCCGGCCTCATGGCGCTGGGCTTCATGTCCTTCTCTGGTATCTCCCTGTAATCGGAAAGGAACGATAGATGGAAATTATTTTGGGTGTGGTCATGTTTACCGTGATCCTGCTGGCACTGGTGGCAGTCATTCTGTTCGCCAAGTCCAAGCTGGTGACCGCGGGCGACGTGACAATCAGCATCAACGGTGACCCGGCCAAGGCTGTGACCAGCCCGGCCGGTGGCAAGCTGCTCGGCGTGCTGGCCGGCAGCGGTATCTTCGTCTCCTCCGCCTGTGGTGGTGGTGGCTCCTGCGGCCAGTGCAAGGTGCGGGTGAAGTCCGGTGGCGGCGACATCCTGCCGACCGAACTGGATCACATCAGCAAGGGCGAGGCCCGTCACGGCGAGCGTCTGGCCTGCCAGGTCACCGTTCGCGGCGACATGGACATCGAACTGCCGGAAGAGATCTTCGGCGTGAAGAAGTGGGAATGTACCGTCATCTCCAATGACAACAAGGCCACCTTCATCAAGGAGCTCAAGCTGCAGATCCCGGATGGCGAGAGCGTACCGTTCCGCGCCGGTGGTTATATCCAGATTGAAGCGCCGGCTCACCACGTCCGCTACAAGGACTTCGATATTCCCGAGGAGTATCGTGGTGACTGGGATCGCTTCAAGATCTTCGATCTGGAGTCCAAGGTTGACGAGCCGATCATCCGTGCTTACTCCATGGCCAACTATCCGGAAGAGTTCGGCATCATCATGCTGAACGTGCGGATCGCGACTCCGCCGCCCAGCAACTGGACTGCCCCTCCGGGACAGATGTCCTCCTACATCTTCAGCCTGAAGGCGGGTGACAAGGTGACCATCTCCGGTCCGTTCGGCGAGTTCTTCGCCAAGGACACCGACGCCGAAATGGTGTTCATCGGTGGTGGTGCGGGTATGGCGCCGATGCGCTCCCACATCTTCGACCAGCTGCGCCGTCTGAAGACCAAGCGCAAGATGAGCTTCTGGTACGGTGCCCGTTCCAAGCGCGAGATGTTCTATGTCGAGGACTTCGACATGCTGGCCGCCGAGAACGAGAACTTCACCTGGAACGTCGCCCTGTCCGATCCGCAACCGGAAGACAACTGGGACGGCTACACCGGCTTCATCCACAACGTGCTCTACGAGAACTATCTCAAGAACCACGAGGCGCCGGAAGATTGCGAGTTCTACATGTGTGGTCCTCCCGTGATGAACGCCGCCGTCATCAACATGCTCAAGGATCTGGGCGTTGAAGACGAAAACATCCTGCTGGATGACTTTGGTGGTTAATCCATGCACAGCGTTGTAAAGACCTGGCTAGCCTTCGGGCTAGCCTTTTTCTTGACTGGGTGCGGTCAGGAAACGGTCCAGAGCAAGCCGGAGATCCATATCACCGGCAGCACCATGGGAACCTACTACTCCATCAAGGTGGCGGATGACGTCATCAGCGATCCGGCCAAGTTGCAGGCCGAAGTGGATGTGCTGCTGGAGCGGGTGAACGATCAGATGTCGACCTATCGTCCCGATTCCGAGCTCTCCCGCTTCAACCAGCATCGTGACTCCACACCGGTCGTAGTGTCGCGAGACACCGCTCGAGTCGTCACTGAGGCCATTCACATTGGCCGTGAGAGCCAGGGGGCGCTGGACGTCACCGTTGGCCCCTTGGTCAATCTGTGGGGCTTTGGCCCGGATAAACGGCCGACCAAGGTCCCGAGCGACGAGCTGATCACCCAGACCCGTCAGAAGACCGGGCTCGGCAATCTGCATGTCATCACCTCCGCCGATGCCGATACCCTGCAAAAAGATGTGCCGGATCTCTACGTGGATCTGTCCGCCATCGCCAAGGGGTTTGGCGTCGACAAGGTGGCCGAATACCTGGAGTCCCTGGGGGCCCGCAACTATCTGGTTGAAATCGGCGGCGAGCTGAGGATCAATGGCGTCAATGGCAAGGGCCATCCCTGGCGCGTGGCCATCGAGAAACCCACCGCGGGCACCGGCACGGTACAAGAAGTGATAGTCCCGGGTGACAACGGCGTTGCCACCTCCGGCGATTATCGCAACTATTACGAACTGGATGGCCAGCGTTTCTCCCACACCATAGATCCGCGCTCCGGCAAGCCGATCCAGCATCGTCTGGTGTCGGTCACCGTGATCCACCCCTCCTGCATGACGGCGGATGGGCTGGCAACCGTGTTCATGGTGATGGGGACCGAGAAGAGCCTGGCCTACGCCAACGAACGTGGACTGGCGATCTTCGTGATCACCAAGACCGACAAGGGTTTTGAAGAGGCCTACTCCGACGCCTTCAAGCCCTATCTGGTTAAAAAGTAAGAGGCAGCAACATGCAGATTTTTCTGATCACCTTCGGGGTGTTTCTGGCGGTAGTAGTGGCCATGGCCATCGGCTACATCTTCCAGAAGAAGAGCATCTCCGGCTCCTGCGGTGGCCTGGGCAGCGTGGGCATCGAGAAAGAGTGCGATTGCCCCGAACCCTGTGACAACCGCAAGAAGAAGATGGCCAAAGAAGAGGCCCGTCGCAAGATGCTGGAAGAGAACCGGATCATCTGAGCGCCTGGGCTCCGACGGTAACAAAAAGCGCGCCACTGGCGCGCTTTTTACTGGGGTTTGTCCGGCCACAAGGCTATGGCTTGCGCTCGATATAGAGGAGCACTTCCCCGAGTTCAATGCCGAACTTGCTGATCCTGGCCCGGTTGAGCAAGCGATCCTCATCCAGCAGATACATCCAGTCATCGAAGCTCACCCGTACCACTTCACCATCCGGCAGCGCCAGATCGAGCTGGTAACGCCAGTTGAGGGCAAAACCTTCCGTCTTGCCCACCGCCTCCCCCACCACATCCGATGCGCTGCCGCGCCAGTGGCCATTCGTCCCCTTGCGTAGATACCAGGTGCGAGTCTGCTGGCGGCCATCGTCAAAATGGAACTGCTCGAACAGCTCTCCCTTGCCCTCCTGCCAACGCCCCTCCATCTCGACCCGAAAGCGACTGGTCACTTCGCCGCTGCGGTCTGTGACCAGGCCATGGGCTACCAGCTTGCCACTGAAGAAACGGGCGAGATCCCACTCGGGACCCTGGCCACGGTAGTCATCGAGGCTGGCACCACATCCGGTCAGCAGCATGAGTGGCAACAAAGCGAGAAGACGATATCGACGGTAGCAAGACATAAAGAGCTCCGGCATCAGGGTTGGCCGCGCAGGCGGCGGGTAAGGGCTGGATCCCGGCTGTTATCCGCCAGCCAGATCGCCAGAAAGGCGGCGGAGAATTGCGGCTCGTCGAGAGAGCCGAGGAGCTGCTCCTGCCACCAGAAGTGTCCGGTTCCTGCCTTGTCGACATAGAAGGTCAGCCTGTCACCGGCTGCTACATCCGGCCAGAGGGTCGCAAGTTGCCCGAGCCAGCGCTGGCGATCGGCATCACTGCCAAGACCGAGTCGCAGCCACTCTTCGGCGGTGGCGCTGAGCAGATCCTCACGTTCGATGGCTCTGGCATAGGTCAGGGTCAGAGCCTGCGGATAATGGCTCGGCTGATAGCGGCCACTCTCGCTGTAGAGGGTGGCGTCATAGAGCTTGAACCAGAGCCAGTTCATCTCCCCCTGGCCGACCGGACGCAACTGTTGCCAGGGGACGGCAGAAGCCTGCGCGGCAGTCGCCAGGTGCAGATTCAGCACCACTACCAGCAGGCTAGTTCCACCCCATGTGCCAATGGCTGGGATCTTCCAGTTCATGCCAATCCATCTCCTGTTCCTGCAGGGTATTGATATCCTGCATCACCACCTGCATCAGCCGCCCCTGCGCATCCCGCTGGCAGGCCACCACCAGATAGAAGCGATCAGTCAGCTCGTACTGGCTCTCTTTGGTCCACTTGGAAAACAACAAAGTGTCGGTCGAAAAGGTGTTCATCTTGACTCACCCTCCAGCTTGACCATTACCCACAGTAGTAGGGGTAACCACCACATCCAGATCACGGCCAACAAGGCCACACTGATCCCAATGCCCCAGGGTAAGTGTACTGCTCCCATCTCGGCTCCCGCCACATAGGAGACCGTCCCCCCAAGCATGCCAAACAGCCCCTGTTGCCAACGGGGTAATCGCAGTAGCCAGCGCATGCCATGGGCCAGCGTCAGGAAAAATCCGACCCAGAGCAGCGCCAGCCAGAGCGGAAAACCGCCCTTGAAATCGAACAGCCCGAGCCGCCAGAGCAGCAGATCGAGCAGGCTACCTACAAGGGCCATGGGCAGGAGTCGCAGATCCCTTTTGCGGCTTGGCGAGCAGAGAAAATGAAGCAGCAGCATCGCAAGCAAGGGACCCGGCAGCTGCCACTTCACCGCCAGCAACCAGTAGAGGTTGAACCCCAGCAGTTGGGCCCACCGCCACATGGTCAGTGACCGCTTACCGGCAAGTCTCCCGACCAGCTGAGCGGCCCGGGTTTGGCCGCCTCCAGCTGTACCAGACTGATGGTGCGCTCCCAGAATCCCCCCTCGCAATAGGCAAAATAGAAGTGCCACAGCCGGATGAAGTCCTGGCTGTAGCCGAGCGCAGGCAGCTCGGGCGCCAGCGCCAGAAAGCGCTGGCACCAGAGGGCCAGAGTGCGGGCGTAGTGATGACCGTGATCGTGCAGCCGTACCAGCTGCATGTCGGTTTCGCGCGCCAGCAACCCCGCCATCTGGGAGACGCTCGGTAGGCAGCCACCGGGGAAGATATAGCGCTGGATGAAGTCGACCCCGCGCAGATACTGGGCATGGCGCTGATCGGCGATGGTGATGGCCTGAATGAGCAGGCGCCCACCGGGTTTAAGCAGGCGCGACAGCTGGCGAAAGTAGTCCGGCAGAAAGGCGTGACCCACCGCCTCTATCATCTCGATGGAGACCAGCTTGTCGAACCGTCCCTCCAGCTTGCGGTAATCCTCCAGCAGCAAGGTGATGCGATCACCGAGCCCCTCCCGCCCGATCCACTCTTTTGCATAGTCGTGCTGGGCCTGGGAGATGGTGGTGGTAGTCACCCGGCAGCCGTAGTGGCGAGCGGCAAAGACGGCCAGCCCGCCCCAGCCGGTCCCGATCTCCAGCAGATGATCGTCAGGCCCCAGTTCCAACCGCTCGCAGATGGTGCGCAGCTTGGCCTGCTGCCCCTCTTCCAGGGTGGCCTCTGCCCCTGGATAGATGGCGCACGAATACTGCATATGGCTGTCGAGAAAACCCTGATAGAGAGCGTTGCCGAGATCGTAGTGGGCGGCGATGTTGGCGCGCGACCCGGTTAGGGTATTGCGACTCCGCCAGTGGTGCACCTTGTTGAACGGGAAGCTGAGCCAGCCCAGGCGCCGCTCCAGGCTGTCGAGCAGCGGCAGATTGCGGGCCAGCAACCGCACCAACGCCACCGGATCCGGGCTGGTCCAGAGCCCTTCTACCCAGGTTTCACCGGCAGCGATGCTGCCCCCCAGCAGCAGGCGGCGATAGAAGGCCGGATCCAGCACCACCAGCTCGGCATGCAAATCACTGGTTGCATCACCAAAGCTGTGACGCTCGCGGCCATCTCGCAGCAGCAGTTGGCCTTGGTCGAGCCGCCCCAGCAAATTGAGCAACAATTGCCTGGCCCCCTTGTCGATGAAAGAGGCAGAAACAGAAGATTGCACCAGTTCCATTAGCGAGTCTCCGGATGGGTGAAGATGGGGGTTCGTTTGATAAAAAGGCGCAGGGCCTGCCAGTAGATACCGAGCAGCACCCTCATGGTCATCCAGGGCCAGCGGACCAGCAGCGCCACCAGCTCCTTGCGCGACAGCGGCACGCGGCGCAGCGCCAGGGTGGCGTCAAACAGCTTGGCCTCCCCGGATACGGGATGGCTCTCGATGTGGATCAGCGTCTCCTGCGCGGGCGGGCGGATCCGCCAGTGGTAGCGCATGGCCAGCTCCATGAAGGGGGAGACGTGAAAATCCTTGTCGTGGGGCGCCAGCGCCGCCAGATCCAGCAGATAGTAGTGGCGCTCATTCCAGGGGGTGTTGGAGACCTCGGCCAGCAAGTAGCGCGTCTCCTCCTGCCGATCGCAGAAGTAGAAGTTGACTGGACTGAAGTAAAACCCCAAGCAACGTACGTTGCCGAGTAGCAGCACCCGCCCCTTCGGGTCGGCATCGCCGCCCAGCTCGGCCACCTTGTCCCACACCGCCTGCTTGAGGGAGCCCTCGCTCCCCCGCAAATAGTCATGACGACGAAAGGAGAGCAGCCCGACCCGCTCCACCGCGAACCATCTTCCCTGCTCGAGGCCCGGCAGTTCATCGAGATCCAGTCCCAGCATGAAGAGGCTGTACGAAAAGGCGTGAGCCCTCGGCGCGAAGCGGCGGTGGCGCACCGAGCCCTGCCAGATGGCGCTGCTCCCGTCCCTCGCAGTCGTGGTTGCGCCTTTCATAGCTCGGCCCCGAAGCGCCGGGCTACATCCAGGGCGCTGCGCACCCCGTCCTCGTGAAAGCCGTTGTACCAGTAGGCACCGCAGAAGTGGGTGTGCCGCTGGCCGCAGATCTCTGGTCGCCGCTGCTGGGCGGCGATGGAGCTCTGATTGAACACTGGATGGTGATAGACGAAGCGGCGCAATACCTTGCTCTCGTCCACCCGCCCTGCGGGATTGAGGCTGACGCAGAAGGGCTCGGGTGAACTCACCCCCTGCAGGATATTCATGTTGTAACTCACCAGTGGCCGTGCGCCGTCATCATCACCGAGCTGATAGTTCCAGCTGGCCCACGCCTTGCGGCGCACCGGCAGGCAAGTTGCGTCGGTGTGGAGCCAGACGTCATTGGCCTGATAGGGCATGGCGCCGAGGATGGCCCGCTCCCGCTCGCTCGCATCCGTCAGCAGGGCCAGCGCCTGGTCGCTGTGGCAGGCGAATATCACCTCGTCAAACTGCTCCTCGCCATCACGGCTCTGGACAATGACGCCATTCGTCACTCGCCGGATCCCCGCTACCGGGCAAGCCAGCCGGATCTGCGACTGCCATCCCGCCGTGAGCGGCCCTATGTATTCGCGCGAGCCACCGGGAATGACGTACCACTGGGGCCGGTTTGCCACCTCCAGCAGGCCGTGATGGGCAAAAAATCGCAGGAAGAAGCCAAGGGGGAAGGCCCGCATATCGGCCAGGGTGGATGACCAGATGGCCGCCCCCATCGGCAGTATGTAATGACGGGCGAAGTAGTCGCTAAATTCCCCCGCCTGCAGGAAATCCCCCAGGGTCAGTTCGGAGCCAACATCGAGGGTCTGGTGGTCCACCAGCCAGGCGCGAGCCTCCCGGTTGAAGCGCAGGATCTCGGCAACGAAGCCGTAGAACCGCGGACTCAACAGGTTACTGCGCTGGGCGAACAGGGTATCGAGGTTGTGACCGTTGTACTCGAGCCCCTGCGGGCTTTTCACCGAGAAGCTCATCTCGGCCGGTTGCCGTGCCACCCCGATCCGCGCCAGCAATGCCAGAAAGTTGGGGTAGGTGCGATCGTTGAACACGATAAAGCCGGTATCGATGGCGTAACGTCGCCCGCCCTGCTCCACGTCGACGGTGGCGGTGTGGCCCCCCAGGGTCGGCGCCGCCTCGAACAGGGTGATGTCGTGCAGTTTGTGGAGCAAAAAACCGGCGGTCAGCCCTGAAATCCCCGAACCGACGATGGCTATCTTTCTCTTCATGAGTGGCGTCCTTTCGACACAAGCGAGCTGCCAAGACGCAGCCAGAGTCCCACCGGCAGCGCACCAAGCAGGCGCAGCAGCCAGATGAAACGACGGGGAAAGTGGATCTGATGGTGACCGGCGGTAAGCCCGTCCATGATGGCGCGGGACGCCTCTTCCACAGGCACCAGGCAAGGCATGGGAAAATCATTCTTTGCGGTGAGCGGCGTTTCCACAAAGCCGGGGCGGATCAGGGTAACCCCGATCCCTCTGCCGGCCAGATCGAGCCGCAGGGTATCAGCCAGATAGTCGAGGGCCGCCTTGGAGGCGCCATAGGCCTCGGCCCTTGGCAGCGGCAGCCAGCTCACCGACGAGCTGACGATGGCAAGACGGGCCCCCGCCCCCAGCAGTGGCAGAAAGGCGGCCAGCGCATGACCGGTGGCGATGAGATTGGTCTCGATAACCCGGGCAAACAGGGCGCCGTCAAACCCCTCAGCCAACTCCATATATTCGCAATTACCGGCATTGAGGATCAGCAGATCCAGCGCAGGCAGAGTGCCCGCCACTGCGTTCATGGCCGCTGGATTTCGGGTATCAAACTGCAAGGGGGTGATGCCCTCACTCTCCAGCCCCAGCAGCCGCTCCTCATCGCGACCACAGCCCCACACCTGCCAGCCTGAGCGCCGGTAATCGAGGGCCAGCTGGCGGCCGATGCCGGAGGTGGCTCCTGTGATCAGTACCCGGCCGCTCATGCCCCCAACCTCCCCTTGATGGTCCGCACCAGGGATCCGAGCAGCGGCAACTGCTCATAGAGCATGGCGCCGAGGTCAAAATAGTCCCGGTGCAGGCAGACCTTGCCCTGCTCGTCGAATTCAAGGCGGGTCGCCCCCTCCACTGTCACTGGCTTGCCGCCACGAAGCCTTGGGTGGGAGAAGGTCATGGTCCAGCCGAGCCAGGCTTGTCGCCCCTGTTGCTGCTGACTGGTAATGACAAAACGGCAATAGGCGAGGCGCTGATAGAGGGCGGCAAAATAGTCGCTGAGCGCCGCCAGTCCCTCGATGCGGTGGGCAGGATCGATAAAGATCACCTCGTCGGCATAGACTTCGGACAATCGGTGCAACTGCTGTCTGTCCAGCTGCTGATAGAGGGCGACGAAGCGGGCCAGCGGCTCATCCATGTTATTTCTCCAGGAAGCGAAACATTTCGATGGCTCTCACCCGGGCGACGGCGTGATCCACCATGGGGGCCGGATAATCCTGCCGCCCCTTGAGCCGCAGCCAGTCGTGAGGCTGGTGCAGATAGGCGGCGGGCACATCGGCCAGTTCAGTGACCCAGGTACGAATGAACTCCCCTTGTGGATCAAATCTTTGTCCCTGGGTGGTGGGGTTGAATACCCGAAAGTATGGGGCCGCATCGGCACCTGTGCCCGCCGCCCACTGCCAGCCGCCGTTGTTGGCCGCCAGATCGCCGTCTATCAGCTTGCTCATGAAGTAGTCCTCCCCAAGCCGCCAGTGGATGTGCAGATCCTTGGTGAGGAAGCTCGCCACTATCATCCGCAGCCGGTTGTGCATCCAGCCGGTAGCATTGAGGCAGCGCATGGCCGCATCGACGATGGGGTAGCCGGTGCGTCCCTCGCACCAGGCGGCAAAGGCATCCGGGTCCCAGCTCCACGGCAGGGCCGCCGTCTCCGCCTTGAAGGGGCGATTCATGGAGAGGCTTGGGATCAGCACTAGCAGATGGCGATAGAACTCGCGCCAGATGAGCTCGTTGAGCCAGACAAATCCGGGCTGCGCCTTCGACTGGGGTCGATAGCCGAGCCGATTTTGCAGTGCCCCTACGCACTGGCGCGGACTGATGATACCGGCCGCCAGATAGGGGGAGAGCACCGAAGTGCCCGCCAGGGCCGGAAAGTCCCGGGTCTCGCCATAGTCGAGCACAGCGTCATCGAGGAAGGTGTTCAGACGGCGCAGAGCCTCGGCCTCCCCCACCGGCCAGCGAGGATCCGAAGTCAGCTCGCCAAGGGCGGCATCGACAACTTCCCGCTCGGCCAGCGGCTGCCACGGCAGTGATGCACCGCGCGGCTCGGGAGCGCGGTGAATGACAAAGCCATCTTCCTCGAGAGCCTTGAGCCAGGCGCGGCTGAAGGGGGTATAGACCTTGAACATCTCCCCCGAGCCGGTCAGCACTCGCCCGGGCGGCAGCACGCAGCAGCCGTTGAACCAGTGGCAAGCAATCTCCTGCTCCGCCAGCACGGCACTGACGGCCCGATCCCGACGCTGCTCGTCGATCTCGATGGCCTGATTGGCGTAGAGGCGGGTCACCCCCAGATCGCGACTTAAGTCAGCCAACGCCGCTGGCACTTCGGCAAAAGTCTCGACCCGCAGCAAATGGAGCTGGATGCCGAGCGCCGCCAGCTCGCGGCCCAGCTCATCGACCTGCGCCAGGATGAAACGCTGGCGAACGGGGGCCAGCTTGTGTGCTTGCCACTGGGTCTGCGAGAGAATAAACAATGCCGCGACCGGTTCCTCGCCGGCACAGGCATGACGCAAGGCCGGGTTGTCGGCAAGGCGCAAGTCGTTGCGAAACCAGACCAGTTTCATGACTTTTGCCTCCCGCGTCCGCTGGTGGTCCCCACGACAGCCTCGTCCGCTATCGCCTCGCCCAGGGTGGCTTTCCAACCGTGAGCGGCCTGCCAGTCGCCGTCATAGAGGCGCCCCAGCTCGCCAAAGAAGCGGGTGCCGGTGGGCCACCCGGTGGCCAGCTCCTGCTTGCCAAGCCCGGCCCCCAGCAGCACCAGCCAGGGGGGTGTGGAGCGCCCCTCGAGCAGAGCGACATGGCGAGGTTCGACCGCCCCCAGCAGTTGCACCTCGTAACCCAGACCAATCAGCTCATAGGCCGCCCAGACCAGATCGAGCGGGCCCACCTGCCCCCAGCTCGCCAGAGTGACGGGGACGCCCTTCTCCTGTTCGATGAGATGGCGAGCGAAGCGGGTATGCAGCCAGCCCAGCCACACCTGTTGCAGCAGCTCGCCATCGGCTCGCTCGCGCCAAAGGCCAAGCAGCCGCTCCACCAGCGGTTGCAGCACCCGGCTGCGCACCAGCTCGAAGGGATAGCTCGCCAGCAGATCATTGAGCAGCGCCTCCGCCTTGCGCTGGTTGAAGGCGAGCAGTGCCCGACTGAACTGCTCCAGAGTCTGCTGCCAGTGATCGCTCACCGGCTGGGAGTGGGGCTCGCTCAACAGTCCCTTCACCTGCCCTATGCTCACTCCCCGCTCCAGCCAACTCAGGATCTCGCCAATCTGGCGGATATCCTGCTCGCTGTAGAGGCGGTGCCCCTTCTCGGTGCGGGCCGGCTGTACCAGACCGTAACGACGCTGCCAGGCACGCAGGGTGACGGCATTGACGCCAGTGAGGCGGGAAACCTCACGGATGGGGTAGATCCCCTCATCAGACAAAGGGGAAGCGGCTTGCGGTAAATCAGACATAACGACGTCCATCAAAGGTTGGGAGAGAGGCCCCGGCCAGCTGCCGGGACCTTCACACAGCATTCATAGCCCGTAACGCAGCTTGAGCGTATCGGGATGAGGATTGAGGTAAACCTGCTCGGCAAGATACGGATTGGGATACTCCCGCAGGTAGTGGCGGATCAGGGTCAGCGGCACCAGCAGCGGAAAAATACCGGTGCGGTACTTGTCGATAGTGTCGCTGAGCTCCTGCTTCTGGGCCGGGGTCAGCACCCGCTTGAAGTAGCCTTGCAGGTGCATCAGCACATTGGTGTGGCTGCGCCGGTTTGCCCGCAAGGTCAGCGCCGCCATCAACCCCTTGATGTAGCGCTCCGCCACCTCCTCCAGATTGGCCTTGCCCAGATTGCCGAGCATCTGCCCGAGGGCGCGGTAGTGAGTGGTGGCATGAGAGAGCACCAGATACTTGTAGCGGGAGTGAAATCGGATGAGGGCGGCGGCGCTGAGCCCGCGCGCGCAGAGCTGTTGCCAGTCGTGATAGGCAAACACCCGCAGCACGAAGTTCTCCCGCAGGATGGGGTCGCACAACCGGCCATCCTCCTCCACTGGCAGCAGGGGGTTGGCCTCCATCAATGCCTTGGCAAACAGGCCTACCCCCTCCTTGGTGCTCCCCTCATTATTGGCGCCATAAATTCTGACCCGTTCCATGCCACAGCTGGGAGATTTGGCACAGAGGATATAACCGGAGATGAAGTCGAGCTGGCGCGCCTTCTGCTCGCTGAAAGCGATTAATTTATCCGTGACATCGAAGCTGCCGTTGCTCGCCTCGGCGCGTATCTCGCCATGACGCTTGACCAGCCGGATGGCGGCGCGAGGGGCACCCAGGCCGATGGCCATCTCGGGGCAGACGGGGTGATAGTCAAAGTGAGCCCCAAGATCCCGTTCACAGAAACTGGAGCGCTTGTGGCCCCCGTCAAACCGCACCTCCTGTCCCAGCAGGCAGGCACTGATCCCGACTTTAATCTTGTACATGATGACACCCCTTGTATAAGCCTTGATTCAGTTATAGCAGTTATACAAAAAAAAGGAAGTTGTACAACTACTGCAAACCGATACGGCACAGGGACAAGCAAGGAAGCATCATCAGACAAAAAAAAAGCCCATGGCCATCGCCATGGGCAAACATCAAAGACACTACGGAGTTCATCGCATCAGAAGCTGTACTTCACACCCAGGCTGGAGATGGAACCTTTTTGCAGATCCCAGTTGCGATAGGTGTAATCGGCAGTCAGGGCCCAGTTCTGGTTGAACTTGTAGGCACCACCCACCTTGAAGTCGTGCATATCATCGGTCATGTTGGCGTAACGATAGGCGGTGGAGAGCTCCACATTGCCGATGTCGTAACGCAGACCCACTTCCCCGTACATGCTGCCGCTATCCTTGCGAGCGACCGCATCCCATCCATTGACATCATGGGCCAGCTCTCGCTCCAGGCGATAGCCGGTCAAACCTGTCTCACCATAGAGGTTGAGGCCGCTGCTCAAGGGGGTGAACACACCGACACCGACGCTGGAGATGGACATGCTGTCGTTGCCATTGTTGCGGGAGGTAAATTCGGTGCCGGCACGGCCGTAGAAGTTGGAGCCGAAGCTCTTGGAGAGATCCAGGCTCATGCCGCCGAAATCACGGGTTCCCTTGCTATCGTTGCTGGATTTGCCGTTGAGATAGTCAGACTTGGTGTGTGCCCAGGTCGCCGACCCTTTGGCGTAGCTGAACGCATCCTGTGCCAGTGCGGAGGTAGAGGCGAAGCCGGCCAGGACCAGAAGAGAGATTGCAGTTTTGTTCATGTGATTGACTCCATGGGTAAGCTCGTCAGAGCTGGTATGGAGTCATTGTGCAAACAGGCTGCGGCAATGCCGAGCGGCAAGCTGTTGCCAAACCATGTCAGATGTAAGCAGATATTGCAGGTGATGACGGCGGCAACATCTGCCCTGACCCGGACCAAGTGAGCCGGGTCAGGAGATCAGGGGATCAGCGGAAAACCACCTCGTCGATTTCGATCCGTACCAGGGGTTCTCCCGTCAGCCCGGCCGGACGCGACACCTCGAGACCACGTGCCGGACGTACCTGTCCCTTGCGCAGATAGGTCTCGGGCAGACGGTTCTCGGCGACCCAGAAACGCGCCTCCTGACGCTGCAGCTGTACCCCGTCGGCACTGAACAGCGTCACCCAGCCGCGCACCCCGACCACATTGCGGGTGCCGGTGTTGCTGATCTGAAAGCTCAGCGCCATGGGGTCCGTGCCCTCAACCTTGTCCAGCTTGACCATGATGCCATCACGGACCGCCTGGGAGAGCAGCTCGGGGTGGGCCTTGGCCTGCTCGGTCAGCACGGGAGCCGCCACCGCCACCACAGCGCCGGATTTCGCGAGCGCCTCGTTCCCCTTGACCGGCTCAGCCTGCTTGACCACCAGATACTCCCAGGTGAAGTCATCATTGAGCTGGACCTGGCGCCCATCGGGCAGGGTCACCTGAGAGAGAGGAGCCGCCTGTGCCAGCACAGGAGTGAGGCACAGGGCAACCAGCAGACGGGACAAAGATTTCATAGGGTCGGGACTCGATATCATTGAAAGGGCGACAGTATAAACACTCCTGTCACGCCTTGCCTATGACGGGGCTCACGTTCTCCGGGCAAGCTGGCGACGCCCTCGCCGGACTAAATCGCCAGCTCGTGGCGTTCGTGAGGCACCATATCCAGGGTGACCAGATCGAACAGGGTTCCCCTGAGGGCCTGCAGAATGTCCGGCTGCATGTCGAATGCCCGGGCCCGCTGATGCTCGGGCAGACGTACCCTGGCCAGGGTTGGCCCACTGTTGCAGGTGAGTTCACGGCCATCGCAGAGGATATGAAAGAAGACCTGGGCCTCGTCGAACCCCATATCGGCCAGTATCTGCTCCGCCTGATCGACCATGCGCAAATGATGCGGTTGCAACTGGCTGGGGTGGGCAAAACGGTGGCTGAGGCAGCCATTGCCTCCCTTGCCCAGACCTTCCAGCTGGCGCTTGTTAAAGCCGTAGCGCACGTCTCTTTTGGTAAAACCATGATCGGCCATCAGCCAGATGGTGTCTTCCGGGATGGAGCCGAACATCTCTATGTACCCGGCCCGCTCCTCCGCAGTCCCCGGCAGCAGGAATGGCAGTGTCGCCCACTCTGGATGGGTAGCCCTGTGTTCACAAAGACGGCGAACGGGATCGATGATCTCGTCCAGTTGCGACAACTGATCGCAGAAGATCATCTCATCTGTCTTGACGATCCAGTGCTCTATGCCATAACGCCGGCAATAGCGGATAGCGCGGGATACTTCGCTGCGGCTGCGGGTGGGGGTATCCATGATCATGGCCCGGATCCGGACGCCACTGGCCCGGCACAAATCGATGCAGTAACAGGATTCCAACCGGCCTGAAAAGGAGATAACCAGATCATCATAGGCTGACAACTGATCGATCAACTGCTGTTCCCTGGCCTGAAACGCCTGATCGTATCCTTGATTCAGCACAACAACATTGGCATCCATTAAAACAGCTCCGGATGGTAAAAAGGTGGATTATTGTGCTGACAATTAGCTGAATAGACCCTTAAAGAGTCCGGTTAAATTCAAAACTTTATGACGATCTCCTGCGATTGGAGCACCATATCCTCTCCATGGGTGTCATAAATCCGCAATCTGGCCTGATGTACCTGATGGGCTCGCAAGAAGCCCTCTGCCTGCTCAAGGGAAGTGAAAGTCAGGGAGCCCCCCTCGCTGTCGGTCAGGCACTGGCACTCCCCTTCCGCCTCGACGCACAGCTGGTAGCCACTGCCATCCCGACAGGCGATGATCAGCGTCGCCTGCGGGTAGTGACTCAACCAGTTGCGAAACCGGCCATGCTCCATAAGGCTCCCAAAAGGGCATTACCCCTTGTCTGTTGCGGGCAAGTAGCCCTGTTCAACCAGCTGCTGCCGGCAGCGCACCGCATCACAAAACACCATGCCCCGGATCCCGAGCGTCTCGGCGGCAGTCACGTTGGCCGGGGTATCGTCGATAAAGAGACAATCGGACGGCGCAAGATCGAACGACACCAGCAGATAGCGGTAGATATCCGGCTCGGGTTTCATCATGCGCACTCGGGCAGAGACCACCTTGCCACTGAAAAAACGCCAGAAATCCTCATGTTGCTCCAGCCAGTCGATGCTGGCGTGCCCCATGTTGGAGAGGGCATAGAGGCTGTGCCCCGCGCCGTGCAGCTCCTCTATAAGGGTTAGCATAGCGGGATCCGGCCTGAGGGAGGACGGTACCGCCTGCAAAATGGCGAGGTTGTCGGCCGCACTCAGGCCGGTGCGCTGCTCGGCCTGGCGTGCCATGGTGTGCAATGACAGGGTCCCTCTGTCCACCTCCTGCCAGTCCGGATGTTCAAACAACTGCTGTGCCAACCGTTCGGCTTCCAAGGGTCCACGGACCGAACTGACGATGGCAACCGGATCCCAGCTCACCACCACACGCCCCAGATCAAAAATAATGGCCATACCGTATCTCTCCCGCATCGTGCGAAATGGACCAGAGGGAGCCAAACCACTCTCGGACACGCCCATTCGCGTCACCGGATACCCTGCCCCCTTCCCGTTCCGCGGGCAAGTTTTACTTGCATCAAATCGCCAAATCCCTTAATGGTTAAGGCGTTACAATGAGGATTATGACCATGCAAACCCTATTCTTCTTTGCTTTCTCGTTTATCCGGCCCGTTTGAGGGAAGGCTAATCGTCCTGTAAACAGCTCTCGTGAACAGAAAGCAAAGACGAATCGAGCCTCCCCTGTGGAGGCTTTTTTTTGCATATATATCAAATAATTACTTGGACAGGGAACAATCATGGCAACGCTCGACGAGATCAGACAAGACATTACCCGGTTGGATCAGGAGCTGCTTGCCCTGCTGGCAAAACGCAAGACCCTCAGCATCGAGGTTGCCCGGGCCAAGCAGGCCAACCCGCGCCCCATCCGCGATCCCCAGCGCGAGCAGGATCTGCTGGTCGCCCTGATCCAGCAGGGCCGTCAGCTTGGCCTGGATGCCCAGTACATCACTCGCATCTACCACACCATCATCGAGGATTCCGTGCTCTCCCAGCAGGCCTACCTGCAGAGCCTGCTCAACCCGGAGCAGCAGGAGCCCATGACCAGCGTCGCCTACCTGGGACCGCGCGGTTCTTATTCGAGCCTCGCCGCCCGCAAGTACCTGGCCCGTTACAAGGATCAGGTGATCGAGGTGAACTGCCAGAACTTTCGCGAGGTGCTGGATGCAGTGGAATCGGGTCGCGCCGCCTTCGGTGTGCTGCCCATCGAGAACACCAGCTCGGGCTCCATCAACGAAGTCTATGACGTGATGCAGCACACCAGCCTCTCCATCGTCGGCGAGCTCACCTACCCCATCGAGCACTGCATCCTCACCGCCGTGCCGACCGAGATCGAACGCATCAAGACCTTCTATGCCCACCCGCAGGTGTTCCAGCAGTGCTCCCACTACCTCAGCAAGCTGGAAGGAGCGCGCCACGAGATCTGCGACTCCTCCTCCAGCGCCATGATGAAGGTGAAGGAGCTGGCAAGCCCCGAGGCCGCGGCCATCGGCAGCGCCGCCGGCGGTGAACTCTATGGCCTCGACGTGCTGGCCGAGCAGCTGGCCAACCAGAAGGAGAACTACAGCCGCTTCATCGTGGTGGCGCGCAAACCCATCGACGTGGCGCCCCAGATCCCGGCCAAGACCACCCTCATCATGTCTACTTCCCAGAAACCGGGCTCACTGGTAGAGGCGCTGCTGGTGCTGCGCAGCCACGAGATCAACATGACCAAGCTGGAATCCCGTCCGGTGCAGGGCAACCCGTGGGAAGAGATGTTCTACCTGGATGTCTCCGCCAACCTGCAAACCCCGGCCATGCAAGCCGCCCTGGTGGAGCTGACCAAGATCACCCGCTATATCAAGGTGCTGGGCTGCTACCCGAGCGAAGACGTGAAACCGACCACGGTGCCGCCGGTGCTGCTGGGCAGCTGATTGAACTGACAGACCAGTAAAGCAACAAAAAGGCGAACATCATGTTCGCCTTTTATTTTGCCACTTCAGCCTATGTCTGCCCAAAGAGGAATCAGAACTGGCCCGCCATCAGCTGGTTGATGTTGTAGAGGGCGCGGGTATCGAGTTCCATCTCGGTAGCATAGGTGTTGCCGCGCGGATAGGTAGCCACCACCCGGGCACCACGCACCATGCCGGCCACCGACACATCCAGTGCGTTTGAAGTCTGGGTCAAGTCCTTGTAGCTGCTGTGGGCCCGTACCTGCTGACCGTTGAGCTGTTCGGCCAGCTCGCGGTAGGCGTCCATCTTGGAGGCGCGAATGGCCTGCAACATCTTCTCGGACTGGGAAGGGCCGGGCTGGATATCGATCACCGCATAACCGACCGCCTTGAGCACCGGAAAATCATCGGGCTTGCCGCCCTGGGTGTAATCCACCACCCGATTGCCACTGCAACCGGCCAGCATCAGGGCCAGCAGGCAACCAAACAGGATCTTCATGACTCGCTCCTTACGGGGTCAGGTTGACCAGATGCCCACTGGGGCCGACCTGGCTGCCCCGCATCAGATAACCGCGGTTGATGGAGGCCCGGCCAAACGAATTGTTGGCACCGACCAGATATTGTTGCGGCACCAGGCTCTGGGCCGTGGTCTCCACCATCTTGGTGCGCATGTCGATGATGCGGGCGTTGACCAGGATCCCCTGCTTGTTGCGGCTGAAGGTACCGACCAGGATGCGGGAGATGGGTAGACGGGAGGAGAGCTCCTTGTAGTTGCGGCTCAGCACGAAATCCCCCTGGGGAGTCACCTTGATGCTGCCGGTCAGCTTGAAGTCCACCACCACTTCCCCACGGCGGTTGAGCTCGTAGATAAAGCTCTCCTCGATCTGCTGGCCCATCCAGTTGGTGTCCTGCAGGGTATCGAGATCGACAAAGGAAGCCACCGCGATGGGCTCGGTCAGGGTGGTAAGAGACTTGCGCTCCATCAACTGATCGGTCATGCGGGCCACCAGCCAGTTGAGTTCCATCCCCTTTGCCGCCTGCCGGGGATCACCCAGATCCCGATTGATGGGGTCGGAGCCGCACCCGGTCAATGCCAGGGCGAGCGCCAACGCCGTGATGAGTTTGTTCATGGATACCTGTTCCTGTATCTGCACCTGACTTGTTATCGGACAACCGGCGCAAAGCTTGAGCCGGGAATGAGGCATGGATCTTGCTTTTTAATTATCGTCCCTGCGCCGCGCAGAGGGCGAACCCGTGTTGTGAATTATGTCGGCCAGTGACGCCATTGCATCAAACAATGCCCTCTGCCCGCCTCTTCAAGGTATCTGTTATGAAATTACCGCTGCTGTTGACCCTGCTGCTGGCCAGCCTGAGCGCCCATGCCGAGCTTATTGAAGCCCAGGGCAGCGCCGCCATTTTGGGGGATGAAGCCTATGCCCGCGAGCAGGCGACCCGCGATGCCCTGCGTCAGGCGCTGCTGGCGAGTGGCGCCGCCGTCTCCAGCATCCAGCGCCTGGAAAATGGCAGCCTGCGATCCGAGCAGATCCAGATCCGCTCCGGCGGCGACATCCGTCAATACCGGCTCAAACGGGAAGAGGTGCGCAACGGCCGCATGTACATCACCCTGGTGGCCGACATTCAGGCGGAACGCCAAATCTGCCAGACCCAGCATTATGCCAAGGATTTGACGCTGGTCAGGCTGCGCATGCGCAATCCGGATCAGGCGAGCTATGGCGCCCTCGACGACATGCCCGCCAATCTGTCGCGGCGCATGTTCGAAAACCTGGCCAACGCCCCGCAAGGAGTGGCCGTGCGCCAGTGGCTGGACGAGAACCTGCGCATCGACCCGCTTCATCTGCAACAGGGGGACCGCAGCGCCCTTGAGGAGATCAAGGCGCTGAGCCTGCGCACCGACAGCCAGTATCTGGTACTCGGCAGCATCGACGACCTCTCCATCGAACCCCAGGGCAACCAGCTGACCAGCTGGTTTGAAGATCCGGTGCGCAATTTTCGCATGCAGCTCTATCTGTTCGACGGTATCAACGGCTCCCTGCTCAGCCGCAAGGAATATCAGGGCCGCGCCACCTGGACCTTTGACAAGCGGGCACAGGTGGGCAGCAGCGGTGGCCAGTTCTGGCAATCGAGCTACGGCCAGGAGGTCAATTACCAGCTGCAGCAGGCGGCGCAGGATCTGGTCAGCCAGCTCAGCTGCGCCCCCGTCACCGCCCGGATCGTCGGCCATAATGAACGGGGCCCCTACATCAATCTGGGCAGGCGCAACGGGGTCAAGCTGGGGGATCAATTCCGCGTCCAGCACAACGCCGACTTCATCGACCCTTACGGCAAGTCGCGCATGATGCGCAACCCGGCCGCAGGATTGTTCGAGGTGGTGCAGGTGTTCGACGATGGCGCCATCATCAGCAGCCAGAACAAATATTCGCCATTCAACATCCAGAACGGGGACTTGGCAGTATTGGAATAAGAATCAAGGGTTTAAAAGGGAGCGGCTTCTTGTATAATGCCCGCCACAAGGCTCCCGTAGCTCAGTAGGATAGAGCGGTCCCCTCCTAAGGGACAGGCCACTGGTTCGACTCCAGTCGGGAGCGCCATACAAAACAAGGGGTTGGCATCGTCATGATGCCAACCCCTTGGTCATTTTGGCTCAGAACAATCTGTGAATATTCAGCCGTGGCGTGATGGCCCTCAAGCCACACCAGGAAATGCAGCAACATTCCACATCAGACCCATCTGAGGCAATCTGTGGCTATCTTGCCCGTTCATGGGCAAGGCTCAGCGCATATCGAACACCGCACAGCATGTCATGACCCGATGAGTGGCCATAATCGGCAACCTGTTCGATGGCCGTGAAGATGTCATCTCCTCGCGCTGCCGCCAGTTGCAGCAAACGCTCGCCATAATGGCCTGCAGCTCCCAATCTCAGCATGGCTGCGCTAATGTCCGTCGTGCGACCAAGCAGTGGGCTCAGGGCAACGATCAGCTCGTCACGACGTGGATGGGCCTGGTTCTCCAGCGCAAATAACACTCCCAACAGAAAATCATCGCCGGATGGGGTCAAACCATGGCCATAACCGAGCAAGGAAATAAGTGCCGGGGTCAGCTCGTCTTCCACTCCCCCCAACCCGTTCTCCAGCATCACCAGCGATGCGGTCAGATAGTCGCGATCCTTGCCATGCCACTGCGCCCAGAAGCCGCCAGCAGGAGGATTTTGCACCAAGAAGTGATCCAGTGCAGACAACAGGGCTGTGCCCAGGATTCGCTCTCCTGTCAGGCAAGTCGAGTGCCATCGGCAATCGGCTAATGCGATCTCGCCGTCACACCCCTGGAGCGTACTCCCGCACCAGCGCCAACGGCTACCCGGTTGCAATGCATCGGGCAGCTGCCTCGTTGCAAGCACCACCCCTGCAGGAGGCAACGGCATGTCGCATACCAGCAGCGTGAGCCATTCCCCCTGGCATGAGACCAGATTACAACTGCGCTCGAAGCGGGAGTGCACGGTCAGAATACTCGAAACAGGAATGGCTCGAACACGTTCACAACCCCGCACAGCGGAAAGGGAAAAGAACGACAAAAGATGCTCCTTGAATACAGATTGGCGAAGCAGATCACAGTTCCGGGATCCTCTTTATCGATAGTCACATCCGGAGGAATGGAGGCCTGCCCTGGCGCAACACCAGTGGTGATCGCGGTTTGCGCCATTGTGCCACCGTGGTGAAATGCCATCCCTCAAATCTTTTGTTGGTTGGAGCCAATTTCTTTCTGCGCAGCCCCGCTTAGCCCTCCATAGACTGGCCACATGAATCATCCATCCCGTAGGAGAACACCATGAACAAGCGTATCAGTGCACAGCCTTTCGATTTCACTTTCGACCCGGCCACCACCGCCCTCATCGTGATCGACATGCAGCGTGATTTCGTCGAGCCCAATGGATTTGGCCATGCCCTGGGGAACGATGTCTCCCTTGTGCGACGGGCCATCGACCCCTGCCGCAAGGTCCTCGACGCAGCCCGTGCCAACGGCATGCTGGTCATCCACACCCGCGAAGGCCACCGTCCGGATCTGACCGACTGTCTGCCCGCCAAGCTGGTTCGCGGCGGCAAGCGTTTCATCGGTGAGCAAGGCGCCATGGGCCGCATTCTGGTGCAAGGGGAAGCGGGACACGACATCATCCCGGAGCTCTATCCCATCGCGGGCGAACCGGTGATCGACAAGCCGGGCAAGGGGGCGTTCTACTCCACCGACCTGCACCTGATTTTGCAAGCGCGCGGCATCCGCTCGCTCATCATCTGCGGCGTCACCACCGAAGTCTGTGTGCAGACCACCGCCCGTGAAGCCAACGACCGCGGTTATGAGCTGCTGATCCCGGCCGATTGCTGCGCCTCCTACTTCCCCGAATTTCACCGGGTCACCCTCGAGATGATCCAGGCCCAGGGCGCCATCGTCGGCTGGGTCAGCGATTCCGCACACGTGGTCACTGCCCTCAAGGGCTGACCCCGGGGGCTCACAGCCCCGTTCTCTACTGACTGACAGAGGGCCCGTGACCGGGTCCGGGCCTTCTACACCCGTTAATTACGGAAACACCGGCATGTTGCATTACAAAATCTATTCAAATCTCTACAAGGACTCCGTCTCGCTGATGCAGATCTCCTCCCGCCTGAGCGGGTTGGAGGGCGTGCGTCAGGCCTCGGTCGCCATGGCAACCGAGGCCAACCTTGATCGGATGCGCGATGCGGGGATGGCGATCTCCGTGGTGGCCAAACCCAGCGATCTGCTGATCGCCCTGCTGGCCGATGAAGCCATTGGCCAGCAGGCACTGGCACTGGCCGACGAACTGCTGCGTCCGGCACCGGTCGACGACGCCCCCGGTGCCGTGGGCCAGCGTCCCGCTACCTCCCTGGCCATGGGCAAGGAGCGCGACAGCGACGCCAACCTCGCCCTCATCTCGGTACCCGGTCGCTACGCCGCCGCCGAGGCGCTCAAAGCGTTGCACCTTGGCATGAACGTCATGCTGTTTTCAGACAATGTGCCCGAAGCACAAGAGCTCGCCATCAAGGAGTTTGCTGCCCGGCAAGACCTGCTGGTGATGGGGCCTGATTGCGGCACTGCCATCGTAAACGGTATGCCGCTGGGGTTTGCCAACGTGGTACGCCGCGGCACTATCGGTCTGGTGGCGGCTTCCGGTACCGGTCTGCAAGAAGTGAGCTGCCGCATTCATCATCTGGGTGAAGGCGTCTCCCAGGCGCTTGGCACCGGCGGGCGTGATCTGCACGAGGAGATCGGCGGCCTGAGCATGCAGCAGGCGCTCCGGATGCTGGCAGCAGACCCCGACACCCGCCTGATCACCCTCATCTCCAAGCCACCCGCAGAAGCGGTGAGCCAGCAGGTACTGGCCCTGGCCCGCGAGTGCGGCAAACCGGTCGTAGTGCATTTCCTTGGCGCCGACTGCGCCGCGCTGGCAGCGCAAGGTGTCATCCCTGCCGCCAGCCTGCAGCATGCAGCCGATGTGGCCGTCGCCATCCTGCGCGATGAACCGCAGCCCTCCTCCATCAGCCTTGATGACGCGGCACTGGATCAGGCGCAAAGCGCACTCGGCGCTATGGCGCCAGGGCAGCGGGATATTCGCGGCATCTTTGCCGGGGGCACCTTCTGTTACGAAGCCCAGCTAGCCCTCATCGCAGCCGGTCTCGCCTGCGAATCCAACGCGCCGGTCAAAGGCGCAAGCGCGCTGCAAGACCCCGCCCGTGGTTACGGCCACAGCTTGGTGGACATGGGGGATGACGAATTTACCCAGGGTCGCCCCCACCCCATGATCGACCCGACCCTGCGCAACGCCCGCCTGTTGCGGGAGGCCGCCGATCCCGCCACCGCCATCCTGCTGTTTGATGTGGTACTGGGCTACGGCGCGAGCCTCGATCCCACCGGTGAACTGCTCGCCACGCTGGCGCGTGCCCGCCACGAGGCCGAACAGACCGGACGCCAGCTTATCGCCATCGCCCACGTCTGCGGTACAGAACTCGATCCCCAGCCGCGCCAGCAGCAGATCGATCGTCTGCGCGAGGCTGGCGTATTGATCGCCCAAAGCAACATGCAAGCCGCCCAGCTCGCTGCCCGACTGGCCCTGCAACTGAAGTGAGAATCAAGATGAGCATTCAATCCGCCAATCCCCTGTTTCAACAACCGCTCCGGGTGCTCGGTCTGGGCCTGCAGGGCTTTTCCGACAATCTGATCGACGCCGGTGGCCAGGTATTGCATCTGGCCTGGCAGCCGGTCGCCGAGGGGGATGATGCCGCCAACTGGACGCTGGCTACCCTGCTGGAAGATCCGCGTATTCAGGCTGCCAACGAGCAGGCGATGCAACGCTACCTCGAAGCTCAACCCTCACTGATCGGCGTGAGCGTCGCCAGCCGTGAAATCGCGGCGCTGCGCGGCAAGCGCCGCATTCTGCACGCAGGCCCTCCCATCGACTGGAGCGAGATGTGCGGCCCGATGCAGGGCGCCATCGCCGGCGCCATCGTGTTCGAAGGCTGGGCCCCGGATGTCGACAGCGCCATGGCCATGGCCGCGCGGGGCGATGTTGCGCTCGAGCCTTGCCACAACTATCAGGCGGTCGGCCCCATGTCCGGCATCATCAGTCCTTCTATGCCCGTCTGGGTGGTGGAGAACCGTGCCCACGGCAACCGCGCGTTTTGCAACTTCAACGAAGGACTCGGCAAGGTGCTGCGCTTTGGCGCCAACAGCGACGAAGTGCTGACTCGCTTGCGCTGGATGGGTGACGTGCTGGCTCCGATTCTGGCTGCCGCGCTCGAACAGTGCGGTGAAATTGAGCTCAAGCCGCTGATCGCCCAGGCTTTGCACATGGGAGACGAGTGCCATAACCGCAACGCTGCGGCCAGTGGTCTGCTGTTCAAGCGCCTCGCCCCGACTCTCGCCAGTCTGGCCCGCGGGCCCGAGGTGCTGGCGTTCATCGCCGCCAACGATCACTTCTTCCTGAACCTGTCGATGGCTGCCTGCAAGGTGATGCTTGATGCAGCGCACGGTGTGCCTCACAGCACCATGGTGACCGTGATGGCCCGTAATGGCGTCAACTTCGGCATCCGCCTCTCCGGCACCGGCGATCGCTGGTTCCAGGCTCCGGCCAATCCGGTCAACGGCCTCTTCTTCCCGGGGTTCGGCGTCGATGATGCGGCCGCCGATCTTGGGGATTCCGCCATCACAGAAACGGCAGGGATCGGCGGATTCGCCATGGCCGCCTCCCCTGCCATCGTCAAGTTCGTCGGCGGCACCCCGGCCGATGCCATCGGCCACAGCATGGCGATGCAGCAGATCACCCTGGCCCAGCACCCGGCCTTTACCCTGCCTGCGCTTAACTTTGCCGGCTCGGCCACTTGCATCGACGCCCGCAAGGTCGTGGATCGCAACATACTGCCGGTCATCAACACAGGGATCGCCCACAAGCAGGCCGGTGTCGGCCAGATTGGTGCGGGGATCACCACAGCACCGCTCGCCTGCTTCGTTACTGCCCTCTCGGCCATCGCCGACGAACTGGAGTCATAAACATGCAGAAGAAAAAACTCGCCGTCGTCGCCGTGGGCGGCAATGCCCTGATCAAAAGCCGTGATGAAGTGGCCCTTGACCAACAGTACGACGCAGTTGCCGAGACCGCTCGCCATGTGGCTGACCTGATTGCCGCTGGCTGGCGGGTGGTGCTGACCCACGGCAACGGGCCGCAGGTGGGCTTTATCCTGCGCCGAAGCGAACTGGCCAGCGCTGAAGTACCGACCGTGCCGCTCGAGTACGCCGTCGGCGATACCCAGGGCGCCATCGGCTTTATGTTCCAGAACTCCCTGGGTAACGAGTTGCAACGCCGTGGACTGGCACAGACCAAGGTCATAGCGCTGGTCACCCAGACTCTGATCGATCGCCGCGACCCGGCCTTTGCGCATCCCGACAAACCCATAGGCGCACACATGAACCAGGCGATCGCCGAGCAGCTGGCGGCCGAGCAAGGGTGGCAAATTGCCGAAGATGCCGGGCGCGGCTGGCGACGAGTGGTCGCCTCCCCGGCACCGCTTGGCATCGTCGAGACCCCCACCATCAGCGCCCTGCTCGAGCAGGATGCGCTGGTCATTGCTTGTGGCGGTGGCGGCATTCCTGTGGTGAGGGAAGAGGACGGTTCTCTGCGAGCCGCACAAGCGGTCATCGACAAGGATCGCGCCTCTGCCCTGCTCGCCATCGAGCTGCAGGCCGACATGCTGCTGATCCCGACCGGTGTCGAGCAGGTCGCCATCCATTTCGGCACGCCGGAGCAGCGCTGGCTCGAGAACCTGAACCTTGCCGAAGCAACACAGCTGCTGGCCGACGGTCACTTCGGTGCCGGCAGCATGGGCCCCAAGGTGGAGGCCATGCTGAGCTACCTCAAAAGTTGTCCGGGCGGAGTGGGTCTTATCACCAATCCGCCCTCCATGGGGAAGGCGGTGCTTGGCCAGGCCGGCACCCGTTTTCTGGGTCACTGATGACAGGCGGGGCCGGGTGCCCCGCTACGAGACACATATCACCACACACGTTAAGGAGTACTCATGTCTGATAACAAGGTTCTGCTCGCAGTCAACGGCACCCTGATGCGCGGCCTGGAGCTGAATCCCAACATGCTGGCCGTCGGCGCAGAGTTTGTCGCCGAGTCAGCCACCACCGCGGATTACCGCTGCTGGAGCATCGGCGATCGCCACCCCGGCATGGTTCGTTTCCCCGGTGAAGGGGCCGAGATTGCCCTGGAGCTGTGGGCTGTGCCGCCCGCCGGACTTGGCAACATCCTGCAAAAAGAACCCGCCGGCCTCTCCATTGGCAAGGTCACCCTGAAAGATGGTCAGGAAGTGCTGGGCGTACTGGCCGAGCCCTGGCTGGTCGAGGGACAGCGGGAGATCACCGAAACCGGCGGCTGGCGTAATTACACAGGTCACCACCACATCGACTAAGCAAAGGAGTTCATCATGCGCAAAACCGACACGAGCCCGGGAACGGCATCCGGCCTGCACATCACCATGATCCTGCTGGGCATCGCCATGACCCCGGTGCTTCTCTCCTCATCCAGTCTGGGTAACCAGTTGCAGGAGGGGCAGCTCATCAGCGTCGTGGCGCTGGGGGGGCTGATCCTGGCCATCCTCTCTGCCATCACCATCAGCGTGGGAGAAAAAGCCCGACTGCCAACCTATGGCATCGTCAAGTTCTCTTTTGGCAACAAGGGGGCGACTGCCATCAACATCCTGATGGCCATCAGCCTGTTTGGCTGGATTTCGGTCACCGCCAACATGTTCGGATACACGGTGCAGGATCTGCTCGCCCAGCAGGGCTGGTCGGTACCAGCGCCCCTGCTGGTGGCTATGGGATGCGTGATCTTCACCGCATCGACCGCCTTTGGCTTTGCCGTTCTCGGCAAGGTGGCCCAGCTGGCCGTGCCCGTGATTGCGCTGATGCTCTGCTACATCCTGAGCGTGGTACTCGACACCCCGCCCGCTCCCATTGGCGATGCCCTGAGCAGTATGGAGACCGGTGTTGCGGTCTCAAGCGTGGTCGGCACCATCATAGTTCTGGTGGCCACCCTGCCCGATTTCGGCAGCTTCGTGCATAACCGCAAGCATGCCCTGATCGCCGCAGCGCTCACCTTTATGATCGCCTACCCGCTCCTGTTCTGGGCTGGTGCCACCCCGAGCAACATCACGGGTCAAGGTTCCCTGCTGGGTGCCATGGCGCCACTCGGTGCGGCACTGCCGGCAGCACTGTTACTGGTCTTTGCCTGCGTCACCGGCAACGCCGGCAACATGTTCCAGGGGACATTGGTGGTCTCCACCCTGCTTGAGCACATCCCCAAGTGGCAGATCACCGTAGCGCTGGGGATACTGGCGACCCTGGTCGGCAGCATGGACATCATGAGCTGGTTTATCCCCTTCCTGCTCTTTTTGGGCATTGCCACCCCGCCGGTGGCCGGCATCTACATCGCCGATTTCCTGCGCTATCGCAGCCAGGGCTACGACGAGCGACTGCTGGCCCAGGAACCACCCATCAAATGGAGCACCTTTGTAGTCTGGCTCCTCGGCTCGCTGGTCGGCTTCCTGACCGCCAACGGCGTCATCACCCTGACCATGATCCCGTCGCTGGACTCCATTCTGGTGGCAAGCCTCGGTTATCTGGCGCTAAGTCGCCGCCCGGCACTGCTCGCCGATAAACAGGCTCACTGATCCCTCACATACCAAAAAGGCCGCATCTGCGGCCTTTTCATAGCAGAACCAGCGCTAGCCGAGTGGCCCCAGCAACCCCTGCTGCAAGGCCGGATCACGCAGTTGCCGCAACCACCAGCTAAAGCAGGGACGCGTATGCTGGCGCTGCCAGGCCAAAAACAGAGGCGTGGATTGTTTGGGGGCTTCCACTGTCATCACCTGAAGACGACCGTCATCAATCAGTGGCTGGCCAAAGTGACGCGGCACAAAGCCGATGCCGACCCCTTCGGCTTGCAGCGCCAGCTTGCTGTGAAAATCAGGCACCTGCAGCGCCTTCTGACCACGCAGCAGCCAGGCCTCCTTCGGCTTGAGCTGCACCGAGGTATCACGAATGCAGATGGCCGGATAGCGGCGCAGGGTTCGCTCGGTCAGGGGTTGGGGCAATTGTGCCACCGGATGGCGCGGGCTCACGGCAAACACCCACTCCACCATCCCCATCGGCTCTGCGCCGATCTCGCTATTGGCAATCACCTGATTGGGCGCCCCTACAGCGATATCGGCCCGCTTGGCCAGCAGGGCATCCCACACCCCGTCGTGCACGTCGATGGCGAGCTGGATCTCAGTCTGGGGAAAAAGAGCCTCACATTCACGCAGCAAGGGGGTGAGAGGCGCCAGCGAGAGGATGTTGTTAAAAGAGAGGCGGATCGCGGGTTCAACCCCCATGGCAATCAGGCGGGTGGAATCTTCGAGGCTGCCAAGCTCACCCAGGATCAGCTCCCCGCGCTTGATAAAGTGGTAACCCGCTTCCGTCAGCACCAGTTGCTTGCCTTGGCGCTCGAACAGACTGACACCGAGGGCATCTTCCAGCTTATGCAGGGTGTAACTGAGAGCACTGGGTACCTTGTGCAACTCCTGGGAAGCGGCGGCAAAACTGCCACAGCGGGCAATGACAATAACAACCTTGATCGCGTCGGCGGTAATAACCATGCAAAACAGCTCCTTTTCGGGAGCGTAATATAACATCACCAGTCATCCAGTTTTTTGACCACCGCCATCAAGACAGAAAAAGGTACCCAAAGCAGGTCACTTTTCCACATGTATTTGGGGTTATTTCTGGCCATGATCAGGCATCTGCCAGATCACCGATGGCCAGAATGCGGCCAGTTCTACGGCCTTTACGCTTTTCGGATAAAAACCACGTCACCGAAAACAAAACCTCTCTGCTAGACTGGCTCTCTTTTTTATCATGTCGTGCATCTTGCAAAGGAGTGTTGGATGTCTGCTTCTTCCTGGTGGGACAGGTCCACCGGTTTCGCCCTGCTGACCATACTGCTGTGGGCCTCTCTGGCAGCCCTCACCTCCAGAGTCACCAGCGTATCGCCACTGGTATTGGTGGGCCTGGTGCTGCTGTTTTGCGGCCTGGGGGCCTTGCCATTCTGGCGCCAGTGGCGAGCCAGCCCTCTCACCTGGCTGGTCACTGTGACTGCCCTCTTGTTCTACCACCTGTTGCTGTTCATGAGCTTTCGCCACGCTCCCGTGCTGGAGGCAAACCTCATCAACTACTTGTGGCCCCTGTGCATCATACTGTTCACCCCCCTGATGCTGCCGGGTCACCCACTGCAGGCCCGCCACCTGCTGGCCGGAGCGCTCGGCCTGACCGGCTCCGTGCTGGTGATGGTCAATGGCGAGCTGCAACTGCAACAGGCCTATCTGCCCGGTTATCTGCTAGCACTCGGCGCCGCCATCATCTGGGGCGGCTATTCCGTACTCTCACGCCGGCTTCCCCCGGCGCCGGCGGTCGTGACGGCGGCAGCCTGCCTGCCCGCGGGCTTGCTAGCATTGCTGCTGGCCTGGCTACAGGAGGGGCCCCTGCCCCTTACACAGATCCCGACCGGTGACTGGTGGCTTATCATCGGATTGGCGATCGGTCCCATGGGGGCCGCCTTCGTCACCTGGTATCTGGCGCTGCGGGACGGAGATCCACGCCGGATCGGTGCCCTTGCCTATCTCACGCCACTGTTGAGTACTCTTCTACTGGTGCTGCTCAACGGCGAGCAGCTCACACCCCGCCACCTGCTGGCCGGCACTCTCATCATGGGGGGGGCCCTGCTCGGTATGCAGGGCAAACGAACCACCCCGGCACTGGCAACGGCACACCCGAAGTAACGGTCGGGCGCCTGGCGCCCTTGCCACCAAGGCGCGCAAGGCTCCTGTCATAAAAATGCCACGCATCCTGTTTAGCCTCACGCCATGCTCCCCATGGTCTGTGCATACAGGAAGATCACAGTGAAAATCGCCCATTACGCCACCCTCTCCTCCCTCGTCTTGTTGCTGGTTGCTGGAGGGCAGGCGTTGGCCCTGCTCCACGGCTGGCAGCAACTGGGCCAGAGCAATCTCGCCCAACAGCAGCATGAGGCTCGCCAGCAACTGATCACCGTCTCCCTGCAAGATACCCTGCGCGCCTATCTGGATAGTGGCGATCCGCAGCGACTCACTGAAGCGCAGGCGCTGCGCCAGCAAGCTCTGGAAAGCCTGACGGGACAACCCGATGCTCTGGCAGGGCCACTGCGCCAGCAGCTGGCAGCGATGGAGCAGCGGATCGCGCACGACTATCTTGCCGCCGGCAAGCTCTCCGGCAACAGCCAGTCACTGCTGCAACATGCCGAAAACGAGCTCGCTGGCCAGGCCATTACCCTGTTGCGTTACGCCGGTTCGGGCAACTCCGACGAGCAAGGGTCAGTCGCCCGGCAATACCGGGAGGGAGCCGCCACCGTGCTGGCCAGCCTGCCGGGACTCGCCCATCTGCGCGAGCGTTACATGGCGCAGGGCAGCGACAAGTTGCTCGAGGGGATCCGCTTCGAACTGGACGCCCTGCAAAAACAGGCGGAGCAGCTGCAAGCCCTGCCTCTGCTTGGCCGCTATGAAGAGGCGCCGGCCGATGAATTCACCCTGGGTGAGCCACAACACCAGGAGCTGGGTGAGCAGCCCCGCAGCGAACTGCTGTCGCTGATCAAACGTTACCCACAGGAACTGGCCAACAGCCGCAAGGCGCTGGGACAGCAACAGGCGGGCCGTCAGGCGATACAGGAGGACATCTTGCAGATGCTGCAGGCAACTGGGCAGATGGGAGAACAGCTCGCCCAGGCGCGTCTGGCGGTGACCCGCCACCTTGCCACCATACTGGGTTCCCTGGCGTTGTGTCTGGTGCTGGTCGCGCTGCTATTTGCCCTGGTGCAGCGCCGCTGGCTGCTCAGGCCACTGCTGCGGTTGCGCAGCGCCTTCCTGCTACTGGATCAGACCGGCCAGGCCGATCCCCTGCCGACGGGGCGCGAGCGCAACGAACTGGCGGATATCGTCGCCAGCTACAACCGTCTGATCGGACGCCTGCAGCAGGAACAAAAACACAAGGCCGGCCAGCTGTCGGCGGTATCCACCAGCTTGCAGGGCATGGTCAATCAGGTCGATGAAATCCACCAGAGCACCCGCACCACGGAGCAGGTGGTCGACGAGAGCGGTCAGATGATGGGAGAGCTCAACCAGCTGGCCAGCGAAGTGCATCAGGTTGCAGCCGAGATAGCCCGGCATGCCCATCACAACGAACAGGCGATGAGCGAGAGCGAAGGGCTGGTCGGCAATATGCTGCACGCCACCCATCAGACCGGGCTCGCCATCGACGAGAGCGACGAGGCCCTGCGCGCGCTCAGGGGATCGGTCACCGAGGTTTCCGCCATTGTCGATGTCATTGGCCACATCGCCCAGCAGACCAATCTGCTGGCCCTCAATGCCGCCATTGAAGCAGCCCGGGCCGGTGAAGCCGGGCGGGGATTTGCCGTGGTCGCGGATGAAGTGCGCACGCTCTCGGCCCATACCCAACGTTCCCTTGACCAGATCACCGACATACTGACACGGCTGACCCACTCGGGTGAGCAACTTGCCACCGTGCTGACCCGCATCACCAGCGAATCCGGCAGTCAGCGGGTCCAGGCCGAGCGGTTGCGCCAGACTACCCTGGCAGTGCGGGAAATCGCCCGCAACACGGCGGTGATCGCCCTGCAGGGGGCGGACAACGCCAAAAGCCAGGAGCACAAGCTTGCCAACTTTGCCGACCTGATCGCCCGCATCCATCAACATGCGCACCAGGTCAGCCAGCTGTCGGTCCAGGTTTCATCCCACATCCATCACCAGGCCCAGCAGATCCCCCGCATCCTCGGCCAGCAAGGCTAATCCGCACCATTCGCCCAACTCACTCCGCCATGGCGGGTGAGTTTTTTTGTATCGCAAAATTATATGTTGCATACGGGTTATACCCGCACCGGCATAACCCTGCAGGATACGCAGGTTCCACCACCCTGACGGCAAGCAAGAAAACGTTCTCATTGCCGTCATACGGGGGATGAAACGGTATGAGAGCGGCCGTCACGATTATTTGCACTCGGTCATATTTTTGAAACTTGGTGGGAACTTTTAATTGATATTTCGCACCGCGAACGTACTCTTGAGTTGTCCGATAGCCAAGGATCGGAACACAAAAAACACAATTAGTGATGAACAGAGCTGCCCACCGCAGATGTGCCAAGACGTCGCGGCTGCAGACCAGATACAACGATTTTTTTGCCCTTCGGGGTTTTGATTGCAATGCCAATACCGAGCGGTAGGCCTGCTGCCAACTGCCGGAACAAAAAAGCTAAGTCCATAAAATCAGGAGCAATAAAAATGGAAAAAGTGATCTTCAAGCGCGCCGCTTTGAGTGCCGCTGTGGTAGCCGCGCTGGTCGCCCCCGGTATGGCGTTGGCAGCCCAGGACATGATGAGCCCGGAATACGGCAAATCCTATGAAGCCTTCGTCAATGATTCCAAACTGACTGGCGGCCTCTTCTACTTCCAGCGTGATCGTCAACGCGTGGAAGGCCCCATGATGGCAGACCCTAACAATCCCGGCAAAGAGATACCGAATCCCAATACGGGGCGTTATAAATCCAACCTTAGCCATGCAACTGCCCAAGTTGCTCTTAACTTCAATTCTGGTTATGCCTGGGACATTATCGGCTTAGATCTGGGTGGATTTGCGGCCTATGACTTCTCCGTTGACGAATCAAATGGGGTTAACGAAGAAAACGAATTTTCTTTCTGGGGTGACAGCTGGTCACAAACCGATGGCGTACCTGAAAATGGTGCGAGCCTTTCCACTGCTGCCCTAAAACTTAAATTCATGGATGGTGCGATCACCGCTAAAGGCGGTTACACCCAGCTCTACGTACCGGGTCAGATTGGTGTCAACTGGTCCTACCAGCCGGGTACCTACCGTGGTGGCCAGGTTGAAGGTAACTTCGGCGGTCTCTACCTGACTTACGCCATTGCTGATGAGTACAAAGCCCCATGGTTTAAGAATACCAATGGGTTCTCCAAAGCTGGTAACTACGCTGGCGCAGACACCCAATACTCCGATGAAAACAAAATCGACTATATCCACGCCCTCGCTGCTCGCTACACCTTTGAAAATGGCACCGCCGTTACCGGTTCTTTCGGTCAGTCCGAAGGCTATATGGATAGCTACCATTTCAAACTGGCACACAAGTTTGACATCTTGGGTGGTTTGAATACCAGCTACCAATTCTATGGTTCTGACACCACTGGCAACAATGACTATGATGGCTTGGCATGGCAACAAGCATTGACCGCAGCATGGGGTATGGGCCCGTACGGCTTCCGCCTGGAAGGGATGTGGACCAAAGCGGAAGGTGATATGGGGAACTATCTGCCCCGTTTGACCAAAGGCTATGGTAATTCCCAAGGCGCGAACGAAATTTGGTGGGATTCCCGCTCCGACTGGAATAACAACAATGAGAAAGCTGTATTTGCCGGTGTAACCCGTACTTTGGATGACTTGGTTGGAGCTCCGGGCTGGACCGTTGGTGTGTCAGGGGCCTATGGCTGGGATGCTGAACACGGCACCGATCCGAACCGTAAAAATGGTGAGGAGTGGGCGACCAACTTCGACGTTATGTACACAGTTCAAGATGGCAAGCTGAAAGGTACCCTGTTCAAGCTGCACTTTACTGACTACAACAACAAACAAGACGAGATGGGTAGCTGGTACTATCCGAACATGTTCACCTCTGAGCGTGACGTCAAGTTTCACATCATCATGCCGTTTACCATCATGTAAGCAGGCAATGATTGTCAGCAAACCGGGCCAGTCGGCCCGGTTTTCTTTTTTCCGGCGCTCGGGCTACCATGCGCCTCGACTCCCCTCAGGTTACAAGGAAGGTTCTCATGTCCCGTTTTGTGCTGATCACCGGCTGCTCCAGCGGCATAGGGCTGGCCGCCGCCAAGGCGTTGGGGGAGCACGGTTTCACCGTGATCGCCTCGGCCCGCAAAGCGGAGGATGTGACCCGGTTGCAGCAGGAGAGATTGCTGGCAGTGCAACTTGATCTGGCGGATCCCGCCTCCATCGAGCAGGGGGCTGGCGCCGCGCTGGCATTGGCGGGAGGACGCCTCTATGGTCTCTTTAACAACGGTGCCTACGGCCAGCCTGGCGCACTGGAAGACCTGCCTACCGAGGCGCTGCGCGAGCAGTTCGAAACCAACCTGTTTGGCTGGCACCACCTGATCCGTCAGGTTCTGCCCGCCATGCTGGCGGCAAGAGAGGGTCGGATAGTACAAAACAGCTCTGTGCTGGGGCTGGTGGCCATGAAGTATCGCGGCGCCTACAACGCCAGCAAGTTCGCACTGGAAGGGTACAGCGATACCCTGCGCCTAGAGCTGGCCGGCAGCGGCGTGCATATCAGCCTGATCGAGCCCGGGCCCATCGACACCCGTTTTCGCGCCAATGCCCGCTCAGCCTTCCTGCGCCACATCGATCCGGCGCAAAGCCGCCATCAGGTCGCCTACCAGCAGACCCTGAGCCGGCTGGAGCGTGAAGGCGGCGCCCGCGGCTTTACCCTGCCAAGCGAAGCCTGCATCCCGCCGCTGCTGCACGCCCTCACCAGCAAGCGGCCGCGCCATCGTTACCCCGTTACTTTTCCAACCCGACTGTTTGCGATCTTGCGCCGCCTGTTGCCAAGCCGCTGGCTGGACCGGATCCTCGCCAAATCGGCCTGAACCGGGCAAGCAGCCCATCCAGGCCCTGCCCGACGCTCCCGAGCCGGGGCAAACCGCTGGCACGACGCGCACCGTCGTCTCGATCAGTAGTGCTCGCCGTTGCTGTAGTAGGCGCTTTTCACCATGGGGATCACCTGTACCACCACATAGGTCTGCTCCCCCAATGCTGCCTTCAGATGGCGGGTGATGAGCCCGGCTGCCGCGTCCTGCATCGCTTGTGGTCGCTCGAACCAGTGCAACTCGACGAAGGGTGAGCCCGTCTCCACCACGCCATTGCGCACCTGACAGCTGTCGATCAGCTCCATGGTGACAAACTCCGGCTTGCCGCCGGTCAGGGTGCAAAACTCGGCCAGCAGCGGACCACTGATCTGCTGCAAAGTGTCGAGGGAAATGGCGCGAAAACGAAAATGGGGCATGGCAAACCTCTTGGTTATCTGAATGGAGGTCTTATCATAGGGTTTATAGTCATGAAGAGAAGCCACCCTACACACATAAGGCGCCCCATGAAATTTCACCGCACACTGTTTTCCTTCCTGCTCTGCCTGCTGTTGCCGCTGACGGCCCTGGCCGACCCCGCTTTCTACCGGGTCAGCAAGGGTGATGAGCAGCATTGGCTGATGGGCTCCATTCATGCAGGCAAGCCCACGCTCTATCCGTTGCCCGAGCCTGTCGAACGCGCCTGGCAGCAGAGTCGCGCCCTGGTGATGGAAGTCGACATGAACAGCATCAGCCAGGAGCAGTGGCAGGGGATGGCCTCTCTCACCCAGCTCAACGATGGCAAGAGCCTCAAGGAGTACCTGCCTGCCGAGCTCTACCAGCGCACCCTGATGGCGGGGGCCCGCTATGGTCTGGATGAGGCGACCCTCTCGCCACTGCGCCCTTGGTTTGCCGCCATTACCCTCACCCAGGCGGCCATGGCCAAAACCGGCTTTGACAGCCAACTCGGCATCGATCAGCACTTTGCCGGATTGGCAGCCAAAGAGGGCAAACCCGTCGTCGGCTTCGAAACCCTGCTGGAACAGCTCGGTTATCTCGCCAGCGTCGGTGACAACCAGACCCTGATGCTGGCCAGCACCCTGGACGAGCTACCCATGCTCGAGAATGCCTTTACCGCCGTGATGAAGGCGTGGCAACAGGGGGATGAAGCCACCCTCATCAATCTGCTCAAGGAGGAGATGGCTCCCCCCGCCCTGCAGAGCTGGATGGAGCAGACCCTGCTGGCGGAGCGCAACCACAACTGGCTGAAAAAATGGCCTAGCCTGCCGAACGAAAGCTTCATCGTGGTAGGCGCCCTGCATCTTTACGGCGAACAGGGGCTGCTGGCCCAGCTGGAGCAACAAGGGTGGCGCATCACCCCCCTGACCCAGCCAACCGTGAAGCAAGGAGCCCAGTGAGAACGATCACAAATCGGCGTGGATGTTTAATAACCATCCACTGAGTTGATCGGGATCATCTCCCTACGGATAAAGAGGTATTTATCATGCCTGTCATCAATCGGGTGACAGGAGCAACAAAATGGATTTTTGGCTGGATCTGATGTTTGGCAACAGCGTGGGGCTGATGTCCATGCTGGTGGTGATAGGTACCTTCTTGCTGATCAGCTCTTATGCGGCCTACTTCATCTACAAGGTGATGAAGTCGCAGCCGCCCAAGGGAGAGCAGCAGCCCCATCACAACGAGTCGTAACAACCCAGGGCGGCCGGCCCCGTCTGACCGCCTGTCCCGTTTTCCGTCCCGCTTCCCGCCGCTATAATGGCTCCCACTTTTTCTGATGGGGAGCCTGCCGTGTCTCATAACGACGAACTCTCGCTATTTCTGAATGAAGTGGCCGATGTCAGGCCCATTCGCAGCGATCATATCCATCCCCAAGTGGGCAAACCCACCCCGACCGAAGCCCAGTTGGCCCGCCGCCAGGCCGCCACTGCACAGCAACTCGAGCTCGATCACCTCACCATGGAGGCGATCGAGATGCGCGATCCCCACGAGATCGTCGGCTTCAAGCGCGACGGTGTACAGGAGGGGGTCTACAAGAAACTGCGGCTCGGCAAATACGAGTTGCAGGCGAGCCTGGATCTGCACCAGAAGACCCTCAACGAGGCGCGCCAGGCTCTGGTGCAATTTGTTCAGGATTGCGAGCAGCGGGACATCCGTTGCCTGCTGATCCTGCACGGCAAGGGGGAGCGCAGCACACCACGCGCTCTGCTCAAAAGCTATGTGAGCGCCTGGCTGCCGCAGTTGCCGGCGGTGATGGCCATCCACAGCGCCGAACGTCGCCACGGTGGCAGTGGCGCCCTCTATGTGCTGCTGCGAAAGAGCGAGCGCAAGAAGGCGGAAAACCGCGAACGTCACCAGAAGCGCCTCGGCTGACCCGGCCAATCGGCAAACATGGCGCAGGGCGTCATGGCAGTGATAGCATCGAGCTGCCCCGATCATGCCAGGTACGGGGTGCATAGCATCAGGGACGATAACAAGGACAATCCCATGTCATATCAAAAACTTGAACAACATCAGCAACAGCTGCACCGCTTCTCCCATCTCTCGGCCATCTGCGGCTGGGATCAGGCCGCCATGATGCCGGAGGGGGGCAATGAGGCCCGCGCCGAGGCCATGGCGGAGCTCGGTCTGCTGATCCACCACAAGCGTACCGCTCCCGAACTCGGCGACTGGATTGCCAAGGCCGAAACGGAAGCGCTGGATGAAGTGCAGCGCGCCAACTTGCGCGAGATCAAGCGCCAGTGGCAGGATGCAAGTCTCTTGCCCGGTGAGCTGGTGGAGGCGCTGTCGCTGGCCGGCAGCAAGTGCGAACACGCCTGGCGTAGCCAGCGCAAAAACAACGACTGGGCCGGTTTTGCGCCAAATCTCGCAGAAGTCGTGAAACTGTCGCGGGAGGTCGCCTCCTTGCGTGCAGGGGCCCTCGGCGTGCGCCCTTACGACGCCATGCTGGCGCTCTACGAGCCCGGCATGACCAGCGCCCGGCTCGACGAGATCTTCGGCGATCTCGCCAGCTGGCTCCCCTCCCTCATCCAGCAAGTAAGCGAGCAGCAAAAGAGCGAAACCATCCTGATCCCGCAAGGCCCCTTCCCCATCGCCAGCCAGCAGGCGCTCGGCCAGGAGGTAATGGGGCTGCTCGGATTTGATTTTGCCCACGGTCGCCTTGATGTGAGCAACCACCCGTTCTGCGGCGGGGTGCCGACCGATGTGCGCATCACCACCCGCTACAACGAGCAGGAGTTTGTCTCCAGCCTGATGGGCATAGTGCACGAGACCGGTCACGCCCGTTACGAGCAGGGGCTGCCGCGCCACTTGCTGGGCCAGCCGGTGGCCGAGGCGCGCTCCATGGGCATTCACGAGAGCCAGAGCCTGTTTTGCGAGATGCAGCTGGGCCATGATCCCGCCTTCCTCGCGCTCCTGGCGCCACGCATTCGCACCCACTTTGGCGAACAGCGGGCCTTTGCACCGGCCAATCTGGCCAAGCTCTATAACCGAGTCGAGCCCGGCTTTATCCGGGTCGATGCGGACGAGGTGACCTATCCGGCTCACGTGATCCTGCGCTACGAGCTGGAGCGCGACCTCATCGAGGGACGCATCGAGGTAGCGGACATCCCCGAGCTGTGGGATGCCAAGATGCAGCAGTGGCTGGGCCTCTCTACCAAGGGCAACTACCAGAATGGCTGCATGCAGGATATCCACTGGACCGACGGCTCGTTCGGCTACTTCCCGAGCTATACGCTCGGTGCCATGTATGCGGCACAATTGCGTTTCGCGCTGGAGAAGGAGCTGGGCAGCATGAGCAACCTTCTTGAGGCGGGCCGTCTGCCGGAGATCTTCACCTGGCTGGGCCGCCACATCTGGTCCCAGGGGAGTCTTCATGACACAGACGAGCTGGTGCGCCGCGCCACCGGCGAAGCGCTGAACCCGCACTGGCTGCGCCTGCATCTGGAACAGCGCTATCTGAAGTGATGGCCTGACACTGTGACATGAAAAAACGGGGCAGCCTGGCTGCCCCGTTTTTTTATCGCACGCCTGGCGGATTCAGTGTGACTCGGGGGCCCCGAGAAACTCCCGCAACTGCAGGATGTTGCCTTCCGGATCAAAGGCATTACGCAGCACAAAGCCGGGGCCTGACCACTGCTGAGGCAACAGGCCACCGCCGAGATCGGCTGCCTTTGCCTCCGCCCAGGCGAGACTCGGCACGGTAAAGAACAGCTTGATGGCACTACGCTCTCTCAGCTCGGGGGGCTGGCTGACCTCGATCTGGCCTGCATAGGGCTCCGGGATAGTGTGGAGCAGCAGCTGGAAATCGCCGTTCTCCAGCACCACCAGCTGCTCATCCTGGCTGAGAAGATCCATCTGCAACAAGGTGCGATAAAAGTGGGTCAGCAAACCGGGATCTTTGGAATAGATCAGGGCGCCGGCACGGGCAGGACCAAGCATGGGCAATCCTCCTTGTGTGTCAGGATCCCAGCTTGTCACAGTTGCCGGCCCGGTTCGACCTTTTCGTTGAAGCCGGTGCGGATGCCTTGTTGCTAGTGCACAAAATGCCACTGCTTCAGCGCCAGCACGGGGGCAGGCCCAAGTTCCGCGCCAAGATCCGCCAGTCCGAGCGCCTCGTCATAGTGCACGCCGCCTGCGCCGCTCTCGTTCAGATATTTGGCGCGCACCGCGCCATACAGCCCGCCA